>JAKSPT010000005.1 GCA_024404495.1 Lachnospiraceae bacterium
CTAAATTATCATTTATCTGCTTTTTAAGAGCAATTCGTTCTGTGATTGCTTTGTAGCTTTCTACGATTTCTAACTGTTTCTCATAAGATGGAACAGGCAGCTCGACCTTGCACATTTCATCCCAGTCAAGCACTTCTCGAACACTTCCGTGTGATTTGAAACGTGCAAACCTATCAAATTCAGGACGTGAGAACCATAACATCAAGTATTCGGGTATAAGTTCGTGAGTGTCAACAATTTCAAAAACGGTATAAACGTTACTTACTAAACCTTCTTCATAATCTTCAAGCAATGCTATGCCGATTTTATCACCACGGCGTGATGTATCAGGAATGTATGTGAACTGACCTCTTTTAACAACTTTGTATTTTGTAAAGTCAGTTCCGACGGTGTTGGCTATTGAGGGGATAAAAGTCTTCTGAACAGAAACGCCAAGAAGATTATCTTCTTTGCCCTCAATGTTACGCACGTCAACTTGTCGAATGAATTGTCCGAGCTGCTTATAGTTTGATTTCATAACCCAACTCCTTAAACACATTCAGAAGGTCAGCCTTTGACTTTTCTTCTGCAACAAGTAACTCTTGCAGTTCGGATTGAAGTGTTTTCATCTTCGTGTCAAAGTCAATGTTCTCATCACGGTTGATGAATTCTATGTAACGGCTCGGAACGAGAGTGAAGCCCTTTTCTTCGACCTCGTCATAAGAAGCAGAGTAGCAGAACTCCGGTACATTTTCATAGGTTTCTTCAAAACCTTCTAACTGCCAGTTGTGATAAACCTCTGCAACTTTTGCTCGATCTTCTTCCGTCAGTTCAATATACTTTTTCTCATAAGGACTGCCCATTTGTCGCAAGTCCATAAAGAGGATTTCTTTTTCTCGATTGCGATAACGCTTGACCTGACCGTTCTGCTCAACAACTCTCGCTTTCTTGTTCTTATTCAAAATCCAAAGAGTAACGCTGATGTCAGTGGTATAGAATAAGTTTCTCGGCAAAATGATAATTGCTTCAACAAGGTTATTGTCAATGAGCTGTTTTCTGATCTTCAGCTCGGTACCGTCATCGGATAATGCACCATTTGCAAGTAGGAAGCCGGCAACGCCATTCTGAGAAAGCTTTGAAACGATATTCAAAATCCAACCATAGTTTGCATTGCTTGTGGGCGGTACTTCATAGCCGTTCCAACGAGGATCATCAATCAATTCATTATCGGCTCTCCATTCTTTCTGATTGAAAGGTGGATTAGCCATAATATAGTCTGCCTTCAAATCCTTGTGTTGGTCATTTGAGAAAGTGTTTGCAGCCATTTCACCCAAGTTGGCGGCAATGCCACGGATTGCAAGGTTCATCTTTGCCAGTTTATATGTTGTGTTCGTATATTCCTGACCGTAAATAGAGATTTTCTTTTTGTTTCCGCTATGAGCTTCAACGAACTTGATAGACTGAACAAACATGCCGCCCGAACCACAGCAAGGATCGTACAGAATACCGTCGTAAGGTTCGATGAGTTCAGCAATCAAATTAACGATGCACTTGGGCGTATAGAACTCGCCCTTGCCTTTACCTTCAGCAAGAGCAAACTTGCTGAGGAAGTATTCGTAGACACGACCGATAATATCGTTCTCTTGGTCGCTTGTTGTGTCAAGACGGTCAATCTCGTCCAACAGGGATGCGAGCTTGGATGTATCAATGTGAAGGCGGGAGTAGTAGTTGTCCGGCAGAGCGCCTTTCAATGCCGGATTGGTTTTCTCAATGGTGTAAAGAGCCGTGTCTATTTTCAGGGCAATATCGTCCTGCTTTGCATTTTCCATGATGTAAGACCAACGGCTTTCTTCCGGCAGGAAGAACACGTTGTCCTTGGTATAAAACGCGACGGTATCAACGAACTTTTCCCCATACTTTTCCTTGATGATCTTCCTCTGTGCAGAGAACTTGTCACTGGCGAATTTGAGGAAGAAAAGGCTGAGAACGACGTGCTTATATTCTGCGGGTTCTACCGAACCACGGAGCTTATCGGCGGACTTCCACAGAGTTTCCTCCATGGATACTTCTTTTTTTTGCTTTGTATCTGTCTTTGCCATTTTGTCACCTCATTAAACGTTGGGATTATTCTGTTACCATTAGGTATAGGTTTTGTATCTTTGAAAAAACATCAACTGTTGATGGCTTTATTTTTCTTCGGGTAAAATCTCCATAATATCGTCAACCGTACAATTCAGATATCTGCAAATCTTCACGAGTACTTCTACGCGGACATCCTCGTTCTTGCCCATTTTGGCCACCGCATTAGACGATATTCCCGCTTCTTCACGCAATTTGGTCTTGTTGATGTTCTTGTCAATCATCAACTTCCAAAGTTTGTTATAGGATACAGGCATGCTTTTACCTCCGATTTTATCTGAAACGCGAGTATGCAGTTACTCAACGTATATTATACCACAAAACAATGAACTTTTCAATATTTATCACGCTGTTTCAAAATAATATTTAAGAACTCAACGAAAACAAAACATCTTCTGAGTCGCTGCTGAATCCCATTCGGAATAATCCGGATGGGATTTTTTGTTTGCATCATGGTGGTTTCTACGAGTACTCGTTCTTGTTCTTCGGAAAACAGAATATTTTTTCGCTTTTCTTTCAAACAGGGTTAATTTTCGGCACCCCTTATTCCATACATAGTGGAGGAAATATTTTATTACTTACCGGAGAAAACGCCACATTTTGGTACCCCATTGTCCAAGTATAGTGAAGGGCTCCCTTCCGAGATTTCCGGAGATCCTCGATTCGGGAAAATATTTTTATGATTTTCCGCTCAAACACCCTGCAAAACGACACCCCTTTGTCTAAGTATAGTGAAGGAGGCTCTTCGATGCAGGTGACAAGGAGGAATCTGAAAATTTTTTTTGAAATTACAACTCGAAAACACCCCCCAAAATGGTACCCCTTTGTCCAAGTATAGTGAGGAGGGTCTTCAACACGGTCACAAGGAGGAATTTGATATTTTTTAAAAAATTTTGAAAAACAACTCGAAAACACCCATCCAAATGGCCACCCCTTGCCCAAGTATAGTGAAAGGATTTTTCAAAAAACATCCCGAAAAACCCTAAAAACCCACGGTGTCAATTCCATACATTATGGAGGACACAAAATATTTTCCGTTCAACCGGGGAAAATGGGTTGTATTTCGATACCTCCAATTCCATGCATTATGGAGGGATAAAAAAATAATCGAAAAACCAACCGAAAAGGGTTAGTTTTCGGCACCTCTCATTCCATACATTATGGAGAGAGAAAAAATCTTTCGGGTTTTTCCGAAAAGCCCGAAATAATCGCATTCCCCGGTGCATGCATTATGGAGGCACTTGAGCCTTCGCCGTTCCTTGACAACTGAATACACGAATCTTCGGGTCTTTATCCCGGATAACGAGCCGGACGGTGGTACGCCATGACTCCGTGAAAACGGACGAGCGCTAATTCCGACCGCACAGGCAGAGCTGCTCTCTGTCGGGCAATGACTTATCCGGGTGACAATGATACTTCCAGCGGTGGCCGGCCACGTAAGAGGTGGGGGTGAGATTCCCATGAAAGCGCAAAGCATGCGCTACCTGAAGATTCCTTTTTTGAGATTTTCAAGAAAATCCCGACCTCAACCTATTCGTATCCGTTCCTTCCTCCGGAACGGGAAATTATGAAACTTTTCGCAAGGAGGGTGAAAAACACCCTTTCAAACGTGGATTAGGTAGAGGCCTTCATACATGCTCTGAACTTCGGAGCAAATTCAGAATAAGCGGTTAGGAGCCGCAGGAGGAAACAAAATGCAAAACAAAAGAAACAACAAAATCAAGGGAGGAGGTGACCGCCATGGAAACAAGCTTTTTGATGATTCCGAGAGTGTTTCTGAAAGATGATAAGTATTCCGGATTATCACCGCACGCAATGGTTCTGTACGGGATGATGCGGGATCGAAGCCTGATGTCGGAAAAGCGCCCGGCATTCAACGACGATGACGGAGCGTATATCATCTTTCGCCGGGACGATATCTGCGCTGCGCTCGGCTGCGGGCATGACAAGGCCGGAAAGATTCTCAAGGAACTTGAGACCTATGAACTGGTTTCCGTGAAGCGCCAGGGCCGTAACAAGCCCAACAAGTACTATGTGGAAAACCTGCTCCCCGACATCTGTATTTCAGACTGCCGGACATCGGAAAAACTTCCGACGGAAAACGGAAATACAGCTCTCCCGGGAATCGGCAAACAGGACAGTAGTTATATCGATTTGAATAGTTACAAAGATTATAGCTACAAAGAGATGAATCAATCAATCTGCCGATTTGACCCGGATGAGGTGGAAGCCGTCATCAAAGAAAACGTCGAATACAGAATTCTGATTCAACAGGATTTCCGCACACGGGACAGCCTTCCGGAGCTCATCAATATCATGGTAGATGCCATCTGCAGCACATCACAGACGATTATGATCGGCGGCGAAGAATATCCCCGCAGCTATGTCAGAAAGCGTTTTCTGAACTTTGATTCCGGATCTATGGAATACGTGCTTGACCGGCTGAAGCGAAGCACCAGCAAGGTGGAAAACATCCGCGCCTACCTTCTTACAGTGCTGTTTAACGCTCCCGTTACCATGAACAACTATTACGAAGCGGAGGTGCGGCATGACTTCGGATATTAATGACGGACGCGCGGCGTCCGTAATGCAGCAAGCATCGCATTTGGGTGCACACACCCCAATGCACTTGTCAGGGGCAACCCCTGAAACCCTTGGGAAAAGCAGACGAGGAGAAATGAATATGGAGAAGAAAACTGAAAGAATCAAATTTTGGCTCACTGACAAAGAACTGAAAGAGCTTGACCGCAAGGCAAAGAAAGCTGGCATGAACCGTTCGGAATATATCCGCAAGAAGATTGACGAAAGCGTGGTAATTGAATCTCCGAAAATTGACTACAAAAGTTATTCCGAGGAGATTCATAAACTCGGGGATGAATTGAACCGGCACGTTATCGCGTTGAACACGACCGGGGTTCTTGATGAAAAAGAAGTCGATCGAATCATTGCCGAATTGAATACAGTGGTCAAAAAGCTCAATGCGGAGATTACCGAAAAGCTGGAGGAAAACATCCGGAAAGCCAAGGATGAACCGGTGTGAGGAACGGGACCTATTATGTTCAGGTCAGAGTAACGCCGGAGGAGAAAGCCGCGTTCGTCAAAAAGGCAGAGCTTTGTCATACGCCCGAACACACGGTTCTTCTTCACTTTTTAACAGGCTATACGCTTGCGGAACAACCGCCGGAAGAGTTCTGGAAGCTTAACAGTCTTCTTTTAAGAGTCACGCTACTCATAGGCCAAATCTGGCTGAATAAAAACACTCAATCGGAAAAGCAGAAACTCAAATACTACAAAGCGGAGCATCAGCTGAACAAAAGCTATCTCTCCGCTTTTCACAAAATCAGATTCGCCGACCCGAATTATGGGGACGGCAGCAACAACTAAAGAAAGGAAAATATCTGCCTATGAAAAATTTTAAGAACAAATTTGATCTGAGCGTTACCGCTTATGACGAAATGTTCATGACCGATGCCCAGCGCACCGAAAACAGACTCCCGAAAATCTACGACCTTCCCATTGCGGAAATCGACAATTTCCCCGAGCATCCATTTTATGTAAAGGACGATGATGAAATGAAAAACCTTGTAGAAAGCATCCGCGACGTCGGCGTGCTGACACCGATTTTGGTCAGAGAAAAAGAGGACGGTCGCTACGAGCTGGTCTCCGGCCACCGCAGAAAGCACGCCTGCGAGCTGCTCGGAATGGAACCATCCCTGCTAACATCGCAGACATGACACATGAACAGGCCATCGTCGCCATGGTGGACGCTAACTGCCAGAGAACGGAGCTCCTGCCATCTGAAAAAGCGTTCGCGTACAAAATGAAATATGACGCAATCAAAAATATGCCGCAGTCTCGTGACCAACTTGGTCACGGACTCAGAAGCATTGACGTAATGGCTGAAAACGCTCCCGACAGTCGTAACCAAATTCAGCGTTTCATTCGTCTGACCTATCTCATCAAGCCGTTCCTTGACCGTGTGGACAACAAGGAAATGGCAATGGGCCCCGCCGTAGAGCTCTCCTACTTAGACCCGGAAGACCAGGAAGCGGTGCTGGATATCATGGTTGACGGCGAAGTTTCGCCCTCGCTCTCTCAGGCAAGACAGCTTCACAACATCAATGACGCCGGATTCAATATCGACGATGCGGAGGAAATCCTTCTGCAAATGAAACCGAACCAGGCGGAAAAAATCTATTTCTCCTACGAGAGAGTCGGGGCATTGATTCCGCAGGGGCTTAATCACGAAGAAGCCGAGGATTTCGTTGTGAAGTCCATTGAATACTACAGACACTACCGTCAGATGCAGAAACAGACCACTCGATAAGGAGGAATTGCCTATGGATTTAGAAAATGCAAATGTACAAATGACCGCCGGTACACATTCGTCAAGCGACAATGATATGAGTAAAATATTAGTGAACAATCGTGATGGGATTCCCAAATACGATTTTATGACTGCGGGAGAAATCAGCGAATTTCTCGGCATCGGTCTGACACAGGCCTACGATATCTGCAAGCGCATCAACAAGAAGCTTGACAGTATGGGCTTCCTGACATTCCGGGGTAAAGTTCCGAGAAAGGCGTTATACGAACAGCTCCCGCACTGAAAGGAGCTCACAGAAAATGTGGAAAAAAGAGATTGATTTCTCAAAGAAAAAAGACTACGCCAAGCAGTCCTCCGGCCCGCCGCCGGAGGCTGCTCCAGTGGTGTATATCAAGGACTTATACCGGGACAAGCCATTCTACACCGTGGATGACGTGATGGAAATTCTATCCGTCAGCCGCTCCACGGCCTATCGGATTATTGCGAATTTGCAAAGAAAGCTGCCGGGCGCAAAATACGCTTTGAGTCCCGGCGAAATCCCGAAGGATTATTTTGACAAACAGCTTTATGCTTATTCGAGGAAAGGACAAGAGGATGACAAAGGAAATTGATGATAAGTATTATAATTTGGTTTCCGCCAATATCGTAAAGGACCCGGATCAGGGTACTTATTACATGGAATACCGTATGCGCGACATCAACGGAAATATCGTAAAAAAACAAAGAAGCGCGGATTCAAAACCATGCGCGAAGCAAAGGGGTACCTTGAAACACTGCGGCGAGAGCACGCAGAGGCAATGTTCAAAGCAGATAATCCGACGTTGACTATGACTTTCGACGAGCTCTATGAGCGTTACCGGGTTTCCCGCCTGGGCGATAAACCTTCCACCGTTTACCGTCGGGAGCAGATTATCCAGGCACGCGTGCTTCCCTTCTTCGGGGATATGGAAATCAAGGACATCTCACCGGACACGGTTGTGCAGTGGCACAGTTATTTCTACGACGATGAGGGCAAAGCAATCTTTTCGGACACCTATCTGCGCAGTCTGCACGCGCATCTCTCCGCCATTCTGAACTATGCGGTTTACTGCGGATGGCTCCCGGCGAACCCTGCAAAGAAATGTTCCATCGGTGAAAAGCATGCTACGGAAAGACCGGTCTGGACGCCTCAGGAGTATAAGAGGTTCCGGGAGGCTATTACAGACGATCCTATGGTCTATTACGCCTTTGAGACACTGTATTTCACGGGACTGCGCAAGGGCGAGCTGCTGGCGCTGAACATCGACGATATCGACTTTAAAACTCATATGCTGAAGGTCACAAAGTCTCTTGTAGTAATCCGTGGAAAAGAATATGTTACTTCTCCGAAAACGAAGAAAAATGTCCGGAACGTTCGTTTGAATTCTGAGCTGGAAGAAGAACTGAAGGAATACCTGGCATCCCGTCCCGGATATCTCGGAACGGAACGCCTTTTTCCCTTCGGAAAAGATCGCTTGCGGAATATCCTTGCAAAAGGGATCGAGAAGACCGGGTTAAGTCCGATAACCATTCACTGTTTCCGGCACTCCCATATCACGAACCTAATCGCCGCCGGATACTCTCCCGTAGACATCGCCAACCGGGTCGGTCACGAATCCATCTATATCACACTGCATTATTCCCACGCTTTTAAAAACGTAGAGAATTCCATTGCAGAAAGTCTGGATCAAATCATGGAGGAAATCGAATGAGGGCACAACTACCATTGAGTCACAAAGACTGTATTACAATTGCATTCCGCATTTCCAGAGAAGATGCCGCTCGGGTACAGCTGCTGAGCGACCTTTCCGGCATGATGCGCCAGGACTATATCCGAGAGCGTGTACTGGACCGGGAGGTGACCGTTTACCCGAATATCCGGGTCCGCAAATATCTGGAACAATACCTGATTGAGGTTCGGGACGAACTGAAGAAGGCGAGCGGCAAGCCCGCCGCCGAACTCCTGCAGAAGCTTGACGATATTCTGAATACCGTAGAAAAGTTATAACTTAAAAATCCGCGCTTGAGAACGAATCTCAGGCGCGGATTTGTTATTAAAAAGAGTCGGGGACCGGCTTGTGCTCACTTTGCCACCAAGTTGCCACCACGGTTTTGAAAAGTGCTCAAAAAGGGGCTAAAATGGGGCTTTTTTGAGGTTTTTAACCAAATACTATTATTCCCACTCAATGGTCGCGACGGGTTTGAGGGAGATATCGTAGAGGACGCGGCTGACGCCCTTGACCTCGGCGATGATGCGGTCGCGGATCTTGAAGAGAACGTCGTAGGGGATGGGCTCGGCGGTAGCGGACATCGCGTCGACGCTGTTGACGGCGCGGATGATGACCGGCCAATCCTCGGTGCGCTTGCCGTCGCGGACGCCGGTGGAGGTGAGCGGCGGGACGACCGTGAAGTACTGCCAGACCTTGCCGGCGAGACCGCACTTATCGAACTCCTCGCGGAGGATCGCGTCGGACTCTCTGACCGCCTCGAGGCGGTCGCGGGTGATGGCACCGGTGCAGCGGACGCCGAGACCGGGACCGGGGAAGGGCTGACGGTAGACCATATTATCCGGCAGACCGAGCGCGGAACCGACCATACGGACCTCGTCCTTGAAGAGGAGCTTGACGGGCTCGCAGAGCTCGAACTTCAGGTCCTCGGGAAGACCGCCGTCGTTATGGTGTGCCTTGATGCCCGCCTTGGATTCGAGAATATCGGGGTAGATCGTGCCCTGCGCGAGGAACTTGACGCCCTCGAGCTTTCTGGCTTCCTCGGCGAAGACGTCGATGAAGAGACCGCCGATGATCTTACGCTTCTTTTCGGGGCTGTCAACGCCTGCGAGCGCGTCGAGGAAACGGTCGGTCGCGTCGACGTAGACGAGGTTCGCTTTCATCTCGTCGCGGAAAACGCGGATAACCTGCTCGGGCTCGCCCTTACGGAGAAGACCGTGATTGACGTGGACGCAGACGAGCTGATCGCCGACCGCGCGGTAAAGGAGCGCGGCAACGACGGAGGAGTCAACGCCGCCGGAGAGGGCAAGAAGGACTTTATCCTTGCCGATCTGCGCGCGGAGCTCCTTGACCTGCTCCGCGATGAAAGCCTCGGCAAGCTCACGGGTATTGATGCGCGCCATGGTTTCGGGGCGCACTTCGGTTCTGATCATAGTGTGGTAACCTCCGGCAATCAGCAGTTGGTGTAGTTATCGAAATAGCCCTGAACGAGGACGACGGGAGTGCCCTTATCGCCGGAGCCGCTGGTCAGGTCGCAGAGCGAACCGATCAGGTCGGTGAGCTGACGGGGCGTCGTGCCCTGAGAAGCCATATTGCCGACGAGGCTGCCGGACTTTGCGCGGATGGAAGCGGAGATCGCTTCTCTCAGCGCCTCACCGTTCAGATCCTTATAATCGTTGTCGGCAAGGTACTTCAGCTTCAGCTCGTTGGGGGTACCGATCAGACCGTCGGTGAAGGCGGGAGAGACGACCGGGTCGGCGAGCTCCCAGATCTTACCCTTGGGATCCTTGAAGGCGCCGTCGCCGTAGACCATGACCTCAACGTGCTTGCCGGTGGCTTCGAGGATGCGCTTCTGGATATCGAGGACGAGGGGCTGGCAGTTTCTCGGGAAGAGCTTGATCTTATCCTCGGTGGACTTGTTGGAGCCGAGCAGACCGTATCTCTCGTTGCAGCCGCTGCCGTTGACCGGAGCGTTCATGATATCGTCGAGACCGCAGACGACCTCTGCGCCCGCTTCCTTCAGGATGCGCTTGGTGCGCGCACGGGTGTGGATATCGCAGGTGAGGACGTTCTTGGTGTAATCGAGGATCGCCTGTGCGTGGTTCGCGAAGATGATCTCGACTTCGGCGCCCTGCTCACGGATCAGGTTGCCGTAGTATTCGACGTAATCGACGCCGGTGAATTCGTGCTTGTTGACGCCGAAGAGCTCACGGTACTTTTCGAGGGAAAGGACGTCGGAATAGGGGTTGACGCCCGCCGCGTCGAGCTTGTCGAGGCTGACGAGCTCGTTGCCGACCTCATCGGAGGGGTAGCTGAGCATCAGAACGACCTTCTTGGCGCCCGAAGCGATACCGCGGAGGCAGATGGCGAAACGGTTGCGGGAAAGGATCGGGAAGATGACGCCGATGGTGCCGCCGCCGAGCTTGTTCTTCACGTCTTCGGCGATGTTTTCCACCGTTGCGTAGTTGCCCTGCGCTCTCGCTACGATCGACTCGGTCAGGGAAATGACGTCGCGGTCGCGAAGCTCAAAGCCTTCCGACTTTGCGGCTTCCAGGACGCTTTCGGTTACGATCACGCCGAGGTCGTCGCCCTCACGGATGATGGGGCAGCGAATACCGCGGGATACGGTTCCGACTCTTCTGACATTCTGTTCCATGGGTTTTGTACCTTCTTTTATTAAAATTTTTTTGAAAACGGTGAAAAACGGTCATTCGCCCGCCAGCGGACGGACCAGAACCGCCTGCGTCCCGAGCTGCTTGTAGCGCAGCGCGAAGGTCGTGGCGTTGTGCGAAACGATGCCGACCAACGGGTCCGCGATCGTGACCGTGTTGGCGTTCCGGTCGTAGCCGATCAGAACGACGCAGTGAAGGGGGTGCTTCCAGTTCATTTCCTCGCCGTCCGCCGCCGTCCACGTTTTCAGGATCTTCGGCGTGGCGTCGATGTACTGGGTCATCCACACGACGACGGGGCAGCCGGCGTCGAGCAGCAGGCAAAGCTCCTCGGGGGAAGCGCCCGAAATATCGCTGATCTCGTAGGCGTCCCGCTTTCCGACGGCGGTCAGGTAATCCTCCGCGCTCTTGACGATGACGGGGGAATAGCAGCCGAACGCGCGCCACTGGTTACGGGGATTGCCGGCGAAGGTCTTATAGAAATCGGCGGTGTAGGTGTCCTCCTCCTTCGGGAGGTAGGTGTCCGCCATCGTGAGCTTATCGACGGGGAAGCCGTAATAATTCAGCACGATGGTCAGCGCCGTGATCTCACAGCCGTTCGGAAGCTCGGGGGTCTGCATCACGTTATTGACGGGGAGCAGCGCCTTGCCGGAAAGGGTATCCGGAACGTCGCCGAGCGGGATGCGCGCCTTCGTTTCGAGCCTCGTCAGAAAGACGGGAACGACGGCACCGTAGTAATCGGTGACCATCACGCTCTGCCGGTAATCGAAGGAGGCGGAAAACTCCATGATCTCGCCGTTGTTCAGAACGGTTTTCGGATACGTTCTCTCCAGTAGTATTTCCCGTCCGCCCGCGTTGTTTTTCATCGCGGGAACGGGAATTTTTTCCTCTCTGCCGTCAACCGTAAAGGTCAGCGTTTTTTCGGGGAGGTCGATCGCTCCCGGATGGGTGAGCGCCACCGACAGGGTGACGGTGATCGCCGCGCTGCCCTCTTCCTTTTTCGAGGACCAGGAAAGCACGAGGTCGGTCCCGGTCGCCGTTGCGGAGGAGGTCTCGCCGATCAGATCGTAGGAGGCGGCGAGGACCGCGTAGGTCTCGTATTCCGAAAAGGGGACCGCGAGGGAGGAGCCCGGAAATTCTCCGGTCTCGGCGGAAATCATCCCATCGTTGTTAAAGGTTCCGGTCGGTTCGGCACAGCCGGTGAACTGGAAAAGCAGGAAAAGCAGCGCCGACAATGCGGCGGCACCGCGCATCTTGTTTTTCATCGGCAGCCCTCCAAACTTTCTTGACACTTCATTATATCACACTCTTTTTTCACTTTCAATAGAAAAATGCAAATAAATAGTAGAAATTCATCCGTTTCCTCCCGTTCCCTCCGTGCAAAATGCTATGGATGAGATTTCCAGTTACTGTAAGTTAATTGTATTTTTTTCCAATTTTTCGTCGGAAAAGGTCGGGATTTGTCTTTTCCAAAAAATGTCAGTATTCAACAAAATCCGCAGACGCCGTTCTCCGTTTTATACGGTTTTTGTATGAAATGTATCAATAAAAATGGAAATATTTGGCAATAATTTGACGCTTTTGGTCTTGCATAATATGGAAAATTATGGTATTCTATTGGTGTCCGAAGAAAAGGAAACAAGATCAAAAAGCAAAAGGAGATTTGTGATATGGATACTCTTACGACGATCCTCATCGCGGACGAGGACGCAGCCTTCCGGAAGGAGACGGTCGAATCGCTCCGTCAGCTCGGCTACCGCTCGGTTTACGAGGCGGCGAGCGGGGAGGAGGCGCTCTGCCAGATCGACCGCTACCATCCCTCCCTCGTTCTGATCGATATCTGGCTGCCGAAGCTCGACTGCACGCAGGTCATGCGGAGCGTCACGGCGCTCGCCTTCGGGAAGGACAAGCCTCCGGCGTTCATCGTGCTTTCGGCGGTGAACAGCCCCTCGATGTTTCTGGAAGCGACCGAATGCGGCGCCTCCTACTGTATGCTCAAGCCGCTCGATCTCGGCAAGCTGGACGAGCGGATCCGCCGCATCCGGGGCGGGGAAACGCGCCCGGCGTCGTCCGGCATCCCGCTTCCCGCCGATATGGAGGCGCAGGTCACGCGCGTCATCCATCAGATCGGCGTTCCGGCGCACATCAAGGGGTATCAGTACCTCCGCACGGCGATCTTAATGACCATCGACGACAACGACGTGATCAACGCCGTCACGAAGATCCTCTATCCCACGGTGGCGAAGCAGTACGAAACGACCTCCTCCCGCGTCGAGCGCGCGATCCGTCACGCGATCGAGGTCGCGTGGGACCGCGGCGACATCGAGACGCTGAATTCCTATTTCGGCTACACCATTCAGCAGGGCAGGGGAAAGCCGACCAATTCCGAGTTCATCGCGATGATCGCGGACAATCTTCGCCTGCAGAATAAGCTCTCCTGACCGCATAACGAAAATAGCTCATCGGTTTTCCGGTGGGCTTTTTTCGTTTTCAGGCGCGGAGTGATACTGCGTTTTCGTCTGCTTCACTTCCGGCGGCGGGGGCTGTTTTTGCCCCAAAAAAGATTTTTTGGAAATTTTTCAAAAAGGCATTGACATTCTCGATATTCGAGAATATAATGGAACCGTGAATACTCGATATTCGAGAATAGGAGGCTGCCTATGTCAAGAAACAAATTACAAACCCTGACGGAGCAGATGTTTTATACCCTTTTGTGTCTGAAAACCGAATGCTACGGGCTGGATATTCTGGAACGGATCCCGGCAATGACCGAAAACCGCGTCAACATCGGCTCCGGGACCTTATACACCCTTTTGGAGCAGTTTGCCGAGGCGGGGCTGATCCGCGAGACGAAGGTGGAGGGCAGACGCCGAAGCTATATCCTCACGAAATCCGGGCTTGAAGTGCTGCAGAACGAGGTAAAACGTATCGAGGCACAGCTTGCGGATTACCGTACTGTTTTTGAAAAAGAAGGACGCAACTGAAGAAGGAGGTTACCGTGATGAAAGACTGTAAAAAAATCAGCAAGGACTTAAACTTGTACAACCGTCCCGGTTACGAGCGCTTTTTTGAAGAGCAGGCGGAGGAGGGGTGGATGCTCGAAGGCTCGAACGATATTTTCTGGATTTTCCGCAGAGCGCTGCCGAAAAAGGTCCGGTATTCCGTCACTTATCTGAAAGACGTTACGGTGTTTGATCCGACTCTGACCGATTCCCAGCAGACGCTCAACGAATTCTGCGAGCGGACCGGATGGGAATTCGTTGCGTCGAGCGGATCCATGCAGGTTTTCCGCACGGAAAAAGCCGATCCCCTTCCCATTGAAACCGATCCCCGGTTGGAGATCGAATCTTACCACGCTTCCTTAAAAAAGGGACCTTTGCCGTTATATCTGTTTTTTGTCTTTCTCTCGGTACTCGGTATCATTATTAACTTGTTTGCGCTTTTCCTGACACCGATCGACCTGATCCGGTACGGCAACAGATTCATTGCCGTGTTCGCGTACGGTATCGCTGCAAGCATCCTTCTTTTTGATCTGATCTCATATTACGTCTGGCGGCGCCGCGCGCTCAAAGAAGCGGAACTGACCGGAACGTATCACGAGGCGCCGAAACGGCAGTATGCGATCCTGCTGTACGATTTGTTTATGCTTATGGGGATGGCAGCTTTGCTTTCCTGCATCGGTATACGAGTTTGGGGCATAATCGGCGTCGCTCTTGCCATTATAGTGGGCTCGATCGGCATCACTCTTTGCATTTCTCTTTTCAAAAAGAAAAAAGCCCGGGCACGGATTTCAAAGCTCGTGACGGTATTTCTGATGATCGCACTGCTCGCGGGAATCGTGATCCCGGTCATCTCTTCGGTTGAGAATGCTGTCAGAACAGAAAGAAAACCGCTTGTGATTTATTATCAAGGGATGGAACAGCATATTTACGCCGACGAGATCCCTCTTAAAGTCGAGGATCTGATCGAAACCGATTACGATCGGTATTCTTACGAAAACTACCGGAGCTTCTCTTCTTTTCTCGGCAGAGAATACGGTGCCCGGCAGGATGCACAGTACGGAGAATGGGAGGATAATCCCGAAGTATACTATACCGTGTACGAACTGAATTTTCCGTTCACGCGCGGTCTGATCGCAAAGACGCTTCTTGTCAATATGAAAGATTGCGGCGAGTACCGGCTTCCGGAAGGGGAAACCGAGGAAAGCTGGCTTTCGGAAGACCCGGAGCCGTGGGGCGCGGAAAAGGTCTATCGGATGCGTAATGACGACGGAACCTGGTGGAATCAATGGCTGATCTGTTATTCCGACAGGATCGTGTTCTTTGTTTTTGATGATATGAACGAGTGGACACCGACTCCCGAACAGATGAAGACCGTGACCGAAAAATTATCATAACGAAAACCGCTCGCCGACGCAAAATCGGCGGGCGGTTTTGCGTGCGTCCGCTCGGCGGCGGTGAGGGATCGTACTGCGTTCCCGTCCGCTTCGCAAGCGGACAGCAGAAGTCTCCCTTCCGGAACAATGTCGTTTCCTTAAGTTAACGGCATTACGCCGTCGGGCAGACGCTTTTTACGTATTGCGTCCCCCGTTCCGCGCCCGTCTGCCGATATTGACAAAACGGGTACGCGATGATATAATGAAAGCAAATGAAAAAGTCTGCCCGGAAGCGCTCCGGCGGACAAAAGAAAGGGTTCAGCAATGAAGAAAATTTGCCTCCTGCTCGTTTTCGTGATGCTTCTCGGGGCCTTTGCCTCGTGCGAAAAGACCGATCCGGTCACGCCTCCGACCGACAGCGGAACGAGCGACGTCTCCGGCTCCGAAACCGACGCTCCCCCCGTGAAAGAGACCGGATTCCTCGCCAAAGACGGCGCGTATTATTTCGTTACCGAATCGGGGCTTGACGCCGAAAAAACGAATCTCCTGAACGCGCTGAAGGGGCTCGGCTTCAACGTTACCGAAGCGGAAAACGAAGCCTCTGCGGTGAACACCGTCCTGATCGGAAAGACCGGTCAGCCCGAGACCGACGCCGCCCTTTCGGGGCTCGGCGAGGGGGAATACGTCCTTGCCGCCGAAAACGGGAAACTCGTCCTTGCCGGAAACGGTGCCGAAGCGACCAAAGCGGCGGTCAGCGATTTCATCCGCAACGCTCTTCGCGTCGGCACCGACAAGGTGTTTGCCGACGGCACGAAAGTGACCGGTAAGATCGAAAAAGCGGGCGCTTTCGAGGCGGTCAAACCGGAAAACAGCGCCGAAAAGCGTCCCACCCTCATCAAAACCGTCTATCCGACCGAAGAAACGGTCGTCGCGACCGTGATCGCCACCGAGGACTGCGGCGCTGACCCCACCGGGGAAAAGGACAGCACCTCAGCGATCCAGAAGGCGCTGACGAACTGCGGCTCGCTCGGCGGCGGCACCGTCTTCCTTCCCGCCGGACGGTATCTCGTTTCGAGCTCGATCTCCATTCCCTCGGGCGTCACCCTGCGCGGCGACTGGCAGGACCCCGATACGACCCCGAATCCCGAATACGGCACGATCATTATAGCAAAGCCGAAGGCAAAGGTCACCGCCGCGGCGACCCGCTCGGAAAACGCCCTCATCCGTCTGAACCCCTGCTCGGGCGCGGTCGGTCTGACCGTTTATTATCCCGAGCAGAAGGCGGACAAGCCGGTCAGACAGGGTTATACCTTCCTCGTCGGTCAGGCGGGAGAAGCGACGATCGAGAACGTCACGCTGATCAACTCCTACCGCGGCATCGGCGTCGGTCCCGAATACGAGTGGCACGAGCTGATGCAGATCCGCCACGTCCGGATGTGCGCGCTTGAGACCGGACTGGAAATGCACCATTCCTCCGACGTCGGCTGCACCTGCGACGTGAAGATCTCCCCCGCCTACTGGCTCTCCGCCGGATGCGGGTTCGACTGTGAAAACGCCGCTGACCTCCGCGCGACCTGCATGAAGGACGCGACGGGCATCATCCTCGGCGACCTTGACGACGAGACGCTCTCCGAGCTGTACGTTGAGGGCTGCAAGACCGGCATTGAGTTCACGACCCTGGCGGAGCGCACCTTCTGGGGCGTCATTTACGGGCTGGATATCGTGAACTGCGGCGTCGGTATGGACGTAAAGAGCATCAGCGGCGGCAACACCGCTCTGATCGCGAACGCCCGGATCGAGGGCACCGAGGCGGCGGTGATCAACCGCGTGGAAAGGACCCCGCTCCGCTTCGCCGACGTGACGCTGAAGGGAAAAGCCGAGGGCTTCATCATCAATGAAGAAGACAGCCTCGCCGCTTATAAAGTCGTCCACGGCACGCACGCAAAGCCCGCCGATCACCTTTACATAGCCGATCTTTCGGCGATGAAGGACAAGAAGGCGGACGCTTCCGACGCGCTCCAGGCGGTACTGAACGAAGCCGGAAAGACCGGAGGCGTCGTCTATGTCGCAAGCGGTATCTACTGCCTCTACAAGCCGGTCACCGTTCCCGCGGGCGTTGAGCTGCGCGGCACGGCGGCGGTTCCCGGACGCGATCAGGACGGCTACAAGACCGGCACGGTCTTCCTTACCTACGTCACCGATGCCCACGCCGTCACCCTCGGCGAAAACGCGGGCGTTTCGGGGCTTCGTATCTGGTGCCCCGTGAACGATCCGTCGAGAGGGCTGGAAAAGATCAAGGCGAACGATCCCACAATCGGTTTTGCCGCCGTGAAGGGAACCGGAAAGGGTGTGTACGCCGTTCATACCGTCATCGTCGCGGGCTACGTCGGCTTTGACTTCACCGGCTGCGACGATCATCTCGTCAATACCTGCACCGGCTGCTGCTTCCTCTCCTTTGCGAAGGTCGGCGGCAAGAACGGTACCGTCGAGGAATGTCTCGACAACCCGAACTTCCTTCAGCGCCGTTCGCTCGACGCGTATTTCGATCCCGACCTTGCCGACAAGAAAGAATGGGCGTTCTATCATAAGGGCGAGGGCGACGATCCCGGCTTCACGAAGCTCCGCGACGAGCTGCTCCGTGAATACTGCGTCACCTACGACGTCGTTGACGCCGAAAACGAAATGCTCCTGAACGACTTCGTTTACGGCGCGAGAACGCTCGTCCGCACCGAGAATTCCTCCGCGCTCGTCATCAACGGCACGCAGGACTATCTGAAGGCAAAATACCCGATGTTCGAGATCCGAAACAGCAGGGTCGCGGCGATCAACGCGCTCCGCATCTTCGGCACCTCGCTCCTGAACGTCAATTCCGAACTCGATATCTATAACCGCAACGACCGCGACTGCATCAAGGAGCGTCCCTACCACTCCTCGATCGAGTTTGAGGATCACGGCACCGACATCCTCGTTTCGGAATATATCCCGCTTTCGTCGTGCGACGCGCTCCCGAAGGGAATGAATCAGGCAAAGCTGACCAAGAACGCGAACTACGTCAAAAAGGGAAGCGGCGCGCTCATTCACGAGAATATGAACGGCACGGGCATCGTTCTCGAATGGCACATGGATCCGACCGACCTCAGCGAATACGTTGAGAAAGGCTATCTGCACTTCTGGGTCTGGACGAGCAAGGACATCTCCGGTCAGAACGGTTCGATCGAGCTCGGCAGCGGCGGCACCTGCGACGTGGAGGAAAGCAACTGGACGATCAACTGCCTCTACGGCAGCGACGGCTGGCACGAGGTCTTCCTGCCGCTTGCGGGTACGAACACCACCGGCGGCGCGACCGACTTCACGAGGGTCGACTTCATGCGCTTCTATCTGCATAACTGCGAGAACCTGACGATCGCGATCGACGATATCTCCATCGCTTTGGAAGAATAAAATACGGTCCCGGGCGGGAAAACGCCCGGGACTTTTGTGAAGGAGTAATCAGGATGAAAAAACTTCTTTCCCTGCTTCTTGCCGCCGTTCTGGCGCTCGGCATCCTTCCCGCTTTCGGGGTCAGCGCTTCGGAAAGCGATACGATCCTCGACCTGACCGTTCAGCCGGGCGGCGATCCCACCTCGCTGAATTTCAACTGGATCACGCACGGTCAGCCCTCCGACGTTTTCGTGGAGATCGCGCCCTACGGCGGCGATTTCAACGCGAAAAAACAGGTCTTCTACGGCGAATCGAAAAAGACGGGCGCGACCGACGATATTGACGGAACGGCGGTCAGCCGCTATTCCTGCAAGGCCACGGCGACGGGGCTCAAGCCCGGGGCGCTTTACAATTACCGCGTCGGCGACGGGAAGACGCTTTCGGCGCTCCATACCGTCACCACGCAGGAAGCCGACCGGATGAGCGCCTACATCGTCAGCGATATCCACGTCATCGAAATGGAATCGTGGAACAAAAAGCTGCCCGAATCGGTCGAAAACTGGCAGATCACGCTGGATCAGATGCTCGACCGCGACGAGGCGCCGCTGATCGTCTCGCTCGGCGACCAGATGCAGAACACGACGCGCACCGATTACCTTGACGGCTTCTTCGGCATCGACGGGCTCGCCGATACCGTTCTCGCGCCGATCAACGGCAACCATGATATCTCCCCCGCCTCTGCGAATCTCCCGCTCTACACCAACACCCCGAATCAGGTCTTCCCCGGCTCGATGGGCATCGGTGACTACTATTTCATGTCGGGCAACGTACTCTTCGTGATGCTCTCGATCACCGATATCAATTTCGACGAGGTCGACCACGAAAAGACCTTTGAGGAAGCGATCAAAGCCTATCCCGATTACGACTGGATGGTCGTCGGCTTCCACGAGGCGATCTACGGGTATTATCTCCACGGTTACTCCGCCGCGAAAGGCGACGCGTTCGATTACTGCAGCGAGACCTACGACAAATTCATTACCATTTTCGATAAATACAAGCCCGACCTCTGCCTGACCGGACATTCCCACTCCTACTGCCGCTCGTATTTCATACGGGATTGGGAAGCGGTGGACGTTGATACCGACGCGGACGGTGCGTTTCTGTCGCCCGCCGGGACGCTCTACGTCAATATGGGCACCTCTTCGAGAATGAAGGAATTCGGCAATCAGGACGCGACGCCCAACTGGCCGTGGGGTCATATTGCCTTCTCGGTCCACGGGCACGCCTCCTACACCTACGCCCTGCTCGAAGCAGAGGGGGACACCCTTTCGCTCGAGGTGCGCGATAACCTCAAGCCCGATACCGTGATCGACACGGTGACGATCCGCAAAGAGATCGTGCACAAGGAAACCGAACCGGTGACCGAAGCCGCGACCGACCCGGAGACCGGGGCGACCGCACCGACCGAAAAAGCGGGCGACCCGATGAAGACCGCGTTCTTCGTCGCGCTTGCCGCGGCGGTCGTGATCTGGATCGCCGCTCTGATCCTTTGGGCTGACAAGAAAAAGAAAGGGGAAGCAAAATGAAAAAACTGATTTCCGTTCTGCTTGCGCTTCTGCTCCTTTCGGGGATGCTGACGGTCTTCCCGGCGTTCGCCGACGACGCGCCCGCCTCCGTTCTCTTTATGGACGGCGACCACACCTCCTCGACCGGATGGACCGGCGTCCGTCACCGCACCAAATCGGACGGTTCGGACGAAAAGCTGATGACCCCCGATCCGACCCACGCGATGGCGGCGACGAACGGCTGGAAGGCGGAAATGCTGAATTACGCCTCCCGCTATACCCTCCGTACCGGCGGTTATCCGGGCGTGGACGTCAGTGCGATCCCGTCAGAAAACCTCGCCTTCGCCTTCTGGGTCTATTCCGAGGAGGAAGTGAAGCTCAACTCCGATTTCTATCTGGAGATCGGCGGCGCGAGCGACGGCGGCTGGAAGATGTATCCCGCGTCGGGCGCTTTCTCGACCGGGGACCGCACCCTTCACGAGGGCTGGAACTATTTCTTTATGGATTTCGGCAAAGCGCTTGCCGGGGATAAGAGTGCCGGCAGAGTGGAATACACCGCGGGAAGCGGCATTTTCGCCGAAAAAGGCGGCTCGCCCGACGACCCGACCGAGGGCAGTTACATCTATTTCGATATCTACAACTGTTACGTTACGGGCGGGCAGGAAAAGGTGAATCTGTGGTTTGACGATCTCCGCTTCCTGAACACCGCGAAGCTTTCCGAACTGGAGCAGGGCGTCGGCAGCGAGGAAGCCCTCCGTGCCGTTCTGGAAAACGGGAAAAGCGGGCTCATCCGTCTGACCGATACCGTCAACGCCTACGATACCTTTACGGTAAAACGCGACGTGATCCTCGATATGGACACCTTCACCGTCCGCGTACCGGGCAAGCCGGTCTTTACGGTCGACGGCGCGGCGCTGACCCTGAAAAACGGCAATACGGCGAGGACCGAATCCACGCACCTCGTCTACGCGAAAAACGGCGCGGCCGTGAAGCTTGAGGGGAATATCACGGCAAACGGCTTTACCAAAGCGGTGATCGAGGTCGCCGACACGGCAAAAGCCGACCTGACGAAGGCAACCTTTGCAGGGATCACCGAGGGGACCGAAAACGCGGAGATCCGCGTGGACGGGAAGAATATCGTCCTCGCGGCGAAGGTGAACGCCTCCGATCCGATCGCGGCACTTTCCGCCTTCGAGCGGTATTCCGACGGCGTTTACGATTACTACTATAAGATCAGCCCCAACCAGGTGCCGGAGGAGACCGCCGCGCCCGATATGCCGGACGGTCCCGCCGGACAAGGCGGCGACAGCCTCTTCTATACCGTCGGCACCGTGATCGCCTCGCTTGCCGCCGTCGGCGGATTGATCTTCATCGCGCTGCTTCTGAAAAAGAAAAAGTGACCCGGGGATGCGGGGGGGAGACGCGATGTTCTTTCTCTGAGAGAAAGAACCAAAGAGGCATAAGGGGTAAGTAATGTTTGGGTTCTCCGAATATTGCTCCTTTGCTTCCGGGGGAGATTATCATTCGTGATCTCCCGCCCCGATCCGCCTCCCTCGGTGTCTTCGCATTGCGCGCTGCTACGTCAGCTTTATCCGAAGCGCCGCGCCCTCATTCAGTCGGTTCAAAAGGAACAGAAAAAGGCGGGGCTGTTGCATCTGCTTCCGCAAAGCGGAAGCGATCAACAGCCCCCGCAAAACAGCGGTCAGGATTCCGCTGTTTTGCGCAATATACGGCGTTTTTGGCTCGAATAACGCCATTTTTTATGTTGCAAATATGCCAAAACGGCGGCGTTCAGCCGCCGAGCCGTATTTGCCGGGGGGGTGTTGCACATTAGTGCAACACCCCCCCGTTTTCTATCTTATTCTTCTTGGCTCTTCATATTTTTTGGTGTGTGAAGGTTTATTGTTCACCTTGATGCCGAAGCATAGCCTGCCGCGCAGAAGGTTCCGGAAGCCTCGTGGGGCGGGGGCTTGAGCGCGTAACCGCTGTCCGAAGAGACTGCTCCCCGTGGTGGATCACCGCTGACAAAGCAGTTTTCCCGCCTGCTTTCCCTCCGCGTTGAGGCGGAAAAGGGCTTCAAGCGTGTCCGCACCGTAATAATCGGCGAAATACGTATGGGTCCGGTTGTCGGGGTCCTCAAACGCCGCGACGGCGTCGGTATTCGACGTGACGGAGGAGACCAAAACCGTCTTATCCGGGTCCTCCGTGACCGTCAGCGTTCCGTCTTTCCCTATCCCGACCGTGCCGCGCTTTTCAAAAACATCGTTTATGGAAAGGAGGGACAGGAGCAGGTCATTCCGATCCGCGTCCGCGTTCCGGAAGCGGTTTGCCCTCAGAGTGCAGGCGTTTCCGAAACCGTCTTCCGCGGCGAAGTGAAAGCCGTCCCACCAGTCGCCGTCCTGCCGGTAGTATTTCAGGGTGTCCTCGGTGAGGACGACGGTCTCGCTTTCAAGGCAGACGAGAAAACTTCCGTCGATCAGCGAAAACGAACGGTCCGTTCCTTCTTCGATCAGCCCGTTCAGCGGCAGATCGGTCTGCTTTCCGTAAGCCGAAAGGACCGCGTACCTGTACTCGTAATCAAGGAACACCGATCCGGGAGCGTCGGTAAAGGTGAAACGGTATGTTTTTTTCGTCGTTTGTCCGCTGCTGATCAGGCTGTCCAGAGCCCGTGCGGCTTCCTTGAACCCGGCGAGGGAAACGGTGCGTTCTTCCGGCTGTTCCCAAGCGGGGTCGGGGATACCGAGAGCTTTTCTTCTGTTTTTGGCGCTCAGGTCGCCGAGTGAGGTGCAGCCGAGCACGCCGTTCCAGTATGCGGGATCGCTCCGGTAAGCGTCGAGTGCTTCCATACAGATCGGGGTATTGAAAAGCGTCGTGACCTTTACGATGTCCTTGACCGGATAGCCCTTTTCGCTGATCGTGACGGTGCCGACCGCCTCCCATTCGGGCGCGTCAAGGTAGGAGATCAGGCGGCTGAAAACGTCCTCGACCGTTTTGACGTTGTACGCGGTGTCGCGGAACCGCAGAACGCCGTTTTCTTCGGCTATCGTGAGGAAAAAGACGTCGCCCTCCCGTTCCTGCACGTAAGAGCCGCCTTCCGCGAAGAAATAATACCCGGTCGCGGTCGGGACCATCAGCCTGCCGTTCTGTGTGACGGCGGGTTCTTCGGTCCCGTTCAGGTCTTCCATGCCGATCGACTGCGTCTGCCCGTAAACGGTCAGAGCGATATAAAGCCGGGAGGGCAGCGGGATGACCGCTTCTCCCTCAATATCGGTAAACCCGATCGTGATCTGCTTTTTCGTCGGATATTGGTCGGCGAAAGTCGAATCGATTCCGGAGATCACCTGCCGGAGGTTTTTGGATTCGGTGAGAATATCGTATTTTTCTGTTTCGGCAGGCTCGGTCTCCGGTTCGGTCACGGATTCCGTTTCGGAGGTCACCGATTCCGGAGCGTCGGGCGGCCGACCGCCTTTTCCGATCTTTTTCCAGTCGATCAGGGTCGGGATCAGGATCAGCGTGAGGACCGCCGCGAGCCCGAGCAGTCCGGCGGCCGTTTTGCGGATCGGATGCGATTCCGGCTCTGTCACGGCAAGGGGTTCCGACGCCTCGGCGATCAGAGCGTCCGAGAGCTCGCCCATCGAGGCAAGCAGCGAAAAGCCGCGTTCATTGACATTGTTCACGGTTCAATTCCCTCCTTTGTCAGTAGTTCCCGGATCTCTTCCCGCATCCGGCAGAGCGTGACCCGGACCGATCCGGTGCTTTTTCCGGAAAGACGTGCGATCTCTGCGTGATCGTCCCCGTAAAAATAGCGTCTGACGAAGAGAAACCGCCGTTCCTTCTCCTGCGAGAGCAGGTAGCGCTCGATGATTTGCACGGCGGCGCGGTCGTCGATCATCCGGTCGATCGAAAGCGGATCGGGAAGGCACTCCGCCATCTCCTCCGAAAGCGACGCGACGGCGGCGGAATGCTTCAGCGCGCTTTTGTCCCTGAGCCTCGTATAGCAGAGGTTCCGTCCGACCTTGACCAGCCACGCGAAAAAGTTGAGCGGCTTTTGCGGCGGGATGGCGTTCCATGCGTGCAGATAGGTGTCGTTTTCGCATTCCTCCGCGTCCGGGCGGCTTTTCACGATATTCTGACAGATACGGACGAGGCTGCCGCCGTATTTCTTTTTCGTTTCGAGGATCGCGTCCTCGTTCCGGTCGAAATACAGACCGATGATCTTGCTGTCTTCCAAACCGTTCCCTCCTTTTCCGAAGAGTTCCTTCTGCCCGTAAAGACGGCAGAACGCGGGGTTTTGTTACGGATTATTTGAAAAAAGCTTCTGTTCGTCAAAAAGCGCCGGAGGATGCAGCCCCGGCGCTTCGTTTTGCTGACGGTATTTGCCGAAACGGTCGTTACGCCTTCGGCGCTTCCTCACGCAGCTTTCCCATCAGAAGCGGCATAACGACGTCTCCGTATTCCGCGAGGGAATAATCGCCGCGCGAGAGGCACCAGTCGTACAGAATGCTGCGCTCGCAAAGCGCGTAGAGGCGGACGAGCTCGTTGACGGTCTTCGTTTTCACGATCTCGCCGCGCTCCTGCCCGCGCGTAAAGATGCTGCGAAGCATCCGGTAATACACGCGGGAACGGTCGAGGAACTGCTTTTCCCCGTTCTGCGTGAGCTGCGCGGCGTACATCCTTGCGAGCAGGTCGATGTCTACTCTTTGTTCAATCATCGAAAACAGCTCGTGCGTCAGATAAAACAGCGTGTCAAGGGCGTTGGCGTCGGGATCGAGGGAGACCGAAAGCTCCTCGTATTTTTCGTCGAACAGATACGCCATCGTGCCGAGCAGCGCCTCTTTTCCGGAGAAATAGTGGTAAAACGACCCGCGGGAGGTTTTGGATTCCCACAAAATCTCCTCGATCGTCGTGTTTTCATAGCCGTTTTCGTAGAACAGCTTCCACGCCGCGTCAACGATGCGGCTTTTCGTGTTTTTCGGGTTTTTCACGTTTCTCGTATGCTCTCCGTTCTGCTTTTCGTTCTTGTTTTTATCATAACATAAACCGGGGAAAAAAGCAAGCCGCTCCGAAAAAAACACAGCCTCCGGAAAAACCGGGGGCTGTGCCGTTCAATAGAGGGAAAGATCAGTCGTCGATATCCTTCGCGGTGGCGGCGTCGAAGATCGCCGTGACCTTTTCGGAGGGCTGTTTATCAAGCAGAGTGACGATCACGGAGACCGCCATGCTGACGAGGAAGCCGGGAACGAGCTCGTAAAGACCGGTGGGCCCGGAGAGGAAGATAAGCCACAGGACGTCAACGAGCGCACCGGAGATCACGCCTGCGACGGCGCCCTTGTAGGTGAAGCGTCTCCAGAAGACAGAGAGGATCACGACCGAACCGAAGGCGGAGCCGAAGCCTGCCCACGCGTTTTCGACCATATTCATGATCGCCTGCGCGCCCGAGCCCTTGGAGCTCGCGATGAAGTACGCGATGACCGCGATCACGAACACGACGCCGCGGCCGATCCAGAGGGTCTCCTGATCGGAAGCCTTTTTGCGAAAGACGGGCTTGTAGATATCGGAGGTGAAGGACGAGGAGGCGACGAGGAGCTGGCTGTCCGCCGTGGACATCGAAGCGGCGATGATCGCCGAGAGGAGGATGCCGGCGAGTACGGGCGGGAAGAGCTTTCTCGCGAGGGTGACGAAGATCAGCTTCTGATTGCCGTCCGGAAGAAGCTCCTCCGCGACGAGCATTCTGCCGAGGTAGGAGATGACCATAACGGCGCCGAGCGAAAGAACGACCCAAACGATGGCGACGATCGCGGATTTTTTGACCATCGACGGCTTTTTGATCGCCATGAAGCGGACGAGGATATGCGGCATACCGAAGTAGCCGAGACCCCACGCGAGACCGTTGATGATCTCAAGCGGCGTCGCGGAGAAGACGTTTGAGGTAAAGGAGCAGGACACCGCGGTTTCACCGTCCATATAGGTGTAAACCTTGGCGAGGAGCGACGTGTCGAGGTCCTTGGTGAGAACGATGACGATCGGGATCGCGAGAACGGCGATCAGCATCAGCGTTCCCTGGAAGAAGTCGGTCCAGCAGACCGCCTTGTACCCGCCGAGGAAGGTGTAGACGATCAGGATCGCCGCAAAGACGAGCATTGCGGTCCCGGTGCTGATCTGCGGGAAGATCGTCGTGAAGACGCTTGCGCCCGCGACGAAGCTGGAGGCGACGTAAACGGTGAAGCAGACGAGGAAGACGATCGCGCAGACGATCTGCAGGGTCAGGCTCTTCGTCGCGAAGCGGTTGGAAAGATACTGGGGAAGGGTGATCGAGTCGTTCGCGGCTTTGGAGAATCTGCGGAGCCTGCGGGCGATCAGAATCCAGTTGGCGGCGGTGCCGAGCGCAAGACCGATCCCGATCCACGCCTGCCCCATACCGAAGGCGAGCAGCGAGCCGGGGAGACCCATCAGCAGCCGCGCGCTCATATCGGACGCCTGCGCGCTCATCGCGGTGACCCACGGTCCCATCGAGCGTCCGCCGAGGAAGTATTCCTTTTCTCCGCTCTGCTTTCTGCCGCGGATAAAGAAGAAAATGCCGATGCCGAGCATCAGGACGAAATAGAGTATGAATACGGTCAGTTCCATATTTGTGAATTATTCATTCCTTTCAATAGGATGTTGTTTATCATACCACACCAAACGGCAGAATGCAATACGGAATTTGTTCTATACGACAATCTATACAGAAACAGCAAAAAACAGAAAAAACAAGTCTATATAGCATAAAAGCGAATATACAATACCGAAGAAGACAATATAAATAAAATGAAATACACAAAAGAAAAATCCGCCGTTCCGTTCGGAACGGCGGATGGTCGATGCCATTACAGGATCACGCAGGTCCCGGCTTCGCCGTGAAGCAGGGTCTTTCCCTTGTAAATCAGGTCGCCCGCCTCGTGGAAGACCGCCATCACGGTCCCGTCGGCAAGCTCGATCGCCTGCAGCGCGGGGGTGTTGGAGAGCACCTTCGCGCCCGCCTTCTTTCCTCTCGGGGAAACGGCGTAGGCGTAGGAATCCTTCCCGGGCTTTACGGGGATATAGGCAAGGAAGACCTTGCCGGTCTCGTGCGTGTAGGCTTCCTCGAAGCTGTTGCGCTTCCACGAGCCCTCTCTCTTTTCGACCTTCGCGACGATCTCGGTTTCGGGATCGAGGGTTTCGTAGGTAAAGCCGCCGTTCGAGGCGCGGTGCTTTCCGATCCTCGGAGAGACGGGGAGGCACTGATCGAGCGTCGTGGTCAGCGGCTTTCCGTTCTCCTTTTCGTCGCGGATGCCCGCGCCGAGCGAGACGAGATTGCCGTCGAAGACGAAGAACGCTGTCATCAGGGAAATGCCGTCGTGCTCGGGCTTCTCGAAGACGATGCCGCGGTCCCCGCTGACGAGTCCGCCGACGTGGTCGTTCGGGAGGGGCAGACACCACCAGTTGCGGTGGGCAAGCAGCTCGGCGTCGGTCTCGATCCTTGCGGTCGTGCCCGGAACGTGCGCCCAATCGTAGATCGGGTTGAGGTCGTAGTATTCGTTGCCGCGGCGCATCAGGCAGTAATGCGTGCCGTAGGACATATTGTAGCAGAGCTCGCCCTCGGAGTTGCAGATCTCGGCGTCGTACTGATCGTTCGCGTGGCACTTGATGCCGAAGTAGCTGCCGTTCTTTCTCTGGGAAAGGAAGGAAATGCGCGGGAACCAGACGGTCGCCGGGTAGGGATCGGTTTCGTCCTCGACCGCGCCGCGGTCGATATCGTGAACGAAGGCAAGCAGCTCGTCGCGGCGGGGAAGGTCTTCGATCGTTGCGAGCATACGGATGCCGTAGATCATTTCCACGCGGTTGAGCGTACCGCGGCGGGAGATCTCTCTGCCGACGCCTGCGTAATCGAAATAGCCGTGGATCATCATTCTTCTCTGTCCGTCGAGGACGTGCTGCAGGAAGACATCAATCCGTTCCCTCGGGAAGGCATAGGAGGTGCCGCTGAAGAGCCAGACGAGCTGGGAAAGGTCAAAGGTATAGGAGGCGCCGTAGCCGCCGGAATACCATCTCGGACCGTGCTGATAGAAGGAGCCGTCGGGCTGGATGCCTTCATTCGTGTACGCCATTTCGAGCTCGATGCGCGCCTCGCAGGCGCGGAGCAGCTCTGCGTCCTCGGAAAGGAGGGCGTGGCGGATCGAGTTGTAGATGCCCCAGATCAGGTTCGCGCCGCCCCATCTTGTAACATCGGAACGGGTTTTGATCGAACCGCGGCTGACGAGTCCGATTGTCTTTTCCGTTTCTTCGGGTGTCAGGTATTCGCGGAGCAGCAGACCGATATCGCCGATATGGCTGGGCATCCCGATGTCGTTATGCCACCAGTTCGGGTTTCTGTAATCGTGGATCAGCCAGTAACGGAGTGCGCCGAGCGCCTTTTCACGGAAGGCGGCGTCGGCAGCAAGGCGTTCTTTTCCGCCGTTGACGAGCATGGATTCCAGCCGGTGATAATGCTGCGATGCCTGCCATGCGCCGGTACGGCTCATATCGGTGAAGTCGATATCGGGCCAGGTACAGGTGTCCGGCTCCGGACCGGGGACGAGCCCGTTTACCAGCTTGTCGGCGGTGTCGGTCATCACGCCCTGCACGTTTTCGCGGAAGCAGCCGCTGAAAAGCAGGTCGACGTAGCGATCCCTGATCGCGAGAAGGTCTTTCATATTCCGATCGTTCATTTCGTTCCCTCCGTTTCCGGCATACGTCCGGAAAAGATTTTTGATACTACGATTATAACACGGTTTCTCCCGAATTGCAATACCGGGAAGCGGAACGGAACCGTGTTTGTACACGGAACCGGCATTTTTCCGACGTCTGCGGTCGGAAAAAAACCCGAATTCCACTTGAAAACGCGAAAAAGTTTGCTATAATGAAAGCAGAACCGTTTGCCGTATCTCATAGAAAGGAAGCTTTCGTCAAACGAAAGCAGACACGACGATGAAAAAGAAAACGATCTGCTACCTTGTCGGCAACGCGCACCTCGACCCCGTCTGGCAGTGGCGCTGGCAGGAAGGGAGCGCCGAGGCAAAGGCTACCGTCCGTTCCGCGCTTGACCGGATGAAGGAGTTCCCCGAATTCCGCTTCGTCTGCTCCTCCGCCTCCGTTTACCGCTGGGTCGAGGCGTTTGCGCCCGGAATGTTTGAGGAAATCAAAGAACGGATCCGGGAGGGACGCTGGACGGTCGTCGGCGGATGGCACGTTCAGCCCGACTGCAACCTGCCCTCCGGAGAGGGTTTTGCAAGACAGTCCCTTTACAGCCAGCGCTGGTTTTCGGAGAAGCTCGGCGTTACGGCGAAGGTCGGCTACAACGTCGACTCCTTCGGTCATAACGCCAATATGCCGCAGATCTTAAAGAAGTCCGGGATGGATTCCTATATCTTCATGCGTCCTGCACCGCACGAAAAAGAGATGGAGAGCGACCTCTTCGAGTGGGTCGCCCCCGACGGCTCCTCCGTCACGACCTATCGGATCCTCGACCCGTACTGCTTCAATTTCGACACGCCCGAAAAGACCGAACGGCGTTTCGACTACCTTGACGAAGCAACGAGGACCGATCTCGGTTTTCTGCCGGTGTTCTACGGCGTCGGGAACCACGGCGGCGGACCGACGGTCAGAAACCTTGAGCTTCTGCGCGGCTACGCGGCGGCGCATCCCGAAAAACGCCTGATCTATTCCGACCTTTCCGACTTCTTTGCCGCCGTCAGGCAAAGCGGGAAGCCGGTCCCGTCCTACTCCGGCGACCTGCAGCATCACGCTGCCGGATGCTACGCGACGGTGTTCCCGGTCAAGAACGGCATCCGCCGCGCGGAGAGCGAGCTGATCGCCGCCGAGGCTTTTGAGCGGATGGCGGCGGCGTTCGGCGCGGGGAAGGATTCCCGCGAAAAGCTGGCGGAGGCGTGGCAGAACGTCTGCTTCTGTCATTTCCACGACTCGATGGACGGCTGCTCGATCCGCGAGGTCTACGACGACGCCGCGCTGATGCTCGGTCACGCGCGGAATATCGCCGCGGTTGCCGAGAACAACGCCCTCCAGACCCTTTCGTGGCGGATCGGTACCGACCGCAGGGAAAAGGGGCTTCCGGTCGTGCTTTTCAACCCGCATTCGTTCCCGGTAAAGGCGCCGGTGCAGATCAACCGCGCGGCGGGAAGCGTCGTTACGGCATCCGGGGAACCGGTTCTTTGTCAGCCGGTCCTCTCCTCCACCTACGAGTGTACGTGGCGGCAGGATACCCTGTTTGAGGCGGAGGTCCCCGCGCTCGGCTGGGCGGTCTATTATGCGGGCGGGGACAAACCGAAGGAAGATGTCCCCTCTGCGGTCAGTGCGAAAAAGTGGACCGGATTCCGTACCGCGAACGAACGCGGCGGAACGGTGCTTGAAAACGGGCTCGTTTCGATCCGCTTCGAGGAATACAGCGGCTATATCACCTCCTTTTTCGATAAACGCACCGGAAAAGAGCGGATCGGCGGACGCGCCGCCGTTCCCGTCGTCATCGACGAATACTACCACGATACGTGGAGCCACGGAAAAACCTTCTTCACGGACGAGATGGCACGCTTCTCGGACGCCGAGGTCACCGTTACCGAAAACGGCCCCGTCCGTGCCTGCGTCAAGGTCGTAAGCCGATATAACCGTTCGACGCTGACCCAGTATTTTTCGCTGACCGCGGATTCCGACGTTCTGTCGGTGCGTCTCGTCGCGGACTGGCACGAGAAGCACAAGATGCTGAAGATCGCTTATCCGATGGCACTGACCGATCCGACGGCGTTTTACGAGATCCCCTTCGGCGTCGTCGAACGCCCCGCCGACGGGGAGGAGGAGCCGGGGCTTCGCTGGACCGCCGTCCGCGGAAACGAAGGCGGGTACGCGCTGATCAACGACGGCACCTATTCTTCAAGCGTCGGAAACGGGACCTTGTACCTGACCGCGCTGCGCAGCCCGATCTACGGGGACCACGGCGGTCCGCGCACGGAGGAAAGCGAATATACCGATCAGGGACGCATCGAATTCCGTTACGAGCTGTGCTCCTTCGGGCGGGACGACGGCTTTTCAACGCTCGTCCGGCGCGCCGCCGTTCTGAACAAGCCCCTCACGCCCGTCGTTGAAACGTGGCATCCCGGCGATCTTCCGGAAAAAACGGGAACCGTTTCCTGCGACCGTGAAAACGTCGTCGTTTCCGCGCTCAAGAGAAGCGAGGACGGAAGCGGTACGGTTTTGCGGATTTACGAGACCGACGGCAAAAAGACGGAGGTCACGCTTTCCGGCGCGGTACTGCCCTCTCCGCTGACCGCGGAGCTCGGCGCGTTCTCGGTCGATACCTATTATCTGAAGGACGGAAGTGACCTTTGGGAAAAGGTCCTGCTCACGGAATTCCCGATCGGGACGGAAGAAGACCGGTAAGCATTCATACCGACAAAAGGGGGTGTTGCACTAATGTGCAACACCCCCGGCAAATACGGCTCGGCGGCTGAACGCCGCCGTTTTGGCATATTTGCAACATAAAAAATGGCGTTATTCGAGCCAAAAACGCCGTATATTGCGCAAAACAGCGGAATCCTGACCGCTGTTTTGCCGATGCGAAGCATGTGGGCTGTTGATCGCTTCCGCTTTGCGGAAGCAGATGCAACAGCCCCTTTGGTTTGGCGACAGGAATGCGGGGACGGGATTACAGGAACCACGCGGCTGCAGAGATCACGGCGAGCATGATCCCGACGACGAAATAAAAGGGGGAAAGCCAGTTCGTCGTGCCGTAGATCTCAAGGATCCCGCGGACGAGAAAGCCGACGGTCAGGGTGGCGACCGAGGCGTTTTCGGAAAACAGGAAAAGAACGGGATAGTTCGGCTTCAGGGACCGGGCGCTGACCGTTTCCCAGAAGAACCGTCCGAACAGAAGGGGAAAGAGGAAGGCGTAGACCATGAACGCCGACCACACCCCGTGGGAAAAATACTCGTAAACGGCGCCGAAAAGCAGGGTCACGAGCGAGGCGGGCAGATAGAAGCGGGAGAGCGCCTTTGCGATTTTGGAAAAATCAATATCCGATGTAGACAAAATCGCTCACGCTCCTTTCCTCAATGCTCACGCCGTCGGAGGTCGGGACGTTCAGCACCTCGTCGAGAAAGACGAGGGTGGACGATCCGCCGCCGTCCATATTGTATGCCTTGCTTACGCCGAGCGACTGCATGAAGCAGCCGAACTGATAGAGCGACAGCCCCGCGCTCTCCTTCGTTCTGCCGTCCGAAACGACGAAGAAATAGTGGAGCGGCTCGACGATTCCGATGCCGGTGCGGGGATTGCTCGCGAGCGCGTGGAGGACCTCGTCGTGCTTGCCGACCGCGACCTCCCCGTTCTCCACGAGGGGCGGGCCGAAGGAAAACGCCTGCCACGCGCCCATTTCGGTCAGGGTCGCCGCCGGGTTGTCCTTTTCGGGCAGAAAAACGAAATCCCCGTCCTCGGTGATGACGAGATCGGTGCAGGTCTTGTCCCGCTTATCGCGGTAGAGGATGCCGTTGCGGAGGACGTACCCCGTTTCGCGGGAGCCGTAATAGTCGCCGTTGATCGCGAGGATCGCGCCGCTTGCCTCCGCCATTTCGGAAACCGTCTGCTTCACGTTTTTGCCGTAGGTGTTCTTCGCGAAGCCGGCTTTCAGGTATTCCGCCGAGGAGAGAAAGACCTCGGCAACGTAGATGTCGGTGTCGTACTCCCGGTATTCCGAGAGCTTCACGCGGATATGCGCGTCGTGATAATCGAATTCCGAGAGGTCTTCTTCGGTCTCAAAAGCGGAATCGGGCAGGGGCTCGGCGGTTTCGGTGCTTACCGGCGCGTAGCTGCGCGGAATGACGAAGGTGTCGAGAAGAAGATACGCCGTGAACAGGATCAGAACGGCGCCGTAGAGGACGCCGAAACGCTTCAGACGGGTAACTCCCATAATGTGACCTTTCTTTCCGGGGGATACGCCCCGGCGGTATGATATCCGACCGTGAGGAGGAGCGTCCCTTCGGGAACGGCTCTTTTCACGCGGAATCTTTCTTTTTCCATTATACACTTTTTTCGCGCGGTGTCAACCGTCTTTTCCCGCAAGCCGTTGACTTTCGCGCCGCACGCTGATATAATGATAATAATATAGGAATAAACCTTCTTTGAACGGAAAGGAACCGGGAATGAAAAAGAAATTGACCTGTCTGCTTCTTGCCGCGCTGCTTCTGCCCTGCTCCTGCCGGAAAACCGAACCGGTGATCCCCGCGGAATCGGAGACCGGAGCGGTGACCGACGCAAAAGAGACCGAGCCCGAAAAGAAACCGGAGGAGGCGGAAAAAATGCCGACCGTTTTCGGAGATCACGCCGATAATTTCGCACCGGGAAAGCGCTCCGGGATCAACTCCCCGGAGGTCCTTTACGACGAAGCGGAGGGCGTTTACGTCCGTCACCGCGGCGCCGTGGAGATCGACGGACCGCGCACCTACGCGTCGGTCGACCGTCCCTACGCGCCCGCGATGTTCGTCAACGCGGACGGCTACGCCTGCGATCCCGATTCCGTGAAATCCTTTAAAAAGGCGGGATACGAATATATCGCTCACGACTCGTCGGCGAACAAGGCGGCGTACGGCGATTCGCATCCCGAGGTCCTTCAGCAGGCGGCAAACGGCAGCACCGACGGCTTCTGGGGCTCGCTCGTGCTGACCGACGACGTCATCAAGGCGAACACCCGCAATTTCTTCAACGTCGCGGCAAAGAGCGCGAACTGGTGGATCGGCTTCTCGGAGCCCGAAATGTTCCGCGGCGGTCTGTACGGCGAGGCGTACAAGCAGCTCTGGGAAGACGCCTACGGCGAATACTGGGCCGATCCCGCGTCCGATCCGACCGCGCTCTTCATGGCGAACCGTCTGAATATCCGGACGCACACCCACGCCATCCGCTCCTACCTCGACGCGATCCGCAAGAAGAACGCCGCGTTCGATAATTTCGCGGTCGCGCCGCACAGCACGCTCGCCTACGCCCGTATCGGCGTGACCGACGGGTACGTCCACATGATGGGCACCGGGCGCGTGAAGACCGTGACCGGGCAGACGTGGAGCAACACGATCGAAGCGCCCTTCCGGTATCAGGGGCAGGCGACGAAGGACACCTTTATCAACGCGCTGATCGACTACGGCACCTACCTCGACGCCGCCGACTATTACGGCGCGGACTTCTTCGCCCTCTGCGACCCGATGTCCGATACCGCCGCGTCGACCGGGACCGAGGAATACTGGCGTACCCTCTGCCACGAGCAGCTCGTCGCTTCGCTGATGTATCCCGGCATCAACCGCTGGCAGTTCATCTGGACCAACCGTTCCTTTATGAACGTCTCCCCGGAGTACCGCTCCGAGCAGCTCGCGATCCACAACGCCTTCCTCGACATTTCGGGAAAGGAATATACGATGAAATCGGGCACGCCCGGCATCACCTATCTGCTCGGCGATACGCTGGCATGGCAGAACGAGAATGAAAAATGGGGCGAAAACGCGGTGGACGGCTTCTTCGGCGTGACGGCGCCCCTGCTGTACGACGGTATCCTCGTCGAGACCCGCGCGATGGAGCTGGTGACGGCGAAGGAGGACCTCGACGGCGTCTCCCTGCTGATCGTCTCCTACGACAATCAGAAGCCGCTTTACGAAGAAACCAACGAAGCGATCGCAGATTTCGTCAAGGCGGGCGGCACGCTCCTTTATCTCGGCGGTCCCGACCGGTATCTTGAGATCGGGGACGCGTGGTGGGGCGACGGCTCTCCCACCGCCGACCTTCTGGAAAAGCTCGGTCTTTCGGGCGTGAAGGCGGAAACGCTGACGAAAAAGTCCACGCTCGTGTGGAAGGGCAGCGCGCCGGACGGCTTCAACGGAAACGAAATGACGGTCGGGAACGACAAATTCACCTATACGTATTCCGGAGAGGGCTTCACCCCGATCCTCGAAACGAAAAACGGCGACTGCATCGGCATGGAAGCCGAAGCCGGGGAAGGGCGCGTCCTGATGGTCGGTCTTTCCACGACCGATCTCTCGGACAGCGCGTCGGGCGCGGCGCTGATGCGCGGTCTGACCGCGCTCGCGCTCGAAAGCACGGATTACGAATACAAAACCGCCGACGCCTACGTTGCACAGCGCGGCGACTATACCGCCGTCTATCCGCTGAGAGGCACCTATACGCTGAAGGGCACCTACGTCAATATCTTTTCCCCGACGCTTGAGGTCGTGACCGATCCCGTGATCGCGGAAAAGGAAGCGGCGCTGTATTATAAGGCTCCGGAAATGACCGATACGCCCCGCGTTTCTTACGCGGGCGGCGTGGAGGAGAGCCGGAACGAAGGAAAAGACAAAATCGAGATCACGGTCCGCGCGGCGGAAAACGCGCTGATCCCGATCCGCTTCGCGGCGCCCAAAGGGGTTTATCCCGCCTCCGTGACCGCCGCTTATGAGGGCGGCAGCGAAACGAAGGCGGCGACCTCCTTCGACGAAAAGACGAACACCCTGCTCGTGACGCTTTATACCCTTCCGACCGCGCCCGCAAAGGTGACGGTCACGTGGGGCAGCGAAAAGGGGAAGGTCAAAAATTCCGAGTACGTCACCGTGAAGACGATCCGGGTCAACGACGCCGGGGAGGACAAGGCGTATCTCGTCTCAAATACCGGCGCGGCAAACGGCAATTACCGTTACTGCGACAAGGACGCACAGATCGTATGGAAATTCGACACCTCGGAATACGAGGGGCTGCAGCTCGCGGTCTCGGTCGTTTCCAACTATATCGTCGAGGTCTCCCGTGACGGGACGAACTATACCAAGGCGGCGGATTACAGTCAGATCAGCACCGTCCGCGCCTCCGGAACGAATCAGGCGGTGGTCCTCATCACGGCGGATACCGTTCCCGGCACCGGGAACGACCTTTATATCCGCCTCCGCAATACCGACAAGACGCAGGGCTGGGGCGGGGCGATCTCGCGCTTTGAATTCCGGTGTCTGAAGGAGAAATAAACGATGAAAAGCATGAACACGGCGCATCCCCGTCTGTTTTTCGACCGGGAAGCGGTAAAAAAGATCGAAAAAAACGGCGATTACGTGAAAAAACTGCGTGAAAACGCGAAAAAACTCGCCGAAAAGCCGTTTTTCAGCGAGGAATACGCCAATTCGGAGCCGACCCAGCACGGGAAATTCTTCGATCTCGGCGCGCAGATGGAGCAGTTTTCCGAGACCTTCGGCATTCTGTACCTGCTCGGCGAGAAGGAATACTTCCCGAAGATGCGGGACGCGATGCTGCATTACGCGAAATTCGAGGTATGGGCGGGTCCCGCGAACAAATCCCGCAAGGTGCCGTGGCATTCCGAGCTTTCGACGACGCGGATCCTGTACGGCTTCGCCTTTGCCTACGACTGTATGTACGACGGCTTCACCGAGGAGGAACGGAAGACGATCCGCGAGGCGATGATCCGCCTCGGCATCCGTCCCCTCCTTTCCGACTGGGTCCTGCCCGGGGAGCGCATCCACGCGCTCGACTCGATGGGGCATAACTGGTGGGCGGTCTGTATCGCGCTTGCCGGGGTCGGCATCCTTTCGATCCTCGACGAGGAGCCGCAGACCGAGGAATGGCTGAGGCTGACCGATGAGGCGCTGCACGGTTTTACGGAGTACGGCGGCGCGTCCCTGCTCAACAAGGTCAGCAATTTCGACGGGCGCGGGATGTTCTACGAAAGCGCCGGCTATTTCAACTACGGCACGGGCGAGCTCTGCCGCTATCTGCTCGCGCGGAAAAACTGCCTCGGGAAAGGGACGGAGGACTTTCCGGTGCTCGATCAAGTCCCGGACGCTTTCATGGCGCTCTCCCACCCGGTCGCGGACAGCCGGAAATTCCTCTTCGTCAATTTCGGCGACAGCTCGCTGACCTCTGCGGGCTACGAGCTGCTGCCCCGCCGTCTTCTCGCTCTCGGGATCGGGGACGACAATTTCCGACGCTTCTACCGGGATCTGAAAAAGGCGGATACTTATCTCGATCTGATCTATCCCGAAGCCTACGAAACCGACGGGGAGCCGGTCGTTCTGCCTTCTCCCGACGTCTATCCCGATACCGGGCTCGCCTTCTTCCGCGACGGCGATACCGAGCTTGCCGTCCGCTGCGGCTTTACGTGGAACCACGCCCACGACGACGGCGGCAGCTTCCTGTATTTCGCGAACGGGGAGGATATCCTCTGCGATTCCGGTTCGGTCCCGTACAATAAGAAGGATTACGTCGGGCATTACTGCTCCGCCGAGGCGCACAGCGTCGTCAAGGTCGGCGGCAGGGGACAGTTTGAGGAAAATAACTACCGCGGCAGCCGTTTTACGGGAAAAGTGGAGCTTCTGACCGATTCCTGCCTCCTCGCCGACGTGACGGGTCCGATGGCGGACCGCTGTATGCGCAATTTCCGTTCCTTCCTGCTCCTCGAAAAGGGACTTTTCGCCGTCGTTGACGAGATCTATACCTACGAACCGACCTCCTTTGAGTGGCTTCTGCACTACCGCGGCGCGCTGACCGGGGAAAACGGCGTCTGTACGGTCAAGACCGAAAAGAATCTCCTCCGCTTCTTCCCCGTGACCGAGGCACCCTCGGAAACGGAGATCCGCACGCACGACGGCGTTTCCTATTTTGCCGATAATCAGAAAGAACCGTCCCGTTATTTCAACCGGATCACCGTCTTCTCCCTCGGGGAAGAGGAAATCACGGTCACGAAAAAGGAATGGGCGGACAGCTATGGCTGTGAGATTATGAAAAACGGGAAACGGTATTTCATCGCTTACAACTACGAGGCGGACGGCAGAAGGATGCACGTCAACAGCAACAATACGATGAACGGTTACGAAACCGACGCCTATCTGCTCGCCGGAGGGGAAGGGAAGGTCACCGTGGTCTACGGCAGCTATCTCCGCAGAGACGGGAAGAACCTCTTCGAGTCCTTTACCAAGGAATCGGTGACCGTGAAAGAAGATTTATCATGAAAAAAAGAGTTTCTGCAGCACTGTTATCCTTATTGCTTTCGGCGTCCCTTGCGCTGCCCGCGTTTGCCTGCTGGGTCGCTTATGACGTCGTGCCGCGCGGCGAGGACGAATATTTCGATACCGAATACTATAAGTCCTCCTTCGTTACGGCAAACGGACATTACGACGATCCCTCTCTGCTCGATTACGACGTCCGCGTCGCGGAGCAGCTCGTCAGCGAGGGCTGCGTTCTCCTCTGGAATGACGACGAAGCCCTTCCGCTCGCGGACGGGGACAAGGTCAGCCTCTTCGGCAACACCTCGGTCAATCTCGTCTATACCGGCTCCGGCTCGGGAACGATCCGCGTGACCGATGCCGTGACCCTGAAGGACGGGATGGAAAAATACGGGCTCTCGGTCAATCCGGAGCTCTGGAAATTCTACGAATCGGGCGCGGGCTCAAAGGCGAAGGGCTATGGGCTGACGCAGGTGGGCAGCGGCGGAACGACGACCAACGGCGCGATCCTCTATACCAAAGAGGTGCCTTGGAAGGTGATCACCGCCGATAAAGGCGCTTCGGGCAGCTTCGCCTCTTATGCCGACGCGGCGTTTTTCGTCCTCGGCAGAAGCGGCGGCGAGGGCGGCGACCTTTCGATGAATCAGAAGGGCTACGATACGATCGGACAGAACTATCTCGAGCTTTCCGAAACCGAAAAAGAAATGCTCGAAAAACTGATCGAGGAGAAGGAAAAAGGTACCTTCGGCAAGCTGATCCTTCTGCTGAACTCGGCGAACGCGATCCAGTTTGAGGAAATATCCTCCCTCCGGGACGGCATCGACGCCTGCCTTTGGATCGGGGAACCCGGAAACGCGGGCGCGGGCGGCATCGGTAAACTGCTGACCGGGCTTTCCTCGCCCTCCGGCCATCTGCCGGATACCTTCTGCTATGACAACACGACCTCTCCCGCGATGACCGATTTTTACGTTCACCGCTATGAGAACGCGGGGGATTACGGTCTGAAGGACACGCAGACCGCCTATACCGTCTACGCCGAGGGCATCTACGTCGGGTACGCGTATTACGAGACCCGCTACGAGGACAAAGTGCTCGGGCAGGGGAACGCGGGCGATTTCCGCTACGAAGACGAGGTTGCCTTCCCGTTCGGCTTCGGTCTTTCCTATACCTCCTTCGCGCTTTCGGGCGAAAAGTGGGAAGAGACGCTGAACGGCGGGTACGAACTGACCGTGACGGTCGAAAATACCGGAAATCTTCCCGGACGGCACGTCGTGCAGGTCTACGCGCAGAAGCCATATACCGATTACGCGCGGGCAAACGCGATGGAGGTCCCCGCGATCCGGCTCGCCGGGTACGAAAAGACGAAGCTCCTTTCCCCGGGCGAAAAACAGACGCTGACCGTGACGGTCTCCCCGGAGACCTTCCGTACCTACGACGCAAACGGCGCGGGTACCTATATCCTTGACGCCGGGCGGTATTATCTGACGGTCGGGGACGACGCGCACGACGCGCTGAACCGTATCTTAATGAAAAAAGCCGCCGACGGTGTAAGGACCGATACCTCGCTGATGACGGAGCGCCCCGACGCCTCCGGCGTCTTCTCCTTCGACGTGAAGGAACGGGATACCGAACGCTTCTCACGGTCGTCCCGGACCGGGGAAAAGATCGGAAACCGGTTCGACTTTGCCGACCTGAACAAAAACGCCGACGCGGACGGACAGACGGTCACGTATCTGACGCGGAACGACTGGACAGGCACCTTCCCGACCGAAGTCCCGGTGCTCTCCCTGACCGACGCGCTCGTTTCCGACCTTGCCGATAAGCGGGATATCCCCGAGGCAAAGGCGGAAGCCGACGCCTTTTACGCAGATGGCGGGCAGATCGTTTACGGCGCGGAGAACGGATTGAATTTCGCCGACCTCCGGGTACTTTCGGGGACTCACGGCGGTGAGGATCGGATCTGGTCCGGAAAACTGCTCGACCAGACGACGCGGGCGGAGCAGGCGGAGCTCTGCTCGAACGGATATCACGTTTCCTGCGCCGTCCCTTCGGTCGGAAAACCCGCTTCGCGGATGGAAAACGGACCGCTCGGCATTACGCAGAAATTCACGACATTTGAGGGAACGGTCTCGATCGGCTGGCCCTGCGAGCCGACCCGCGCGGCGGCGTTCAACCCCGGTCTTTCGGTGCTGTTCGGCAAGTGCGTCGGCGAGGACCTTCTGCACGCCGGGGTGACCGGGCTCTGGGGCTTCGGCGTCAATATCCACCGCACGCCCTATTCGGGCAGAAATTTTGAATACTATTCGGAGGACCCGCTCCTTTCGGGCGCCGTCTGCGCCGATGAGACGTGGGGCGCGCAGTCAAAGGGCGCGGTCGTGATGATCAAGCATTTCGTCGCGAATGATTCCGAGAGCCAGCGCCACGGCAACAACGAGTGGATGACGGAGCAGACCCTGCGCGAGGTCTATCTCGCGCCGTTCGAGAAGGCATTCACCGAGGGCGGTGCCCTCGCGACGATGACCTCCTACAACCGCCTCGGCACCCAGTGGACGGGCGGCTGCTACGCGCTTCTGACCGGGGTCCTGCGCGGGGAGTGGGGCTTTGACGGCTTCTGCTGCTCCGACTATACGAACGGCACCGGAACGCCCTATATGAATCCCTATACCGGCATTCAGGCGGGGTGCGACACCTTCGATTCCAACGTCTATCACGCCGACGTGTACGACGGCTATGAAAACGATCCCGTGATCGCCTACTGCTTGAGAAGGGCGACCGGGCATATCCTGACCGCCTTCAGCCGTTCCTCCGCCGTCAACGGCATCCGCCCGACGCTTGCGCTTGAACTGCCGCAGAATCCCCGGAAGCCCGGGAAAACGTGGGTCCCGTACGTCTGCGGCGGCGCGGGGATCGTTCTTCTCGGTTCCATCGTAACAATCATTCTGATAAAAACCAAAAAGAAAGGCAAAACGGCATGAAAAAGCAGATCATTTCACTTCTTCTCGCGCTTCTCCTTCTCCTTTCGCTCGCTTCCTGCGGCAAACCCGAAACGCCCCCTTCCGATACGGTCCCCGTGACCGATCCCGCGACGGCGGCACCCGATACCAAAGCGCCCGACACCGGGGCGCCCTCGACCGCGGAGCATACCCGCTCCGACGAACCGATGGACCCCGGCACGCTGATCGACGACGGCGGCGAGATCAAAGTGACGCCTCCTTCCGACGCGCACACCGTCGTGAAGACGAGCGGCGAGCACCGCATCGTGATCGGTGAGAACAAGGCGTGCTACACGCTGACCGGAACGACCGAGGCGACCTGGACGAACAGCGGCAGCACCTTCAACCGCGTCCGCTGCAATGCGCCCGCCGAGCTGACCTTCTCGATGGACTTTTCGGGCGCGGCTGACAAAACGAAGGTCGGATGCGTCATCACGCTGATCTCGGTCCGCGCGCACACCTGCATTTCGGTCTCCGCCGACGGCGAAAACTGGACGGATATCGGTTACGCGGAGGGCAGCGGCATCCACGCCGACCACAGCGCCCACTGCGGCGAGCTGCTCGGCAAATCGGTTTCCGACGCCAATCTGTATCAGTGCTGGTACTCCCTCGGCGACTATCTGACCGACAGCGGAAAGCTTTACGTCAAGTGCCATTCCTCCGACGCCTATGAATCGAGCCTTTCGGGCGATCTCGGCACCGACGTCATCGGTTACGTCAGCTATTTCGAGTATTTTGAGATCGTGAGCGAAACCCTGTGAAATCCCCTTGCATTTTTTCCCGGTGTATGGTATTATCAAACTGACAGTAAACAGAACGCGCATTTTGAGATCAAAAGAAAGGAAGAAAGCCCTATGAAAAAAACGCCGGCAAGCGCCCTTTGTCTTCTTCTGATGATCCTTACCGTCGTTTCCTGCGCGAAACCCGCCGCGGGACCGGAGGAAACGCTTCCCCCGGAAACGAAGCCGGAAGAGACCGAGAAGCTGATCACCTCCGATCTGCCCGATATGAAATTTGACGGCAGGACCTTCGATATCGCTCACTGGTACGTGAACGGCTGGACGATCCACGGTACCGATCTGTACGTTGAGGAGCAGACCGGCGATCCGATCGGCGACGCCGTCTACGCCCGCAACGCCCGTATTGCCGAGCAGTACGACGTGGTATTTGAGTATGAAGAGCTCGATCACGCCGATTTCGTCGGCAAGATCCGCGTTGCCGCCACGACGAACGACGACCCGTTCGACCTTCTCTGCATCCGTATGGCGGACACGACGAACATCATGATGGAGGGCAATCTGCTCGAATACGGCAATCTGACCTACGTCGATCTCGATAAGCCCTATTGGGATCAGAGCGTGAAGGAATGCTTCTCCTTCGGCGGAAACACCTTTATGATGACCTCCGACACGACGATCAACGATAAGAACGGCACCTCCGGCGTGGCGTTCAACAAAGTCCTCGCGCGGGACCTCATGCTTCCCGATCTGTATAAGGAGGTACGGGACGGCACGTGGACGCAGGAGGAGCTGCTCCGACTGATCAGCGGATACGACGCCGACAAGAACGGCGACGGCGAGCTGAAAATCGAAGACGACGTTCTCGGCATGGTCGGACAGAGCGACGTCGTGATGTCCTTCTTCATGGGCGGCGGCGGACATTTCACCTCGAGAGACGCAGCGGACTACCCGGTGCTCGATTTCAATACCGAGGACAACATCGACGTTCTTTATCTGGTCTTCGACCTTATTGACGACGAACATTTCCTCGCGACCAGCAATATTGACGAGACCATCCTCGGCGGTCATTCGATTTTCAGCTGGATCCGCATCGAGAACGTCGTGCGTATGCGCGGCATGGAGGGCGACGACTTCGGCGTCCTTCCTACTCCGAAATACAACGAGTATCAGGAAGACTATCTCAGCCTCCTTTCCGTCCACGGCTCCACCGCGCAGGCGGCGCTCTACACCGAGACCGATCCCGAGTTCGTCAGCTTTATGATGGAAGCGCTCGCGGCGGGCTCTCACTACGGCGTTCAGAGCGCGTATTACGACGTCACGCTGAAGACCAAATCCGCGCGCGACGACGAATCGCAGGAAATGCTCGATATCATCTTCTCGCACCGCGTGCTCGATATCGCCGATCTCTGCAACTTCGGTACTTTCACGGGTTACGTGATGGGAATGCCCTTCGGCAGCGATGACAGAAACATCGCTTCCGCTTACGCCAAGTACGAGAGCAAGATGCAGGCGGATATCGACAAGTTCTGCGAAAAGCTCGACAAGATGCTCTGATACAAATAAAAAGAACCACTTCTGCGGAGTGTTCCGAAAAACAGCTTCAAAGCACAAACGCCACATAGATGGTGAGTTAGTGCGCACACTTAAAAAACCGACTGAAAAACGAATCAGTCGGTTTTTTGTTCAGCAGGTTTCTATATTGGATGATGTTTGTCCTTCGGACAAATGATGTTATGGCTTACGCCATAATGATGCTTTGCGGTTTCACCGCAAAATGATGTGATGTGTTCCACAAATGTGCCGTCGAGGCACACATCATTCGCTGTAGGCGAACATCATGTGCAAAGCACACATCATGTTCCACATAGGTGGAACACATCATTTGCCGAGTGTTCTAAAGAACACTCGGCATCGGCGGTTCTTTTTTATTATGATCATTTGCAGAAATTTTCAACGTAGCGGTCGATGGCTTCCTTGACGATGCGGACGGCCTCGTCTCTGCCGCTGATCTCGTTGACGGCGGTCTCCTTGTTTTCGAGGTTCTTGTAGACCGAGAAGAAGTGCCTCATTTCCTCAAAGACGTGGAAGGGAAGCTGGCTGATATCGGTGTACTGGTTGTAGGTCGGGTCTCCGGCGGGAATGGCGATGATCTTCTCGTCGTTTCTGCCGTTGTCGATCATCGAGATCATCCCGATCGGGTAGGCGCGGACGAGTGCGAGGGGTTCGAGGTCCTCGGAGCAGAGAATCAGCACGTCGAGCGGGTCGCCGTCGTCACCGTAGGTGCGCGGGATGAAGCCGTAGTTTGCCGGATAGTGGGTGGAGGTATAAAGGATACGGTCAAGGATGATAAAACCGGTCTCTTTGTCCAGTTCGTATTTCTTCTTGCTGCCTTTGGAAATCTCGACGACCGCGACGAAATCTTCGGGCGTGATGCGCTTCGGGGAAATATCGTGCCAGATGTTGGACATTTTCGTGTCCTCCTGTATTTTTCGGTGTCCTTATCATACAATACCGTTATGAACCCGAAAAAGCCGCTTTATGAAATAATTGTAAACAGAAGCAGACGCTTTGACCGGGGAAAGCAAAAAAGGAGCAGAAAAAATGAAGAAGCAGAAAAAGAAAGAGCAGGCGCCGGCGAATCCCGCCCGCTTTCCGGACTCGATGGAGGGCGTGGAAGAAGACGCCTTCCTCGCGGAAAACGCCCTCCCCGACCGGACCTCGCATATCCCCGCGATGTCGCCCGAATGGACGAAGCCCACGAACCTCGACGATACCCCCAAGCCGCCCTACTACCCGGAGGACTATCCGGAGCTGTATCGGTGAATTATTCGGCTCTTTTTCTTTGGAGAAAAAGAGCCTTGCAGAAAAAGAACACCGCAGGGGGAGGAAGAGACGCCTCAATCGCATTTTTGAAAAAATGCGTTCTCGGCATCATTCTCCCTCCCCCTACGGCGACCCCCTCTCTCTTTTTGCGTTCGCGATCCGGTACCGTTCGGTGCGGTAACTATCGTTCTCCATAAGAAAGCGGGGGTTAGTCCGGTAAGCGAACGGAAGAGAAAGATAGCAAGAGGGCAAGCCGTTCCCCCGCGCCGGAAGTTGCGGAGCAACTTCGGCACTTGCCGCTTGCGGCAACGTGCGGATTCCAAAGGGAGGGCGCGGTTAGATGCTTTTTCCGAAAACTTGTTTTTGGAAAAAGTATCGTCAGCGCCGCCCTTTGGGGTTTTCTTTCTCGCAAGCCTCTTTCTTTCTCAAAAGAAAGAGGCAATTTCCGTTTTGCGAATGAATAAAAGTGTCTGTTTTATGAAAAAATCCACAAAATCAAAAAACGTGCGGGCGGTTTTTTGCACAATGATTGACAAAACGCGCCGGATATGGTACAATGCAGAAAAGCCGGTAAGCCGGACTCTCTGAAAAGGAGCGGCGCACAGACGCGCCCAAAAATGCCATGAGTGAAAAGAAGAGATACTGTATCATCTCGCACACCCACTGGGACCGTGAATGGTACATTCCGCTGGAGAACTTCAGAATGCGGCTCGTCGATCTGATCGACAATCTGCTCGACATTCTCGAAAAGGACGAGGGCTACCGTTTCCACCTCGACGCGCAGACCATCGTGCTCGAGGACTATCTGGAAATCAGACCTCACAGAAAAGAAATCCTTGAAAAATACATTCAGGAGGGCAGGATCCTCGTCGGTCCGTGGTACGTCCAGAACGACTTCCATCTGACCTCCGGTGAGGCGACCGTCCGCAATCTGATGATCGGTACCGGCATCGCCAACCGCTTCGGCAAATGTATGCCGGTCGGCTACGCGGCAGACCAGTTCGGTCTGATCCCGCAGCTTCCGCAGATCCTTTCCCGCTTCGGGCTTGACTGCTGCATCTTCGGACGCGGCTTCGACCGCAACGATACCCAGTTCTACTGGCAGTCGGAGGACGGCTCGAAGGTCCTCTGCGAGCACATGAAATTCTGGTACAACAACGCGCAGCGCTTCTCCGCCGATCCGAACGGCGCGCTTGCGCTCGCGAGAGGCAGAGGCGAGCTCTGCGCCCGCTTCGCAAAGACCACGAACTACCTGCTGATGAACGGCGTTGACCACCTCGAAGCCCAGGAGGACCTGACCGAGATCATCGAAAAGGTCCGTCCGATGCTGAACGACGACGAGGAGATCTTCCAGGATACGATGCCCGAGTATATTCAGCGCCTCCGCGACGACGTGGCGAAGAACGGCATCGAGCTGAACACCTACACCGGTGAGTTCCGCGACCGCGGTGCCGATAACTGCCTGACCGGCACGCTTTCCAGCCGTATCTATCTGAAGACCGCGAACGCGACCTGCCAGAGCACGCTCGAAAGAAAGTTCGAGCCTCTGGGTGCGCTGAACGATATGACCGGCGTCAAAAAGTTCCCGCTCGACTACGACCGCTATATGTGGAAGGTCCTGATCCAGAACCACCCGCACGACAGTATCTGCGGCTGCTCTGTCGACCCGGTCCACCGCCACATGGTCGACCGCTTCGAGCGCGTGATGGAAAACGCGAACGATCTGATCGAGCGCGGCACCAAGGCGCTGATGGAGCACCTCGACCGCACCGGTCTTGACGACAAGAACAACTACTTCATCACCGTTCTCAACTCGGTGCAGAACACCGAAAAGGGCGTCGTCCGCGCGATCGTTGAGATCCCGGTCGAGGAGGATATCGGCAGCTTCACGATCAGGGACGCGAAGGGAAAGAACATCCCGTTCATCGTCACGATGATCCAGAAGAACTGGAGCAAGGCGATCCTTTCTCCGATCAATCTGCCCGGCGGACGCCGCGTCAACCGCTACACGATCAAGCTGATTCCGGGCGCGGTCGCCGGAACCTCCTACAAGACCCTGATCGTCACCCTCGCCGAGGGCGAACTGAAGGTCGAGGAGAACCGTAAGAAGCTCGCTTCCAAGCTCGAAAACGAGAATCTCCGCGTCGATATCGCAAAGAACGGTACGGTCACCCTGACCGACAAGAAGTCCGGCGCGTCTTATCCCGGTCTGCTCCTGCTCGAGGACAACGAAGAGAGAGGCGACGAATACAACTTCCGTGAAAACGACGGCACACCGATCATCACCTCCGAAAACGTCCGCGCGAAGGTCTCGGTCGTGGAGGATAACTGCTTCACGCAGTCCCGCAAGATCGAATACAATTTCAAGATCGAGCGCGAGATCGGCTCCGGTACCCTTCCGGTCGAGCTGATCCTCACCCTTGACCGCGGCTCGAAGCAGCTCGACGTGCAGATGCGGTTTACCAACTACGCAAAGAACCACCGTCTGCGCCTGCACTTCCCGACCGGTCTGAAAAACGACGTCAACTTCTCCGGTCAGCCCTTCGACTGCATCGAGAGAAACAAGGTCAGTATCTTCAATAACGATAAGCGCCATCCGAACACCGATTACGTCGGCATCGAGGACGGCAAGCGCGGTCTCGCCGTCTTCCAGAACGGTCTGTACGAGTACGAACAGCTCACCGACGAGAAGAACACGCTCGCTCTGACCGTGCTCCGCGTCAATCAGATCGTTTCCGGCGGCTACGAGGGTCTCGAAACGATGGATCAGCGCTGGGTCGCGCCCGAAAATCAGTGCATCGGAAGAGAGATCGTACATCATCTCGCGATCTATCCGTTTGAAGGCGACCGTGAGACCGCGAAGGTCGCGGCACTCGCGCAGTCCTTCATGCAGCCGCTCTACACCGCCGTTCAGCCGATCGACCGCAACAAGTTCATCGGCGGACGTCCCTTCGTGCAGGGCCCCGGTATGCCGGATATCTTCTACCGTCCGCTTGAGAACGCCGACGTCGTGCTCCCGCTCGACAAGACCTTCTTAAAGACCGAGCAGTCGATCGACGGCGCGATGATCCTTTCCGCCCTCAAGGGCGGTGACGACGGCGAGGGCATCGTCGTCCGTTGGTACAATCACACCTCGAAGCCGGTGGACTTCACCGCGACGATCGGCGAGCGCTTCAAAAAAGCCTACGCCGTGACCCTCGGTGAGAAGGAACTGAACGAGCTGACGCTGAAGGCGGGGAAGACCGTTTCCCTCCACGCCGGTCCGAAGGAGATCGTGACCGTCAAGTTCGTCAAATGATCCGATAACGGGATTATGGGGCGCGGAAAGACCCGGGAGAGGGCTTCCGCGCCCTTTTGCGCGCCCGTGATCAATATTGCGGGAGACGATACCGTTTTTACCCGTCCCCGAAGGTATTACGGAGGAAAGAAGACGGAACCGGAAAACCGTAGAGCCGGCGAAAAACGAAACGCAGGCATACTTTTCCTGAAAGCGAAAGAAAAAACAGCGGACGGTCTTCCGATCGTCCGCTGCTTTCATTATGCGGGCTTCTGTTTCGCTTAATATTTGTCGATCATGCTTTGGATTTCTTCCTCGGTGTATTCCTTCATAACGCCGTTCTTTTTCGCGGTCAGAAAGCGCTGATAGGAATCCGGAAAATACTGCATACATTCTTCCGGCTTTTTGACGGAATAAAAGATTTCCAAATCATCATTCCTGAAAATATACAAAAGTTCATATTGATTATCATTTGAATCTTTCGTATAGTGTACCGTATAATAATAGCAGCCGCCGTAATAACAGCAAATCAATTCGGAAATATGAATACTGTCAAGCTTGCCGTCCCGGTCTAATTTGCTCAGAAAAATCCGATCATACTTTTCGTACTCCGGCTCGTTTTTTGCAGAGCATGAAGAACAAAACGGCAGAAGAGAACAAATCAAAAGGGCGAAACAAACGATTTGTTTCATCCGTACATGACCGTACGCCTTTATCAAGAGCAGCACCTTCTTCGACAGTATTATCGACGCTTTTGCAGACAGCGTCAGAAAAACAAGCCCATCCGACGGAAAACCGATCGTATGGGCGAACTTTAATTATTTATTGAGCTTGTCGAGCCAGACGGCGCCGATGTCGAGCGCGTCGGCAAGACCGTTTGCCTGGAACTGCTTGACCATACGCTCACTGTTGGGCTTGGTGGGGTCGGTCGAGAGGATCTGACCGATGATCGCGTCCGGAACCTCCTCCTTGCCGACCTTTTTCACGGTCAGCGCAATCAGATAAAGGATGTGCTTCTCGTCGTTGCTGCCGTAAACGTATCTGTTATTATCGCGGACAAGCGGGCGGTCACGGTAGACGACGTACTCGCCTTCCAGCCCTTTCGCGGTGAATTCCATATCGGTTGGTCTCCTTTCGGTGGTAAAACTGTTATTTTTCTTCATTGTATCACGCTTTTTTCACCGATTCAAGCGTGATTTTGTGAACAACGGGCACAAAACCCGTCAGCCTTCGGCAAGCCACGCTTCAAAGGCGCTCCAGATCAGGTCGGCGTCTATGACGTGCAGAGGCGGCTGATTGGAGCCCGTCCCGGCGGTGAGGGTGATAAGAAGGTACTCCCTCCCGTCGATTTTTGCGACCGACGCGAGGCAGAGACCCGCTTCCGGCGTATAGCCCGTCTTGCCGCCGACGTAGCGATCGGTGGAATAGCCGAGCGCCTCCAGACCGCGGAGCATCGTGCTTTCGCAGGAGAGCCCCCACGGGTGCTCGGGCGTTGCAGAGGTGCGGTAGGTCTTCAGCTCGAAAACGGCGCGGAAGGCTTCGTTTTTCAGCGCCTCTTTTACGAGCAGGGCAAGGTCGGAGCAGGAGGAAACGTGGGCGTCGCGGTGGAGCCCGGTGCAGGTCACGAAATGGGTGTGTTTCATCCCGATCTCGGCGGCGCGGGCGTTCATCAGATCGGCGAACGCCTCCTCCGAACCGGAAATGAGTTCGGCGAGCGCGACGGCGGCGTCGGCGCCCGAGGGAAGAAGCGCGGCGGCTTCGAGATCGCGGACGGTGATTTTTTCACCCGCCTCGAATCCGGCGCGCGCGGCGTTTCTCGAAATGAGGTCGAGGATGGTCTCGGCGGAGATCGAGGTCGTCATATCCGGATCGGGCAGACGCTCGACGGCGAGAAGGACGGTCATGATCTTGGTGATCGACGCGGGATAAACGACGGCGTCGGGGTCCTTTTCGGCGATCACTTCCCACGTTTCAAGGTCGATCAGCAGCGCGTGACGGCTCGCCATTTCTTCGGGGAAGGCAAAATCCCCGCGCGGGGGCTTGGTTTCGGCGGGTTCGGTGACCGGCTCGGTCGCGGGGGGAGCGGTGTCCTCCGGCGCGGTGTCGGGCGGGGAGGTCTCTCCTTCGGTCCCGGCGGCGGGATCTGTCCCGGAGTCGCGGGCGTCCGTGATCTCCGGCGCTTCGGTCCTTTCCGGTTCGGCTTCGGTGGCGTACGGTCTTTCCTTTTCGCAGCTCTTCATCAGCGCCGCTGCGGCAAGGATCAGCGCGAGCAGGATCAGCAGCCCTGCGAGGAGGACGGCAAGCTTTCTTCGCTTTACGATCGCCGCCTTGCGGCTTTTCCGGGGGAAACGGTCACTCATCGTCCTTCTCCCCGCCGTCAACGCCCGAAAGCGGGTTTTTCCGCATCGCCTTTTCCATATCCTCGTTGCGGACGTGGGTGTAGATCTGGGTCGTGGAAAGCTGCTCGTGCCCGAGGATCTCCTTCAGCATCAGCACGTCCACGCCGCCCTCGCGGTACATCAGGGTCGCCGCGGTGTGACGGAGCTTATGTACCGAGAGCTTGCGGTAGCCGAGCCCCGCCTCGTTCAGTTTCTTTTCGACCATATGCTGTACCGAGCGCTGATTGATCCGCTTGTGCTGACCGCTTAAAAACAGAGCGTTCCGGTCGGGTCCCTTCGCCTCCCCGTTCGGGTCGCGGACGAGAAGATAGGCGCGGATCGCCTCGACGCAGGCGGGATTCAGATAGACGATGCGCTCCTTTGCGCCTTTTCCGAGGACGCGGAGGGAGCGGAAGTCGCGGTCGATGTCCGAGAGGCTGATGCCGCAGAGCTCGGAAAGACGCATCCCGCAGTTGAGGAAGAGGGTCAGGATGCAGAAATCGCGCTGACGGAAGCGGTCGGAGGTGTCGTTTTTCGCGGTTTTGAGCAGAGTCTGCGCCTCTTCGAGGGTCAGATACTTCGGCAGGGAGGCGCGGAGCTTCGGGGAGTCGATCCCCTCGGCGGGGTTGACCTCGATATAGTGCTGCTTTTTCAGATAGCCGAAGAAGGTGCGGAGCGCGGAGAGCTTGCGGGCGCGGGTGCGCGCGTTGTTTTCTCTGCCGCCGACCGTAAAGGAAAAGAAAGCGAGCAGCTCGGAGGTCGTGACCTTCGCGAAATCGTCGGCGGTGAGCGTCTTCACTTCCATATTGTCAAAATCCTCGCCCTCGGTCGGCAGTCCCTCCCGCGTCGCGCGCAGGAAGCGGCAGAAGAGGTGAAGGTCGTTCTGATACTGGGCGATGGTCCGGGCAGAGCGGTTCTGCACCACGAGCTGATGATGGGAAAAGTCCTGAACGATGCCGGGCAGTTCGGTCATGGGACACCCTCCTTCCGATAAAAGACGGCTCTTACAGCCGTGTAAAGATTTGTTATCCAAAATGTAAATTTCGCGGGATTCCTCTTGTAATTTGTGCAAATCTTATATAAAATAAGGATAAAGAACACTTTTGCCCCTGAAAGGAAAACGCACGGAGCACTTATGAAGCTGATTACCTTTATCAAGGAAAATTCCTATATCATCCTGAAAGAGATCGCCAATCAGATCGGTATGATCATGTTCGGTCTCGTACTGTCCATGGGCGCGAGTATGGGCGGGAACGACACGCTTCTGCTTCTTTCGGGTATCGCTTCGGCGCTGTTCTACTGGTTTTTACTCTACACGCTCGCGTGGGATTACGGCTCCAAGGAAAAGGTGCGCGTGGATTCCAATCGCCTCCCCTATGTTCCGTATAAAGGGCTGCTGTTCTCTCTCGCCGCGAACGCGATCAATATTCTGATCGGCGTTCTCATTGCGGTCTTCTGGTTCGCGTCAGGACCTTCGGGTGAGGGCACGGCGTCCTGCATGATGATCGGCGGATTCCTGAACTCGATGTATGCCGGGATCACGAGCGGTGCGAATGCGCTTGCCAGCTCGGCTGCGGGCGTGGAAAATCTGCTGATCTCCTCTCCCCTGAATCCCATCCTGTATCTGATCTATCCGCTTCCCGCACTCGGCATCTGCACCCTTGGTTATTACCTCGGCGTACACGACCGTCATCTGTTCGGGAACGCGCCGAAAGCAGAAAAATAAGAACAGACGAATATCATAATCCGCCTTCCGCATAGTATTATTATACCATGCCGCGTCAAAAAAGCAAGGGGCTGTCCCGATTTTCCGCGGTTGGAATTTGCGGAGGGCGTCTCTTTTATCCGCTTTTTTCGGAAAAGGAGCGCGCTTCTTACGGGAAGGGGTGCCCCGATACGGAGGAGCGGTTTTACGGAGCAAGGCTCGTTTTCTGGTCGGTTCTGATCCTCGCGGTCTGCGGCGCGTTCGCGCTGTTCGGCAGCCGGGGGAAGGAAAAGGCGGTGAACGTCTCGGGAGAACCGGCACAGAAGCCGGTCGTGATCCTCGATCCGGGGCACGGCGGGATCGACGGCGGTGCAGTAAGCCGGGACGGGACGCTTGAAAAGGACCTGAACCTCGCGGTCTCAAAGGAGCTCGGCAGGCTCCTTTACGCGCAGGGCTTCCAAGTGGTTTATACCCGGACGGACGATACGATGCCCGACGCGGGACGCGCGGGCGCGAGCCGGAAGATGAACGACATCGCCGCGCGGCTCGACGTGATGAAGGCGCACCCCGGTGCGCTGTTTATCAGCATTCACATGAACAATTACCCCGGGGAAAGCCCCCGCGGGACGCAGATCTATTACGCAGCGAAGCAGACGGGCAGTCTTGCGCTCGCCGAGGCGATCCGTTCCTCGGTTCTCCGCATCCAGCCCGACAACAAAAGGGAAACCGTGGGAAAGACCGACGGTATCTACCTCCTTGAGCACGCCTCTGGGACGGCGGTGCTGATCGAGTGCGGCTTCCTTTCCAACCCGACCGAGATCGAAAAGCTGAACGATCCCGCCTACCGGACCCGCCTCGCGGCTTATCTCTGCGCCGGGATCTGCTCCTATGCGTTTCCGGAAGAAAACGACGCCGTTTAACGGTGAAAACCGTGAAAAAAGAAGGATAAGAAGACGAAATGAAAGCAAGAACGTATTTTGTCTGCACCGAATGCGAATACCGCTCGGCAAAATGGCTCGGCAAATGCCCGTCCTGCGGGGCGTGGAACACCTTTGAGGAGCAGAGCGAAGCGCCCGAACCCGCGAAAACCGCCTCCGCCGTCAAGGCGAGCGCACAGCGGGTCAGCTACGCCGGCTCCAATTCCCCGGCGGAACGGCTTTCCACCCTCGAACTGCCGACCTACATCCGTTCGCTGACCGGGTACAGCGAGCTTGACCGCGTGCTCGGCGGCGGGCTCGTTTCCGGCTCCGTGGTCCTGCTCTCGGGCGAACCCGGGATCGGCAAATCGACCCTCTTGATGCAGATCTCCGCCGCGCTCGAAAAGGAAAAAAGAGTGCTTTACGTCTCGGGCGAGGAATCGCTCGGACAGCTCAAGCTCCGCGCGAAGCGGCTCGGGGTCGGCGGGGGCGAGCTTTTCGTCCTCGTGGAGACCAATCTGACGAAAATTCTGGAAGAGGCCGCCAAGGTCGAGCCCGACGTCCTCATCATCGACTCGATCCAGACGGTGTACAGCGAGCTTTCCGCCTCGGTGCCCGGCTCGGTGTCGCAGGTCAAGGAGTGCGCGCTCTCTCTGATCGGACTTGCCAAGAACGAGGGCGTTTCGGTCCTGCTCGTCGGTCACGTCAACAAGGAGGGCTCGATCGCGGGCCCGAAGGTGCTCGAGCACATGGTGGACGCCGTCCTCTATTTTGAGGGCGAGCAGTCCCATTCCTACCGCATCCTGCGCGCCGTGAAGAACCGTTTCGGCTCCACGAACGAGATCGGCGTGTTTGAAATGACCGGGGAAGGGCTGGTCGAGGTCCCGAACCCGTCGGAGGCGCTGCTCGCGGGCAGACCGCTCGGCGTTTCGGGCAACTGTGCCGTCTGCATCATGGAGGGCTCCCGCCCGATCATCGCCGAAATTCAGGCGCTCGTCTGTCAGACCGCCTTTCCGGCGCCCCGCCGCACGGCGAACGGCGTCGATTACAACCGCCTCTGCCTCCTGCTCGCCGTGCTCGAAAAACGGCTCGGACAGCGGTTCTCGCAGAACGACGTCTATCTGAACGTCGTCGGCGGCATTCATCTCGAAGAACCCTCGGTCGATCTCGGAACGGCGCTCGCGCTCGTCTCCTGCCTGCGCGATATCCCTCTGCCGAACGACCTGATCGCCGCAGGGGAGATCGGGCTTTCGGGCGAGATCCGCAGCGTGCCGCACACCGAACAGCGCATCCGCGAGGCGGAGCGGCTCGGCTTCCGCAAGATCCTCGTTCCCGCGCGGACGCAGGAGCTGAAGAAGCTCGAAGGGAAGACCTCGATCGAAATCGTTCCCGTGAAATCCGTTCTTGAAGCCGTGATGGCGGCGCTCGGAAACGGGAAAAACGAGTAACGGACGAGGGAACGAGGAAATGTTCTTTCCCAACCGGGAAAGAACCAAAGGGGCATAGGGCTGAACGGATGGTTTGTCTCTTCGGATATCGCTCTCCTGCTCATAAAAAATAATGGGACTGCGGCAATCGCAATCCCATCTTTTTTATTTATGATGCTTCGTTTTCCGCTTCCTCCGGTTTCTTTCCGGTCTGCGTGAAGAGGATCGCGGCGAAGATCAGCACACAGCCGAGGATCTGAACGGGCGACATTTTTTCGTTCAGGATGATCCATCCGGAGAGGGCGCCGAAGACCGATTCGAGCGACATGACGATCGGGGCGACGGCGGGTGGGCAGGTGCGCTGTCCGACGGTCTGGAGCGTGAAGGCGATGCCGGAGGAGAAGACGCCGGCGTACAGGATCGGGAGGGCGGCGGAGGTCAGAGCGGGGAGGGCGACCGTTTCGGTGCAGAGGGAAAGGATCCCGCCGATCGTTCCCGCCGTGAGAAACTGAACGATCGAAAGCTTGACGCAGTCGGTGTTTTTGGAATACCGGTCAACGACGAGAATATGAAAGGTGAAGAAGAGGGCGCAGGCGAGGGTATAGAGGTCGCCGTAGGAGAAGGAAGCCTCGCCGTGCAGACAGAGGAAATACATCCCGACGCCCGCGGCAGCGACGCTGATCCATACCCGGAGGGGGACTTTTTTCCCGATGAAGAGCCCGAGCAGGGGTGTGAAGACGATATAGAGCGCGGTGACGAAGGCGCTTTTGCCCGACGTCATCGCGGGATCGGTGAAGCCGAGCTGCTGAAAGGAGCTGCCGAGGAACAGGGCGATGCCGCAGAAGAATCCGCCGAACAGGGTGGGCTTTCCCCATTCCGTCTTTTTCTGTTCCTTCGTCTTTTTCCGGTCGGAAAAGAAGACAACCGGGAGCAGAACGGCGGCACCGATCAGATACCGTAAAAAGATGAAGATGAAAGTCGGGACGTGCTCCGCCGCGCTGTTCTGCGCGACGAACGCGGTGCCCCAGATAAGCGCCGCCAGTGTCAGGATCAGGACGCCTTTCGTACTTTTTTGCATTGGTAACCTCGTGAATTTTGTTTTCGGTTTATTATAGCACGCTCTGCCCGTTTTCGCAAGGGGAAAACGGCTTTTTCCGCTCTTGACAAGGGTTTTCGTTCGTGATACAATGAAAATAACAGCTATGAAGGGAGAAAAGGGATCTTGACCGAGTATTTTCGCGCCGTTTGGAAGAATATCGTGCTCGCGTATAAGAGCGTGCGGTACCACCTGAAACAGTATCTCTGCTTTTTCCTCGCCGTATTCGCGGTGCAGGTTTTTTTCGGTATCGTTCTCTTTTCCAAGGAGTGCAGTGAATCGCTGGAATACCGCTACGTCACAGAGGCGTACGACAGCCACCTGATCCTGAACGGGCTGAACGAAAAGCAGTACAACGTGATGCTGAACGGCAAATTCTCCACGCTGCTCAAAAAAGCCGCCGTGCACGAGATCGTCGGTACCGGGGAACGCGAGGAAGCGGGAGAAACGGTCTACGACGTCCGCGTCCTCCTGACCGGGAAGAAGGTATCGAAATCCTATCAGACCTTCCTTACCCGCTATTTTGAGCCGCTCAGCGCCGCCGGGGAGGTCTCGATCACAGAGACCCCGCTCTATACCTACGCCGAAAGCAAGCTCGAAAGCACGAAGATCGCGACCCGTGAGATTCTTCTGCTCACCGCCCTTTCCGCGATCCTGCTGACCGCGCTCTACGGGATCCGCACGGGGCACTATCAGTTCGATTACGGCATCTACCGCTCGTTCGGCGCGGATTTCCGCGTGCTGACCAAGACCTCCTTCTGGGAGATGGCGATCGTCGTCACGGCAACGTGGCTGCCCGCCTCGCTGCTCTCCTGCCTTTCGGTGCTTCTGATCTGTCTGATCCGGGGGTATCGGGCGTCGTTTTCGCTTGTTCCCGTCCTTTGGATCCTTCTTCTCTCCCTTGCCGTCGCGCTGATCGCGGTGCTTCTGCCGATGCGGCGCCTCGCTTCGCTCCCGCCGCTGAAGCTGCTTTCCGCCGCCGACAACTCGAACGAGGTGGTTTCGCCCCGTACCTCCTTCAATCTGCGGAAGAAAAAGAAGGTCTTCCCGCGCAAATACGCGCTTTACAGCGTGTTCCGCTTCCGGAAATATTATCTTCGCCTTTCGCTTCTGACCGCGCTCTGTGCCGTCGCCTTCCTCTGCTTCTGGCGCGAAGCGGAATACGACGACGAGCTGGTGAGGACGCCGGTGCAGGATTTTGAGATCGCGTTTTCCTCCTATTCGGACGAATACGAGGAAGAGATCCTTTCGATGAACGATAAGCTCGACCGGATCGTAAAGCCGAACGCCGCGCTTGAGGTCAAGGCGCCCGATCTCCTCTCCCACGCGCTCTTCCCGAAATCCGAATCTGCGTTCTTCAACGATTTCCTCGATTACGTTTCGGAGGATTACGGCAAGACCCGCGCGACGATGATGGTCTCCTACTATCCCGCAGACGCAAAGATCATTTCGCAGTTAAAAGAGCAGGGAAAAGTCACGGGAAATCCCGAAGAGATCCTGACCGATCCCAGCAAGGTGATCGTTTCCGACTCGGTGAACAATCGCAAGGTCCTCGATCTGAAGCCGGGCGACAAGGTGTATATCGCCGAAACGGTCACGCCTCCGTCCGAACAGCTTCCGTTTATGGAGGCGGGAAACGAGCTGCTCCGGCAGATGCTCGACGTGACGGGCTTCCGGTACCACGAATACACGGTCGCCGCCGTCGTGTCGGATATGCCGACCGGGACCTTCCTGCCGATTTATTTTGCGGACGGCGAATATACCGCCCGGACCGGAAAAAACGTGCATTACACGAAAATCAACGCCTATCTGAAGCCGGGGCTGACCGCGCTCGAGCGCGACACGGCGGAAAGCGATCTGCGCGACTGGATGGCGTATTATCAGGCGGACGTCAGCGCGCTCCACTCGCAGGAAAAAGCCGCGATCCGGGGATTCCGCAGTACCGGGGCAAGGATGCGTCTGATCGGTACGATCCTGCTTCTCGGCGCGCCGCTCTTCTGGTTCTTTGCGGGCGGTCTGTTTGAAAGAAAGCGGAAGGGCGAGATCACCGTCCTGCGCTCGCTCGGCGCGAGCAGAAGCGAGCTGCACGGGCTCGCCGCGACCGAGGGAACGGTGACCGCGATCGTCGGCACGCTGATCGCGCTTCTTCTCTCCCTGCTTTCGATGTTTGTCTTCTGGTTCGTGATCTCGAAGCTCGCTGCGGTGAGCGGCTATCTCGCGAGACCCTATTTCGAGGTTCCGGTCCTGCCGCTGCTCCTTGCCCTCGCGGTGCAGGCGGCGAGCGCGTTTTACGGGAATTATCTCCCGGCAAAAAAACTCCTCACCGAGCTCGGCGAGGAGGAAGACAATGCTTTGAACGAAACGTCGGAACCGGTCAGCGATTCCGGAAAGGAGTAACAGATGTCAATTCTTGAATGTGAAAACGTCATCCGGCTTTACCGGCAGTACGACGCCACGGTCACGGCGGTCGACCGTGTCTCCCTGAAGGTGGAGGACAACGAGTTCGTTGCGATCATCGGCGCGTCCGGTTCCGGAAAGACTACCCTACTGCATATCCTCGCGGGTCTTGACCGTCCGACCTCCGGCTCGGTGAAGATAAGAGGCAACGAGCTGACAAAAATGTCGCCCGACGCGCTCGGACGCTTCCGGGGCACCTACACCGGCTTCATTTTTCAGAATCACAATCTGATCCCGCAGTTCACCGCGCTCGAAAACATCCTGATCCCGACCGTCATGACCGAGCGGGACGAATGCCGGTACGAGGAGCATCTGAAAAAGCTGATCGCGGCGCTGAACATCGCCGACCGTCTGAACCATCTGCCCTCCGAGCTTTCCGGCGGTCAGCAGCAGCGCGTCGCGATCGCCCGTGCGCTCATCAACCGTCCGCAGGTGCTGTTTGCCGACGAACCGACCGGGAACCTTGACCGCAGGAACGCGGACGAGGTGCTCGAGCTGCTCCTCAAAACGAAGGAAATGATCGGGCAGACCCTCGTGATGGTCACGCACGACCTGACCATCGCCGACCGCGCCGACAAGATCTACAAGATGGACAACGGCAAGCTGATCCTCTGGAAGGACAAATCGGGCTACCGCCGCAACTCCTACGAGGCGGAAATGAAGCTGGCTAAGGAATAAGAAAGGGTAAATGATACGATGAATTCATTTGCTTCTCCCTTTGGGTTTGACCGTTCCTTCGGGATCATGCAGGTCATTATCACGGTGATCTTTCTTCTCGTGATTGCCGTATTCGTGTTCGTCTTCGTGTATATCTTCCGTGAATGGTCGAAAAACAACCACTCTCCCCGCCTGACCGTCAAAGCGACGGTGATCGCAAAAAGGCCGTATCTTCATAACGATATGACCACCTATTACGTCACGTTTCAGGTGGAAAGCGGCGACCGGATGGAGCTGACCGTTCCGAATGACGAATACGGGATGATGATTGAAGGAGACGAAGGGAAACTGACCTTTCAGGGTTCGAGATATCTCGGGTTTGAAAGAAACGTCTGAACCGCAGAAATGAAAATCGCTCCCCGCTTCCGATGAGGTCGGAAACGGGGAGCGTGTTCTTTATTGACTTACCGCGAGGTTCACCCCGTCCGAAACGGCTGTGACCGTGCCGGAGAGGGTCAGATAGGTCTTCGTGCCGAGCCCGTCGAGGATCTTCAGCACCTTCGCGTCGGGGCGCTCGCTGCCCGAGCAGGTGATGACCGCGTAGGCGGGCGAGACGTGAGAGAGAAAATCGTTTGAGAAACTGTCGAAAACGCCGTGATGCGGGACCTTGAGGAAGGTGCAGCCCGCGGGAAGGACTTCGGTCAGTTCTTCAAGCCGCTGCCCTTCCGCGTCGCCGCAGAACAGGAAGACGTTATCGCCGTGAACGACGCGCACGACGAGCGAGAAGACGTTGCTGTCCTCATTTCCGTAGTCGTCCTTCAATGCCGGATAGACCGTGAAGACCGCGTCGTCGAGCGTGAACGTGATTTCTTCGGTCACGACCTCGGGGGTCAGGCCGTTTTTCTTCATCATTCTTTTCAGATCGTCGGCGGTGTCCGACTCTTTATTATAGTCGGGTTCGAGGATGCGGAGCGCCTTGTTCTTTTTCAGTACCTTTTCCGCCGCGCCGATGTGATCCTTGTCGAAGTGGGAAAAGATCAGGCAGTCGATCGTTTTGGTGCCCGTCCGCTTGATCGCGGCGTTCACGGCGTCGGCGTTGGCTTTTTCACCGGTGTCGATGACGGCAAGACGGTTTTCGGTGCGGATCAGAATGCAGTCGGCTTTTCCGACGTTCAGCAAGGTCACGGTCATGGGAGAAAGCTCCCTTCCGGTGGGTTCGGTCTGCGGTCCGGTCGTTTCGGGAACGGAGCCGGAGGGCTTGCAGGCGGTAAAAGTGAAAAGCAGAAGAGGGAGCAGGAAAAGCGCGCAGCGGAACCTTTTCATTTTCATCCTCCTTTATCGGATCGAGGCGATCAGAGCGGTCAGGGCGTCGGCGGTCATCGAACCGGGTGCCGAAACGCCGTAGCCGTAGTCGCCCGCCGTCCACCACGCGTCGGTGATCGCGTCGGCGGTGCCGCAATACGAAACGGTGAGCTGTCCGACCGTAATCGTGCCTCCGAAGGTCTCCTCCGGGTCGAGCGGATGCCCTTCGCCGGGCTTCATCCGGAAGACGAAGGTCTCTTTTTCCATCCGGTAGGTGATCTCGGCTTCAAGGCGCTCGTTCAGCGTAAAGGCGACCGGGATCCAGCCGCTTTGGGAGGGAAGGTAAAGCGGGTGCGTGACCGCGGCGGCAAGCTCTTCGAGCGTGTCGTAGTCCCCGACGGGGGATTTTTCTTTTCCGCAGCAGACGAGGGTCGGGAGCAGGAGCAGTAAAAGAACAAGGGCGGCAAGGCGTTTCACACCGTTTTCTTCCTTTCCGGTTTTTCTTCCATTATATCGCCGGAATCCGCGTGTGTCAAGGCGCTTTTGCCGAACGAAGATTGACTTTTTCGTGAAGAGCGTGTATAATGAAAGAAAAAACGGGAAGTGATCGTATGACCCACTACGAAAAAAGAGCGGCGGAAATCCTCGCCGGAATGACGGACAAAGAAAAAGTCGGGCAGGTGTTCCTCGCTCATTGCCCCGACGGAGGCGGCAGGGAGATCTTCGCGGAATACCAGTTCGGCGGTGTGCTCGCCTTCGCGAGAGAATTTGAAAAGAGAACGCCGGAGGAGGCGCGCGCCCTGTTTGCCGGGCAGAACGGCGTTTCAAAGCTGCCGCTTCTCGTCGCGGTGGACGAGGAGGGCGGGACGGTCGTCCGCGTTTCCAAGTTTGAGCAGTACCGGAAGGAGCGCTTTCCCTCGCCGAAGGAGCTCTTCGCCGCGGGCGGATGGCGCGGCATCGCCGGGGACACCCGCGAAAAGTGCGCCCTTCTGCGCTCGGTCGGCATCAACTACAACCTCGCCCCGGTCTGCGACTACTCGCTTGACGAAACGGCGTTCATTTCTAAGCGCGTTTTCGGCAGGTCGGCGGAGGAGACCGCAAGGTTCATCTCCTCGGTCGTAAGGACGATGAAAAAGGAAAAGATCGCCTGCTCGCTCAAGCATTTCCCGGGCTACGGCGGCAACTCGGATACCCATCTCGATATGGCGTGCGACGTCCGTCCCTTCGGGGCGTTTGAAAAAGAGGATCTGCTCCCCTTCATCGCCGGGATCAGAGCCGGGGCACATTCGGTCATGGTCGCGCACAACATCGTGAACTGCATCGACCCGGAGTATCCGGCGTCGCTTTCGGTCCCGGTGCATAAGCTGCTGCGCGAAACGCTCGGCTTCCGCGGGGTCATCATCACCGATTCGCTGACGATGAACGCGATCCGTCACTTTACGAACGGCGCCGATCCCTGCGTCCGCGCGCTGCTCTGCGGCAACGATATGCTGATCACCGCCTCGACCACCAAGGGCGCCGACGCCGTTTACGAGGCGCTGAAATCGGGCGAGCTGCCGCGCGAAGTCCTCGACCGCGCCGTGACGAACGTGCTCATTATGAAGCAGAAGATCGGGATCCTGCGCTGAAGGAATTCCGGTCAAATGAAAAAAAGAGGGAACGGGAATGAAAAAGAAAAAAATCGAGTGGAGCGCCATGCTGATCTGCGAATTTGTGTTCGGCTTTGACGGCGTTCTGTTTACCGTGCTGGGGATTATCTTTGGTCTCAAAATGGATGCGATCGCCGCAAGCCCCAACTCCCGCGGGGACGTCGGTTTGCTTCCGCGCATCTTCTGCGCCGTCGGTATCTTGTTTATGATCATCGCCGCGATCATGATCTTCTTTTCGGTGAAAAAGAAGAGAATCCGCAGCAGGCTGATCGAAAGCGGCAGATATATCAACGCCCGCGTGACCGAGATCGGATTGGATTACTCCGTGCGTATCAACGGTCTGAACCCGTATTACGTGATCTGCGAAGGGAAAAACCCGCGCACGGGGGAGATGATTTCGTTCAGAAGCGCCGACGTGACCGAGAATCCGTCCTATCTGCTCGATCAGTATCTGCGGGTATTCGTGGATTTCGACGATCCCAAGTACTATTACGTTGAACTCGAACGCGATTCCGCCGAATGAGCGCGGCACGCGAATGACAGACAAGACGAAAAACTGCCCGCGGAGAAGGAACGGTGACGGACCCTTTCCGCGGGCGGTTTTTCGTTTTACGGTCCCAACGGGGACGGTTTACTCCTCCGTTTTTCTTCCCGTGTGCTCGATGGGCTTCCATTCCACCCGACAGAAGACCGCCTGCACGGTGATCGGGAGGAAGGTAAAGAGAAAGAGCGGGTAGCAAAAGGGCATAAAAAGCTTGCGGATCGGTTTTCCCGCGATATGCTTCCATTCGGCAAGGAGGACGAGCGCACCGACCGCGAACGACGCGAGATACATCGAAAGGAGCAGCTTGCCGAAGGAAAGGAGAGAGGAGAGCAGCCCGACGCCCGAGATCAGCCCGACGAGGATGGTGCCGATATTCGTGAGCAGGGAAAGCGCCGAGAGGAGAAAGACCGGGCAGGCGGCTGTCAGCATATCAAAGCAGGAGAACGAGCCGCGCAGCGCCCCCGTGAAGAGGGAGGCACCGTATTTCCCGAAGACCTGTAAAAATCCCTTCGCCCAGCGGAGGCGCTGCCGCCACGACTGCCGGAAGGAGACCGGCTGCTCGTCGTAAAAGACAGCGTCCGGGCAGTAGGCGATCTTTTCCCCGCGCAGGATCATATCGGCGGAGAACTGCGTGTCCTCGGTCAGCAGGTAATACCGCCAGCCGCCCATCGCTCCGGCGATCCGGCGGGAGAAGAAGAAGCCGGTGCCGTTGACCGCCGCGCTGACGCCGAGGACGTCCCTCGGCTCGTTCAGAAAGCGGCATCCGCGCAGAAAATGAAGGGTATAGCCCGCGCTGACCCAGTTGTCGGTCGGGTTTTTGGAGCAGCGGAGCCCGGTGACGATATCGTGCCCCGCCGAGAAGACCCGGTCGATCCCGGTGACGAAGGAGGGGGAGAGAAGGTTGTCCGCGTCGAAGACGAAATAGCCGTCGAAGCCTTCGGGATAATCGGCGCGGAGATGGGAAAGCAGGGCGTCGAGCGCGTAACCCTTCCCGATTTTTTCGGGGTCGGTGCGGGTATAGACGATCGCGCCCGCCTCCCGCGCGGCAGAGGCGGTTCCGTCGGTGCAGTTGTCGGCGAGGACGAAGGGGATCACCGTGCCGGGGTAGTCCTGCTCCTTTACCGTGCGGAGCAGGCTGCCGATGACCTTTTCCTCGTTCCGGGCACAGATCAGAACGGCAAAACGGTGAAGGGGCGCCGGCGGAGCAGGGGTTTTTTTCTTTCGGAAGAAAAGGGAAACCGGGATATAGACGATCTGCGTGCAGCAGCAGAGAAAAAAGAGCGCGGCAAAAACAAGGTTGCAGTATTTCAGAAATTCCATGATGCTTTTTACTCGTTTACGGTCGGAAAACGCAGGGTGACCTTGAAGAGATCCCCGTCCACGGTGAGGTCAAAGACGCCGCCCTGCAGCTCGGTCAGGCTCTTCGCGATCGAGAGACCGAGCCCGTTCCCCTCGGTGCTGCGGGAGGAATCGCCCCGGACGAAGCGCTCGGTCAGCTCTTCTGCGGAGATATTCAGCGGTTCGCGCGAGATACTGCGGAAGGAGAAGACCGCCTCGTTTCCCTCGCGGGTCAGCGAGACCCACACGCGGGTCCCGGGCATGGAATATTTGACGGCGTTGTTCAGCAGATTATCGAAGACGCGCCACGTTCTCCTGCTGTCGGCGAGGATCGTCATATCCTCCTCCGGAAGAGAGGTGACCGGGATCAGCCCCGCCGCGGCGAAGCGGTCCTCGTATTCTCCCGCCGCCTGCGTGACGAGGGTGGAGGCGCTGCACGGCGCGGGGAGCACCTCGAGATTGCCCGACGCCGCCTTCGACGCCTCCACGAGGTCCTCGGTCAGCCGCTTCAGCTTTTCGGACTGGCGGACGAGGACGGAGGCGTATTCGCGGATCTTTTCGTTTTCGGTGGGTTCCTCTCCGATCAGCATCGCGTAATTGATGACCGAGGTCAGCGGGGTCTTGATGTCGTGGGAGACGTTCGTGATGAGCTCGGTCTTCATCCGTTCGCTCTTCATCCGCTCGGCGACCGCGCGTTCCATTCCCGCCGAGATTCCGTTCAGGCTTTCGGCGTGGGCACGGCAGTCGGAGGGCATCCCGGTGACCGGAACGGGGGTGTCAAAACGTCCCGAGGCAAGCTCTTTTCCCGCCTTCTGCAATTTCGTGAGCGAATACGCGAACCAGAGGACGGGCGCGGAAACGAGCAGCTTCCATAAAAGGAAGAGCGGGACGGTCGCGTCGCGCATATTGCCGACGCCGAAACAGAGAACGATTTCGACGACCGTGCTGACAAGCAGGAACAGCGCGGTTTTCCAAACGTGCGGAATGACACGAAACGCTTTCCAAAGGAACCGGAACGCCGCGCGCAGCCCGCGGAACGCAAGCCCGATCAGGGAATAGCGGATCAGCGCCTTCTGTTTGACGCGGGAGGCAAAGGACGCGCAGAGCCCGAGGAAGCATTCAAAGAGAGCGAGGATCACGAGACCGGCGAAAAACAGCTCGTGGATCAGCGAGGGCTCGATCCAAAACCGCATTTCGCTTGCGAAAGCAGCCATCACACAGAACGCGGCAAGGAACAGCTCGAAGGGAACGCGGAAGAAGGGGCCGGGAACGTATTCTTCTGTCCCCGGCTTTTTCCCCGCGACGCACATCAGCACCCGGAAGAAAAGGACGGCAAGGAGCAGCGAGGCGAGCGCGGCAAGATAAATCGAATAGCGGATATCATATAAGAAGGAGAGCAGGCGGGTGAGGATCGCGTCGATTTCGTCAATCGGCTCCGACAGATCGCAGCGGACGAGAATGACGAATTGCTCTTCGCAGTACTCCCCTTTTTCCGGATAAGGGCAGTATTCGTAACGCGGGAAGGAAAATTCCAGAATGCCCGGTTTGTTTTCCCATTCGTCATAGTGCTCCGAGGTATAAGGCTGAACGATGCCGAGGCTTTCGGGTGTCCGGATCTCGTATTCGATCCATTCCGGCAGATCCGGTTCGGAATAATCCAGCCGGTTCAGACAGACCGTGATCCACTCCTCCCGCCCGGCGTTGACGAAATCCGTCTCGGAGACGGAATAGGCGTCGAAAGCCGAGAGAGCGACCATCCCGACGAAGAGGGCGGCGGTGAGGATCGTGAAGACGGTGATGAGAAAATACAGAAGAATCTTTCCGAAGGCGGAACGGAAAAAGCGCTTCATTTCTTTTTGTCTCCTTCCAGTAAATAGCCCTGCCCGAAGATCACGCGGAGATACCGCGGCTCGGTGGGGTCGATCTCGATTTTTTCGCGGATGTGGCGGACGTGAACGGCGACCGTATTGTCGTTGCCGGGGAAGGGCGTTTCCTTCCACACCGCGTTGTAGATCTCCTTCGGGGAGAAGACCTTTCCCGGGTTGGAGATCAGAAGGCGCAGGATCTCGTACTCCTTCGGCGTGAGCGATACCGGTTCCCCGTCCGCCGTGACCGATTTGCTCCGGTCGTCAAGTTCTATCCCGCCCGCGCGGAAAACCTCGGGGGCTTCCTCCGCGCCGAAGCGGGAATACCGGCGGAGCTGGGAATTGACCCGCGCGGCGACCTCAAGCGGGTTGAAGGGCTTGGTGACGTAATCGTCCGCGCCGATATTCAACCCGAGGATCTTGTCGCTGTCCTCGCTCTTCGCGGTCAGCAGGATGATCGGCACGTCGCTTTCCGCGCGGATGCGGGCAAGCGCGGTCAGCCCGTCCACGCCGGGCATCATGATATCCATTAAAATGAGATCGAGGCGTTCCCGGCGGGCGATTTCGATCGCCTCCGCGCCGCCGTACGCCGAGAGCAGACGGTAATCCGGTCGGTTCAGATAGATCTTCAATGCCTCGACGATGTCTTTTTCGTCGTCACAGATCAGAATGTTTTTCATTGGTTAAGCCTTTCGTTTCGTTCTGTCCTTATCATAGCACAGCCGGAATGAAAAAGAAAGAGGGAAAGCGATGAAGAACTGATGAAGATTCTTTTCTTCGTTCATACCACGTTCACGGAGGAAGAGTAAAATAATGGAAAGAAATCGGAAAAGGAGATTTTCTTCATGAAAAAAACGCTGATTCACGGATTAACGACCGTTACCGCGCTGCTTTTGCTCTTTTCGCTGTTTTCCTGCGGAAAGAAGGAGATCACGCTCGGTGACCGGAACGGAATGACGTATGCCGTCGTTTACGGTGCCGATCCTGCCGAAAAAGCGGCGGCGGAAACGCTTGCCGACGCGCTTCACGCGGCGCTCGGCTGTGAGGTGACCTGCGTTCCCGACACCGAACCTGAACGGAAAAATGAAATCCTCGTCGGAAAGACGTCCCACTCTTCCGCGCTTTCCGGAAAGCTTGGTGAGGGGGAATACGGCTTTCTTTTTGAAGGCGGTAAGCTCCTCCTCTGCGGTGATACTCCGGAACGGACGGAGAGCGCCGTACGGGCGTTTATCGAAGGATATCTGAAGGAGGGAGAAACTATGGAAAAGCTCGTGATTCCCGCCGGTCTTTCGGAAATCAAAAAAGAAGAGGACACGTACAAGTGGCTTTCCCTGAAGGAAGCCGGGATCACGCTTCACCGCTTTGATCCTTCCCCGTTTATTTCGGACTGGCTCGGCGACGGTTCGCTTCAGCCGGTCGATCTCCTTTCTCCGACCGGGCGTACCGGAACCGTGACCGGGGATACCTACGACTATAACACCCATCCCGCCGATTATCAGGTCAAGACGACCGACAAACTGACCGACGGCGAGGAGGAATCCATCGAGCAGGGTATGGCACTCTGGGCGGGGAACAAGAAGACGCCGGATACCGACACCTATATCAATTACGATCTCGGCGAGCTTTACTATATCTGTTATTATCAGCTCCGTCCGTCCTTTGCGGGGATGGAATGGGAGGTGGAATACAGCGAGGACGGCGAATACTGGGACTGCGCCGAGGTCTATACCTCGGGAGAATGGATTCATTCCCGCACCTTCTCCGAGCCGTTTCCCGCGCAGTACGTCCGCTTCCATATCACGAAGGGCGCGGTGACCGGAAACGATTTCTTCGTCGCGATCCGTGAGATCTGGATGCAGGGCGTTCCCGCCGCCGGACTTGACCGCGCACCGACCTATATCTCGCCCTTTACCGGCGGTGACGGCGGAGACACCGCCTTCTATTACGATTACGGCCGTACCTACGTAACGGCGGACCTCGGAAAAGAATACGAAATCGCCGCCTACGCCTTTGATTACGAAGGAAAAGGAAAAGACGTAAAGCTTCTCACCGCGACCGATCCCACCGTGTGGCAGGACTGCGCTTCCGGAAAAGAAGGGGAGATCGCCGAATCGGGCAGACGGTACGTCATGTTCTCCGCAAGGGGAGGAAAAGCCGACGACCTGACCGATATCCGCCTTCTTGTCCGCGATACGGAAAACCGGAAAAACCGGACACTGAAATCCGGGAACACGACTGCCTCCTTCGTGATGCCTGTCCCGGCAGACGCGGTGATGACCGATCTGACCGGCGAATGGGAGATTTCCTCCGCCCCGAAGGCGGGCTTCTGGCAGGACCCCTCCTCTTCCCGTTGGAAAAAGATCACCGTTCGGTCCTATCCCGAGCTGAACGGGGTCACGACGGTGAGCGAAAAGGAATACAATCACGAATACGCCTACCGTAAAACGGTCCCCTCGCCGCTTGCCGACGGATGCGACCGGTATTTTCTCCGGTTCGATTCGGTTCTGAATGTCGCGCGTGTCTGGGTGAACGGGGTTTATCTCGGTTCCCATTCGGGCGGCTACACAGCGTTTGAATTTGAGATCACCGACCTTGTGAAGACCGGAAACGATCTTGAGATCGTCGTCGGCGTAACGAGCGTGACCTACGCGCCCGAACTGAATATCGGCGGTTCGGGTATCACCGGTGCCGTGAGGATCGAGGGCGTGAAGGAAGCACATCTGACGCGGCTCCATTCCTTCACTTCACTCGGTTCCGCGTATGAAAACGCGGAGATTGCGCTGAACCTTGCCGCCGACCTCGGCGGAAAAGAAGCGGTGACGGCATCCCTTTCTCTGACCGATCCGGAAGGAAAAGACGTGGCTTCCGGCAAAAAAGCAGTGACCTTCGCCGCCGGGGCGGAAGAACAAACCGTGACGATCCCGATTTCCGGTGTGATCACTTGGGATGCCGAGCATCCGAGGCTCTATACCCTCCGCGTTACTCTTGACGGCGGGGCAGAGTACGAACAGAAGATCGGCATCCGTGAGGTGAAGCTTACGGACAGCGAACTTCTCGTCAACGGTTCCCCCGTCAAACTGCGAGGCGTGGACTGGACGGACCTCGACCCGACGGGCGGTCTCGTTTCCTCTCCGGAATATGACCGGGAATCGCTGATCAAACTGAAACAGGCAAACGTCAACTATATCCGAACCTCCCATTTCCCGCCGAGCGACGAAATTCTTTCCCTCTGCGATTCGCTCGGGTTCTACGTGGAGCTGGAGGCGACGCACCACATCAACACGCATTGGGCGACCGGCGACGATTACGAGCGCCTCGACACGATCAGCAACCCGCAATATCTGCCTTGGACGCTCGGCGTTTACGCCTCGGTCTTTGAACGGGCAGAGCCTCATTCCTCGATCGTGATCTGGTCGGTCTCAAACGAGTCTGATTACGGCGGCAACACCGAGAAGGTGTGCGAATACCTCGAACGGGTGGATGACAGCAGACCTGTCAAATTCAGCTGGGGCGACTCGATCCCGGCGGGGACCGATCTGATTGACGTGAAGAGCGTTCACTATCCTTCGCTCGACTCGCTGAAAAAGGCGGCACCGATGCCGACGGTATACGACGAGTGCGGGCATCTCTATCATACCGTCGGGATCGACGCGGGGCTCCGCGCGCTCTACGGCTATTCCTACGATGCCTATTGGGAAGCGATTCTGAAACAGAAGGGCGGGCTCGGTGCCGCGATCTGGCACTCCCGTGATTTTATGTTCTTCGGGGAGAACGGGCATTTCACCTTCAACACGACCTGGGGTCTGCTTGACTGCTGGGGACGCGAAAAGCCCGAGTATTACAGTGTGAAGAAGGTTTATTCACCGCTCGATATCGACGAACTGCAGACGCTGACGGCAGAGGGGAAAGACGGAGTGACGTTATCTGTCGGAAACCGTTATTTCCATACCTCCCTTTCAGAACTGGTCTGCGTATGGACCTGCGGGGAGGAAAAGGGCGAGATCACACTGCCTGACACCGCGCCCGGAAAGACCGCAAAACTGACGGTTCCCGTGAAGAACGCGGAAAACGGGGCGATTCTTCATCTCGATTTCATCCGCCGGCAGTATGAGGCGGTTGAAAACTACGTCGTCGATTCCTTTGAATTCAAGCTCGGCGGCTGGACCGCGCCCGCATACGCCTCCGCAGCCGAAGGGAGCGCTCCGGAGATCACCGACGGCACCGTCGAACTGACCGTGAACGGTGAGGACTTCCTCGTGAAGATCGCGAAGACCACCGGAAAGATCACTGCTTCGGTCGGCGGGAAGACGGTAATGAACGGTACGCCGGTTCTTACGCTGAACGGTGAAAAGCAGAGCGGTCTGACCGGGATCAAGGTGACGGCAGTGACCGAAGGCAGCGAAGCGGTCGTCGAAATGACCGGAAAATACACCTCGGGTGTGAAAGTGACCTTCCGCTTCGCGATCGACCGTGAGGGCAGGATCGGATTCGGTTACGCCTTCCCCGAAGGAAAGACTTACGAAGAGGTCGGCGTGATCCTGCCGCTTTCCGAAAACGTCGAAACGCTTTCGTGGGAGGGACGCCCGGTACTCTGGAGCGTCTATCCCGAGTATGATATCGGCAGAATTACCGGCACCGCAAAGAGAACCTACGGCGGCGAGGCATACGGGGTCAAGCCCGATCACCCGTGGAGCATGGACGAGACTGCCTACGAACAGGGAAAGAGCACGACGCTTCCTGCTTCCCGTGATTTCCTCGCGACCCGCTTCGGCGTGGATACCGCGTCCCTGACCGATAAGGACGGAAAAGGCGTCCGGATCGAAGCGGACGGAATTGCGCTCCGTACGGAAGTTGACGGAAAGACCGTTTCCGTGGCGGCATTCTCCGCTTACAGCGCGCTCGGTGCCACCGACCAAATGGGCGACGTTACGCCGATCCCGCTGACGAAGGAAGCGGCGTCCGAAAACGGAAATGTTATCGGCTCCTTTGTCATCCGTCTGATCGGTTAAATGAAAAACATTCAAAAGCAGAAAAACAAAATTTTACGGTGAAAAATTGCCGGAAAGGAAACGAGGAAAACAAATATGAAGAAGATCACTCTGACCGGGACCCTTGCGCTCCTCCTGATCGGTTCACTCCTTACCGGCTGCGCCGGTGAAACGTCCGGCAGCCCGGGCACGGAAGCCGTTTCCGCAGCCGGGGAAACGGATCATTCCGGCCCCGTGCAGGAAGTCAATTCGTTCGGGATGAAGACCCCTGCGGAGCTTGACGTGGTCATCACCGACGGAAACGGCGTGGACGGAATGCTTGCGGCGCGGATTCTGGAAGGCGTTCTGAATATGGGCGGGGCGAGGGTTTACCTTGCGCCCTCCGAGGAAACGGTGGACGGCGTCAATATCGAGAAGACGAAGCAGAAGATATTAAAGGATGCCGGTGTCAGGCTGAATAAGCTGAAATACGACGATTCCTTCGGCTCGGAATACGCGGCGTTCGGGACGCTGTTTGCCAAATACGGCGGTGAGCTGACGGAACTGTACGTATATGATACGGCTTTGCCGGATACCGCAAACGTCGCCGCGATGATGGCTTCCGGAAAGCACGGCGCGGCGGTCAGCACCGAGCTGTACAATAAAATGAAGGCAAAAGGCTGTTCTCTCCCTGCCGTTGTGATTACGGACTTCTGCGGCTTCGGGGCGGGGACGACTTCGGCGGAGATCAACCGTTGGATCGGTGAAAACATGGTGGAGGGCAGAAGGCGGGATATGGTGTTCTGCCTGAAGCCGGACGGCAGATCCGGTCCGACGGACAACCGACCCGCTGCGTACGATCTTGCCGCGGCGATGAACGCCGTGATCTATTTCGTTGATCCGCGCGACGCGGACAGTATGGAGGCGCAGCGACAGATCCTCGATCAGTTTGATGACAATATTCCCGTTCTCGGCTGGTCCGGCTGGGAGGTCGAACGGGATTACGTCAGCACGATTTCCTCTCTCGGAAAGTACGTCGTCTGTATCGACTGGGGCGGCGCGAATTTCTCGGTGTGGGCGTCCTTCCCGGAGTACGCGGCGGATCAGCCGGTCAGTGCGATTCCGGATTCCTATGAGACCGAGGACGGCGCTGTCTATGTTTCCTTTATGATGAGCGACGGCGATGCGTGGCACTACTGTTCGAAGGAACTGATTTCCTCTTGGGAAAGCGATCTGCGCGGGGAATTCCCGATCGCCTGGACGCTTCCTTCGCTCTTTACCCGCTTCAATCCGCTGACGCTCCGGTATCTGTACGGTACCGCGACGAAAAGCGATGCGTTCCTGCAGGGACCGTCCGGGATCGGATATATGTACCCCTCTCTCTATCCCGAAGAGGCGTATCCCGGATTTTTGGAACAAACCAAAGCAATCCTGAAGCAGGCAGGCTTTACGATGGTCAATTACTGGGATCTGAGCGACGACAATGCGATGATAGGCAAAAACGAAGATCTCAAGGAAGAGTATATGATGAAGGTAGATCCCGATGCCTTGCTGCTCGGACACTCCGGCCGGACCGGAAAAGCAGAGACGTTCGGTGACGTCGTGATGATCGAAGAGGTCGGCAATTATAACGGCGCGGGCGCGCGGACTGCCGCCGATATCGTAAATGCGATTGATACGGCGGTCCGGAATTCGAAGGGAAAGACGGTGTTCCTCCTGATCAACGTCGAGGCGTGGGGAGAACGGCTTCCCGCCGCTGCAGCGGCGGTTGACGAGATTGAAAGCAGGAACGACGGGAAAACGTATTCGTTTATCACCGTTCCGGAGATGGTCGCGGCGATCCGTTCTATGTCCTGACGTCCGGGATCGGCAGTCCCGGAAGCAGCTTTTGTTACCGGAAAAACGTCACCGGCTCCTTTGTCAACCGTCTGATCGGATAAATGAAGCAGTTCGATTGAAAAAAGCCTCCCGGAACCCCTTTTGGGGATTTCCGGGAGACTTTTTCGTTATTTCCTGCCGTAGAGGCGGTTCCAGTTTCTGAATTTGTTCCGGTCGATCCGGTCAAGCTGCGAGCGTTCGAGGCGGTAGCACCAGTTGCCCTCCGATCTGCCCGGCACGTTGAAGCGGGTGTCAGCGCCGTAGAGGAGCAGGTCCTGCACCGGCAGGATCAGAAGCCCCGCGTGGGAGGCGAACATTTCGCGTAAGATGGGGTCGTAGCAGGTGTGGATGTCGCCCTTGTGACCGACGTAGGCGAAGAGGGTCTGCCTCGTCGCTTCGTCAAGCTCCCAGACGTAGCCGAGGAGGGTATTGTTGTCGTGCGTGCCGGTGTAGGCTATGCAGTTGTTGTCGTAATTATGGGGCAGATGCGGCGAATTTTCGTCGCCGAGGAAGCCGAACTGAAGCACCCGCATTCCGGGGAAGCCGCTTTCGTCAACAAGCTCGCGGACCTCCTTCGTGATGTCACCGAGGTCCTCGGCGATCAGGAGCGCGTCCCCCGCCGCCTCCTTCAGCGCGCGGATCAGCGCCATGCCGGGGCCCTTTTTCCACACGCCGTTTTTCGCGGTCTTTTCGTTTGCAGGGATCGCGAAATACGACTCGAACCCGCGGAAATGGTCGATGCGGACGCCGTCAAAGCACTCCGCCATAAAGGAAGCGCGCTTTTTCCACCACTTGAAGCCGTTTTTCTCCATCTTATCCCAGTCGTAGAGGGGGTTGCCCCAGAGCTGACCGTCCTCGCAGAAGTAGTCCGGCGGCACGCCCGCGACCTCGCGCGGGAGATACTTTTCATCAAGGAGGAATTCACCGGGATCCGACCACACGTCGGCGCTGTCCCACGCGACGTAGATCGGGATATCGCCGATCACTTTGATGCCTTTTTCGTTCGCGTACGCCTTGATCTCCTTCCATTCGGTGAAGAATTCGTACTCGGCGAAGCGCCAGAGAAGGAGCGTGTCGGCGTCGGGGTCGTTCACCGTCCACTCGTTCCACGGCTTTTCGGCGTTCGCCCGGCGCAGCGCCATAAAGCGGCAGAACTGCTCGGTCTCGGGATGGGAGGCGAAAAACGTACCGATCGCCGGATCGTTCCCGAACCGCTTCGCCGCTTTCATCAGAAGCGGGAGGCGCTCTTTTGCAAGACGGTCGAATTCGCAGAAATAAGGCGTTTTCTGCTTCGCGCCCGCAAGCTCCTCCCTTGTCAGAAGCCCTTTTTCAAAAAGGGTCTCCGGGTCGATGAAATACGGGTTGCCGCTGAAGGCGCTGAAGGATTTATAGGGGGAATTGCACTCGTCGGGGAGGCAGAAGGGGAGGGTCTGCCACAAAGAAAAGCCCGTGTCGGCAAGGAAATCGATCCATTCCTTCGCCGCTTTGCCGAAGCCGCCCTCGGAATAGTCCCCCCAAAGGGCGGAAACGGGCATCAGGACACCGCTGCTGCGTTTCATTTTGAGATCACTTTCTTTTCGTTTTTTCGTATTGTACCACAGAACGGCGCGCATTTCAAGTGCGGAACGCAAACTGTGTAAAAAATGTTAAAAAACAGTAACAAAATGATAAAGAAGGAGACGCGGTTTTGCGTTACAATAAAAATACAGAAGTGTATTTTCCCGCGCGAGACGATTCCGCGGGGGAGTATGTCATGAAAGTGAGGTAATCTTATGTATCCTTTCAAGATCGGTGCGATCATCGACTCGTTCCGCCGTCCCTTCCCGGAGGCGATGAAGATCGCGCATTCTCTCGGCATCGAGGGCATTCAGGTCTACGCCGTCGGCGGCGATATGGCGCCGGAAAATATGACGCCCGATAAGCAGAAGGCGTTCCTCGACCTCTGTGCCGCAAACGAACTGAAGATCTCCGCGCTCTGCGGCGACCTCGGCAAGGGCTTTACCAATCCCGAACTCAATCCCATGCTGATCGAGCGTTCCAAGCGCATCGTCGATCTCGCAAAGAAGCTGGGCACCAATATCGTCACCACCCACATCGGACAGGTCCCCGAGGACGACACCTGCGAGACCTACGCGATCATGCAGAAGGCGTGCCTTGAGCTTGCCGAGTACGCCGACTCGATGGACGCGCATTTCGCGATCGAGACCGGTCCCGAGCCCGCAAAGCGCCTCTGCAAATTCCTCGACACCCTCGGCTCCACCGGCGTCGCGGTCAACCTTGACCCGGCGAACCTCGTTATGTGCGTTGACGACGATCCCGCGGAGGCGGTCCGCACGCTGAAGCGCTACATCGTCCACACCCACGCGAAGGACGGCATCAGCCTCGTTCACTCCAAGGAGGCGCTGAACAGCGAAGCCGCGATCCAGGCGGCTGCCGGCGCGCGCTGGCTCGAGCTTCCGCTCGGACAGGGCGGCGTCAACTGGAACGAATATCTCGCCGCGCTGGATGAGATCGGCTACAAGGGCTTCCTCACCATCGAGCGCGAGGTCGGCAAGGACCCCGTCGGCGATATCGGCATCGCCGTCAACTTCCTCAAGGATCACATCGCCTGATAAGAATCATAAAAGCCTTTCGTGCTTCTGCACGAAAGGCTTTTTCGTTTACGGAGACTGTTCCCCGGGATTCAGACGGTCTGACCGACGTCGATGATCTCTTCGACGTCGTATTCGACGGGCGCGTCGAAATCACCGAGGACGGGGCGCTCGTTCTGACCGAGCGTGATCCCGGCAACGTAGCGGGAATACCCTCCGTAAAGACGTTCGCCGCCCTTTTCAAAGGACCAGAGACAGCCGTTCTGCTTCCACACACAGCCGCAGTATTTCCGGATGACGGTGGGCAGTCTGACCGGCTTCGGCGCGGAAAGACGGTCGCCGAGCTCGTAGAGGAGCAGATAGGGCATTCCCTCCACGTCGGGCATGGAAACGACGGTAAAGACGGGGTTGGCGGGATTGAACGCCATCGGGGCGCAGCCGTCCGCAAAGGTATAGGCGGCAAGCGTGCGGCGCAGGGCGTCGAGTTTTTTGCGCAGCTCGGGTCCTTCCGGCAGATCGGGGTTGCGGTCGAGGTACTGCTCCACGTGCAGAATGACGCCCGGATAGGAGCTGACGGTGACCGAGGAACGGTCCCAGGAAAGGATCTTCGTCTTGTTCTTCTCGTTTGCGTCGGTAACGGCGCCGCGGGAAAGATGGGCGTATCCGTCGCTGCCGGTGTACAGCCCGTCCAGCAGATGCGATTCCACGTTGTCGATGACGGGCGGCAGACGCTCGTCCCCGGTCAGCTTGTGAATGAGGTCGAGCATATCGAGGATGACGAAATAGTAGGCGATGCGCTCGGTGAAGTTGACGCCGTCGCCGCGCTCGAAGAGACCGAGCTTTTCATAATAGTAATCGGAAAGGATATGGTCCAGCGCGGGCTTTCCGTACTGCTCGTAGCGATCCCACGTGCCGAACAGCTTCGCGCTCCACGCGACAGCCGCAACGGCAACGAGGTCCTGATTGGTCACGCCGCACCATCCGGCAAAGGGCAGGGGATGGAATCTTCCGTTGCCCTTCTGCCACGCCGCCTGCATCGTGAACCCGAAATGGCGCTCGATCGCGTCGGGGATCAGCGCCTTGATCGACTCGTCGGCGTGTTCCCATTCGTAATACTGACAGAGGGAAAGGACCGGCATGAAGAAGTGGATGGGGCAGCCTATGGTGTTGAAGGTCGGCTCAAATTCCGAGGTGGAATGAATGAAGCCGCCGTTTTCGGCCTGCAGATAGAGGATCTGGGACGCCATGGCGTTGGCGCGGACTCTCCATTTGGGATCGCCGAAGCGGTCGTAGAGCAGCTCCGCAAAGTGCATCAGGTGCTTGTAGATATAGATGGTCTCTCCCTGATATTTCTTGTCCAGCACGTCTGCCTTTCCCCAACAGGCGTGGAGATTGAGTCTGCCGTAAGAGCCGGCGCCCTGACGCCAGTTTTCGAGCATCGTGAAATACTGATCGATCGCATTCTGATTGACGACGTCCTCCCATTTGCGGTCGGCTGCCGGATAGTGTATGGTCTTCATGATGATTCCTTTCGTGTTCTTCCGCCCGGAGCGGAATTCTGCGGCGCCGTGCGGGCGCCTTTCTTGTATTATACCGCCGTTTTCCGGGATTTGCAAGACGGAAAAAGACAGAAAAAAGAAAAAAACGCTCCGGCATTCCTTTTATTTGGAATGCCGGAGAACCGATATTTACGGATTGCCGTAGAGCAGGGTGAACGACTCGTAATGGTCGTCGGTGTAGTAGATCAGACCGTCGTTTGAGAAGACGATGCGCTTCGTGCCGCGGGAAGACTTTCCCTTCGTGCCGATATCGCATTCGGTGTAGGAACGGCCTTTTTTCTTCGGGAGGAGCCCTTCGTTATTGCCGAAGTAGTCGCCGCCGATGGATTTGCCTTTCGCGTAGGGCTCAAGACTGCCGCCGGGCCAGCCGAGCGCCTGCGCTTCCTTTTTCGTGATGAAGTTGGAGGGGAGCTTGCCGTAAGTGTGGATGTAGAGCGCGACGTCGTCCTTTGAGGTGTACTGACCGTCCTCGCGGATCTTCGGCGCCTCGGTCTCGGGCGCTTTGGTTTCCGGAGCCTTCGTTTCGGGCGCTTTGGTTTCCGGAGCCTTCGTTTCGGGAGCCTTTGTCTCGGGAGCTTTGGTTTCCGGGGGAGACGTTTCTCCCTTCGTTTCGACGGGATCGGTCTCATTTTCGGTGCTCGGGTCTCCGGTGATGACCGGCAGGATCGGCTGAGTGTCGGAGGTCTCACCGGCTCCGAGGTCGATCAGACCGGTCTTGATGCCGATAAAGCCGATGACGAGGACCAGAACGACCGTCAAGACCGTTTTCAGCAATTTTTTCTTGTCAATGTTTTGCATGGCGTTTTTCCTTTCACTTCACTCGGATCGTCAGACCGCCGCCGGATCGTCGGCAGGCGCTTTTTCTTTTTCCGTTCCGCTTCCGGAGGAGAGGGGCAGGACGCGCAGCGCGTTCGGGACGATCTCCGCCTCAATCGAGGGCGTGGGTTCGATCTCACCGTCGGCGCAGAGGAAGCCGAGCCCGGTGACTTTGACCTTTTTCGCGCGGCGATAGGTCACAAACTTGCGGAAGCGCTCCACGACCTCGCCGTTTTCGTCGATGTGCGTGCCCTTGCGGTAGTCGCTGACGAGGCGGACGAAGGTCACGCGGCTGACCTTGGAGACGATCAGCACGTCAAGCAGTCCGTCGGTCAGGGACGCTGCGGGCGCGGGTCTGAAGCCGCCGCCGTAATACTGACCGTTCGCGATCAGACAGAGCAGGTATTCCCCTCGCAGGATCTCACGCTCGCCGGCTTCGTCTTCCAGCTCGATCTGCCATTTTTCGCCGAGCCTGTGGAAAAGCACGTCGGCAACGCCCATGATGTACGCCATACTGCCCGAAACGGCGGGCATCGTCTTGTACTTCTGCGTCTTGTCGACGACAGAGCAGTCAAATCCCATATTGATGATATTGACGGCGTAGCGGCCGTTGTATTTCACGGCGTCCACCCGCGTTTCGCCCTCAAAGGCGGAAACCGTGCGGACGAAGTCGTTTCCGGTGCCGCTCGGTACGACCGAGAGGACGGCGCGGTCTCCGGCGTCCGCCTTCAGAATGCCGTTTACCGCTTCGTTCAGGGTGCCGTCGCCGCCGTAAACGACGAAGGAGATTTCGCCGTGGTCTTCGGCACAGACCGAAGCGATATACCGCTCGGCGTCGCCGATGCCCGTCGTGGTGTAGATCTCGTCCCCCTCCGGGACGATGCCGTCGAGGAATGCGGGATCGTGTCCTTTTCCCGCCGCGGGGTTCAGTACGTGGATTCTTCTCATCGTGTTCGTTTCTCTTTCTGAAAGCCGTTCCGTGAGGTCAGGCGGTTTTGCCGAGGATGATCGCTCCGACGCGGAGCAGGTCGGTAACTGTGACGTTTCCGTCTCCGTTCATATCGGAGGCGGCGCGGGTGATCCCTTCGCTCTCCCGCTTTCCGAGCAGCTCGGAGCGGAGGATCAGATAGTCGGTGACCGAGACCGAGCCGTCGCCGTTCAGGTCGCCGGGGAGCAGGACGGTCAGCGTGACGTCACGGTACCGTACGGTCTCGCCCGTCGCGGCGCCGCGCGCTCCGAGGACGACGCCCTCGCGCTGATCCAGACGGCAGAGCAGCTCTTCCCGCGTCATCGGAGCGGGCAGGAGCAGGTATCCGTCTTCGATCGCAAGGAGCGGCGAGGTCAGGACGGAATCGTTTTCTTCGGTGAGGAACCCGGCGATAAAGATCGTATCCTCGCGGGCGGTCATTCCGGGCAGATAGCCGCACCATCCGGTAAAGACGGCGCCCTCCTCCCATTCGGGGACCGCGGGCGTTTCTTCGTCTCCGGGCAGACCGATCGGTTCACCCGCCTTGACGGTTTCGGAATAATAGAGGGAGCCGTCCGGGAGAAGGAAGAGGACGTTGAAGGAGTCGGGCTTGTCGTGCTCTTCAAAGACGACGGCTGCGGTCGTATCTTCTTCAAGGACGTCCGGGATCTCGTCGGGCTCGCCGTCGCCGTCAAGATCGTAGCCGCGGAACAGATAGCGGATATTATCGCGGTCGGGACGGGACTGCACCGGGAGGTATTTCGCGGGGGATTCGTCGGCAGGGACCGGATAGGAGAGCACGGCTCCGTCAAGGACGACGGTCAGCGTGTGCCAGCGGCCCCCGGCGTAAACGCTGTGGTTTTCCTGCCATACGGCGGGAACGACGGAGGGATCGAGAAGGGTGAAGACGTTCAGCCCCCCGGCGCTGCCGAAGAGGGTATCCGAAAGGGAGACCACGGTATAGTTCTCGCCGCCGAGCGTGAGGGCGGTCGGGACGAGGACGGTGCTTCCGTCCGCCGCGGAATACCCGGTCAGACGGACCGTGCTTTCCTCAAGGAAGAACACGCCGGTATAGCCGGAGACCGAGGCGGTGAAATACTCGCGGCAGGGGAAGCCGTTCGCCGCGGCAAAGGCGGCGCCGACCGAGCCGGTCTGGGCAAAGACCGTGAGGCGTTCGGAACGGACCATTTCTCCGTCCGCGTCACGGGTAAAGCCGAACGGGAAGTACCCGAGGTCGGTCACGGTGTCGGGAAGATAGATCACCGAGAGCCCGGGGATATCGGCAAAGGCGTAATCCGCGATCGCGGTGACGCCCTCCGGAACGTAAGCCTCGCAGACGTCCGACACGCTGACGCAGCGGAGCAGCGTGGTCCCTTCGATCTCAAGCCAGGTGTCAAGGCGGCGGACGAGCCCGCCCTCCGTGCCGTCGTAAGCGAACAGGGGCGTCAGATCGGCGTCGTCAAGCAGGAAGGTGACGGCGTTCTTCTTCCCGGTTTCCTCGTCGGTCGGAAGCACGAGGGCTTCGAGCGGGGGCAGGGAATTGAGACGGACGGTGAGCGCGCCGAGAACGTCCGCTTTCCCGAGCGAGAAGCCGAGGAAGCGGTTTTCCGCGGCGAACGGGATCACGGTGAGGTCGGGGCAGGAGACCGAGCCGATCACAAGCTCCGCCCTTTCGCCGATTTCAAGGACCGAGTCGGCGTCGGCGTTGAGCAGACCGACGGTGACGGGGGCGTTCAGACGGACGGTTCCCGAGGTGCGGAGGATATCGGCGGTGAGCGCGCCGTTTACCGCGGCGCTGCCGTCCGGAGCGAGCAGCGAGAGCTCGGCGGCGGTGACCGGAAGAGAAAGGGACGCGGAGGGCGTTTCGATCTTCAGGCTGCCGTTTACGGTAAGGGAGGCGTCCGCCGTCTGCGGGTAGAGTACGGAATTGACCAGCGTGAAGGAGACGTCGGTCTCGCAGGCGCCGGAAACCGTGAGAATGCTGTCGGAAAAGACGAGGTTCCTGCCCTCCGGAAGAACGGTATCCTCTCTGAACGGGATGAGACCGCCGTTCAGCTTGACGCGGAGCAGGAATTCCGCGTTTTCGCGGGGATCCTTTTCGATCGCCGAAAAGGCGCTCTGCACGTCGGTGAAGGTGCCGAGGAAGATGCCGTCACGGTAAAGCAGGACGGCGTATTCGGTGGAGGGAAGTCCGGGCGAGACGGCGGCGGTCGAGCCGTCGGAATAAACGACCTCGCCGAGCATACCGTAAATGCCGCCCGGTACCGGCGTCGTCATCAGCGGGATGATCTCCTCCTCGGGGATCCGGATGGAATAGAGGATGCCCTCCGACGAGGCGAAGAGGAATTCCCCGTTTGAAGCGAGCCCCTCAATCCCGTGGAGCGGGAAGGGGAAGGAGGTCTCTCCGGTTTCGGCATCCTGACGGACGATCTCGCCGCCTTCCTGATAGTAGTAGCAGCCGCCGAAGGGATAGACCGGATAAGAGACCTGACGGAAGGGAAGCGCGTACGATTCGTCGGAAACGGTGATCCCGCCCGATACCGTCCAGTCGTAATGCTTCGCCGCGGTGATGTCCGCGTCGTTCAGAAGAAGGTTTTTATGGCTCGCGCGCCCGAAGGCGTCGGGCGTCGGATCGTTCCAGGTGATATCGAGGTGGTACCATTCCCCGTCAAGAAGGACCAGATTCCAGATGTGGTTCATCGTCTCGCTCTGCGCGTAGGTCGATTCGATGCCGAGACGGTTGAAGAGCGCGGCTGCGGTCAGCGTGTAGGACTGGCAGACGCCCTTTCTGTCCTTCATGAAATGGTAGGCGTCAAAAACGTCGGGCTCCTCCTCGTAGGAAAAGCCGAGGCAGAGCAGATCGTTGACCGCGAGGACCTTTTCAAGGTCGGAGGCGTCGGGGGAGATCCGGTCGAGGAGGGTATTCAGCATCGTCTCGTATTCGGTCTGCTTTTCGGCAAGCTCGTCTCCCGTAAAGAGGTATTCGGGCTTGATCGAGACGACAACGTTCAGCGAATGGCGGTAGGTGTATTTTCCGCTGACGAAAAACAGCTCGGGGCGGCTGTTGATCAGCTCCTGCATCGCACCGCGGAGCTGGTCGGGGTCGATCGCGAAGTCGGAAAGGAAGATCTCGCTTTCCCCCGCGGTCAGACCGGCGTAAAGGGCTTCGGTCAGCGCCTCGGGATAGTCCTCCGGTTCGTTCGGAACGGGGTCGGAGGAGCCGGTCTCATCGCCTTCGGCAAGGAAGTGACGGACGGACATCCTGCCCTCCTGAAGCAGCGGGACCTCGGCGGAGGAAGAGCGCGGGAAAAAGAGCAGCGTGAGCGCGGCAAGGCAGAATACGGCCGTGATCACGGCGGCAGCCGACAAAGAAAGCGCTTTTTTCGTCTTCATTCGTATTCTCCTCCTTCCCGCGGGAATCTTTCACCAAATAGCATTATAACATATATTGAAGGAAAAAGCAACGAGGGACGCAATATTTTCACTTTGTTAAAAAATACCGGACGCAATAATCCGGAAAGACTTTTTCTTGACATTTCCGTTTTTATGTGTTATGATAATACCGTATGAAAGGAGAGGACCGCCGTGTCGGCTGCCGTACTGAAATACGTTGCCGTCGTCTGCATGGTGATCGACCACGCGGCGTGGGCGTTCGTCCCGACCGCTTCGGTCCCCGGACAGCTTCTTCACACGCTCGGAAGGCTGACGGCGCCGATCATGTGCTTTTTCGTTTCCGAGGGGTATTATCATACCCGGAGCCGGAAGCGCTACCTCCTCCGGATGGCGGTCTTTGCCGTGATCTCGGCAGTTCCATACGCGTTTTTCTGCGCGGACGGGAACTGGAGCGCGGCGTTTTCCCGGTTTTACGATTTCGGGATGATCTACACGCTGACGCTCGGGCTTGCCGCGGTGACCGTGTGGAAGAGCGATGCCGACGAGCCGGTCAGGCTGCTCGGAGTCGCCGTTCTGCTCTTTCTTTCGGCTTTCGGAGACTGGCAGTATGCGGGCGTTCTCTGGGTACTTGCCTTCGCGGTCTTCCGGGAGGAACCGAAAAAAAGAGACGCCGCCTTCTGCGTCATCTCGGTTTTTATGGCACTGTGGATCTCTTCGCAGTATTACCCGTCGATGGGGCTCGGCTGTCTCCGTCTGACCGCCTGCCAGTTCGGCACGCTCCTCGCCCTGCCGCTCCTGCGGCTCTATAACGGCGAGCGCGGCAGGCAGCCGAAATGGTTCTTCTATATTTTTTACCCGGCGCATCTTCTCGTGCTCGGGTATCTCTGCCGCTTCCTTTCGGCGGCGTCCTGATCCGTTATCCCAATATTTTAACATATAAAGGAGATTACTCATCATGGCAGATTTCAACGAGCAGTTCAACAAGTTCAACGATACCCCCGATACCACCTCCGAGTTTGAGGCGGAAGACATCGAAAAGAACAAGGTCATGGCGGTCCTTGCGTACATCGGCATCCTCGTTCTGGTTCCGATCTTCGCCGCGAAGGATTCCAAGTTTGCCCGCTTCCACGCGAATCAGGGTCTCGTCCTCGCGATCGCGGAGATCGTCGGCAGCATCGTTCTCAACATTCTCAGCGGGATCCCGGTGATCGGCTTGATCTTCAGTATCATCAGCGGTCTGTTCGGACTCGTTTGCCTGCTCTTCGCCGTCCTCGGCATCGTCAACGCCGCAAACGGCAAGGCAAAGGAGCTTCCCCTCGTCGGCAAATTCCGTTTCCTGAAATAATCACGAAGCAAAAAATCCTTCCGGAAGGAAGGATTTTTTGATTGTCGGGGATCAGAAGCGGTAGATATCGCCGGTCTTGGCGGAGATATAGATGCCTTCGAGGATGCGGGTGACGGTGTACGCCTGCTCGGGCGTAACGGTGGGCGTGCCCTTGCCCTCGACGGCGTTGATCCATTGACGCGCCTCGACGACGGCGGGATCGTCCGCGGGAGCGCCGTCAAAGTAAGCCGCGCCGCCTGCCTGCATATTCGGCTTCATGACGTACTGTCTGCCGTGGCTGACGCCGTTGATGCGGACGCCGTCCCAGCAGTCGCCGCCTGCCTTGGTGCCGCAGACAAGGGTGACCGCCTCACGGGAATCGAGCGTGTTCAGCGCCCACGAGGATTCGAGGTTGATGGTCGCGCCGTTTTCCATGACGACGAAGCCGAACGCCGCGTCCTCAACGGTGAACTTGTCGGGATCCCAGTTGCCCCACGCGTTGCCCTGATCGTCCTTGCCGAGACCGTTCAGCTTGTGGTAGGTCGTGCCGACGCAGTACTTCGGCTTGTAGTTGTTCATGATCCAGAGGGTCAGGTCGAGCGCGTGCGTGCCGATGTCGATCAGCGGACCGCCGCCCTGCTCGTATTCGTTCAGGAAGACGCCCCACGTCGGGACCGCGCGGCGGCGGATCGCGGTCGCCTTCGCGTAGTAGATATCGCCGAAGGTGCCGTCCTCGGCTTCCGCCTTGAGGTACTGGGAGTCGGCGCGGTAACGGCTCTGATAGCCGAAGGTGAGGAGCTTGCCGGTCTCGTTCGCGGCGTCAAGCATCTTCTTTGCCTCGGCGGAGTTGATCGCCATCGGCTTTTCGCACATGACGTGCTTGCCGGCGTGCAGCGCGTCGACCGTGATGAAGCTGTGCGCGCGGTTCGGGGTCAGAACGTGGACGACCTCGATCTCCGGGTCGGCGAGGAGCTCCTTGTAGTCGGTGTAAACCTTGGCGTCGGGGGTGCCGTAGCGTTTGGCGGCGGCTTCAGCCTTTTCGGGGATCAGATCGCAGAAGGCGACCATTTCCACATCGTTCAGCTTGGAAAGGGCGGGCATATGCTTGCCGTTCGCGATGCCGCCGCAGCCGATGATGCCGATTTTGATTTTTTTCATATTGAATTATCCTTTCGGTTAAGAATTTTCAGGCGTAAAGCTCGAACCACGTCAGCGCGTGCCGGATGAACTCGTACTGGTACCCGTGCCAGCGGTCCTTCAGCGAAAGCAGCATCTTGTCGGTGTCGAGCTTATCGAAGAGAGGACGGATGGTGTCGGGCGGGCAGGTATCGTCTCCGGTGCCGAGGGTCAGAAGGACGGGATAGGTCATCCGGTAAGCGTGGGAAAGGGTGTCGGCAAAGCCGAGGTTATGCCATCCCTCGTTCTCCGGGACCTTGACGAAGCCTTCCTTCGCCGCGAAGTACGCGCCTCTCCAGAGGGAGGCGGGGTAATTCGTAAGGAAGGGCTCGTCCGCGCAGACGCAGCGGGTGCCGTGATCGCGGAAGACCGAGCCGAGGAGCAGGGAAGCGCCGCCGCCCTGACTCGTGCCGAAGAAGGAAACGCGGTCGGGAATGACGGTCGGGTTTTTCATCGCCCAGCGTACGGCGCCGACGACGTTGACGATCCAGCCGAAATAGCCCTCGGGATCGTATGCGTCGATCGCCGTGTTCGGCAGGACGGGCCAGAGAAAAGGCTCGGCGTTTCCGAACCAGTTCAGCTCGGAGCGGTCGCCGTCGGGCGTCCAGTAGCCGAGCGGGGAAAGCTCGAGGACGTTATAGCCTGCGCCGACCACGTCGGGATGGAAGCTGAGCTCCGCGCCGTAGCCGGGGGTATGGACGACGAGGGGAGCGGGACCCTTCAGCGCGGGCGTCCACATTCCGTAAAAGCTGCGGAAGCCGGGCATTTCAAAGCGGATCAGGGTGCTCCGGTTCATGTGAAAGGAGCCGAAGCGGATGCGGATGCCGCTGTCGTTCAGAGAGACGGCAGTGCAGGGGGAGGCGTCCGCCTTTTCCCAGATCGCGCCGATCCACGCTTCCAGCTCTTTTTCGGAGGGGTAATAGTCGAACGGGTTCATGATATCAGATCCTTTCGGAAGAAGATCAGACGGTGAAGCCGCCGTCGGCGGACAGCACCTGCCCGGTGACGAAGGAGGCGGAGGAGAGGTAGAAGATCACCTCTGCGACCTCCTCGGGCGTGCCGATACGGCAGAGCGGCGTTTCGTCGGCGAGCGCGGCGCGGTCGCTTTCGGTCAGCGCGGCGTTCATCTCGGTGTCGATGACGCCGGGGGCGACGCAGTTGACCGTGATGCCCGAGGGACCGAGCTCCTTCGCGAGCGCCTTGGTCATGCCGATCACCGCTGCCTTGGTGGTCGAATACAGCACCTCGCAGGAGGCGCCCGAAACGCCCCACATCGAGGAAACGTTGACGATAGAGCCCTTCTTTTCCCGGATCATCTCCGGCAGGATCTCCTGCGTGCAGCGGAACGCGCCGCCGACGTTGACCGAGGTGATCCGGTCGAAATCGGCGTCGGTCGCGTCGGTGAAGAGCCCGACGAGGGAGATCCCGGCGTTGTTGACCAGCACGTCGCATCCGCCGAGCGCCGCGAGCGCCGAACGGATGCCGACCCGGCAGGAGATCGGATCGCCGATATCGCAGCGGAAGGGGAGCGCCCCGGTCTCCGCGGCGAGCGCCTCCGCTTTCTCAACGGAGCTTCGGTAGAGGAAGGCGACGCGGTCGCCTGCTTTCACGAATCTGCGGACGGCGGCGGCGCCGATGCCTCTCGAACCGCCGGTGACGATGACCCTTCTCAATGCCGTTTTCCTCGCTTTCTCTTTTTCAATAGAATACCACAAACGGCGCTTTTTGTCAATACGGACCGGGCAGGGAATGAAAGCGGGACCTGTGTGAAGATTTGCTGAAAAATGGAGAAATCCTATTGAAAACGGCTGCTTTTTGTGATATACTGATAAAAAATATTACCGAAAAGGAGAAAACTATCATGGCAAATCTCGACCTGAACAACGTCAAGCAGCTCATCACCGCAGCCGTCAAGAAGATCACCGAAAACAAGGACACCGTTGAAAGATTCAAGGCGAATCCCGCGGAAACCGTCCAGAACGTCCTCGGCGTCAACCTGTCCTCCGATATCCTCGAAAAGGTCATCGAAGGCGTCAAGGCGAAGATCGGCGCGGACAACGCTGCCGGCATCCTTGCCAAGATCAAGAAGCTGTTCAAGAAATAAGCGGAACCGGAGAATACCGATATGAAGTATCTGGGGAAAAACTACACGAAAGAGGATATCCTCCGCGCGGTCGGCAATATTTCCTCGGTCGCCGGCGTCCGTGCGGTCAAGGTGGAGGGCGGCAAGGCGGACGGGATCCGCGTGCTTGAGGTCTCTGCCGGCGAGCTTTCCTACGACGTCATGGAGAGCCGCAACCTCGATATCTGGAACCTGAAGTACAAGGGCATCCCGCTCAACTTCCTTTCCAAATGCGGTCCGGTCAACGTCGGTCTTTCCGACCGTGCCGGGATGAACTTCCTCTATTCCGTGACCGGCGGTATGATCTATACCTGCGGCTTCGGCAACGTCGGCGGTGAGTACGCCGATGAAAACGGCGTCGATCACTTCCACGGCAAGATCCGCTTCGAGCCCGCCGACAAGGTCAAGGCAAAGGCGGAGTGGAAGGGCAACGATTACGTCGTCGGCGTCGGCGGCGAGACCCGCGAGGCGGGGCTGTTCCGCACCAATATCGCGCTGAACCGTACGATCGAATCGGTCGTCGGCGAAAAGGCGCTGACCCTGCACGACGTGATCGAGAATCAGAGCTACGTGGAGAACCCCTTCATGCTGATGTATCACGTCAACTGCGGCTTCCCGATCGTTGACGAGGGCTCGAAGGTCTATATCCCGACCAAGGGCTACGAGGCGATGAACGACGAGGCAAAGAAGCAGTACGAAAACTATAACTTCACCACCGCGCCCGACGACACGGCGGTCGAATCGGTCTACCTCCACAAGCTGAAGAAGAACGCGAAGGGCAGGAGCGTCTGCGCGACCTGGAACCCCGCGCGCAAGCTCGGCATCATGATCGAGTTCACGGCGGACACCCTGCCGAACCTGATCGAATGGCGCTGCATGGCGTCGGGCGACTACGTCGTCGGGATGCAGCCGACCAACTGCCACGCCTCCGGCAGACAGCTTGAGATCGACCGCGGCACCCTCGATCACATCGCGCCCTTCGAGCAGCGCGAGACCGAGATCCGCCTCACCGTCCTGGACGGCGAGGGCGATTTCAAGCGCTTCCTCAGGAAATTCGAGGAATGCACCCTTTGAGTGACTGAAAAGTCCGGAAAACGCCCATACTCCTCTTACAGAGGAAAAGCCCCGCTTTTTCGCGGGGCTTTTTTATTTCGGAAGGAGGATGAATATGAAAAAGAAAGCGGTTCTGCTCGCGGTCTGTGCCGCGTTCGCGATCCTCGTAACGGTCCTGCCCACGCCCGGGGAAGCGGCGGTGAGGGAAAGGGTGATCCGCCTCCACGTCGTCGCCAATTCGGACGGCGAGGAGGATCAGGCGCTGAAGCTTGCGGTCCGGGACGCGCTGACCGGGGAGGTCGCGTCGATGCTGGAGGGCGTTTCGACGAAGGAGGAGGCGGAAAAGGTCCTTTCCGACCGGCTTGACGGCATCCTTGCCTGCGCGGAAAAGGCGGCGGGGGACGTGCCCGTGACCGTGACGCTCGGAAAGGAGCGCTATCCGACGAAGGAATACGGCGCGTTCCGCTTCCCGCGCGGGGTCTATACCTCGGTGCAGGTGAAGCTCGGCGCGGCGGAGGGGAAAAACTGGTGGTGCGTGCTCTTTCCGCCGCTCTGCGTCGGAGCGGCGAGCGCCGGGCCGGAGGAGGTCTGCGTCGAGGCGGGGCTGACGCCGGGGCAGGTGAAGATCCTGACCGGGAGCGACGGGAAATACCGCGTGCGTTTCCGCGTGCTCGAATGGCTCGACGCGCTTTTCGGGGGATAACTTGACAGAAGGACGGTCTTTTGGTATAATGATCCCGGAAACGGGGGGATGACAATGGATCGCAATATTCTGACGACGAAACGGCTGACCGTGATCCCGGCGAGCAACGAAGAGACCGAAAAAATGATCGCCGAGGCCGACGCGGAGCTTGCCGAAGCGTACCGTATGATGCTGAACGGCAGCAGGGAACATCCCGAAAGCAGGCTTTTTTATACGCCGTGGATGATCTTTCTGCGGGACGAGCCCGGAAAGCGGATCGGCGATATCTGCTTCAAGGGGCTTGAGGAGAACGGCGAGACCGAGATCGGCTACGGAATGGAGCCCGGCTTTGAAGGAAAGGGCTATATGACAGAGGCGGTCGGCGCCTGCATCGGCTGGGCGTTCACGCAGCCCGGCGTCCGCGCCGTGACAGCCGAAACTGCGCCCGACAACGGCGCGTCGAAACGGATCCTCGCAAAATTCAGCTTTACCGAATACGGGCAGGGCGAGGAGGGTCCGCGCTTCCGGCTGGAAAGACCCGCGCGGCTTTTTGCCTCCCATCCGGTCTTTCCGGTGCCCGATATCGAAAAAACGGCGGAGTTTTACAGAGAAAAAATGGGCTTTACGCGGGTGGATTACCGTTCCGCCGCCGAGCCGCATATCTGCCTCTACCGGGACGGGACCGAGATCATCCTGACCGATTCTCACGGGCGGGCGGTCGTGCCCAACCGCGTTCTTTACGGTTACGGCGGGGACGCCTATTTCATCACCGACGGGCAGGAAACGCTTGAAGCCGAGTTCCGCGAAAACGGCGTGAAGATCGCCGTGCCGCTCCGCACCTCCGATTATCACAATCGGGAATTTGCAGTCGAGGACTGCGACGGGAGAATGCTCTATTTCGGGATCAAGCAGAAATAAGAAACGGGATGAAGCTCCGGCGGAGTTTCATCCCGTTTTTTCATTTTTACCGCTCGAAGCCGTGGACCCAGTCGGATTTCAGGTAATAGAGCAGGTATATGACGCTGCTGATCGCCCACGTCAGCGGGTACGCCCAATAGATATAGGAAATATCGTGGAAAAAGTGCATCACGGTGAAGATATAGCAGATGCGGAAGACGCACCACACCGAGAGCATGATCGCCATCGGGACGAAGGCTCTTCCGGCACCGCGGCAGACCGCGGCGATCGAGTGGGAAAACGCGAGGAGGAAATAGAAGAGGGTGACCGTGCGCGCCTGACGGACGCCGAGAAGGATGACGTCGGGATTCTTGTCGAAGAGGGCGATCGCGCCGGGAGAAAAAACATAGTAGACGACGCCGATGATCTCGGCGAGGATGACGGCGGCAAGGATGCCGAAGCGCGCGCCTTTTTTGGCTCTGTCGTACTCCCTCGCACCGAGGTTCTGCCCGACGAAGGAGGTGATCGCCATATTGAAGCTCGTGATCGGCAGGAAGGCGAAGCCTTCGATCTTGGAATGCGTGCCGTAGGCGGCGGTCGCCACGTCGCCGAAGATATTGATCTGTGACTGCACGATGACGTTCGCGAAGCCGATGACCGAGTTCTGGATGCCGGAGGGGATCCCGTAGCGGAGGATCTGCCCGAGCATATCGCGGTGGAAGCGGATCTTTTTCGGGTCCACGGTGACGAGGCTGCCCTTCTTGAGCAGGTGGATCATGCAGAGCACGACCGAGGTCGACTGCGAGATCACGGTCGCGAGCGCCGCCGACCAGACCCCGAGACCGAGCAGACCGACGAAAAACAGGTCGAGAAGGACGTTGAGCACCGAGGAGACGATCAGATAGATCAGCGGGCGCTTGCTGTCGCCGACGGCGGTCATGATCCCGCGGCAGACGTTATAGAGCACGAGCGCGAGGGCGCCCGCGAAATACCAGCGGAAATATTCGACGGCGAGCGGCAGGACGCCCGGGTCGGTATTCATCCATCTGAGGAAGGTCGGGGTGAAGAGGATCCCGATAATGGTCAGGAAAACGCCCGAGGCAAGACCGATCGCAAAATCGGTATGGATCGCGCGGGAGACGCCGTCCTCGTCCTTCTCGCCGAAGCAGCGGGAGATCAGAACGCCCGCGCCCATGAAAAGCCCCTCGAAGAAGCTGACGAGCATAAAGATCAGCGTGCCGGACGAGCTGACCGCCGCGAGCGGCGCGGTGCCGAGAAAATGCCCGACGATAAGGCTGTCCGCCGTATTGTAAAGCTGCTGGAAAACCTGCGAGATGAAGATGGGGAGCGCGAACCTGATGATCAGGGAATAGGGCGAGCCCTTCGTAAAATCCCGGGAAACGTCCGCTTGTTTTGCTGTCATGATACCTTCGTCCTTAACGGAATTTCCCATATTTTAGCACAAAACGGGAAGAAAGTCAATGCCGGAGCGAAAAAGGACGAAAGTCGTTGACAAAGAAGAAAAACAGTGGTATCATAAAACGTGTGTTACGATTACGGAAGGAGGGAAGCGGATGAAAAAGAAGGCATTTGCGGAATGGTTTGAAGGTGTTTTTCCGCACGGCTGCTTCTGGTGGCTGCTTGCCGCCGTTGCGTGGAATATGGTCGTCTACTACGGCAGCCGTCTGATCACGACCGGAATGGTCCATCACAGCGTCGCGCTTCCGATCGACGCGAGGATCCCGCTCTGCGTGCCCTTCGTGATCCCCTACGTCCTTTCCTTTCCCTTCTGGCTTTTCAATTACTGGCTGATCGCAAGGGAAAACAGGGAGACCTGCCGCCGCGTGATCACGGCGGAAATGCTGGCGAAAACGGTCTGCCTGATCGTGTTTCTCGCCTTTCCGACCGCGATGGAACGTCCGGAGCTGACCGGAAACGACCCGCTGACGTGGGTTTTACGCATTATTTATACCGATCCCGCCGACAATCTGCTCCCCTCGATCCACTGTCTCGAAAGCTGGCTCTGCTGGCGCGGGCTGAAGGGCTGCAGGAAAACGCCGGGATGGTACAAGACCGTTTCCTTCTTCTTCGCGCTTTCGGTCTTCGCCTCCACGGTGCTCGTCAAGCAGCACGTGATTGTGGACTGTCCCGCGGCGATCCTCGTCGCCGAGGTCTGCCTCTTCGCTTCCGCGCTTTATTGGAACCGGAAAAAGAAAAAAACGGCAGCGCCGCTGCCCGAAAAATGATGTCGGAGGATACCTATTATGATCGCAGCGTTTTCCGCCTGGTGGTTCGTCTTTCTCGCTCTTACGGTGGGCGGGCTGATCCTTTCCCGCCTGCTTCTCGGAAAAAAGTCCCGCAAAATACAGCTCCGCTTCCTTCTTATCGTCGGTATCGTTGTTTTGGTCTATCTTGCGGTCTATAAGATCTGCCTGAGTTTTGACGCATCCTACGATTTTTCGTGGTGGAACGAGCTGCCGCTGAACCTCTGCAATCTTGCTCCGATCTTTCTGATTCTTGCCGCCGCTTTTGACAAAAAGCCGCTCTTTTCCTATCTGTATTTCAACTGTACGCTCGGTGCCCTCGTCGCACTCGCCGCCGCCGAGGTCGAGTTCATCGACGTGAAGCTCCTTTCGGCGAGAGGTCTCGGCTATTGGGGCTTCCATTTCCTCGTGCTCTTCCTCGCGCTTGCGCCGATCGTGATCGGGACCTACCGCCCGCGCTACCGCGATATCCTTCCCTCGGCGGGGCTGATCTTTCTTTCGGCGGCGATCGCTCACGGGATCAACGTCCTGATGCGCGCGACGGTGTACGAAAAGGCGAATTTCTTCTTTACCTTCGGTCTGGAGGGGAATCCCATCGCCGAGCCGCTGTACAATCTGCTTCCCGTGCCGCTGCTCTGGCTGGTCCTCGTTCTTCCGGTCTATATCGCCGTCGGGGCGCTGATGGTCACCGTGACCTTCCCATGGACCGACCGGAAAAAAGAACGCCGATAAAAAATGAAAATGCCGTTTCCGGTTTCCGGAAACGGCATATTTTTTTATCAGAACGGGATTTCCTCTTCTTCCTCTTCGTTCAGAGGCTCTTCGACGAATTCGGGCACTTTTTCGTCGGCGGCGATGGGAACGTACAGCCCCGCCTCGGAGCATTTTTCCCAGTTGACGCGGATGAGACGAACGTCCTTTTCGTCGAGGTATTCGACGTACTGCTCGGCGTAGCCGTTATCCAGCATCCAGCAGAGGGTCTGCTCGACGTCTGCCTTCGGCAGATGGCGGTAACGGGAAACGGCGTCGACCGTGGCACGGAAGGAGGGACGGACGGGCTTGTCCCCGATCGCGTTCGCTTCGAGATATTTCAGGTTGGTGAGGATCATATTGGCGCATTTAGCGGTCCAATCGACCTCCTCGGGGGTCAGGGTGCTGACCGTGGCGGCGGCGATGAGCTGACGGCTGTAGGAATCGCGGACGGCGTAAACGTCGATCGTTTTGCCGCACTCGTCGCGCAGGAACTCAAGAGCAGGCGCAAAGTGTCCGTCACCGGAGAAAAGAACGTAGGCTTCGATCGAGGGATCGGTGAGCGCGCGCTGATAGATGCCGTTGAGAAGCAGGAATTCGGTCTGATCCTTTTTGTGGGAACGGAACGGGACCTGCGTTTCCACGACGTGCTCCGCGACTTCTCCGATCGCGGGGAGCTCGGCACGGAGGGAATTGTTCGCGAAATTGCCGTAGACGATGAGATCCTTCAGATCGTACTTTTCGCAGAGCTCCGCCTTCCACGCGGAAAGGTTCGGGCGGGTATGATAATGGCGGTCGAGGGCGACGTACCAGTATTCGTAATCGACGAACGCGACGGCAGTTTTTCTGCTGCCCGTTTCGGGTTTCCCGGCGGTATCGGGTTTGGGGTCGGCTGCGGCGGGAACGGTACTTCCGGCTGCTTCGCTGTCGGTCAGAGCGTCGGGAACGGGATCGGGAACGGTTTCGGGGGATTCGCTGTCCGACGTCTTTCTCTTGAAAAATTCAAACATAAAAACTGCTGACTCTCCTTGCGCTTTCTATGCTTTATTCCTCTATATTATACAGCATTTTCCTCCGAAAATCAAGGGCTTTTCCGGTTTCTCGTTGATTTGATTGATAATTAACAATAATACGAAATTATTTTATCGGTTTGTGCCAAAGAAAAACAACCGTTCTTTATCCGCCGCGTGAGCCCGCTCGTTTTTTCGCGGGAGGATATGCTTTTTTCCTTCGGGAAAACCCGTCCGGATCCGGAATGAAAACGCCCGCCGCCGCATATCTTTTGTCAGTACGGAACACACGCTCGCCGCCGCAGGCGGCGAGCCGCGAAAAAAGAAGGAGAGCGGAATATGAGCAACCAATATCTTCCCGAGGGGAGCCTGATCGGGAGCGTGACGAACCGGGAGATCCTGTCCTCTCCGGGCGCCGTGGAACGGGCGCTGACGAACGGGACGATCATCGAAGTGCCGGTGAAGCGGTGCGACCGGGAGCTGACCCTCTATACCGAGCTCGGCGGAATGACCGGAGTGATCCCGCGCACCGAGATCATGGATCTGCCGGAGGGCGGGGAGCTCCGCGACATCGCGGCGGTGACGCGGGTCGGAAAAGCGGCGGCGGTCAGGGTGATCGGCGTGACGCGGACGCCGGAGGGGACGCCCGCGTGGCTTCTTTCCCGCCGCGCGGCGCAGAGGGAGTGCCGGGAGCGCTTTCTTGACGGGCTGACCCCGGGCGACATCATCCCGGCGCGGGTCACGCACATGGAGCCCTTCGGCGCGTTTGCCGATATCGGCTGCGGGGTGATCTCCCTTCTGACCGTGGACGCGATCTCGGTCTCGCGCATCTCGCATCCGCGCGACCGCTTCCGCACCGGGGAATTCATCCGGGTGGCGGTGAAAAGCGTCGATCCCGATACCGGGCGCATTTTTCTTTCCCACAAGGAGCTGCTCGGAACGTGGGAGGAAAACGCCGCGCGTTTCACGATCGGGCAGACGGTCGCCGGGATCGTGCGCTCGGTCGAATCCTACGGGATCTTCGTGGAGCTGACGCCCAACCTTGCCGGGCTCGCGGAGCCGAAGGAGGAGGTGCGCCCCGGGCAGATCGCCTCGGTCTACGTCAAGAACATCATTCCCGAGCGGATGAAATGCAAGCTCGTGATCGTGGATGCCTATTTCGGGGACCCGGTCAGGGGAAGGTGCGAGTATTTCGTGCCGCCCTCGGTCCACCGGATCGACGCGTGGCGCTATTCGCCCGCCTGCTCGGAAAAGACGGTGGAGACCGTTTTCCGTGCGGAGGACGTTTCCTTCTCCGGCTTATCATAAAAATGGGGCTGTTGCATCTGCTTCCGCAAAGCGGAAGCGATCAACAGCCCCCGCAAAACAGCGGTCAGGATTCCGCTGTTTTGCGCAATATACGGCGTTTTTGGCTCGAATAACGCCATTTTTTATGTTGCAAATATGCCAAAACGGCGGCGTTCAGCCGCCGAGCCGTATTTGCCGGGGGTGTTGCACATTAGTGCAACACCCCCATTTCGGGTTATCGGGGGGAAAAGGGATTATTTCTTCTTTTTGGCGACGATGATCGTCGCGAGAGCAGCGATCAGCGCGACTGCGGCGATGATGCCGATCACCAGACCGGCGTTGTTGCTCTTTTCATCTTCGTTCTTGGGAGCGTCGGTTTCCTTATCGCCGGAAGCCTCGGTTCCGGCAGCTTCGGTGCCGGTCGCCTCGGTAGCGGCAGGCTCGGTTTCGGCGGGCTTGGTCTCTGCCTGCGTTTCGGCGGCAGCGGCAGCCATCTCGTCGTAAGCCTTTCTTGCGGCGGTCAGCTTATCGAAGACGGAAGCGTCGATGAGGGCCTTTGCCTCGTCGGTCAGGTCCTTCATCGCGGACTCGGCGGAGACGATGCGGGTCTTCATCTTCTTGAAGTTATCGGCGGTGATCTCCTCGATCGCTTCGACCTTTGCCTTGAAAGCCTCGGCAAGCTCGACGTTGGGGTCGTGGAAGAACGCCTTATCGGTGGTGATGAGGGTCCAGTTGGACTGGTTGGCGATGTAGAACTCGCCGTTGACGTAGAGGACGGAGCAGTAGTTGTCCGCGTTCTCATACTTGAGGAGGCCGGTAGCCTTGACGGTCATATCAGCCTTGTTGACGAGGGTGACGCAGGAAGCGCCGGCGTCGTAGCTGCAGACGGCGACGTACTTGTCACCGACGACGCAGCAGTTGAAGGCGGCTCTCAGAGCGGGATCCTTGCAGGAAGCAAGCATCTTCTTACCGTCTGCGCTGATGTGCGCAAGACCGTCGCCCTTGCCGCTGCCGCTGAAGTTGACGGCTGCCCAGACGGAACCGTCGGTGTCGACGGAAACGCCCTCGACGCCGTAGCTGCCGGTCTTTACGCCGCAGACCTTAACGACGTCAGCGATACCGTTTTCACCGAAGCCCTCGTAAAGGACGGGTTCGGTGGGCTCGGTCACGTCGAAGCAGAGGATGAGGGCAGCGCCGTAGTTGGCGGAGGAGAAGAGGAGGTACTTGTCGCCGACCTTGGCAACGGCACCGCCGTTGAAGGAGCAGGCGAGACCGTTCGGGAAGGTGAAGGTGAGGAGCTCGGGAGTCTGCATCTCACCGGTCTCGGCGTTGAGGATCGCGAAGTAGTTCACGTTCTGCGCGCCGTCGGGGTTGGTCAGACCGAGGAAGACGTTGCCGCGGTCGTCGGCGGCGACGAGCTTCGGGCACCAGCCGTTGTCGGCTTCAAAGGTCCAGAGGGTCTCGCCGGTCTTCAGATCGACCTTGTGAACGATACCGCTTGCGTTGATCTGACCGCAGTAAGCGAACTCACCGTCGGGATCGATCGCCATCGCGCGGAGAGAACCGTAAACGTCGAGGAAATGTGCGACCTCGTAGACCTGAGCGTCAGCAAGGTTTTCGACGTCAGCCGCCGCGAAGGACGGGAGCGCGAACGCAGCCAGCATCGTCAGGACCGCAAGGATCAGAGCGATTTTTTTCATTTTGGTTTCCTTTCAATTCGTTGAAAATGTGCCTGATAAGGCAGTATGACACTATTATAACGGATTCTGTCTGAAAATGCAAGGGAAAAACGATTTTTCTATAATTTATTTACATTATCGTAACGGCGTTCAGCAGTCGAACCACGTATCCCCGGTGCCAAGCTCGACGGGAAGGGCGACCGGGAGGGTCACCGCGTTCTCCATTTCGTGCCGCAGGATCTCCGCCGCGCGCGGCGCGTCCTTCCGGCTCGCCTCGAGGATCAGCTCGTCGTGGACCTGCAGGATCAGCCTTGCGTCGAGCCCGCTCTCGCGGAGCGCCCGGTCAACGCGGATCATCGCGATCTTGATGATATCCGCCGCCGTGCCCTGGATGGGGCTGTTCATCGCGACGCGCTCGCCGAACGCCTGCATCGTCTTTTTCTGTGCCGAAAGCTCGGGGATCGGGCGGCGTCTGCCGAAGAGGGTCGTGACGTAGCCTTCCTCCCGCGCGCGCTTCACCGTCTCGTCCATATAGCGTCTGACGTTCGGATAGTGGGCGAAATAGCGGTCGATATAGTCCGCCGCCTGCTTTTTCGTGACGTGGATGTCCTGCGCGAGCGAAAAATCGCTGATGCCGTAGACGATCCCGAAATTGACCGCCTTCGCGCGTTTGCGCAGCTCGGGCGTGACCGCCGCGAGCGGGACGCCGAAGACCTGTGAAGCCGTGATGGCGTGGATATCGTCCCCGCGCTCGTAGGCGGAAAGCATCGTTTCGTCGGCAGAGATCGCGGCGAGCAGACGGAGCTCGATCTGCGAATAGTCGGCGTCGATGAGAACGTGGTCGGCGTCGGAGGGGAGGAAGTAACGGCGGAATTCCTTTCCGAGCTCGGTGCGGATCGGGATGTTCTGTAAATTCGGCTCCGCGGAGGAAAGGCGTCCGGTCGCGGTCACGGTCTGATGGAAGACCGAGTGGATTCTGCCGTTTTCGTCCGCCTCACGGATCAGCCCGTCGGCGTAGGTCGAGCGGAGCTTGGTGACCTGACGGTATTCGAGGATCGAATCGACGATCGGCGCGTAGGGGCGGAGTTTTTCGAGCGTTTCGGCGTCGGTGGAGTAGTGCCCCGCCTTATTTTTCTTCTTTGTGGGCGGCGGGAGGCACATTTCGTCGAAGAGGACCTCGGAAAGCTGCTTCGGCGAGCCGATGTTGAATTCGTGCCCGGCGGCAAACCAGACCGATTCCTGATAGGAGGCGGCAAGCTCGTTCAGTTTGTCACCGAAGATCTTCAGCCCGTCGCGGTCCACACGGAACCCCGTCCGCTCCATATCGGCAAGGACGCGGGAAAGCGGCAGCTCGATCTCGCGGTAGAGCTTGTCCTCTCCGTTTCTCTCCAGCAGTTCCGCAAGCACCGGATACAGCCGGTAAACGGCGACCTCCTCGGGCAGCTCAACGCTCTCACCGAGATAAGCGAGCGAAAGGCGGGGCAGCTCGTAGCCGCCCTCCCCGGGGGAGAGCACGTAGGCGGCGAGGCGGATATCGAGCAGGAGGGAGGCGGGAGAGAGCCCGTTTTCGCCCATAAAGCGGTAGAGCGCCTTGCTGTCGCGGGCGATGATCTTTGCTTCGGGATCGGAAAAGAAGGGGGAGCGGACCGAGCCGCGGTAACGGGTCTCCCCGTCGAACACGGTCAGCGTGCCGTCTTCCGACGGAGCACTCACCCCGACGTAACCTTCAAAACGGTCGGGCAGGGGCAGATCGGAGAGGGGAAGATCGGAGGGAACGGAGGAAAGGTCGGGGAGCGGAGCGTCGGGCTTCGGCACGGATGCCGCGTCTGCCTTTTTTCCTGCACCCGCGTCGGTCAGAACGCCGTCCGAAAGCAGCTTTTCGACTCGTTTCAGAGAGGAGAAAAGCTCAAGCTCGGTCAGCAGCGCGGTCAGCGCGGCACGGTCGACGCCGCGGTAGATCAGATCGTCGGGACCGACGCCGATCGGCGCCTCCCGGCAGATGAGGGCAAGCTTTCTTGAAAGTTCGGCGCTCTCCTTCCCCTCGGTCAGCTTTTTCAGCACGGAGGGGGTCAGCTTCGCGGTCGGAAGGGCTTCGTAAACGCCGTCCACCGAGCCGTAATCGGCGATCAGCTTCACGGCGGTCTTTTCGCCGATGCCGGGGACGCCGGGGATGTTGTCGGAGGAGTCGCCCATCAGCGCCTTGACGTCGGGGAACTGCTCGGGCGTCGTGCCGCCGTATTTTTCCCCGAACAGGGTGCGGTCGAAGCGGATCGTCTCTCCGGTCGAGGCGAGGAGGACGAAGACGTTGTCGCGGATGAGCTGGAAGGAGTCGCGGTCTCCCGTGACGATATCGACCTCGAGTTCGGGATCGGAATCCGAGAAGGCGGAGGCGGTGCCGATCACGTCGTCCGCTTCGTAGCCCTCGAGCTCGACGATCGGGATGCCGAGCGCGGCGACCATTTTTTTCGCGTAGGGAAGCTGTACGGCAAGCTCCTCGGGCATCCCGTGACGGTTTGCCTTGTAGCCGTCGTACATCAGGTGACGGAAGGTCTTTGCTTTCAGATCAAAGGCGCAGGCGATATGATCCGGCTTTTCACGTTCGATGTGACCGAGGAGGATGTTCATCATCCCGTAGACCGCGTGCGTGAAAAGCCCCGCCTTCGTGATCAGGGGACGGATGCCGAAAAACGCCCGGTTCAGGATGCTGTTGCCGTCGATTAACAGTAATTTTCCCATAATGACCTCATAAAATCAGCGTTTGGAAAGACCTTCGAGAAAGGTCTTCATCGTGAGCGCGTCCTCCGCCATCGTGCCCGCGGATTCGGAAATGACGCGGGGACAGAGGGAATCTTTTGCGATCGCTTCCATAAAAGGCTCGTAATCCGGTCCGTAGACCGTGTCGGAGAAGGTGAGATGCCTTTTCTCTCCGGCGTCGGTGAATTCGATCTTGGAAAAGTGGCAGTGCAGATACCTTGCGCGGGCGTCGTCGAGCCCTTCGCCGATCTTATCGAAGACGCGGCGGTAGTCGTCGGCGGAGCGGAAGGCGTTTCCGCATTCCCTCGCGTTCAGGTGACCGAAATCCACGACCGGAACGAGACGGGGATCGGCTTTGCAGAGGGCGATCACCTCGTCGAGCGTGCCGAGCTGATTCTTCTTTCCCATCGTTTCAAGCCCGTAGCGGACGGGAAGGTCCCCGAGCGCGTCAAGGGCGCGGGAAAGGGTGTCGGCGGCGAGGGCAAGCGCCTCCTCACGGCTGATCTTTCCGGCGCTGCCGGTGTGGATCACGATCGTGTCGGCACCCATCGCGAGGGCGGCGTTCCGGCTCTTTTCGATATAGCCGAGGCTTTTCAGTCTCGTTTCGGGATCGGTCCCGGAGAGGGAAATGAAGTAGGGCGCGTGCAGGGAGAGCGAAATGCCCGCTTCCCGCGCGCGGTCGCCGATTTTTCTGAAGGTGGCGTCGGTCCCGGTCACGCCGTTGCCGCACTGGTATTCGTAAGCGTCAAGTCCTCTCGCCTTTACCCACGCGGGCGCCTCCTCCGAGTGCTTGAAGCCCTCGTCGTAAAAGCTTTTCGAGTTGCCGCCCGGACCGAAAAAGGGGCGGGGTCTTGTGATCTCCATATCAGTTTTCTCCGTTCTTTCCGCCGTTTATGCGGGCATAGCGGCGAAGCACAGGCTTTTCCAGTTTCCGTTTGAAACGGAAAAAGAGGGTGGTCTTGTCCTTGATCGGCTTGACGAGGATCGAGTGCGTTCCCATCCGCTTGCCGACGAAGATGTCGGTGAAGACCTGATCGCCGACGACGCAGGTCGTTTCGGGCGAAGCGCCCATAAAGGCGATCGCCTTTTTCACGTATTTCGTGCCCGGCTTGCCGCTTTTCGCGGTCGCGAAGAAGCCGAACGGACGGTTGAAGCGTTCGACGCGCTCCCTTGACGAATTGTTCGAGACAAAGGCGAGCGAGATCCCGGCGGCGCGCATTTCCTCCGCCCACCGGAGCACCGGCGGGGTCGGATCGGGGTCGTCGTAGGTGACGAGCGTGTTGTCGATGTCGAGCACGAGCGCGTTGATCCCCTCGCGCTTCAGAAGCGCGGGCGTGATCTCGTAGATCGTGTCGAAATAGAGGTCGGGCACGAACGCCCGGTCAAGAAAAGACGCCATAGGGGGCTCCTTTTTTGTTTGGTCTTAAGTCTTAAGTCTTAAGGCTTTTGACTAATTGTATCATATTTTCCCGCAGAGTTCAAGTGCTTTTTCGGGCGCGGATGCGAAAGAACGATTGACAGCGGTGATTTTTTATTGTATAATAAAGGAAAAACGAAAAGAGTGATTTTCTGTGAGCGTAAAAAAAGAGCTTTTCGACCGGATGCCCGACGGCAGAGAGGTCTATGCCTATACGATCAAAAATGAAAACGGCGCGTGGGTGCGTCTTCTGGAATACGGCGGCATCGTGCAGTCGATCGTGATCCCGGACAAAAACGGGGAGCTCGGGGACGTGGTGTGCGGCTTCGATTCGATCGCGGATAACCGGAATAGCGGCGACTACCACGGCTCGCTCGTCGGCAGATACTGCAATCGCATCGCGGGCGGAAAATTCACGCTGAACGGGAAGGAATACGTCCTTTTCAACAATGAAAAGGGCATCGGGCATCTTCACGGCGGCAACGTCGGCTATAACGCGCGGATGTGGTACGCCGAGGTCCTTGACGAAAGCACCGTCCGCTTCTCGCTCTTCTCCCCCGACGGCGAGGAGGGCTATCCCGGAAACCTCGTCATTCACGTGACCTACTCCTTCGACGGGTTCAATCTTTCGATCCGCTATGAGGCGACGACCGACGCCGACACGGTCTGCTGTCTGACCAACCACACCTATTTCAATATGAACGGTATCGGCGGCAGCTCGCTTGAGGAGCAGCTTCTCTGGATCAACAGCGACCGCTACCTTGAGGTGGACGAAAACCTGATCCCGGTCGGCGATCCCGTTCCGGTAGGAAAGACCCTGTTCGATTACACGAGTCCCAAAAAACTCGCGACCCCGATCGACCACAACTTCGTCCTGCGCGGCGGCGTCCGTGAAAAGAAGCGCGCCGCGATGGTCTGCGATCCCGTTTCGGGCAGAGCTCTGATCGTGATGACCGATCTCCCCGGGCTTCAGGTCTATACCGCGGGCGGAATGAACAAGCCGGTGCCCTTCAAGGTCGGCGTCCCGCAGCGCCCGCTCCACGCGATCGCGCTTGAAACGCAGTATTATCCCGATTCCCCCAACCGCCCCGATTTTCCCTCCCCGATCCTGCGCGCCGGGGAGACCTTCCGCTCCGAAACGACCTACAGCTTCGGGCTGATGGAAGAATAAGAAAAGAAAACAGCGACCGCTCCGGAAAACCGAAGCGGTCGTTTTCTGTTTACGACGTTAAAGTGTGATTTCGATCATACGCGCGGAATATTTCTTGTCGGGTAGGGTGACCGAGAGCTTTCCATTCGCGGGGTGATACTCGCACCGGGCGGAGGTGTCGGCGGAGGGATAGACGATGGCGGCGGATGAATAGCTGCCTGCCCATTTCGAGAGGTTGAACACCGCGGTCTTCTTATGGGCATTGATATTCCAGACCGCAAGGCGCAGTTTTCCCGCTTCTTTGTCGAGAAGCCCCGTGCAGAACATTCCTTCTTCTTCAATGGAGAATGTCCCGGCGGGCCAAACCGGCACGGAGCGCGTCAGAGAGGCGCGGTTCCGCTTAAAGAGCGCGATTCCCTCTTTGACGAGAGCGGCGTTCTTTTCGTCGCAGCGGTCGATTCGTCCGGAGAGATAGAGACATCCCATCAGCCCGGAAACCATATTGAAGACCGTATCCTCACCGTCGGCAAACTGCTCCCGCTTTTTTGCCCACAGTGCCTCGTCGTTGAATTGGTCGATGCTGCTGCCGTCAAACGGGAGATAGAACGGATAGGGATACGCCCAGACACCGCATTTTTCGGGCGTCATGCAGGCGAGCGAGCCGGAGAGGATGGAAGGATAACGGTAGTACAGTTCCTGATCGCTGCTGCTCTGCATTTCAAAATGAGAGAGAAACCCGTTGTCCGCACGCATCGCGCCGCTGCCGCAGTTTTCGATGATGATGCCGGGATGGCGGCGGTGTACCTCGTCGAAGAAATCGAGGACCGCCTCCTGCGCCTCTGCAGCTTCTTCGCTGAAAGCGCCGCCGTGATCGGAAAAGCCGATGCCGGTCGGACGGTTGTAATCGTTTTTGAAAAACCCTACGCCCATATCGCAAAGGCGATCGATCAGTGCGTGGAGATGCCTGCGGACGGCGGGATCGCGCAGATCGAAAAGATTGCGGCTGCCGCCGATCGGGAGCCCGTTCCTACGGCAGAGGGCAGTTTCCGAAAGTTCCGCCGCCTGACAGTACGCTTCACAACATTCGGCTTCAAGCCAGATACCGGGAACCATCCCTTTTTCGCGGATATAAGAGAGGATACCGTGGAGGCCGAAGTCGGGAAAACGGTCATTTGCGATATTGTAGTCGCCGATCCCGTTCTTTTTCGGGTCGGAGAAAGAGCGGAACCACCCGGCGTCGATGCAGAAGACCTCAACGCCGTACGCTGCGCAGGCATCGATCAGCGGGAGCAGAAGCTCCGAGGTGGGGTTGGAGCCGATGCAGTTCATGAAGCAGTTGAAGACGAGCGGCACCTTGCCGTCCGGGAAGGGAGCAAGGTTGGTCTCTCTTTGACAGGCGGTCAGTTCGGCGACGACTTCTTCAAAACCGCCGTCGGTCACGCCGTAAACGCAGGGACGGGCGGTATAGGATTCGCCGGGTCGGAGCGCGATCTGCCAGCCGTCGTGCTGAATGTCAGCACAGTTCGCCTCCAGTCCGATTACACCGTCCGAAGCGAAGCCGGAGGAAGGATTGTTGATCTCAATCGTCCATGAGCCGAGCGGTTCAAGTTCCATATAGACGCTTTTTCCGGTCTCGGTGTCTTCCAGAACGATCATAGGATAATAACGGCCGGTCGTCCAGCTTCCGGTTGAGGGAAAGCGGACTGCTTTTTTGCTTTCGTGCACCGAAGTCGGCACCATTCCGTATCCGGTGAGTGGACGGTGCCGCCACTGCGCCTCCCCCTGCCACGAAAATTCGCAGGAATGGAGAAGAAAACGCCCCGGTGCCGTCCACGGCAGAAGTCCGTCCGTGCCAATGCCGGAAAGCGATGCGGAGCTGATATGGGTGAGGATTTCGGCACGGTCGCCGACGTTTCTGACCGTCACGGTCTGCCGTACCGCATCGCAATTCCGGAAGGTCTCGTAACAGACGGTGATCTTCAATTCGGAAAGTCCCTCGGCGCCGTATTCCAGATAAGTGCGGTTTTCCTCTTTTCGGAAACCTGTCAGACGGGGACGGATATTGGAGTGAACGTTATCGGTACCGTCGGAATACCAACCGCCGCGCCCTTCGACGTGAATACGAAAATTCTGCTTTTCGCCGGGCTTTTCGCATCCTTTCGAAAGGAGGACCTGCTCGATATATTCAAAATCTTTCATTTCCGTTCCTTTCATTCATTCCGCAATTTTGCGGATGCCGCGCGCGGCAAGGAACGCACTGTCGGAGGCGTCCTTTTCCAGAACGATCGTCGGGCGCTCTCCCTCGTCAATCAGACGCATGAAGCGGTCGGCGTTGCCCCAATGATCCGCGCCGTTGCGGTCAGGGTACCACACCATCGCGGTCGTGCGGGGAGAAGGCACCTTCGGCGCTTTCCGGTAATCGGCGATCCATGCGGAGATCGTTTCGGCGTAGGGCTTGGGGCGGTTTTGGGTATCGAGGATGCCGAGCTCGTATTCCAGCTCGTTGTAGCCTGTAAAAGACCGGGAAATATCGTGTGAGCACCACCAGGTGAAGCCCCACACGTCTTCCAGATCGGCGGAGGCATCGAGCGTTTTCCTTGCAAATTCCGCAATGGAATCTCCCTTTCCGAGCCAAAGCGGGGAGCAGCCCTGCTCCTGCAGCCAGACGGGACGGTGCGGGTCGCGGCAGAAAGCGCGGATCAGCTCGGTCATGTACTGGGTCAGGTGCGTGCTTGCCGTTCCCATCAGCCCGCCGCGGTCGATCGCCCCGGTGAATTTCGTCCAGCAATGCACGGCGTTGATCCGGCTGGAATTGGCAAGCACCTCACGGGAGAAGGACCAGTCATAAAACCACGGCTGATGGTCCATACCCGAATTGTGCAGTTTCCCCGGCGCGACTTTTTCACACAGCGCCAGAATATCGAGGTGCCACGCGTCGAGGGTCTTTTTATCGGCGAATCGGTCCAGTCCCGCAAGACAGGAGAGCTCGTTCCCGATATCGAAACCGAGAAAGCGCGGGCTGCCTGACACGACCTTTGCGATCTCTTCCACGTAATAATACTGTCCCTTCCGTTCCGCCTCACCGGAGAACATCCGGAAGTCGTTGACCTTGCGCATCCACGCGGGGATGTAGCAGGCGCCGCTCATCCACCCGGTGAAAAGCGAAAGACAGAAATCCAGACCGATCTCCTCACACAGACGGACGAAGACTCCGAGATTTTTCATGCAGTGACGGGACATCTGCGTGGGATTGATCTGAAAATAGCTCCACAGAAGATGGGCACGGATATGGTCGAAGCCGAGCGAACGGATGGCAAGCAGGTCTTCCCGCATGGCACCCTCGTCGAAGTCGATCCAGCTGTGCAGCCACTGCCCCGAGGGAATATAGTTGACACCGAAACGCATCATATCGGAAACTCCTTTTCATTGTTTGGGAGGGAAACGATTGCCCGCCTCAGCACGGACCGGGGCGGGCAGAAAACGGTTATTTCAGATAATACTCGCCGAGGCGTGCGATCTCGTCGGCGGAGAGGGCGGAGTCGAAGATCAGAAGATCGTCGAACTGCGCGGAGAGCGGGCACTTATAGCGTCCGGTACCGTCCTGACCGAAGTTGAGGGCGAGACCGGAATCGAAGGAGACGTTCTTCAGTCCTGCGGAAATGGTGTTGCAGGCGGTCTCGGCAAAGTTGGTGTAGACGCGGACGGTGCCCTCGTCGCGGTCAACGACCATCGTGACGTGGTTCCACGCGGTGAAATCCTCGGGCTCGTAATAATCGTAGTCGTCGCGGACGTTTGAACCGTTGCCGGCGTTGAATTTGGAGGCGCCGTTATAGCAGTAAACGATGCCCTTGTTGTAGCCGAGGTCCCAGTTCTTGTTGGAGAAGATCGCGGGGTCGCCCGAAACGCCGTCGTCCACCTTCAGCCAGAAGCTGACGGTGAAGCTGTCCTTCTCGAATTTCAGCCGCGGGAAGGAGAGGTAGCCCTCGGAGGAGACGCGGAGGGAGGTGCCGTAATAGCCCTCGGGATAATAGACGGTGCCGACCGTTTTGACCTCCTCCTCTCCGACGAGGTCGGTCAGCTTATCGTCGAAGAAGAGCCCCGCGCGCAGCTTGCTTACGTCAATGAAGTTGGCAAGCGCGCCTTCGGTGCCCTCGGCGGGCGTCGGCTCGGTCTTGTGGTCGGCGATCTCGTCGGCGGGACGGGCGGGAGGCGTCATATTGTCGGTGAAGAGGTTGGCGGGGATATAGGAGTCCCATTTTTCGTTGCCTTCAACACCGAGCGCCCAGCAGACGATCGAGGCGAGGTCGCGTCCGGTCATCGTCAGATCGCTTGTGGGATTGACCGATTTTCCGACCGCGCCGAAGAAGGTGTTCATTTCGGCGTCGGAGGGACCGCCGTGAGAGGTGCCGAGACCGCCGTGGTCTGCGGTGATGATGAGCAGGGTGTCGTCAAGGATGCCGGCGGATTCGATCGCGCTGTAGATCTTCCCGACGTAGCCGTCGACCGTTTCGAGCGCTTTCAGATAGGTGTTCGAGCCGTAGGTCGCGGAGTGACCGGCGTGGTCGACCGAGTCGAACTGGATGAAGAGCAGCTCGGGCTTCTTCAGATTGATGTAGGAGCAGATCTTTCCGGTCAGGACGTCGTCCTCGCCGCGCTCCTTCGTGACCTTGAGATCGCGCTCGACGATGCCCTCGCTGATCGGATACCAATTGCAGAAGGAGCCGAGCTCCGCGTCGGGATGTGCCTCGCGGACGAGCTTGAAGATCGTGGGGTAATCGGCGTTTTTGTATTCCTGCGCGCCGATGATATCGTTCGTCAGCTTATGGACGGAGGGCTTGACGCCGAGGAGCATCGAGCCCCAGCACTGTGCGCTGATCGAGGGGGTGGAGGCGCGGCAGTAGTCGGTCCACGCGCCGTTGCCGAGGAAGATCTCGTCCATATTCGGCGTATTGCATTTCTGATGGAAGTTGCCCGCGCCGTCGATGCCGATGATGATGACGTGCTTGTAGGTCACGCGCTCGGGCACGGGTTCGGTCTCGGGAGCGGTTTCGGGGAGCGTTCCGGGCTCGGTCGCGGACGGCGCGGCGGTTTCGGAGGAGGGAGCCGTTTCCTTTGCCGGCTGATCCGTTCCCGCACAGGCGGCGGTCCCGGCAACCGTGAGCAGAGCGAGCGAAAGCGCGAGCAGTTTTTTCAGTTTCATGTCAGATCTCCTTGAAGTTGATTATCCGGGAAAATAGGGAATGATCATATCGAGAACGGCTTCGTCGGTTTCGACTGCGTCAAAATAGGGCGCCATGATCCCGTCAGCCTTTTCGTTTTTGATCGCCTCGGCGGCGTTCTGCTTCCAGACATAGTCTCCGAGGGCTTCAAAATACATGATGTGGTAGCCGTATTCGGTGAGAACGATGCCGGTATCGCCGTGCTGTCTTGCCGGATCGAACGCCCAGTCGTTGAACGCCTGCACGGTGTCGCCCTCACGAAGATCGGCGTAGAGGTCGCCGACAGACTGGAAGCCGGGGTCGGTCGTGTGCTCCGCCGCGAGCGCGGTGAAATGCTCGGCGGTGGGATCGGTGAGGAATTCGGCGAGGATCGCCTCCGCCTGCGCCTTCGTTTCGTCGCCGGAGCCCTCGAGCAGGATGTGGCGGACGCTTACGGTGCGGGAGTCGTCCTGCTTCGGCTCCGCGCAGTAAAGGAACACGGTGTAGGAGGCGGAGGAGTCGATGACCGTCGTGTCACCGATCTCACGCGCCTCGTCCCAGAGCCACGCCTCTGCGTCGGAGGTGCCGCCGAAGCCGACTTCATTATAGAAATAGGAAAGGGAATAGGTCTCGCCGTCCTCCTCGATATAGGGCTTGATCGCCTCGTAGAAGGAATCGGGATCGTGGGATGCCGCCGCGACCGCGTCGGCTTTTTCCTTCAGCGCGGGCAGCTCCTCCTCGGTGAGCGTTTCCTTCGGGAAGCTGTAAGCGTAGAAGGGAAGGATGAGGTACTGCTCGATGTTCGCCTCGCGGTAGGCTTCGTAGTCCTCCTCGGTCACCTCGATCGAGTTGAAGAGCACCTCGGAGACCTTTGCGGCGAGATGGGAGATGCGGTTGACCTCGATCACGGCGTCAAACGAAGCGTCCTCCCCGAAAGAAGCCCGGACGTATTTGTCGGGCGTGACCTCGGGGGAGGAGAGGGCGGCCTCCCGGACGTCGTCGGACAGTTCGAGGAGATAGGCGTCGTCCGCCTCGTCCCACTTCACGCCGAAATGCTCAGCCGCGTCGCAGAGGGCGATCATCGACTGTGCGGAATTGACGGCTTCGGTCATAAAATAATCGTACCAGGTCATCCCGTCGGATTGAGAGGTCTGTTCCTTCAGGGACTTCGTGACGTCCAGACCGAAATAGGGGAGGTAGGAGTAGTAGCTTGAGACGAAATAGCCGTAGTGATAATTGAAGAGATAGGTCATCGCGGCGTTGTCAAACGAGCAGGTCTTTCCTTTGACGCCGAAGACCTTCGTGGGGTCATAGTTCGGGTCGCGCGTCTCGGCGGGCGCGGTGTCTCCGGTCTCGTCCGCTCCGGGCTTTTTGCCGATACCGTCGCAGGAAACGGCGGAAAGAAGAAGGACGAGAAGGAGGATAAGGGCTGAAAAACGTTTCATAAGGATTCCTTTCGATAAATCGTTCATCCATTATTATAACACGCATCTTTTCGGAAAACAAGGAAGAAAATGCGAAAAAACCGGAATTCCGATGAAAAAAGCAAAAAATATTTTTGATTTCGCAAGCGAGGAAAAACGAGGAAAACGGGTCTCCGGACGAGAAAAACGGAGATAGTGATATTGTAAATTGATTTCATCAAATTTTTTTGAAAAAACCTATTGACAAGGAGAAACGTTTGTGATACAATAAGCAAGCCAAAAAGAAAGAACCAAATGATTATCGGAGGAAAACAGATATGTCGACTTATATGGCAAAGGCCGAGACCGTCGAGCGCAAGTGGTACGTCATTGACGCAGCCGGCAAGCCGATGGGTAAGGTTGCAGCGGCCGCCGCGAACATTCTGAGAGGCAAGCACCGTCCCGAGTTCACTCCCAACGTGGACTGCGGTGAGTTTGTTATCATCGTCAACGCAGGCAAGGCTGTTCTGACGGGCAAGAAGCTCGAGCAGAAGTATTACTATCATCATTCCGGGTACATCGGAGGCCTCAAGGCTGTCCAGTACAAGACCATCATGGCGACCAAGCCGGAATTCGCTATGGAGCAGGCCGTCCGCGGTATGCTTCCCCACAACACGCTCGGTGAGAAGGCCTTCGGCAGACTGAAGGTTTATGCCGGCGACGAGCACGCGCAGCAGGCTCAGAAGCCCGTTGCCCTCGAGATTTGAGCGAAAGCGGAAAGGATGACTTGAAATGATGTATCAGAGTGCAAAGCCGTACTTCTACGGTACCGGCAGAAGAAAGAAGTCCGTTGCCCGCGTCCGTCTCGTTCCGGGTACCGGTGTCGTCACGATCAACGGTCGTGACATCGACGAATATTTCGGTCTTGAAACCATGAAGCTGATCGTCAACCAGCCCTTCGGTGTTACCAACACCGTCGGCAAGTTCGACATCATCTGCCGTGTCAACGGCGGCGGCTTCTCCGGTCAGGCAGGTGCGATCCGCCACGGTGTCGCAAGAGCTCTCCTCCAGTCGGATGAGACCCTTCGCGGTGCGCTGAAGAAGGCGGGCTTCCTGACCCGTGACCCTCGTATGAAGGAAAGAAAGAAGTACGGTCTCAAAGCAGCACGCCGTGCTCCTCAGTTCTCCAAGAGATAAGTTCTCATACGGAATTTACAAAACCCCCGGAACGTTGAACTGCCCCAAATTGTACGGACAGCACAAAAAAGCCCCCTAAAGTAGAAAAA
>JAKSPT010000050.1 GCA_024404495.1 Lachnospiraceae bacterium
CAGCTTCGGCAGGCTTATCCGCCTTCTTATCGTCAAGAGGCTTCATGGTCGGGAACAGCAGAACGTCGCGGATGGAGGCGCTGTCGGTCAGAAGCATCACGAGACGGTCGATACCAAAGCCGAGACCGCCGGTGGGCGGCATACCGTATTCGAGAGCGTTGACGTAGTCGTAGTCGACCTCGGAATTGCATCCGGGCTCCGCGGCTCTCTTTGCGGCGACCTGCTTCTCAAAGCGTTCCTTCTGATCGATCGGGTCGTTCAGCTCGGAGAAGGCGTTGCCGAACTCGGTGGCGTTGATGAAATACTCAAAGCGCTCGGTAAAGAGCGGATCGGAAGGCTTTCTCTTGGCAAGCGGGCTGATCTCGACCGGGTAGTCGTAAATGAAGGTCGGCTGGATCAGCTTTTCCTCGACGTATGCGTCGAACATTTCCGAAAGGACGGTTCCCTTCGTTGCGTCGGCGGGAACCTCGACGTGCAGACGCTTCGCCTCGGCTCTTGCAGCCTCGTCGCTCTCCCACGCGTCGTAATCGGAACCGGCGTACTTCTTCACCGCTTCCTTCATCGTCAGGCGCTGCCACTCGCCCATATTGATCATATTGCCCTGATACGGGATGGTCAGCGAGCCGCAGATCTTTTCGGCAAGCAGCTTATACAGCTCCTCGACGAGATCCATCATTCCGTGATAATCGGTAAACGCCTGATACAGCTCGATGGAGGTGAACTCGGGGTTATGCTTGGGGTCCATACCCTCGTTGCGGAAGATTCTGCCGACCTCATAGACGCGGTGCATCCCGCCGACGATCAGACGCTTCAGATACAGCTCGGTCTCGATGCGGAGATACATATCCATATCGAGCGTGTTGTGATGCGTCTTGAAGGGGCGCGCAGAGGCGCCGATCTCCAACGGAACGAGGATCGGGGTATCGACCTCGAGGAAGCCCTTGCCGTCAAGGTAAGCACGGATCTCCTTCAGAATGCGGGAGCGCTTGACGAAGGTATCCTTCACGTCGGGATTCATGATCAGATCGACGTAGCGCTGACGGTAACGGAGCTCGGTATTGGTGAGCCCGTGGAACTTTTCGGGCAGAGGAAGGAGGGATTTCGCAAGGAGGGTGATCTTTTCGGCGTGCACCGAGATCTCGCCCATCTTGGTGCGGAAAACGAAGCCTTCGATACCGATAACGTCGCCGATATCCCATTTCTTGAAGCCGGCGTAAACGTCGTCACCGACGTCGTCTCTTCTGACGTAGATCTGAATGCTGCCCTTTTCGTCTGCGATCCCGGCGAACGCTGCCTTGCCCATAATGCGGCGGCTCATCATTCTCCCCGCGATCGAGACGTGCTTGCCTTCCATTTCGTCAAAATTGCTTCTGATCTCTTCGGAATAGGCGTTGAAATCAAATTTTGTCAGCGTGAAGGGGTCCTGACCGGCATCCTGAAGCGCCTTGAGCTTTTCGCGGCGGATGCGGAAGATCTCGCCGACGTCCTCTTCCGCCGTTTCCTCTGCGGGCTCGGTCGGAAGGTTGTTTTTCAGTTCATCCATTTCTTTTTACCATACCTTTCTTTGCGCCGGGACGACGTGACGTATCACAGTACGCCCGGGCGCAGTGCCTGAAAAGGTTCCCGGTCCTGTCCGGGCTTTCAGACCTGATCCATTGTCCTTTATACCCCCGTCGGGGTGAGAGCTTACTTGTCGATGCTGACCACGCGGATGGTATAGGCACCGGAGGGAGAATTGACCTCGACGGTATCGCCGACGTGCGCGCCGATCAGAGCCTTGCCGATCGGGGACTGATCGGAGATCTTGTTCGCCATCGGATCGGCGCCGGTGGAACCGACGATGCTGTACTCGCATTCCTCGTCAAAAGCCTCATCGTAAACGCGGACCTTGGTACCGATGTTGACGATATCGGTATTGATATCGTTCGCGGAAATGACCTTGACGTGCTTCAGCATTTCCTCAAGATCCGCGATGCGGGTCTCGACCTTCGCCTGCTCGTTCTTCGCTTCGTCGTACTCGCTGTTCTCGGAAAGGGCGCCGAGGGAAAGCGCGTAGCTGATCGCTTCGATGACTTCCTTGCGCTTGGTCGTTTTCAGATATTCGAGCTCGTCGTTTAACGCCTTGAGTTCTTCGGGCGTAACGTTGATGATCTTGGATGCCATAATGCTTTTTCTATCTCCTTGTTTCTATGAAATCGTTTTCAATGGAATGACGTTTTAATCAGCCGGGATCGCGCGGGCGGCTTCCATCAGCTGATTGTCGGTGGAGTCGTCAAGTTTATAGAAATTGACCGAAGCGGCTTCCTCGCTGAGTTCCACGGTGATATCGGGAGTAATGCCGATCCCTTCGTAATTATCCGAAAACGGAGGATCGTACTTTTTCGTGGAGATCGAGACGGCGGAATTGTCCTTCAGGCGGAACAGCGTCTGTGCGGTTCCCTTCCCGTAGGTCTTGGTGCCCATCACGACGGCGTCCACCTTTCCTTCCTTCGCGTAATCGCGGAGGGCGGAGGTGAAGAGCTCGGCTGCGCTCGCGGAAGCGCCGTTGACGAGAACGACGCAGGGGATGTCAAGGAAATCCGCGTCCGAGCTGTAAGTCGTTTCGGAACCGTTTTTATCGGTCAGACGAACGATCGGTCCCTCGGGAAGAAGGGCGTCGAGTATCGTGGTGACGCTCGTCAGTTCCCCGCCCGGATTGCCGCGCAGGTCGTAAACGAAGCCGACGGCACCCGCCGATTTCATCGTTTCAACGGCATCGGCAAACTGTACCGGGGTCGTCGAATCAAAGCCGGTGATGCGGATCACGCCGACCTTCGTCTCTCCCTTATCGGGATCGACGTAGAAATGGCGGTACACCGAAGGCGACGCGACGGCAGCACGGGTGACGGTAAATTCGATCTGCCTTGCGCCGTCACGGATCACGGAGAAGGTGACCTGCGTCCCCTCGCTTCCGCGGATCCTGTCTCCGGTCGCCTCAAAACCGAGCGTGCTGACCTTTTCCCCGCCGACCGAATCGATCAGGTCGCCCGGGAGAAGCCCGGCTTCCTTTGCGGGGGAGCCTTCGAGAACGTCGATGACCTCAAGCGCCTCGGATTCCTCGTTCCAGATGATCTGCACGCCGATGCCGACAAGCTTACCGGAGGATTCCAGTTCCTTTTCCTTGTACTCTTCGGCGGTGTAATAGACGGCGTATTTATCTCCGAGACCGGAGATAAGGCCGTCTATCGTTGCTTCCTCGAGAAGCGCTCCGTTCGTTTCCCCGATGTAGTAGGAAGCGATCAGTTCGCTGATCTCGCTCATTTTTGCGTATTCGTTGTAATCGGCAATGATCTCGTTCAGTCTGCGGTTGTATTTCTGATTCAGCGTGAGATGGGTCACGCTGAAGGTCAGAAGGACGCTCGCCGCGACGATCAGAAGGACAGCCGAAAGTGAGAATTTACGGGACATTATCGTTTCCTTTGCTGTTTATCCGTGCTGCGGACTTCGGATCAGCCCGGTTTTCTGACGCAGACGCCGTAGGGATTGGAGGTATCGAGGATATTATACACGGTACCGTTGATGCGAAGCTCAAAGTGGCAGTGATTGCCGGTAGACGAACCGGTGGAGCCGCCCTTGGCGATGACAGCACCCTTCTCAACCCACTGTCCGGTCGAGACGCAGAGCGAGCTGTTATGGGCGTAGATCGTCACGATGCCGTTGCCGTGATCGAGCTTGACGTAGTAGCCGTAGCTGTTGTCCCAGCCGGCGTACGAAACGTAGGCGTCGTTCGAGGCGAAGATGTCCGTCCCGTAATAGACCGGGATATCGGTGCCGTTATGGTAGGTCCAGAGCCCGGTGATCGGGTGGACACGCCATCCGGCATAAGAGGAGACCCACGTGAATTCGATCGGGACCGGCCACATGAATTCCCCGGGCGCCGTGACCTGTCTGCCGCCGTTGCGGTTCAGCTCCTCCTGACGTCTCCGCTCCTCTTCGGCGCGGCGGCGTTCTTCCTCCGCCTTTCTTCTTGCCTCTTCCTCGGCTTTTCTTCTGGCTTCCTCCTCTGCCTGACGGCGGAGGTCGTCCTTGATCACGCCGAGCTGCTCTTCAAGCGCCTGCTCTTCTGCCTGCTGTTCGGCAAGCTGACGCCGGAATTCTTCCTGATCGTTCCGCAGAGACGCAATGATCTCGTTTGCCTCGTTGACACGGGAAATCAGGTCTTCGTTTGCCTGTTCCAGATCCTCGCGGTTCGCGTTGATCTGCTTTTCCTCTTCTTCAAGACGGGCTCTCAGCTCCTTCAGCGCCTTCGCTTCCCGGTCGAGAGAGGAGATCTGCTTCTCGCGGTAATTGGACATCGACTTCATCCGCTCGGTGCGGGTCAGCATATCCGAGAAGGAATCGGAGGAAAGGAGGATCGTGATCAGATTGTTCTCCGAGCCCTCCTCATAGGAAAGTCGAAGCTGATCGCGCAGATCCTGATACCTTCCGGCAAGCTCGTCTTCCTTCTTCGCGATCTGATCTCTCTTTTCGCGGATGCCGTCGCGGAGCTGATTCCCCTGCTCGGTGAGGAGGAGGATCATATTCTGCGTTTCGACGATCTCTTCTCCGAGAAGGTCGGCAAGCTTTTGCTTTTCTTCAACGCTGTTTCCGAGATCGGCGATGCGCCAGCGGATGTTCTGAAGCTCGCTTCTGCTGTCGGCAAGCTGATCCTCGACGGAACGCTTATCCGCCTCGGTATAGGCGAGGACGGGCAGCGTCTGCGCCGCAAGGATCGACGCCGCAAAAACGAAGGAAAGCGCGCGTAGGGCGATTTGTTTCTTCATCGTACTCCCTCGCGTGTTCTTGGGCTTCCTAGGGGAAATCGAGCTGCCGACGATGCCGCAGAAAATACCGACGGCAAGGAAGCCGAACAGAACGTATTTCCAGACCTCGCCGAAGCCGACGACCGTGAACAGATTGAACTCGCTGAGCAGGATCTTCTGCACGCGGGTATAAAGAAACTGCTGCAGGAAATACGCCGCCACGGCGGAAATCAGACCGATGATCGTGCCCTCGATGACGAAGGGCATCGAAATGAAGGTCCGCGTCGCGCCGACGTAGCACATGATGCTGATCTCCTGCCTTCTCGCGTAGACCGAAAGCTTGACGGTATTGATGATGATGAAGATGCTGATGAGGAACAGCACGATCATGAACCACACGAAAATCAGGATGATCTCATTCTTGACGCTCTCGATGGTCTTTGCGAGATCGGCACGGCAGTTCACCTTGTAAACGCCCTCGATCCCCGAAAGGTGGTATTCCAGCGTCTCGATCGAGGCGTTTTCGAGATACGTGATATGGAACGCGTCGGGATAGAAGTTTTCCGCGCCCTCAAGGGAGGCGATGAGGTCGGGATAGTCCTTCAGATGCTCAAGCTCCTCGGCAAACGCCTGCTCCTTCGTGACGAGGGAGACGGTGTCGATATTGCCGAGCGATTCGATCTGCGCGCGGATGTTCTTCAGGCGCACGCCCTCCGCGGTGGGACGGTTCTCGGGGAGAACGTCCACCCCGTTCATATCATACACGATGCCGTACGCGGAAGAGGTCGGTTTTTCGCTCCATACCGCGTAAAGCGTGATTTTTCCGCCCTTCACCGCATCCTCGGTCACCTCAAACAGGTCGCCGGGACGGTAAATATCGGAAGTGACGCCGTTTTCCCCTTCGTTACCGGTTTCGGGAACGACGTTCACCTGCGGATCGGGATCGAGGCTCCACCCGTAAAAGGCGATATTGACGTAGCGTGCCTCGAGCGTTTCGGGAAGACGGAGGGTCTCGCCGATCTGATACAGTTTCTCGTCGGTCGGAAGCTCGCAGCCGAGCTCGTTGCCGTTCGCGTTATAGAGCACGCGGACGCCCGAAAGCGTGGGAGAATTGTTCCAGATCGCGTAAAGCGTAATGGTATCGCCGACGGCGTCGGCGTTTTTCGCGGTATAAACGGCGTCCGCGGCGTATTCCGGCGTCTCGGCGTCGGGATCGGTCGACCAGCCGAGGAAGGAAAGACGCGCGTCGGTCGGCGTCACGGCGGAGGGGAGACGCAGGTTGTCCCCGCTCTCGTAGGTCGCTTCCGGTTCGACGAAGGCGACGATCTCGTTCAGACCGTTCATCTGATCCATATTCAGATTGATGTTGTAAACGAGAAGACCGAAGGAGCCGATGACGATGAGGCAGGAGAGCAGGACCGTGACCGACGCGAAGCTCATCACGCCGTTGCGCCAGAAGCCCTTGAAGCCCTGACCGAGAAAGTAACCGAGGGAGTATTTACGCATGGTACATTCCTCCCACTCTGTCCTCGATCACGGTGCCGTTGCGGATCGTGACGACCCGCTGATGCATCTGGTCAACGAGGTCCCTCGCGTGGGTGACGACGATGACCGTCTTATTGCAGTCGTTGATGCGTTTGAGCAGGCTCATGATCTCCATACTCATCTTCGGGTCGATGTTTCCGGTCGGCTCGTCGGCGATGATGGTATCGGGATTGTTCGCGAGTGCCCTTGCCAGAGCGACGCGCTGCTGCTGCCCGCCCGAAAGCTCGTTTGGGAAGCAGTTTGCCTTATCGGTGAGACCCACCGTGGCAAGCAGAACGGGGACGCGCTTGCTGATTGTTTTTTTCGATTCCCCGATCACGCGCATCGCGAAGGCGACGTTTTCGGAAACCGTCATATTCGGGAACAGACGGAAGTCCTGAAACACGACGCCGATACGGCGGCGGTAATAAGGTACCTTATAGGACTGAAGCTTGGTGAGGTCGAAATTATCGACCGTCAGCCTGCCGGAGGTGACCTTTTCCTCGCGGAGCAGCAGCTTGATCAGCGTGCTCTTCCCCGCGCCGGAAGCGCCGACGATAAAGACGAACTCGCCGTCCTTGATCGTCAGGTTCACTCCGTCGAGCGCCTTCGTCCCGTTCTGGTAAACCTTTTGAACGTTTTTGAATTCTATCATCGGTTTTATACCCGGAAGGGCTCAGAACTTCACGGGCTTGGAGGTAAGGTATTTCTTGACCATCAGAGCGACCTTGAAGGTGATCGCGTGCTCGAATTCACGCAGATCGAGTCCGGTCAGCTTGCGGATCTTTTCGAGGCGGTAAACGAGCGTATTTCTGTGGACGAAAAGCTTTCTCGAGGTCTCGGAAACGTTCAGGTTGTTCTCGAAGAAGCACTGAATGGTCATCAGCGTCTCGCGGTCGAGCGATTCGAGCGAGCCCTTCTTGAAGACCTCCTGTAAGAACATTTCGCACAGCGTGGTAGGAAGCTGATAGATCAGACGGCCGATGCCGAGGTTTTCGTAGTTGATGATGTTCTTTTCGGTATCGAAGACCTTGCCGACCTCAAGGGCGACCTGCGCCTCCTTGAAGGAACGGGCGAGATCCTTGATGTTGTCGACGGCGGTACCGATACCGATCGAGACCTTGGTATAGAACTCGGAGGAGATCGTGTCGGCGATGCCCTTGGCGAGCTTTTCGGTGTCCTTCTGATCGACCGGCTGCTTCATTTCCTTGACAAGAACGATGTCGTTTTCGCCGACCGAGATCACGTAGTCCTTGTTCTTGTCCGGGAACATATTCTGAACCATCTCGTAGGGCACGAGGTCGTTTTTGCCGAAGAATTTGATGAGGAAGACGACGCGGTCAACGTCGGCGTTGAAGTGAAGCTCCTTCGACTTGATGTAGATATCGCTCGGAAGGATGTTGTCAAGAATGATGTTCTTGATGAAGGAACCCTTGTCGTACTTCTCGTCGTAGAGGTTCTTGATATTGCTGAGGGAGATGGCAAGGATCGACGCGATCTTGTCTGCCATCCGGTCCTCGCCCTCAACGAAGACGATGTACTCCGCCTTCGGACCCGCCCCGATCGGACGGTAAGTGTAGCCGCCGGAGGTAACGGATTCCGCAGTATAGGCAAGCTCGTCGCGGATGCCCTGTCTGGTGCCTCCGATCTTGGTGAGCTCGCTGCACGAAATGATGACGCCGTTCTCGTCGACCACGCCGATCACGCGGTCAACGGCATCCTTCATCTGGTGAATGATTCCCTGGAACAGTCTGTTGGACATAAACGCTTCCCCTTTCGGTTGATGAAATATCGTTTCGGATTATCTTTTCAGAGCTCCCGCTCGTAGGTTACACAGGAAAGAACGAATACCGGAGCCGTTTCGGTGCGGAGTATCCTTTTGCCGAGCCCGCAGAGCGAAAGCCCCTTTTCTGCCGCGCAGGACGCCTCCTTTTCGGAGAACCCGCCCTCGGGTCCGATGAGAAAGGCGATATCCCCTTCGGGATGCCCCCGCAGGAGATCGGAAAGAGAGACGGTATCCTCCCTTTCGTAGCAGAGAAACGCGAGCGGAGAAGCCGAAGCCTCTTCCAGCGCTTTTTCAAACGTGACCGGTGCCGAAACCTCGGGAACGATCCCGCGCCCGCATTGCTTCGCCGCCTCCTCGGAGATGCGGTTCCAGCGTTCGAGCTTCTTTTCGGTCTTCGCGCCCTCCTCCAGCTTTGCCACGCAATGCGAGGAAACGAAGGGGACGATGCGCGTCACCCCGGTCTCCACCGCCTTCTGGATGATGTATTCGAGCTTGTCTCCCTTGGTCAGCCCCTGATAGAGCGTGACGCGGAACGGCGGCTCCGCGCCTCTTCCCTCGCCGACGACGCGTACCGTGACGGTTGAACCGTCGAAATCCTCAAGCTCGCCGACCGAGGCGCGCCCGTCCTCTCCGCATAGGGTCACGGTGTCCCCGCGCCGCATCCGGAGCGCGTAGGAAATATGTCTCGCGTTGTCGCCGTCAAGGACGATCCGGTCGCCCGGCTGCCCGCAGTCGGGCACGAAAAAGCGCGGCATTCCCCATTCACCCCCCAGTTTTTTCGCCGTATTTATCGCTTTTCACAGTTTTACGGCAAATATTCTTCAATATACTGATTTATTATACATGATTTTTGGCATTTTGTCAAGAAGAATCTTCCCTTTTTTGTAAATAATCATGATTGCATTAGAAATAGTACACAAAATTTTCCCGTTTATCCGCGGTTCTTTATCCGGTGACGGTATTTTGCACAAAAAAAGGACCTCCCGGAAGCAAATCCGGGAGACCCTTTGTACCTTTTTCCGTTACGCGCGCTTTTTGAGAAGAAGCGAGTTCCAGTCACGCTCGGTCCTGCGGTCGAGCAGATCGAAGCCCTTTGAAACGAGCTTTTCCTCTACCTCCCCCGCCTGCCGCTCGATGATGCCCGACACGGCAAGAAGCCCGCCGTCCTTCACGAAGCGGCTGATATCGTCCGCCATCCGGAGGATGATATCGGCAACGATGTTCGCCGAAACGAAGTCGTAGGGACCCTCGCTCAGGTCAACGTCGCGGAGCAGATCGGATACGCCGCAGTTCACGGTATCGACGACGCCGTTGAACGTGACGTTCTCGCCCGCAATGCGGACGGCGACCGGGTCGATATCGTAAGCGTTCACCTTTCCCGCGCCGAGCTTTGCCGCGGCGATGGCAAGGATGCCGCTGCCGGTGCCGACGTCAAGAACGTAATCGCCCGGCTTCATATAATCCTCGATCAGCGCCGCGCAGAGACGGGTCGTTTCGTGCGTGCCCGAGCCGAACGCCATACCGGGATCCATAAATACGAGCTTTTCCCCGTCCTTCGCCTCGTATTTTTCCCATACGGGAACGACGGTGACGGAAGACGAGATCGGGAGCGGACGGTAATACTTTTTCCATACCTCCGCCCAATCGGATTCCTTTCTGCCCACAGTCTCGGTCTTCGTTTCAATGCCGAGAACCGCGAAACGGTCTCGCAGATAGGAAAGGATCTCTGCGGGATTGCGGTCCTCCGAAAGGAAGACGCTGATCTTCACCTCCGAGCGGTCGGCGTTGACGATGGATTCGTCCATCAGCTCGCCGTAGATCGTTTCGATTTCGTCCGCGTCGTTCGGGTCCTCGATCATCAGATTGTTGTCGATCATGCTCATGACCGCCGATACGGTCTCCGCGTCGGAAACCGGGCAGGTCACGCGCAGTTGGGTCCATTCGTTCATCGGGTACTCCTTTTACTTTTTGTCCTTGAAGATGCGCTTCAGAAACGAAGAGACTCTCTGATGGTTGGAGGTAACGCAGGAATCCGCGAATTCACGCAGAAGCTGACGCTGCTTATCGGAAAGGTTCTTCGGCGTTTCGAGAACGACGTTGAAGATCAGGTCGCCCTTGCGCTGAGAATTGATATACTTGATGCCCTTCCCCTTCATCGTGAAGGAGGTCCCGGTCTGCGTGCCCTCGGGAATACGGAATTTTTCCTCTCCCTCAAGCGTCGGGACGTCGATCTCCGCGCCGAGAGCCGCCTCGGCAAAGGTGATCGGCACTTCGCAGTAAATATTGTAGCCGTCACGCTCGAAGATGGAATGGGGCTTGACCGTGATGACGATGATCAGATCGCCGTTCGGTCCGCCGTTTCGCCCGGCGTTGCCCTGCCCCTGCGCGCCGATATGTTCCCCGTCGTCGATTCCCGCCGGGACCGTGACGTCGAGCTTTTTCGATACCTTGACGAAGCCCTTGCCCTTGCAGTTCTGGCAGGGGTTCTTGATGATCTTACCGGTCCCGCGGCAATCGTCGCAGGCGCGGGTGGACTGCATCATGCCGAACATCGTCCGCTGCTGCACCGAAATGCGTCCCGAGCCGTGACAGGTAGGGCAGGTCTCGGGGGTCGAGCCCTTCGCGGCGCCGGTGGAGCCGCATTCGGGGCATTTCTCCACGCGGTTGTAGGTAACGGTCTTCTTGCAGCCGAACGCCGCCTCCTCAAAGGTGAGGGTCATGCGGTACTGAAGATCCTCGCCCGCGGTCGGCGCGTTCCTGCGGTCGGAGGAGGTCGTTCCGCCCCCGAAAAAGCTGCTGAAAATGTCGCCGAAGTCGATCCCGCCGTCAAAACCGCCGAAGCCTCCGAAGCCGCCCGCTCCCGCTCCGGCGTTCGGATCGACGCCTGCAAAGCCGAACTGGTCGTAGCGCTGCTTCTTCGTTTCGTCGGAGAGGATGGCGTAAGCCTCGTTCACTTCTTTGAATCTTGCTTCCGCTTCCGCGTCTCCCGGATTCATATCCGGATGATATTTCTTCGCAAGTGTCCGGTACGCGCGCTTGATGTCGTCCTGCGACGCGCTTTTGTCAATGCCGAGCACTTCGTAATAATCTCTTTTATCTGCCATAATCACACCGCTTCCGGTCAAAATAATCGGGTCTATAACCCGTTTCGGCGGAGCGCCCGGAAGGCGCTCCGCCAGTAGAAACAATCGGTATTACTTGTTGTCGCCGGTCTTGTCTTCAAAGTCGGCGTTGTAGTAGGTGTTGCCGTTCGCGTCCTGACCCTGCTGTGCGCCCGCGTTCGGGTCGAAGCCCGCGCCGCCGTTGCCGCCGTTCTGCTGGGTCTGCTGATAGAGCTTCTCGGAGATCTTGTAGAACGCCTGCTGAAGCGCCTCGGTGTCCGCCTTGATCGCCTCGGTGCTGCCGCTCTTGACGGTTTCCTTCAGCTTTTCGATCGCCGCGGTGATCGGAGCCTTCTCTTCCTCGGTGACCTTGTCGCCGAGCTCGTTCAGCGTCTTTTCGCTCTGGAAGATCATCGCTTCCGCCTGATTCTTGGTTTCGACCGCTTCCTTCTGCTTCTTGTCCTCGTCTGCGAACTTTTCCGCTTCGCGGACGGCACGGTCGATATCCTCTTTGCTCATATTGGAGGAAGAGGTGATGGTGATGTGCTGTTCCTTGCCGGTGCCGAGGTCCTTCGCGGTGACGTTGACGATACCGTTCGCGTCGATATCGAAGGTGACTTCGATCTGCGGAACGCCGCGGGGAGCGGCGGGAATGCCGTCAAGCTGGAATCTGCCGAGGGTGGTGTTGCCGGCAGCCATATCGCGCTCGCCCTGCAGGACGTGGATCTCAACAGAGGTCTGACCGTCTGCCGCGGTGGAGTAGATCTGGGACTTCTTGACCGGGATGGTAGTGTTTCTGTCGATGATGCGGTTGAAGACGCCGCCGAGGGTCTCGATACCGAGGGAGAGAGGCGTGACGTCGAGAAGGAGCAGATCCTTGACCTCGCCGCCGAGCACGCCGCCCTGAACCGCCGCGCCGATGGCGACGCATTCGTCGGGGTTGATGCCCTTGAAGGGTTCCTTGCCGATGAAGCTCTTGACCGCTTCCTGAACGGCGGGGATTCTGGTGGAACCGCCGACGAGGAGGACCTTGTCGATCTGATTGACGGTAAGACCGGCGTCGGCAAGCGCCTTCTTCGTGGGTTCGAGGGAGGCACGGACGAGATCGGCGGTCAGATCGTCGAACTTCGCGCGGGTCAGCGTCGCGTCGAAATGCTTCGGGCCGGTCGCGTCCGCGGTGATGAAGGGCAGATTGATGTTGGCGGTGGTCATGCCGGAAAGCTCGATCTTTGCCTTCTCGGCAGCTTCCTTCAGTCTCTGGAGCGCCATCTTATCCTTGCGGAGGTCGATGCCGCCGTTTTCCTTGGCGAAGGTTTCCGCCATCCAGTCGATGATGCGCTGGTCGAAGTCGTCGCCGCCGAGGTGGGTGTTGCCGTTCGTGGCAAGGACCTCGAAGACGCCGTCCGAGATATCGAGCAGGGACACGTCGAAGGTGCCGCCGCCGAGGTCGAAGACCATGACCTTCTGGCTGGCTTCCTTATCCATACCGTAGGCGAGAGCCGCCGCGGTAGGCTCGTTGATGATTCTCTTGACCTCAAGACCGGCGATCCTGCCGGCGTCCTTGGTCGCCTGTCTCTGCGCGTCGGTGAAGTACGCGGGGACGGTGATGACCGCCTCGGTCACGGTGGTGCCGAGGTAGGCTTCCGCGTCCGCCTTCATCTTCTGAAGGATCATCGCGGAAATCTCCTGAGGCGTGTAGGACTTGTCGTCGATGCGGACCTTGTAGTCCGAGCCCATGTGACGCTTGATGGACATGATGGTGCGGTCGGGGTTGGTGATCGCCTGGCGCTTTGCCGCCTGACCGACGATACGCTCGCCCGCCTTGGTGAACGCGACGACCGAAGGCGTGGTTCTGGCACCCTCCGGATTGGTGATGACGATGGGCTCGCCGCCTTCGTAAACGGATACGCAAGAGTTGGTCGTACCGAGGTCAATACCGATAATTTTTCCCATAATGGTTTATTCCTCCTGATCAAAGATCATTTTTATTATTGTAAATTATATGCCAAACGGTTGCCCGTTCAGTTTGCCACTTTTACCATCGCGTAGCGCAGGACCTTGTCGCCCTTGCGATAGCCCTTCATCAGGACCTCCGCGATGACGTTTTCGCCGTATGCCTCGTCCTCGACGTGCATCACGGCGTTGTGAAGGTTCGGGTCGAAGGTCTCGCCCTCGGCACCAAACGCCTCGACGCCCATCTTTCCGAGAATCTCGGAAAACTTTTTCAGCGTCATATCGACGCCCTCGACGATCTTGGCGTTATCGCTCGCGCTGTATTTCAGCGCCATTTCGAGCGCGTCGGCGACGGGAAGGATCTCCTTCAATGCGTCGGCGTAGGCGTCGGTGTAGATGCCCTCGCGCTCCTTCTGCGTGCGCTTTCTGTAGTTGTCGTACTCGGCGATCATCCGCAGATATTTCTCCTCGGAGGCGGCGAGCTTCTTTTCGGTCTCCTCGAGTTCTTTTTTCAGCTTCTTTTCCTTCCGGCTTCCCTTCTCCTCTTTTTCGGGAGCGGGCTCTTCGGAGGGTTCTTCGACGGTTTCTGCGGTTTCGGCTGCTTCCCCGGCGGTCTCCGCTTCGTTCACGGTTTCTTCCGTTCCGGTACCGTTCTCTTCCTTGATCTCTTCGTTCACGGCTGTCTGTTTCCTTTCTGTCAGTTATCCTTTTCTTCGTTTCTTCCGTCCGGCAAAGCGTTCGTCAGGGGAACGGACGTACCTCCGGCGGCTCCGGCGATGCTCTGGGCAAGCTCCTCTACCGTCGCGATGACGCGGGAGTAATCCATCCGGCAGGGACCGATGACGCCGATGGCGCCGATCGTCTTCCCGTCCTTCTGCACCGTCTTGAAGACGAGGGTGGAATTGTGGGTGACGTCAACCGCGTTTTCCGAGCCGATGAGGACGTTGACGCGGTCTTTGTCCGAATTGGAGATCAGATCGAGGAAGTCGTCTTTGTTGTCAAGCATACCGAGGAGGTCCTTGACCTGTTCCCTGTCTCCGTATTCGGGATATTCGAGGAGCCGGTTGACACCGCCGAACCGGAGTTCTCCGGTGTCCTGCTCCGATATCGTTTCGTAAATGCTCTTGATGATCGGATTGACGAGCGCTTCGCTCTCGCCGAGGTACTGCTCCATCTCCATGATCAAAGGAAGCGTGATCTCGGAGGGGGTCTTGCCCGCGATATGCAGGTTCAAAGCAAGCTCGAGTTTTTCAAGAGTCGCGTTGTCGACGTCAAAGCCGACGTGGATGTGCTTGGATTTGACCGTTTCGGTACTCGTCAGCATCACGAGCAGGAAGATGTTCGGGGTCAAAGGGACGACCTTGAAATGTCTGACCGTGATCCCGGTCTGGCGGGGCTTGACGACGACAGAGGTGTAATTCGTCAGCTCGGAGATCAGCTTGGTCGCGCGTTCGAGCACCTTGTCAAGCTCGGCAATCTTGTTTTCGGTCACGCCGCTCAGCTCGCTGCGCTCTTTCTGCGTCAGATCGTAGCGCCTCATCAGGCTGTTGACGTAAAAACGGTAACCGGCTTCGGAGGGGATGCGTCCCGCGGAGGTATGCGGCTGGGTGAGAAATCCCATATCCTCAAGCGCCGACATTTCGTTGCGGATGGTAGCGGGGGAAAGACCGAGCTCAAGGTTCTGCGTCAGAAATTTCGATCCGACGGGCTCTCCGCTTTCGATATACGCCTCAACGATCGCCTTCAGGATCAGTCTGCGCCTCGGGGTAAGCTTTTCTCCGTTGTCCTTCACCGCGTCACCGCCTTTCCGGTTTTAGCACTCAATGATCGGCAGTGCTAATTTCCGAATACAAAGATACCATTTTTCGGGAGCAAATTCAACAGTGAAATTTGTTTTTATTGTTAATATTGTATGAACGCCGGAAAAGCGCGCGTTTTTGCTGGCATAAAAGGATTCGGAGTGATAACGAAAGGATTCCCCGGAACCGCAAGAAGAATACAATCGGAACGTAAAAAAGAATACGTAAAAAGGTCCGAAAAAGACGCACGCCAAAAAAATATTATTTTTCTTCAAAAAGGGGTTGACTTTTCCCGACCCTTATGATATAATAAACACCGTTGAAGCAAGGCCCGTTGGTCAAGAGGCTAAGACACGGCCCTCTCACGGCTGTAACATGGGTTCGATTCCCGTACGGGTCACCAAACAAGACAAATCCGAACTGGTGCGTATTGAACGATCAGTTCGGATTTGTTTTTTATCTTAGATAAGGGTTCAGAGCGGAGATCTTTCTTCGCTCTTTTCCTTTTTCGGCATCAAAAAGGTTGCTTGTATTGCGGATGATCTTAA
>JAKSPT010000051.1 GCA_024404495.1 Lachnospiraceae bacterium
ATTCTACCATAGGAGGTTCTTTTTTTCAATGTCCGTTTTTAACGGACCTGTTCAACGTTCCGGGGGCTTTTTTTCGTTTTTGCGTTGAAAGGACGGACAGCGGCGGGGGAAGATTTCCGCGTTCTGCGGTTACGGAATAACCCGAAAAGCGCCGTAACGGAAACCCGGCGCCGTCATTGATTTGACGGCGCCGGGTTTGTTTCATGAGATCAGTTGTAAACGTGCTTGCCCATGCCGGATTCCAGCGCGAGCTTCATCAGCGTGAAGGGATCGACGTACTCGTAAACGTAGCCGTCGTTCTTGGCGTTTGCGTAATCGAGGAACTTGTCGATGGCGGCGTTGACCGAGGCGGGCGATTTGACGACGGTACGGAAGCCGGCGAAGTTGGAGTCCTTCGAGCCGATCATATAATTGTACATCACGTCCTCGACGCCCGCGGCATCGGTATTGATGCCGTTCATCAGATGGATATAGACCGTTTCGTCGTTATAAATGACGAGGCGCTGTCCGCTGTCGTTATGGAAGGAGCCGACCGGCGCGATCTCGGAATACGCCTCAAAGATCTTGGGGGTCATCGGATGCGTCGTGTTGATGATGAAGCCGACGATATCCATATCAAAGCGGCTCATATAGGGCTCGTTGTAGTTCACCCATTTGCTCAGGCTTCCGACGCAGGCGGGGCTGACGTAACCGGCGCCCGAGTCTCCCGCCACGATATAATCGTTCGGGGTCAGATTTTCGAAGATATAGTCGAAAATCATCGGCGCACGGTCGGAAAGGTTCGGGTTGAAGCCCCACATCAGCGGATATTTGCCGCGGGTTTTATCCGTGAAGAACTCCGGAATGCGTTCCTTCAGCCACGCAGAGGAGTCGTAATCGCCCATATAGATCGTGAAATAGCGGGTAAACTCGTCAAATTCATAGGCGGTATCGACCGTCTTGTTGTTTTTGAACTCGGTGAGCGAGGGCTGATACAGGCAGTAGACCGAGGCGTTGGTCATCCACGCGGGATGCGCGGCGTCCGCTTCCTTCACGACGTTATAGGAGGAAATGAGATCGACGAAATCCCATTCGAGGTTGACGTCGCGCGAGCTGTGGTTCAAAGTCGTGGTGTACTTCATGTACCAGGGCGGGAAGCCGTAGAGCTTGGTAAACTCGCCCTGATTCCGGGTCCTGATTCTCGAAAGGATCTTTTTCAGGGTCTCCGCGTCGGTTCCGGGCGTCTGCTCGGGATCGTCGCAGGGTGCCTCAAAGGTCTCGCAGGTCAGGTCGAAGAAGAAGCATTTGTTGTAAATGAAGAAGTCGTGGCTGTAGATCTGGTTCCACGTCGGGGTGGGAGCCCAGCCTCTCGCGTTCTGAAAGTCGATATACATCTGATTCGAGGGCACCGTGGAAGCGCCGTCGAGAACGTAGGCGAGCTTATCGGAAGCACAGCGGTCCATATAGGTTTCGAGCGCCCACAGATAGGCGTCGCACTTCGTGCTTCCCGTGGTGGGAAGATCGGTGTCCGGAATGGTGCCGTAGCCGGTGAACATTCCCACAAGGTCCATTTTGATCGGAACGCCCTCGTTTTTCAGGAAAACGTACAGGCTGTCGGGATCGCTGCTCCACATTACGGGGAGATAGCCGTCCACGCCGCAGATGGTCGCCGCGACGTTCGAGGTGGCGGGAACGTCATCGTCCCAGACGACGGTGCCCGCTTCTTTGACGTAGGAACCGAAGAGCTTCCAGAAGGTGCCCCAGTCGTTAATCCGCTCGACGACCGTATCGGCAAAGGTCTTTCCTTCCCCGCGGATATAATCCAGCCAGAATTCATCCTTGCTGTCGGGCAGGCTGAAATAAAGCAGAAAATGGTTCTTCTCGTAGTCCTGATTGATCCGTCCCTGCAGGCTGACGATCAGACGGATGATATCGTTCAGATTCTTCCCGTTGTCGCCTTTTCCGAGGGAGGAGATCTCGCTTAACACGTAGATCGTCGTCGGGACCGGGAATTTCCCGCGGTAATTCAGGTTTTCGGGAAGGGAAAGATCGGTCTTTCCGTAGGTGTCGGTCTCCGGGTCGTAGCCGAGATAGGTTTTCAGAAAATAATCGGCGAGGTACTCGTAACCGTAATCCGCGGAGGCGTAGAGAATGATCTTTTTGCCCTGCATCATGATCAGGTATTCGTCGTCGCCGAGGTCGTCGGGAAGCGCGGACATCACCTCGCGCTTTACCGGTCCGACGAGGATCTCGTACGCGGCTTCCGCCTCTGCTTTCTGCTCCTCGTCCTTCGTGAAGTCGGTCGTCATCTCCATATCGTAACCGGTCGCCGACAGAAACGATTTTCTGAGCCGCCGCATCGCGTTGCCGGCGCCGTCGTCATAATCGTTCGTGTCCGCCCGGACGAGACGGAAGGCGGACGTTTGGTTCTTGATGATATCCACCTGATTACCGCTGTCGGTCTCGCCCTTGCTGTCGGCGGGTTTCCCGCTTCCCGCGCCGTCGCAGGCGCAGAGCAGCAGCGTCAGCGCCGTCAGCAGAAAGCAGAGAGGAAGGATCCTTTTGATTGCCTTCATAGCGTTCTCCTTTTTATTCGGCAATTTCCGCTCTCCGCGTCCCTCGCTCCGGAGAAACGCCGATACGGAAAGAAAAATCATATTCATTATACACGAATCCCGTGGGTTTGTCAAATCTTTTTGACGGCGCCGGGAGCGCTTTCCGGTCCTGTGAAAAAAGGGGCTGCCGCACGAATATGCAGCAGCCGCGGAAAGGAATCAGACGGTTTTGAATTTGTTGGAGAAGGGGGAGGGAACGAGCGCCCCCGAGCCGTGGAGCTTGGAGAGGGTGAGGCACCATAACGCTTTGGGCAGCGGGATCGGCACGAAGACCATCGGATCGACCTTCATCAGATGGAACATTGCCGCCGCGGAATCGGCGAGGCTGTTGCACTTATGGCTCAGGTAGACGTTCTTTCTGCCGAGGCGGGCGATCAGGCGGTCGCCGACCTCGTTTATCGCGCAGTCGCCGACGATGAGCACTTTTCCCTCGATCGCGTCGATCTCGGCGGGATCGTGACCCATGCCCATGACCATCGTCCAGCCGCCCTTGCCGCCGTGGTCGTTATAGAGGATCTGGAGCAGGGTGAGCGGATTGTTCTGACAGCCCTGCTTGCAGCAGCGTTTCTTCCCCTTGATGACCTTCACGTCGGGCGGATAGGCGTCGTAAAGATCGGTCGGGTACTTTTCGGTGTACATCGAAATATCGCCCTCGACGTTGATATCGTCGAGCGAGGTCACGCCCTCGGAATAGCCGCGTTCGACGGCGATCTTCAGGTGGGGGACGTCGTCGAGGGTCAGACCGTAAACGCGCGCGCCGACCATATCGGTCGCGACGACGTTCTTTCCGGCAACGAGCACCCGGAGGGGAAGCACCGCCTTGTCTGCGAGCGCGGTGACCGGGTAATGCCCGTAGATCGTGCCCTCCACACCCTCGAGGATCGTGAAATCGGGGCGGACGTAGCTGAGGACGTCGGCAAGTTTGTTCGCGAGGTTGTAGTTGTGGTCGAAGCCGCGTGCCGACTGGCAGGGGAACGCCCACTGATTCTTGACGCCGAGCGTCACGCCCGCCATCGAGTGGGTCTTCAGCTTCGGCAGGGAAATATAGAGGTTCTTGTCGCGGTTTTCGATGAGGTTCTTCACGACGAACCGCGGCATTTCAAAGGTAGTCGAGACGTAGCCGTCGGGATCGTCCTTTGCGGAGGGCTTGCCTTTGAATTCGTATGTCACGGTCTTATCCTCGTCGAGGTAGACCGGGACCGCGCCCGTGCGGCGGCAGATCTTGTCGTAGCCGACGACGGCGTAAACGAGGCGGGTGGCGTTGCTCTGCGTGGAGTTTTCAAACAGATAAACCTTTTTCGCGCCGTGCTCGTTCCAGTATTCGATGGCGGCTTCGACGGCTTCGGGACGGGTATAGCAGTAGGGCTGACCGTCGATGCCGTTCGGCTTGATGAAGACCTCTTTGCTTTCCTTCAGCATCGAGGCGCCGCCCGCGCGGTCAAAAAGCTCATAGATCGCGGTCTTCAGCTCTGCTTTCAGTTCCGCGTTCAGCGGCTGGAATTTCGTCAGGCTTTCGGTCTGGTGAGGTGCGCTCAGATGACGGACGTATACGGCGGTTTTCGGTTCCATTATTCCGTTCCTTTCTCATCGGTGTTTACGGTATTATAGCAGATGAACGGGGAAAAAGCAATTCTTTACGGAAAAAAAGCGGCGATTCCCACGAAAAAAGCATCCGGCAGATACCGCCGGATGCCCGGTTCCGTTTATCGGATGATATGAGGATATCCGGCGCCGTCAAAGACGACCGGACGGATATGGAGATAGCGCGGAACGGGGTTCCCCGTGCCGTGCGCCTCGGGGTGCATCGCGTGGAAGGCAACGTACAGTCTGCCGTCCTCCGCCGTGAAGAAGCTCGCGTGCCCGGGACCGTACAGCCCGTCGAAGCTCGTGAGCAGGGGCTCGTCGTCTTTCACCCACGATTCCGAGGAATCGAACGCGCCGCCCGTGTATTCCATCACGCTGAGGCGGTAGCGGTCGTCGAAGCAGCCGAAGGCGCTGTAAACGATGAAGATCCTGCCGTTCGGGGACTTGACGAAGAAGGCGCCCTCGTTGACCCTGCCTTCCCCGACCGAATCGGGTGAGCAGAGGTGGACGATCTCATCCGAAAGGACGGTGGGCGCGGTCAGCTCCCGCAGGAACAGACCGTCGCCGAGACCGTGGATGACGTGACAGAGAAGCAGTCTGCCGTCGGGCGCACGGGTGACCGTGGGGTCGATCGCCTGATGCTCCTTATCGGCGATGCCGCAATAGTCGAACCCGTCGAAGGGATCGGAGCTGCGGGAGGCGAAGGTGATCAGACGGTAACCGCCGACCCATACGACGCCCTCCGGACGCGGGATCGTGCGTCCGCTCGAATAGACGTACCAACGGTCGCCGATCCGGTGCATTTCGGGTGCCCATAGGTCGCCGTAAATGCCGTTTTCTTCGGGAATCGCGCGGAAGATCACGAGCCGCTCGCCCGAGGCAAGCCCGGAAAGCGTTTTTGCGCGGAGGATGCTGATGCGGGAGCACTCGGTGTACAGCGTGTAATAGTATCCGTGCTCCGCGTCGTAGGTGACGAACGGGTCGGGCGCGTCGCCGGGCAGCACGGGGTCCGGGTACGGAACCGGCGTGAAGGGCGCGGGAACGAAATTTTCATCTTTTCGTAAAATCATAGCGGTTTCTCCTGCTTTGCCGGTTCATCTGACCTTACGGCAGAGGGCGCGCTCGACGGCGGCGATCTCGTTTTCGTCTCCGGTCAGACGGTAGGGATTCGGGAGGAAGGCGTCCTGCGCGATCAGCACCTCGGCGGCGCCCTCGGACAGTTCGAGGATCAGCGCCTCGTCGGGATCGTATTCGTCGGCGAGATCGAGGATATCGTCCTCGGAATCGGCGCCGATCGGGATCACGGGGGTGTCGCCCGTGATTTCGGCAATCCGGCGGGAGGTGGAAACGAGGGAAGAAAGCGGCGGGAGCTCCGGAAGGGGAGCGGACCCGGCGGGAACGCCCTCAAAGGACGAAATCGCGCGGATATGGTCGGGGGTCGTGCCGCAGCATCCGCCGAGGAGCTCTGCGCCGATCGCCTCGAAGGCGGGACGGAAGGAGGCGAGTGCCTCGGGCGTGACCGGGTAGACGCCGTTTTCGGGCATTCCGGCGTTCGGCTTGGCGCTCATCGGGATCCCCAGCGCCTTTGCGCAGGGCGCGGCGGGGGTCAGCGCGTTCAGAACGACGTCGGGTCCGACCGAGCAGTTGCATCCGAAGGCGGCGATATTGAGTGCAGAGAGGGAGAGCAGGGCGGCGGCGGGAAGATCCCCGCTCATCGTTCTGCCCGATTTTTCGACGGTCAGCGAAACGAAGACCGGGATCTCCTTTGAAAGTTCGCGGATCGCGGTGACGGCGAGCTTCGCTTCGGCGGCGGAGATCATCGTCTCGACGAAGAAAAAGTCCACGCCCGCCTCAAGGAGCGCTTTGGCTTCCTTTTGATAAATGGCGATCACCTCTTCGGGCTCGGTGTTCCCGAAGGGCTTGATGAGGAGTCCGGTCGGGGAGAGGTCGCCGCCGACCTTTACCGTGTCGCCCGCGATCTCCTTCGTGACCGCGACGAGGGCTTTGACGGTATCGTCCGCCTCTTCCTCGGCGAAGCCGTGACGAAGCAGCGTCGGCAGGTTCGCGCCGAAGGTGGGGGCGAGCAGCGCGGACGCGCCCGCGGCAATATATTCCTTCTGCAATTGCTGAAAGACCTCTTTGTTTTCGAGGATGAAGCGCTCGGTGCAGTCGCCCTCCTTCATGCCTCTTTTCAGAAGCTCGGTGCCGGTGGCGCCGTCAAGAAAGAAGGGAAGGGAAAAAGGAAAATTCATATCGGTCACCCGTTTCGTTTTTTTGTTATTATAGCAGAACGGTCGGAAAAATGCAAGAGGTTCCCGCCTCTTCACCCCGCGCGGCGCAGATTCCGCGCAAAAACGGCGGGATCTGCGCGGATTTTCCCCGGATGTTACTTTCCGTTGCTTGCGGAAACGGGGAAAAAGGTGTATCATAAAGGCAGCGAAAAAGAAAAGAGGTATTTTTCCATGCTGAACGAAAACCTGAAAATTTTCAGAAAAGCAAAGAATCTTTCGCAGGAGGAGCTTGCCATCCGGCTGAACGTCGTAAGGCAGACGGTCTCCAAATGGGAGCAGGGCCTGTCGGTTCCCGACGCCGATATGCTGATCGCGATCTCCGGGGTACTCGAAACGCCGGTCAGCGTTCTGCTCGGGGAAACGGTGACCGAGCCGAAGGCTGACGGGGTGAAGGAGCTTTCCGAAAAGCTGGAGGAGATCAATCTTCAGCTCGCGCTGATGAAGGACGCAAGGCGGAAAAGGCTGCATCTGTTCTTTCTGCTCCTGCTCTTTGTGACCGTGATCCTCGCCGTGACCGTGATCGTTTCGGGCAGTCCTTATCTGGACTGGGACTACGGCGATCCCGAGACAGCGGTGGCAGGGACGGTTCTGCACGCGTTTGAATTCGTCTTCGTGCGGCTCGCGCCCTTCGTCCTCCTCGGCGCGGTCGTCGGCGCCGTGCTGACCCGCAGAAAACGGTAAACCAAAATGACAGGACCGTTTCGCCGAAGCGAAACGGTCCTGTTTGTTTGAAAATCAGAATTTCACGAGAACGGTCTTTACGCCGAAGGGCTCGACCTTGCCGGAAACCGTCTTTTCACAGACGTCCAGATTGCCGAGGATCTTTTCGTTCAGGTCGGCGTCAAACGCCTCGCTGACCTCCTGCGTGAAGGTGAGGGTGAAGTCGGAGCCGGTGCCCGCCTCGTCGAAGAGACGGATCGTCATACCGTCAAAGTCCTCTGCGGTCTTGACGGCGCTGACGCGGACGTCGCCGGTCAGCTCGAAGAGCCTGCCGTCCATCGGGAGCTTGCCTTCGCCCTTTCTCGCGGAGCAGGCGGCGAGCGGGTGGACGAATCTCGAAGCCTGACGGAAGAGCTCCTTGTTTGCGGTGCCGTTCACGACGCCGACGCCGATGCGGGTGAAGTGATTGCCGTACTCGGGGTACGGATCGGGATCGCTCGAACCGCGGATCAGAGAAACCGACACGCTGTTGAAGCAGCCGCGGAAGCCGTACTTGGTATCGGTGACGACCATGACGGAGGGTTTGTCCTCGCCGTCCGCGTTGATCGCGGCACCGAAGGAGTTGGCGGGAACGTCGTGGAGGATCTCGGGACGGTCGATCGTTCCGAAGGGAACGTCGTAGCGGTAGTTCGCGACCGCGTAGGCGACCGGAACGGTGAAGTTGAGCTGCGGCGTGCAGGTCGAATTGCCGGCTTCCTGGAAGTCGCAGTTCATTTCAAAGGAGAGCATTGAGCTTGCGTCGTCCAGAGTGACCGTTACGTTCAGCTTGGAGCGCGTGCCGAAGGAGAGGTCGTAACGGATCCACTTGCGGATGCCGCCGAGGTTGACGTCGTAGACGCGGACCTTCTGGGTCTCGTTGAGGTTCTCGACCGTCATATAGTCGCCGACGCGCCACGAGGTCATGCCGTGAACGGTGTTCTCGGAAATGAAGCGGAAGGTGGCGGAGGGAAGCGCGATCATATCCTCGCCGGAAGCCTTGTCGATGAGGGAAACGAGCTGCATCGTCGCGTGGTCGAAGACCGCCTTGATCTTGTCGTTCTCCATCACGAGATCGTCGTCCGAATAGGGGTCGATGTGACCGCCTGTCGGACCGCGCAGGTTGCTGCCGATCGGTGCCTCGTTCAGGGTATAGGTGGCGTAGCCGAAGGCGGGGACTTTTACGCGGACGGCAAAGGTCGTGAACCTGTGACCCCAGTAATGACTGCCGCTCACGGTGACCTTGAAGCCGACCGGAACGCCGTCGGTGCCGGTGAATTCGGCTCTGCCCGCGTCGTAGTTCCAGTCCCATACGGTCAGCTCGCTGACACCGTCGAAATCGTACTGGGTGGGGTTGAAGAAGTGGAAGATACGGGTCTTGCCGAGACCGCGCTCGGTCTTCGGGAAGCCGTAATGGTTGATCTCGTCAAGCATGAAGCCGACGCCCGCGCCCTGCGAGGTGGAGTCGCCCTCGGGGATGACGACGATCGAGGAGGTGTCGATCGCGGAAGCGAGATTGCGCATCGCGTTGTTCGCGTTGACGTCGACCGCCGCCATCGAGCGCTGGAACTGACCGAGCGCGTACTCACGGGTGTCGATCAGACCGGAGCCGGGAAGGATATCGTGGAAATGATTGAAGAGGATGTTCTTCCACGACTTCGTGAAGCTCTCGTTGTAGCGGGGACCGTTTCCGAGGAAGTGCGCCGCCGTGCCGAGCCATTCGGACTCGTAGGAGCGGTCCTCCGCGATACGGTTCGCCATCTTGATGCGGGACTGGGAGGTATAGCATCCGGTGAAGATGTAGTTGATCTCGCCCTCGCGGACCGGGATGTTTTCACGGAAGGCTTCCAGCTCGGCAAAGAAGCGCGGGAAGGTGGAGAAGAGGATGGTCGGCATGATCGGCCAGGAGTTCATCTCGATGATGCGGTTGAGGTCGCGTCTGGTCGGTCCGCCGCCGTGGTCGCCGACACCGTACATCCGGAGGAAGCAGTTGATGCCGTAGCGCTTGCAGAGCTGGGGGATATCCCACATCATACCGGGGTCGATCGTTCCGTTGTAGCCGAAGGGATCGTACCACACGAGCAGCTCGGCGCCGCTTCTCGCTCTCCAGCGGTAGGTATAGTCGTGATCCTTGTTGCCGCGCATATGGTAGTAATACTTCACGCCGCCCTTGGAGCAGATCTCGGGGACCGAGATATTGTGACCGAAGGTATCGGGCTGGAAGTTGAGCTGCATCTGGTCGGCGGGGATGTCAAGGAGCTTCGAGAGGTAACGCTTGGTGTAGAGGATGTGACGCGCCATCGACTCGCCGTTCGGCATATTCTGGTCGTTCTCGACCCAGGTGGAGGCGGTGACGTCCCATCTGCCCTCGTGGACGCGCTTCTTGATCTCTGCGATCATTTCGGGCGCGAATTCTTCAATGATCTGATAGGTGGATGCCTGGGACTGACCGAAGCAGAAGTCCGGGTATTCTTCCATCAGGTCGAGCATGGTGCGGAAGGTATCCACGGTGAGCGATGCGGTCTCGTGGTAGCCCCAGCGCCAGTTCATATCAATGTGCGCGTGTGCGGCGCAGTGGACACGGTAGGACTTTGCGTCTGCGGAAAGAGGCAGAAGCATTTCCTCGCAGGCAAGCGCGGCGGAACGGGTAACGACCCCGCCGTCCGCGTTCGAGGCGGCGATCAGCGCGTCTGCGGCTGCCTCGACGAGCGCGTCGTACTTGTGATCCTTTGCGGTGGAAAGGCTTGCGGCGTACTGCAGCTCGCAGCCGATCCGGGTGCCCCACGCTCCGGGTTTGCCGCGGAGCATGGCAACCTTATCGTAAAGCGTCATAACGGTTCTCCTTCTTTTTTCCTCCGATAAGAGGTTTTTATCCGGGTTGCTTCCATTATATCAAAGATATGCAAATTTGACAAGCCCCCGCGCGGATTTTACCGGAATAATTGTGCGGAAAGTGCGAAAAACAGTTCCGAAAAAATATTAGAAAAATCTTGCGAACCCTCTTGACAATCACGTGACCGTGTGATATAATTATCAAAACCAAGCAGAAGGAGATGTGAACCGATGCAGAAATTGCCGGGAACTCTGATCCCCGTGGAAAGACCGGACCCGGTCTACACAGGGTCCCTGCTGGATACCCTGTTTGCCGGAGGCGGTCTGGTGCTCTCGCAGGTGACCGCCTATATCGGGGCGGAAGGGTATTCGGTGCAGAACTGGGTGAAGCGGGGCTTCGTATCCGCACCCGTGGCGAAGCGCTACACCAAGAGACAGTTCTGCCGCCTCGCGATCATCAATATGCTGAAGGACAGTATCCCGATCCCCGAGATCACGTGGATGCTTTCCTACATCAACGGCGACCTCTCGGACGAGGGGGACGATATCGTCGGAGACGACGCGCTCTACCTTTATTTCGTCTCGATGCTGCAGGCGCTGCGCACCGACGACGAGGCGGAGGTGAAGTCAGCAGCCCTCCGTGCGACCGCAAACTACAAGGAACCGATCCCGGGCGGCGCGGAAAAGGTCCGCGAGGTGCTGATCATTATGTATTACGCCTACCGTTCGGCGGAGCTTTCCCGCAGGGCAGCTGAAAAAATCAATACCTGTAAAATGCCGGCAAAGCCGGATTAAATAAAGGGAGGAACACACTATGGACTTAACGGACATCATTTTCATCATTGGCGCGGCAGCGTTGATCATCATCATCCTGTTCGCAAGCGGGTATCTGAAGGCACCTCCGGATACCGCGTACATCATCTCGGGTCTCGGAAAAAAACGGATCCTCATCGGCCGTGCGGGCTGGCGCGTCCCCTTCTTTGAAAGAGTGGATAAGCTTTCCCTCCGCGTGATGCAGGTTGACGTCAAGACGAGCGAAGCGGTCCCGACCAACGAATTCATCAATATCACGGTCGACGGCGTCGCGAACGTCAAGGTCAGCTCCAACCCCGAGCTGCTCCAGAGAGCCGCCGAATCCCTCCTCGGAATGCGGCAGGGCGAGCTTACCGCCCTCGTTACGCAGGTCCTCGAAGGTAATATGCGTGAGATCGTCGGTTCTGTCGGTCTGAAGGATATGGTGCAGGACAGACAGGGCGTTGCGAAGAAGATCACCGAAAACGTCGTCCCGGATATGGAAAAGCTCGGCATCGAGGTCGTGAACTTCAACATCCAGAACTTCAAGGATGCTGCCGGAACCATTGAGAACATGGGTATCGACAACATCGAGCGTATCCGCAAGGACGCGCAGATCGCGAAGGCAAACGCGCAGAGAGACATCGCGATCGCTACCGCAAACGCACAGCAGGAAGCAAACGCGGTCCGTGTCGAGGCGGAAAAGAAGATCGCCGAGCAGGACGCAGCCCTCGTCGCGCAGCAGTCCGAAATGAAGGTCATGGCGGACAACAAGCGCGCACAGGCAGACGCCGCCTACTCCATCGAGGAAGAGGCACAGCGTAAGACCATCGAGATCACCAAGGCAAACGCGGACATCGCACGCCGCGAAAAGGAAGCGGAGCTTGCCGAGAAGGAGATCGCGCTCCAGGAGAGAAAGCTGGACGCAGAGGTCCGCAAGCAGGCAGACGCCATGAAGTACAAGGCTGAAAAAGAGGCGGAAGCAGACCTGATCCGCCGCCAGAAGGACGCGGAAGCGAGAGCCTTCGAGGCGATCAAGGAAGCGGAAGCAAAGAAGGCGCAGGCGGAAGCAGAGCGCTACGCAATGGAACAGGTCGCGGAAGGTGTCCGCGCCAAGGGTATCGCGGAAGCGGAAGCCATCGAAAAGAAGGCGGAAGCGCAGAAGAAGATGGGCGAAGCGTCCGTCCTCGAAATGTACCTCTCCGCACTCCCCGAGGTCGTCAAGAACGCTGCGGCTCCTCTCGCACAGACCGACAAGATCGTCATGTACGGCGACGGCAACGCGACCAAGGTGGTCAAGGACGTCATGAACTCCGCCAACCAGATCATGGAAGGTATGAAGGAATCCACCGGGATCGACCTGAACAGCCTCATCGCGGGCATCGCGGGCGGCAAGGTCGTATCCAACGAGGCAAAGGCAGATTAAAAACCGCGCGGACAACTGATCCGCAGTATCCCCCGAAAATCCTGTCCGGGGCACATAAAACGCGGCGCTTGCCGCAGGGGCTGAAAACCGGTGCCCCGGTAGAGTAAAAAAGTATCATCAATCATAAAAGCGGCTTTTTATCACGCGCCGCAGGGTCATAAAAAACCCGGGAATATTTCAGAAGGGAGGCAGCCGCGGACAGCGGATGCCTCCTTTCAAAAAAGAAAAGGAGACCCTGACATGGCTTTTGAAAAGGTCGAAAAGGACAGACTGACGAAGGAACTGATCTTAAAGGATATCCTTCACGCCGCGAAAACCTACACCCCGAGGAGACACTATTATTCCGCCGGGCTCTGCCTTGCCGCAGGCAGCATCCTTTCCCTGATCGCGGTTGCCCTGACGCGGAAACCGGTCTGGTTTCTCCTGCTCCTTCCGTTCGTTGCTGCTGAAATCGGGATCGGTGTCATCAGAAAGAAAAAAGCGGGTCGGCTGACCCCGGGTGATCTCACGGTCTTTACCGATACCGTCAACGCGGTGGAGGAAAAGGTGGTGGAAGCCGGCGGAAAATACGGGTCTTACCGTACCGCGCTGGTCATGTACTTTGAGGGCAGCGGAGAGTGGGAGATCCCCTACGACAACTACACGTGGAGCAAAAACTGGCACATGGGCCGCCAAGGCGTGGAGAATACCTCCCTGCACGGCGACACCTTCTATATCGTCCGCCGGAACGACACCGGTGAGATCGCCGTCGCTTACAACCGGAAATTTTTTGACTATCAGGACTGAAGCCCTTTTGGAGGAAACAAAATGACTTACGATCAATACGTGAAAGAATGCCCCTATTGCGGGGGAAGCGAGATCATCGAGGCTTATCAGGGCAGCTACGGATCAATCACTGCCGTAACCAATATGTGGGGAGGAGCAAATCTGTACCATTCGGTCTGCCGGGGCTGCGGAAGCGTTCTGCGCTCCTACGTGAAGGAACCGGAGAAGCTGCTGAAGAGAAGAGACAGAAAGAAAAACTGAAAACGTTTTATGGAGAGGAAAAAATGAAACCTTTTATCGGGATTGATCTGACGGAAGACAAGAAGAACGAGCAGTCGAACGGAGACGAATTTCTGGTTCAGAAGCCCTCCGGATCGCTGACGGAAGCATTTGAAAAAACCGCGGAAACCGCTGTGGAAAGCACCAAAAAAGCCGGACCGTCCCTCATCCTCCGCATTCTGTTCGGGATCTCCGGGCTCGGTGCCGTGATTTTCATTCGCGGTATTGCGGGAGCGCTGGAGGATATGACCTTTGCCGAAGCGTACCGGAACGCAGCGTGGACATTCTGGGTGTGCGGGATCTGCGCCGCGACCTTCGTGATCCTGCTCGTGATGCAGGGAAGAAAAGAAAAGAAGGTGCTGGAATCCGAGGAGTACGAAAACGATCTTTCCCACCTTGACAAGGCGGTGAAGGCAGTGGAGGCAGAGCTCGGCGTACCGGCTGAGGCAAAGGAGACCGATATCCTCGGCTTCTTTTACAAAATGAAGGACGGGGAACCGAAGCCGGTCGAAAAATGGTCGCAGACAAGTATCTTCGTCTCCGCGATCTTCTCGGCGTATAGGGATGGGGAAAACCTGTATCTCTCCAATATGGACGGCAAGTACGCCTTCCCGCTGTCCTCGCTGAAAGCCATCCGGACGGTGAAGAAAAGGACTGCCGTCGGCGACTGGAACAAGGACGACCCGATGAACAGCCCGGAATACAAGCCCTACAAGCTGACGGAGGACGGGAACGGGAATACCGTTTGCAGACAGTATCATATTCTGGAGCTGGAGCGGGACGGCGAAGCGTGGGGCATCTGGTACCCCTCCTACGAGAACCCGACCTTTGAAGAGCTGACCGGGCTGAAAGCGGAGGAAGCGGAATAAAACGAAACGGCGGAAAAACCGTGAAAGGAGCCTTTCTATGAAAAGAAGAAATTACGGAATGTCCTCTTACTGGTACTTCGGAATGAGCGTCTTCTGGGGCTTGTTGGCGCTGCTCTGGGCGGTCCGGATCGACGAGCCGCTGATCGCCGCGATCTACCTTGTCTGCTCGCTTCTGTACCTTGTCGGAGGGTTCGTGTGGAAAAGCCGCGAGGAGAAGCAGAAGGAGGACGACGGACAGATCGAGGGAGGGAACGAGACGTGAAATGTCCTTATTGTGGAAAAGATATGGAGGATGGATTCATTCAGGGAGCAAGAGGAGTGCTCTTTTCACCCGACGAAAAAATAGTATTCATTCTCAAAAACCCATTCAGCGAACGGGACGTCAGAATAACCGGTCCTTTAGAACACGCTTCTCCGGCATACTTTTGTTATGCCTGCGAGTGTCTGGTCTGGAAAAAGATTCACGATGAAATTCTGTACGATTGACAGGTCCCGAATTGTCGGGCTGAAAAAAACAGGTTCTTCATAAATACTGGTGTTTTTTGCTTGTTCTCTTCCCTACGGTCAGCGGATGAGAAAGAGGGCAATAAACCTTGATGCCGAAGCATAGCCTGCCGCGCAGAAGGTTCCGGAAGCCTCGTAGGGC
>JAKSPT010000052.1 GCA_024404495.1 Lachnospiraceae bacterium
AGCCGGCGGGGACCGCGCCCGAGCCGCCGGAAACCGAACCGGAGCCGCCGGAGACCGACCCCGAGGAGCCGGAAGAACCCGAGGAGCCGGAAGAACCCGAGGAGCCGGAGCCTGCCCCCGAAGCGTAATCCCCCTTTTTTCCGGACGGACGTCCGAACCCTGTGTTCCGAAAGGAGCAACAGAATCATGATCATCACGGAAACAGAAGAAAAGCTGTTCGAGAATGACACGACGATGACGCTTTCCCTGCTTGCCGAGGCGGTACGCGCCTCGATGCCGGGAGCGGTCACCGCCCTTTGCGGACTGATCGCCGCGGCTGCCCTGATCTGGGCGGCGGCGGACCGCGTCATCTACTCGGACGGCGTAGGTTCCCCCGGGCGCCCCGGCTTTCGTGCCGCGGCGCTGATCACGGTGGGCGCCGTTCTTCTGTTTCTTTTCGTTTTGTATCCGTATCTGCGCGGCGCGGCGGTGCTCCGGCGGATGCGGCGCGCGCAGGGGACCCGTGCCCCGCACCATCGCTTCTCCTTCTACCGGAAGGAGGTCGAGGTGGTCGGCGCGAACCGTTCGGTCGTGCGGTATCCGTACACCGCGATCGGCGCGGTCAGGAAAACGAAGCGCCTGCTTCTGCTTTCGATGAAAAACGGGACGCATATCGTGATGCGGCAGGATTCCTTTCACGGGTGCGATACCGACGACTTTTTCGCGTTTCTGAAAACGGCGCTGCCCGAGAAAGGATCCGGAAAATGAAAAAAGTGCGTTATTTCGACCTGATGGAAAAGATCGTCGGGGCGTATTCCCGCGAGCATATTGAGGGCTATTTTGCCCGCGTGAAGCGGGAGGGGATCACCGAGCACGGCTTTCCCCGCCTCTGCGCCGACCTCGGCATCCTGATCGCGAACGGCAGGACGACCGCGGCGGACGATCTGTTTCCCGATATGATGTCCTATGCCTGCGCGCAGGCGCCGGTCAACAAGACGCCGAACACCGGCAACGATTTTTCGGTCAAGGAGCTGACCTTCGCGCTGCTCGCCGCCGAAGCCTCGGGAAGGTTCCCGAAGGAGCTGACGGACGGATGGCGCGCCTCGCTTTCCTCGATCGATCCGATGAAAACCTACAGCTGCATCGCGCCGGTGCCGCCGGTCCCCGTCGGCAACTGGGCGGCGTTCGCCGCGGCGAGCGAGCAGGCGCGCGCCTTCGCGGGGCTCGGGAACGAGCCGGATTTCATCGAAAGAGAGATCGCCTCACAGATGCCCGCGTTCGACGGAAACGGTATGTACCGCGACCCGCACGAGCCGATGCTCTACGACCTCGTGGCGCGGCTTCAGCTTTCGACCTGCCTCTTCTTCGGCTATCGCGGAAAATACGCGGACAGGCTGGACGATCTTACGAAAAACGCGGGGCTGATGACCCTCGGGATGCAGTCGGTGACCGGGGAGATCCCCTTCGGCGGGCGCAGTTCGCAGTTCCTCTTCAACGAGGCGGCGCTCGCGTCGGTGCTCGAATACGAGGCAACGCGATATCACCGCCTCGGGGACGAAGCGCTTGCCTCACGCTTCAAGGCGGGGGCGGAGCGGGCGGCGGAGAGCCTTTCGCTTCTGCTTGCCGAACCGATCCGGCATATCAAGAACCGCTATCCGAGGGACAGCGGCTACGGCTGCGAGGGCTACGGCTACTTCGACAAATATATGACCACCGCCGCCTCCTTCCTCTATCCGGCGATCCTCTTTGCCGACGACGCGATCGAGCCGGACGCCGGGGAGGAAAAGCCGACCGTCCAAACCGTTTCGGACGCTTTCCATAAGGCCTTTCTGAAGAACAAAACGGTCTTTGCCGAATACGATCTGCGCGCCGACCTCCGTTACGACGCGAGCGGGCCGGGCAGACTGCACGTCAAGGGCTTTCCGTCACAGCTCTGCCTCACCGTGCCGTTTCCCGTCCGACCGAACTATAAGATCGGGGAGGACAACCCCCATCCCCTTTCCCTCTGTCCCGTCCTGCCCGACGGGAGTCCCATGTGCGCCGAAGAGGCGGAATGGAAGCTCGTTTCGGCAGACGATTCGGTCCCGGAGGCGGTCTTTGCCGTGACGCAGGGAGGAAGGACGTACCGGGAAACCTGCCGTCTGACCGGAAACGGCGCCGTTCTGACCCTGACCGGAGAGGGTCCCCTCTGCCGCGCCCTGCCGCTTTTCACCTTTGACGGGGAAAAGGAAACGGCGATCCGCAAAGAAGGGGAAAACGCCGTCTCGGTCACTTACGAGGGCGCAAAATGCGTCTTCCGCACCGACGGGATCATTACCCGGGACGGTACTTTTTTCCGCAACCGGAGCGGCGTCAGCACGCTGTTTTCCGCACGCGGCGAGGGCAAATTAACGGTTGAAATTTCTTTTGAAATATAACAAATTGAATTTTCCCGATCCTATTGACTTTTCATTTATCTTTGCCTATAATGAACGGACAGCAAGCCCAAAAGCGAAGAAAAATCACGCATTCGATCCCATGAAACGGGAGAGAGGAGATGATCGCTATCTTACCGCTTGATCAATTCACAGACGCGGCAAAGGAAGCATTCATACGCTACGGTGCCGACCCCGACAAACTGATGGCTGCCGTCGGACTCGACCAGAACGTCGACGGGAACTACGGGGAGACCTGGCTGGCGATCGACAGGGAAAACAAAAAACTCCTTCTCATCGCCTCACCGAAGAGAGTCAGCGAATCGAACGGGAAATACGGGAGTGAAGACTTCGGTATCTACCGCGAATTCGACCTGAACCGTACCTACGGCTGGTACGTGGACAACTTCGTGTCCTCCAACCGTGTCCTCGCTCTGGACGGGGAGCCCTACAAGGACGATCCCGATCTGGAACAGGGCGAAAACGAAAAGCGCAGAAAAGCGCACCGGCTCGAAACGCCGACCGTCATCGTCGCCTACTGCACCAACGCGAGAAAAAGAAAGATCTTCGCCTTTCTCGATCTCATCCGCAGGGTGCAGGACGGCAGAGAGGTGACGGAGGACGATCCGATCTTCGAGCAGTTCAACCTCAAGTGCCCCAAGTGCGGCAAGGTCTACAAGGATCAGAACCGCAAGATCTGCGAGGACTGCTCCAAGGGGAACAAGGTCTTCGGCAGACTGCTGAAGTACTTCTCGCAGTTCAGGTGGGAGCTTGTGACCGTGCTGCTCTGTATGGTCGCCACGTCGGCGATCTCCCTGATCTCGCCGATCATCAACGGTCAGCTCCTGTATGACCAGGTCATTACGAAGCCGACCTACGATGAAAACGGGGTCCTGACCCTCGGTAAATTCCATTCCGAAGCGTGGGTCTTCTACGTGATCGGGCTGATCTTCGTGATCGCGATCCTGTCCCTCGTCATCAACATCGTGCAGAACCGCGCCAACGCGAGGATGTCCACCCGTGTGACGCTGAATATGAAGATGGATATCTTCTCCTCGATGCAGAAGCTGTCCCTCTCCTTCTTCAACAACAACCAGACCGGCCGTCTGATCACCCGCGTCAACTACGACGCCGACCGCATCCGTTCCTTCTTCATCGACGGCGTGCCGAACCTGATTATCAACGGGCTGAACTTCATCGGTCTGACGATTTTTCTGATGATCATGAACTGGAAGCTGACCCTCATCGTCTTCATTCCGGTCCCGATCATCGTTCTGATCTTCAAATATATGCTGCCGAAGCTGTGGAGAATGTACTCCAAGCAGTGGCGGCGTTCCTCCTCGCTCAACGCCGTCCTCGGCGACAGCCTGAACGGCATCCGCGTCGTCAAGGCGTTTGCGAAGGAGACCGACGAATCCAACCGCTTCCGCAAGTATTCCACCTCTCTCTACGAGGCGAACCTGCAGACCAATATGGTCTCGCTCGTCATCTTCCCGGTCATTTCGCTTCTGATCGGTATCTCCTCGCAGGCGATTTGGGGCTTCGGCGGACTTGAGGTCATGAGCAAGCACATGACCTACGGTGAATTCTCCGCTTACTTCGGCTACCTCGGTATGATCTTCGGACCGCTGAACTTCTTCACGAACTTCACGAACCTGATGACCGAAACGATCAACTCGGCGCAGCGTATGTTCGAGATCATCGACGCGGTGCCCGAGATCACCGACGCGCCCGACGCGGTCACGATGGACCGGATGAAGGGCGAGATCGAGTTCAAAAACGTCAACTTCCATTACGCCCCCAACCGTCCGATCCTGAAGGACGTCAGCTTCCACATCCATCCCGGTGACGCCGTGGGTCTTGTCGGACACACCGGCGCCGGCAAGAGCACGATCGCCAACCTCATCAACCGTCTTTACGACGTCATCAGCGGCTCGATCGAGATCGACGGCGTGGACGTGAAGAAGATCAAGGGCGAATCGCTCCGCAGGAACATCGCCATCGTCTCACAGGAGATCTTCCTCTTCAAAGGCACGGTCGCGGAGAACATCCGTTACGCGCGCCCCGACGCCACGATGGAAGAGGTCATCACGGCGGCGAAGGCGGCAAACGCCCACGATTTCATCATGCGTCTCCCGGACGGCTACGAAACGGTGGTCGGCACCGGAAGCCGTTCGCTTTCGGGCGGTGAGAGACAGCGCGTTTCGATCGCGCGTGCCCTCCTGCTCAACCCGAGCATTCTGATCCTTGACGAGGCGACCGCCGCGATGGATACCGAGACCGAAAGGCTCATTCAGGACGCGCTCGCCGAGCTGATCAAGGGCAAGACCACGATCACGATCGCCCACCGTCTTTCCACGCTGAAGGACTGCAACTATCTGATGGCGATCGAAAACGGCGAGATCGCGGAGCAGGGTACCCACGACGAGCTGATCGCGAAGAAGGGTATCTATTACCGACTTTACAAATTGCAGGCAGAGTCCATGAAGCGCGTGCTTCAGGGCTGCTGACGAAAGGCAGGTGCTTTCCATGGCTGATACGGAAAAAAACGCCGAGGTAAAACCGGCGGCAAAACCCGAAAAAGAAAAGAAAGACATCCTTGACGAGATTGACGACGGCGATCTGATCCTGCAGAACGAGCGGGAATCGGTCCCGCTGACCCCCGAAAACGCTGTCTTTACCCGTTCCGCGGGCGGTCTGATCTCCCTTTCGCTGAAAAAAGAGGACGGCACGACCGAGGAATTCGAGCGCGTCGTGATCCTCCGTGCCTTCCCGGTCACCAACCCGGACGAGTTCCTTTCGGTCCGTGAGGGCGACGGGCGGCAGAACGAGCGCGGTCACGAGATCGGTATGGTCCGCCGGATGTCCGATTTTGACGAGGAGACCGGCAAGCTCTTCCTCGAAGAGCTCGACCGCCGCTATTTCACCCCGATCATTCTGAAGATCACCGGCGTCAAGGAAAAGTTCGGCTTTTCCTACTGGGACGCGCAGACCACGGCGGGGAACGTCACCTTTATTCTGAACAATCCCTTCAACAACATCCGCGTCCTCGACGACGGGCGCGTCTACATCAACGATCTCGACGGAAACAGCTTCCTCATTCCCGACGCGAAAAAGCTCGATCCTTACAGCTACCGGAAGATCGAAGTGTATCTCTGACGTGAGGTGATCTGGCATGAAACTGCTGTTTGATCTGCCGGAAGCCGACCAAAAGGCGCTCGACGCGGTCCGTCCTCCCGAAGAGAAGACGATGTACTGTCTGCCCTTCAACATTTACGAGGACCGCTTCGTTGACGGCTATATGGTCTTTACGGGCCGGCACATTTATAAGCTGCTGGAAGGGGAGCTTCTCGCCTCCTATTCACTTGAAAACGCCTGCGACTTCAAGACCGAGGTCATGTACGGAAGCTGCGGCTTCTACGGCAAATTCGACGGGGCGACCGTTCTCCTCTGTCAGTTCGTTTCGGGCAGAAACCTCCCTCGCTATTCCGTTATGGTCAAGGCGATGGAGATCCTGACCGAGGACAAGGACGTGACGCCGGTCACCGACCGCACGGTGGAGCGCTTCTGCCCCAAGTGCGGACGACCCTATATCAAGAATTCCTCCATCTGTCCCTACTGCATGGACAAAAAAGAGGTCTACCGCAAGCTCTTCGCGATGACGAAGGGCCTCAGACTTCTGATGATGGTCCCCTTCTTCGTTTCGCTGTTCGGGATCGTCTGCGGCTTTATCGTTCCGAAGATCCAGGCGATCGCGGTCGATAAATACATCACCGCGACCGACGGCGCCGACAAGAACGGCTTCCTTCTGATCGTTCTTTCGATCATCGTCATCGACCTTATCCAGCGTGCGCTCGGCGTTTTCCGGAACCGCTGCGCGGCGATCGCCGGCGGAAAATTCACGCTGGTGCTGAAAAACCTGCTTTACGAAAAGATCCAGTCGCTTTCGATCGCCTCGATCTCCCGCCGTTCCACCGGCGACCTGATGGGGCGCGTCAACAACGACACCGGAACGATGCAGGGCTTCATCATCGGTCAGCTCCCCGATCTGTTCTATCAGGTCGTCGCCTTCATCGTGGCGCTGATCGTTATGCTCATCATGAGCCCGATCATGTCGCTTTTCGTCTTCGTCCCGATCCCGCTGACCATCTTCCTCGTCTCCAAGCTCTGGAAAACGGTCGAGACCCGCAACCGCAAGAGCTGGGTGCTCAACACCCGTACCGGACGTCTTTTACAGGATATCCTGAACGGTATCCGCGTCGTCAAGTGCTTCGGGCAGGAAGAAAGAGAGATTACCCGCTTCAAGGAAAGCTCGGTCCGTGCCTCCTGTCAGGACGAGTCGAACGCGAAGCTCTTCGACACCATCTTCCCGCTGATCGGCTTTGCGATCCGTTTCGGCAGCTATCTGATCCTGCTCTACGGCAACTATAAGCTCTTCCAAGGCGAAATGACCGTCGGTGCGCTCCATCAGTTCAATTCCTACGCGAACATCATCTACGGACCGCTTCTCTGGGTCACCTTTATCCCGCGCAACATCTCCAACTTCCTCACCTCCGCCTCCAAGGTCTTTGAGATCCTCGAAGAGGAGCCCGAAGTCCGTGATATCGGTCTCCCGATCGACATCCGCATCGAGGGCGATATCCACGTGAAGAACGTGACCTTCGGCTACGAGACCTACCTCCCCGTGCTGAAAAATGTCACGGCGGATATCAAACAAGGCGAAATGATCGGCATCGTCGGGCATTCCGGCTCGGGGAAAACGACGCTGATCAACCTCATTATGCGTCTTTACGACCCGAACGAGGGCGAGATCGTCATCGACGACGTGAACATCAAGGATATCTCGCAGGAAGCGCTCCGCTCGCAGATCGGCGTCGTCCTTCAGGAAACGCTCCTCTTCTCGGGCACCATCCGTGAAAACATCTGCTACGCGAAGCCGAACGCCACCGACGAAGAGGTCATTGAAGCGGCAAAGACCGCGAACGCGCACGATTTCATTATGAGCCTGCCGGAGGGCTACAACACCCTCGTCGGCGAAAAAGGCTACTCGCTTTCGGGCGGTGAACGTCAGCGTATCGCGATCGCCCGTGCGGTCATTCACAATCCCCGTATTCTGATCCTCGACGAGGCGACCGCTGCGCTCGATACCGAAACAGAAAAACTGATTCAGGACGCGCTCAACAAGCTCGCCAAGAACCGCACCACTCTCGCCATTGCCCACCGTCTTTCTACCCTCCGCAACGCCGACCGCCTCCTCGTCCTCGACAAGGGACGTCTCGCCGAGTTCGGTACCCATCAGGAGCTGCTCGACCGGAAGGGCATCTACTACAAACTCGTTATGGCACAGCGCAAAATGGCAATGGCCGCCAAAGAACTCGACGCGTAAAGGACGCGATGTTCTTTCTCTGAGAGAATCGGTTCCCGGCTTCGCCGTGGAACCGCGAACCAAAGAGGCATAAGGGGTAAGTAATGTTTGGGTTCTCCGAATATAGCTTCTTTGTTCCCGGGGGAGATTATCATTTGTGATTTACCATCCCGAACCGCCTCCCTCGGTGTCTTCGCATTGCGCGCTGCTGCGTCAGCTTTATCCGCAGCGCCGCGCCCTCATCAAGTCGGTTCAAAAGTAACTGAAAAAGGCATCTCCGTGATTCGTCACGGGGATGTTTTGTATCTTTTTTCTTCTTTCCCGTCCGCTGAACTTTGGGCGTTGTCATAGGGCGGGGGCTCTGTCCCCCGCCGTTCTTCTTTCTCGTCCGCTGAACTTTGGGCGTTGTGAAGGCTCCCTTGGTTTCAGATCCTTCGGATCTGCGGGAGCTGTCAGCCGGAGGCTGACTGAGGGATTGTACTCCGAGCGCGTAAGCACAGCCGTTGCCCGAAGACGTTTCGCCTCGTTCTCTTTCGTTTCGCGTTTCGGAATTATAGTTGACAATCCTCTGTTTCCGTGATAATATATACACGATGCCGCTCCGTTAATTGTAGGCGGTCGGATTCTGTCCGGCCAAGTGCATAAACTGTAGGAGCGGCAGCACCGTTTCTGCCGAAAAGAATGAAACAGCCCGGAAGGATCCTTTTGGATCTTTCCGGGCAATTATGTTATTGGGCTCAGTAACCGAGCGTTTCTCCGACAAGCACGATCTCGTACCTGATGCCGTTCGACGGCTTTTCCCAGAAGACCGAGAGAGCGCGGCAGATGCGTTCGGGACTCTTACAGTTATAACAGCGGTCTGCGTTCACGGCGCAGGGCGTATTCCGGTGCAGGCGTTTTGCGTTCTTCGGCGCGGCGACGTTCCGTGCGCGTGCGATCGCCTTTTCCTCATTCTCCGCGAGCTTATTGATCCCCGCGACGAAGATGACGCGCTTATGACCGTAAAGCATCGCCGCGACGCGGTTGCAGGTACCGTCGATATTGACGATCTCTCCGGTCCCCGCGATCGCGTTGACCGAGGAAAGATAGACCTCGGCGCCGTTTGCCGCCGCACGGATCGCGTTCGCGTCGTCGCCGGGCTGCAGATGCTGATGCCAGTAGACGGTATTATGCTTTTTCAGCTTTTCGGCAAGACCGAGCTCGTCGATCGTGACCGAGCCGCCCATCCCGACCGTCGTTCCGTCCACCGATCCGTCGATCGCCTCTGTGGCTTCCTCTGCGGTTTCATAATACGAGACGAGATAGCCCTTCTTTTCGAGGTTGGAGATGACTTCGTTCAGTTCCATATCCGTTTCCATTCTCATACGGTGCGTATGACGATATCCCTTGCCGTGACCGTGCCGCGGTCGGCGGCGATGCCGAGCGAGGCGACCGTGGGCGTGGGCAGACCGCACTGGAGCGTGAGGACGCCGTCGAGATAGACCTCGATGACGTGCCCGGAAAGCAATACCTTCACCGCGTATTCTTTCCCTTTCTCAAGGCTTACGGAGCGGATGCCGATCGGCTCGAAGGAGTATAGCCTCCACAGCGCGACGCGCCCTTTTTCGGGCTCCAGAAGGAGGAGATACGGACAGTCGGTGCGGAGGAAGACCCCGCCTCCGAAGGCGTTCACGGCGATTTTCGCGTCGATGACGGCACCCGGTGCCGCGACCGGGAAGGAGACGGCGTGGTAATCCTTTTCCCCGGTGACGAGGGTGAGGGTACCGTTTTCCTCTTTTGCCTCGCCTCCGTAGGTCTTCCACGCGAAGCTGTTCTGCTCCTTTGCGGGGGCGGGGAGGGGAAGCGGTTCCCCGAAACGGTCGGCAAGCGGCTCAAAGAAGCGCGCCTTCAGCACGCCGTCTTCGAGAACGAGCTCCTTCGGATAGGACATCGCGGTTCCGTTCGCGGGGCGGTCGATATAGGTGAGGACGCGGCGATTTGTGCCGGGGAAGAGGTAGGAACGGCAGGTGAAGCCGCTCTGCACCGGTCCCGCGAGGAGCAGACCGTTCGTTTCCGGCATCACGAAGGGACCCTCCGGGCTGTCGGAAAGGGCGTAAAACGTGCCGTTGGCGGCGTATTCGTCGTCCGAATAGGCTCTTCCGCTGTAATTCATCCCGCAGAGGCAGGTGAGGACCCATTTTCCGTTCAGGAAAAAGACGTCGGGAACCTCAAGCACGCCCGCGTGATCGGCGGCGTAGACGATCTTCGGCTTGCTCCAATGAAGCAGATCGCTGCTTTTCACCATCGCGATGACGCCGACCGGGCAGCGCCCGCCGAGGTCCGCGGCGGCGGCGTAGTAGCCGTAATAATCGTCCTTTCCCGCCTCAACGACGACGAGGTCGCGGCAGTCGACGATATTCCAGTCGTAATTCCCGATGTTTTCAAAGCCGATGAGCGTTTCCGGGTCGTTGACGACGACAGGATTGCCTTCGTACCGCTCAAAATGTACCCAGTCGTGCGAGATCGCGAGGGCGAGGCGCTGATTGGTCGCCTGCTTATCGCGCATCGTATAGAACAGATAGCAATCGCCGCCGCGGTTGACGGCGCATCCGGTGAACTTGCTGTGGAAATCCTCGGGGCAGCTTTCGTCGAAGAGCGGCGGGAGGAGGGAGGGCAGGGGAGACCAGCTTACGCCGTCTTTCGACACGGCGTGGCCGATCGCCCACCCGTTCGGATCCTCGGGATGGCTGATCGAGCCGTTCTGCAGGTGAAAAGCGTGGATCTCGTCGCCGCGTGTGACGAACCACGCGTCGAACATCACGTTATCGGAGGGGCGGTACTGTACCAAAGAGATCACCTCGTTTTCGGTTTCTTTGTCCTTATCCTATCATAACCCGGCGGGAAAGTCAAGCGGAAAAGCGCATTTGAGTCGTATGGAAAAAAGAAAAACGCCGCGACGGAAATACCGCGCGGTGTCGCATCTTTCGCGGCAGGAAACCCCTTTCGGGTTCCTGTCACGCTTTGACGGGGAAGCCGGAAAAACCGGCGATCCTGATTTTTTGCCGGGATCAGAAATCAGCTCGCTCTACGTATTCGCAGAGGTCGCGGACGGTGCAGATATCGGGGACGTCTTCATCCGGGATCTCAAGATCGAGGCTGTCCTCCACGGCGGCGATCAGCTCGACCATATCCATGGAATCCGCGCCGAGATCGTCCGCGAAGCTCGTGTTTTCGTCAACGTAATCCTCTTCGATCTGGAACTGTCTGACTATGAGTGCTATGATTGTTTCGTACAAGGTGGTTCCTCCTGCGGGAATGGTGTTTTTTCAGCGTACGCATAACATTATATCACAAAAAATCCAAGAATCAACCGTATTTTATCAAAGACCGAATTTTCGTCAGTTCCGACAGATAAAAACGGGGTCGCCTGCGGTTTCCTTGTGCGTTTGGCAAAAACGGAAGAACAAAATCTTTCATTTTACGCGATAATTCTGCAATTTTTTATGAATTTTTTTTGAATTCGGGCGGGAATGCCTTTACTTTCCGATAAAAAAGAGGTATAATATCCGGTGACAGCCGGGGACGAAAAAACCGGCGTTTTACGGAAGGACGGGCTTTGACGATGACGGATAAATTACGCGACGAGAGAACCGATCTGCTGTTCCGCGCGGTGCTTTCGCTTGACAATCTTGACGAGTGTTACCACTTCTTTGAGGATATCTGCACGATCTCCGAAATTCAGGAGATGGCAAAGCGGCTGACCGCCGCGAAGATGCTGAACGAAAACTATATTTATACCGAGATCGCCGAGCAGACCGGGCTTTCCACCGCGACGATCAGCCGTGTCAACCGTGCGCTCAAGTACGGCAACGACGGCTACACGATCGTGCTCGACCGGATCGGAAAGAGAAAATGAACGACAAATATACCTCCCTCGCGCCCTATTACGACGCGCTGAACGCAGACGTTGACGTGAAGGGCTGGGCGGATTTTTTGGAAAACGCCGTCAGCCGCTACGGCAGACCGCACGACCGCGTTTGGCTCGATCTCGCCTGCGGAACGGGCTCGCTGACGCTTGAAATGAAAAAGCGCGGGCACGATATGATCGGGGCGGATCTTTCCCCCGATATGCTCGACGCGGCGCGGAGCAAGCCGCACGGCGGGGAGGTCCTCTGGCTCTGTCAGGATATGCGGGAGCTTGAGCTTTACGGAACGGTGGACGCCGTCTTCTGCTGCCTTGACAGCCTGAACTATCTGCCCTCCGCGAAGGATCTGACGAAGGTCTTTTCCCTCGTGAACAATTACCTCAATCCCGACGGCGTTTTCGTCTTCGATATGAACACGCCGAAGAAATTCCGCGAGGTCTACGGCGACCGGGACTATCTCCTCGAAGGGGAGAACGTCTTCTGCGGTTGGCACAACGAATACGACGAGGCGAAGAAACGCTGCGATTTCTTCCTTTCGATCTTTGCCTACGATGAAAAGACCGATTCCTACCGCCGCTTCGACGAGGAGCAGCGGGAATACTGCTACTCGATGAAGCAGATCACCTCGGCGCTGCAAAAAGCCGGACTGGAGCTGCTTTCGGTCGTTTCCGACTTTGCCGGGACCCCGTGGAGCGAGGACGACGAGCGTTGGTTCTTCCTCTGCCGCGGAACCGGAAAAAACTTTTAATAATGCAAAATCCCGCCGAACGGCGGGATTTTATTATGGGTCAATAGTATATTACTTCTGCGCATTCTTCAAATCCGAGATGTTTTTTGCTCTCAAATTTTCGCGGGACGCGGAGATGCAGCTTTTTGCATCCGGAAAAAGCAACTTCCCCAATGCTTATTACACTATTTGGTATCGTAACATCGGTCAATTCGGAGCAATAGTAAAATGCCCCTTCTCCAATGCTTATCACGCTGTCGGGTATATGGATTTCGGTCAACTTGGAGCAACCGAAGAATGCATAATCTCCGATACTTGTCACGCTGTCGGGTATATGGATTTCGGTCAACTCGGAGCAATCGAAGAATGCATAATCTCCGATGCTTGTCACGCTGTCGGGTATATGGATTTCGGTCAATTCGGAGCAATTACTAAATGCACCATTTCCGATACTTGTCACGCTGTCGGGTATATCGATTTTGGGCAATTTGGAGCAACCGCAGAATGCATCATCTCCGATACTTGTCACGCTGTCGGGTATATGGATTTCGGTCAATTCAGAACAATTGCAAAATGCAAAGGCTCCGATGCTTGTCACGCTGTCTGGTATATGAATATATTTTAATTCATTTCGAAGGTCAAAAGTAAAATCAGGAATAATGTCTTCGCCATCAGGGACAGAATATTTCCCATCCTTTTCTTGTTCTTCAATAATTTTTTTGACGATTTTTTCTGTGTCGAAATTTCCGATTCTTTCGAGCTCTTCAGCTTTTTGGAGCGCTTCTTCACATTTATGGATCGATTCGGATTCCGAAATAAAAACCGGAGTTGTCAGCTTGATATTCGCTGCCAAAACGGGACAGAAGTTTTTGATGTCATCAAATAGCCAGATGTCGTTCCCGGAAGAAGGAAAAGCATAATTCAATCCCATTTCGGAGGCCCTGTCCGATACACAAGAAAAATACCGGACACCCAATAAAGGTGGTTTGTGCAAATCAAGGCTTATTTCCGACAATTCTGTTTTCTTCGCCCATTGTGTTACAAGCTGAGGGACAATATATTCCGCAGAAAAAGGGTCATCGCGGAACGCGCGGATAAAGGAACAGGCGGCAATCAGCGGATACCAAAAGAGGTACGATTCGGGTTTGTGATATAGATGATCTTTTTCTTTCGTCAGTATGTCGCGGCGGGCCGGTTGATCGTTTTCCTCAGTTGTTTTATAATCCTGCGGCTTAACACCAAGATCAAGCAAAATGACAGGCTTTTGATATTGGTATTCAATAATTCCTTGTGAATCTGCCGAATCACTATGATACTCGAATCTTGCCGCCATAACGTTTTCATGATAGGGGTCCTTCCCGATCTCGATACAGTTCAGCTCCAACGAAGTGCCGAGATACAGAGAGGGGTAACCGGGTATGCTGTACCGAGTTGTATTCATTTTGGAACGTTTATCAAATGGAACGTGAAAGACGCGCTTTCTGTCGTGCGTTGCCCGGTCCTTCACGTCAACCGCACGATAAAGGGGGGCTTTATGGAGATCATTCTCCGTGACAAAGCACGGATGGTTTTGGGTCAGGAAGGTCAGTGCCTTATCGACGGCTTCATAAGCTTTGTTCGGATTGCCGTGAATGGATTCGCTGACCGCGAGGCATACCCATTGGCAGATTATTTTGATCTGATTTTGACGGTTTATATCGGCTATTTTGAGAGTCTTTTCAATGCGGTCTCGATAATCCTTCAGAAGCAGATAGAGCTCTTTATAAAAATCTTTCCCGTCCCAGCGGATCGGCAGACTGAAATCCCTATTTTTTAATTCTATATCCGGTTCGAAAAAAATCTTATTTACTGTTTCTCTGTCGATTACTGTCATACAGCTTCCCCCCCGATCATATTGTCTGATTTTATTATATCGCATTTTTCGACTTTGTCAAGTATGAGAAGCCGGGACTCTCCTGACCTTTTCAATAAAAAAGCACCGCCCGCGGGCAGTGCTTTTTTATTGAAACTTACTCAGCCTTGGGAGCTTCCACGGGGCACTGCTCAGCGCAGGAACCGCAGTCGAGGCACTCGTCGGGGTTGATTTCGTATTTGCCGTCTTCGGTCTCTTTGATAGCCGAAACGGGGCACTGCTCAGCGCAGGCGCCGCAGCCGAGGCAAAGTTCTTTGTCGATTTTGTATGCCATGTCAGGATACCTCCATTCCTTTGATTATTTGCATTATATCATATCTTTTTCCGAAAATCAATCGTATTCTGTGAATAATACGATTTTTTTTGCGTTAATTTTCGGGTTTCGGGTCGTTTTTCTTCTCCGGACGGCGGTCGGGACGGCGATCCTGTCTGCCGTTCTGCCCCTGCCCGG
>JAKSPT010000053.1 GCA_024404495.1 Lachnospiraceae bacterium
ATATCATTGTAAAAAACCTCTTTTGTCTGGTAGACAAAAGAGGTTTTTTACATGGCGCGCCGGACAGGATTTGAACCCGCGACCCTCAGAATCGGAATCTGGTACTCTATCCAGCTGAGCTACCGGCGCATTTCGTTGTGATGGTATTATAGCACAGAAAAGGGGGTTTGTAAAGCGTTACCGAAAGATTTTTTTATTTTTTTACAAAAAAGACTTTCCAAAACGCGAAATTTGCGATACAATAGTAAAAGTGACGAAAAGAGGCGATACGATGAAAGAGAATGAGAATACGAAGGTGATCCGGACGGAATCGGCGGAAGAGACCGAGCGTGCAGCGGCTGCTTTTGCCGAAGAACTGTTATCAAACGGTGAGGACGACGCCTTTCTCGCGCTTTACGGAGACCTCGGAGCCGGAAAAACGGCGTTCGTACGCGGTCTTGCCTCGGTCGTCGCGCCCGGTGCGGCAGTAAGAAGCCCCACCTATACGGTCGTAAACGAATACAAAGCCAAAAACGGAAAAAAGCTCTGCCACTTTGATATGTACCGCATCACGGGAGAGGACGATCTTTATTCGATCGGCTTCTACGATTACGAAAACTGTATGATCGCCGTGGAATGGAGCGAAAACATCCCCTACGCCCTGCCCGACCGTTACTACAAGGTCACGATCGAAAAGACGGGCGAAGAAAGCAGAAAGATCACGATCGAGAAAACGGGAGGAGTAACGCTTTGATCATTCTCGCACTTGATACCACCGAAAACACGGCGGCAGCCGCGATCCTCGACGGGGAAAACATCCTCGCTTCGGAAACGCTCGGTCTGACGAAAACGCACAGCGAGACGATGCTTCCCATCCTCTCCGAGCTGCTGACAAAATGCGGCAGAACCTTTGAAGATATTGACCTTTACGCCTGCGCGGCGGGTCCCGGTTCCTTCACCGGCGTCCGTATCGGCGTCGCGGTCATCAAAGGACTTGCGTTCGGCAGAAACAAGCCCTGTATGGGCGTTTCCGCCGTCGAAGCGCTCGCCGAAAATCTGCGCGGTGTGGACGGTATCGTCTGCCCCGGCATGGACGCACGACGCGGACAGCTCTATAACGCCCTCTTTGAAAGCAGACCGGACGGAACGCTCACAAGGCTGACCGAGGACCGCACGATCAGCGCTGCCGACCTTCTTGCCGAGCTGAAGGATAAATATCCGGAAAAGCCGGTCTATCTCTGCGGCGGCGGTTACGCCATTATGAAAAAAAACTTCGGAAATGAGATCAGGGTTGCCCATACCCCCGCTTCCCTGATCCCCGAATCGGGCGTTTCGGTCGGGCTGACAGCGCTCCGCCATTATACCGAAGACCCGGCGTCCGCATCGACCGACCGTACCCTTCAGCCCATCTATCTCCGTCCCTCGCAGGCGGAGCGGAACAGAAATCAATAATACATCATATACAGGAGAACACCACAATGGAAAACAAAAAAGTTGTCATCGGCTGCGATCACGGCGCGTATCAGCTCAAGCTCACCGTGAAGGAACACCTTGCCTCCCTCGGCTATGAGATCATCGACGTCGGCACCGACAGCGAAGCAAGCTGCGATTACCCGATCTACGCAAACGCCCTCTGCGACGCGATCCGCTCGGGCAAGGCTCCCCTCGGCATCCTGCTCTGCGGGACCGGCATCGGGATGTCGATCGCCGCGAACAAGCACAAGGGCATCCGTGCCGCGCTCTGCTCCGACACCTTCAGCGCCCGTCTCACCCGCAATCACAACGACGCGAACGTGCTCTGCATCGGTGCGCGCGTCGTCGGACCCGGTCTTGCGGTCGATATCGTCGATTCCTTCCTGAACGCAAAGTTCGAGGGCGGCAGACACGAGCGCAGAGTCAATATGCTCAAAGAGATCGAAGAAAACGAAAAATAAGATATCCGTCAGAAATCAACAGCCCGTCGGTTTTTCCGGCGGGCTGTCTGCGTTTTACGGGATTCAAGAATTATAGTCGTGTTTGCAGTACGGACACTTGGGATAATCAAAATCGTGGTATTTTCCGCAGCTCGGGCATCTGACCTGCGGGATATCCCCCTCGCTGTATTCACCCTCGCCGCCGTCTTCCTCCGCGTCGGCAATATCGACAAGATAGAATTCGAGTTTTCCGCATCCGGGGCAGGTATATATTTCGACCTCGGTTGAACCGGAAAGAAGTCCCGTCAGCTCGTCAATTATGGAATACGGTCTGCCGAGGCGGATCCGTTCTCTGCTGATATAGTTCATGATCTGCCCGCAGCGCAGGCAGGAAAGATCTTCTTTCATCTTCGTTTCTCCTTTTCAATCATTTGTCCACTTCCCGGACGATCAGCCCGGTCAGCGTGTAGTCCTCCTCCATCGCGAGGGTACGGATCTTCGAGAGCGTGGGGATATCGTCGTCGGTTATGTGTTCCAGATCGTGATACAAATTCAGCAGCGAACGGAGCGAAAAGCCCATTTTCTTCACGTCGTAGCCGGCGTATTCGAGCAGAGCGATGATCCTTCTTCTCGAAAGGATCAGGTATGCCATCACGCGCCGAAGCGCCTCCGCCGAATACTTCCAGTTCCCGTAGCGGGGATTGTCGTATTGCAGCGCCTCGTAAACGCGGTCAACATATTCGTATTTCAGACGGCGGTACCCTTTTCCGACCGTGATCTCCTCCGCCGTTCCGTCCGCATAGGAATCAAGCTCGTCGGGCGTCAGCGTACCGAAGCAAGCCGCTTTTCCGAATACGAATTCATAGTTTCCTTCGCCGTTTTTCATCACAAGAACGGCGTACCCGTTTTCCATCCGTACCGACGGGAAACGGTCCTTGACGAAATCTTCTTTCATTCCGACGATCAGATACCCTTCGCAGTCGATCAACGACGGAGGGATCCCATCGAACCGTTTCAGCGTGATCAGCTCCTCGCTCACGGCTTCTTCAAAGAGATCGCCGAAGCAGCCGCTCCCGCCGTCCTCCCCGCAGACCCGTTTCACGATTTCGGAAAAGGTCAGGTACGAGCCGGAATAGAGCGGAGCGACAGGCTTTCCTTCGGCAAGAAGCAGATAGAGCAGCAGCCGTTCCCTGCAGGTCTTGGGATTCGTTCCGGTCAGATACGCCGGATCAATCGGAAAACGCTTCATTCCCCCGCTCCTTTCAGATGATTACCCGAGACGGCGGTTCTCTTCGTTCAGAATATTGAGGAAGAGCCGGTCAGCCGCCGGGTTGAGACCGATGTTTTCCACGAGATTATACGAATTGAGGATCAGCGCGCCCTTGCCCATCCGGTAAGAGCCGATGTTGAAGCCGCCCTCGTAGCCGCGTTCGTTGATATTGCCCGGTCCGAAGGAAGCGGAAGCGATTTCGTCCGGCACCTTCCCGAAACGGAAATCGGCGCCGTTGATGAGGTAGATATAGTATTCCCAATCCATCATACCGCGCGGCAGACCCTTGAAATAGGGATGCGTGCGGCGGGCGAGGTACTCCTTGTGATAGAGCCAGTCAACGAAGCCGGTATGGGAGGGATAGTTCTCCGGCTTGTCCTCAAACGGCAGATAATGGCTCCAGCCGCTCTCGCCGATCAGCGCGAGACGGGAGGCAACGAAGACGCGGCTTCCGTTCTCCGCCATCCGGTAAGCCTTTGCGAAGATCTCCTTCTTTTCGGCATCCGGACCTGCACCGAGAACGATGAGCACGGGCTTGTCCTCGGGGATTTCCGAAAACGGAACGGTCCTCACGTTCTTCTTTTCGAGAAGCGCCGCGGTCGCGGGATTCAGACCCCATACTGCGACCGAGGAGACCTCGGCAGCGATATCCTTCTCGTCGGTCACGAAGAAGGTAAGAGAGGAATCGAAGGCGGCGGCGCCTTCCACGTCGGCGTGAAGCTCGTAGGTCCCGGTCGGGAGATCAAAGGTCACCTCACCGTCAAAAACGGGCACGGAGAAGGTCGAAAGCTGTTCGGCAGTCGGACGGAGGGTCAGCTTTTTCTCCCAAACGACGCCGTTTTCGCCGGTCACACGGAGGCAGACCGGGTAGTCTTTTTCCTTCAGCACGTCCTCGTTTGCGAGCACGGCCTCAAGGCGGACGGGCTTGCCGGAATAGACGTGGGAATCCTCAAGGAAGAAGCACCATTTCAAGGGCGCGAGACCGTTCTGCATCGCGTCGACGATGCCGGGCTTCCATTCGCGCATCAGCGTCCACAGACCTTCGCCGCAGATCGAATGGTCGAGAAGACCGGTGATCGAATAGCCGCACATATAGGGGTTGGAACGGACGAGGTCGAAGGCGAGTCCTCTCTGGCGGCAGTGCATTTCCTGCGATTTACGGAGGATATCGCCCGGGAAGGCAAATTCATCCTCAAAGCCGTATTTTTTCAGATCTTCAAGGAAAAGACGGCGCATATTGTAAACCTGACGCACGTCGGGCAGGTTCTTCGACACGCCCTGTTCCTCAAATTTCTTTGCGAGCCAAACGACGTCAAAGAGCGAGCCGCAGCCGTTTTCCGAGAGGAAGACGGGTCGCTTCGCGTCGCAGCCGACCGTGCGGAGCAGATTCTTGTCGTATTTGGAAACGGGATTTCTCGGATAGGCGTGGATATCGCCGACGCCGCGGAATAGCGCACCGGGATCGCCGGGCTGCCACGTGACGTGGGTCGGGTCGTTTTCGTTTTCCTTATTCCACAGACACTCCCACTTTTCGGAGCCGGGATTGGAGACAGAACCCGTGAAAAGATCGCCGTCAAAGCGTCCGGAGGAATAAAGCACGAGGCGGGATTTGTCAAGCTCGCGCAGTCCGGGAAGCGCTTCTCTGCCCCATCTCGAGCAATCGCCGAAGGGCGGCGTGGGATTGGTCTCGTTCAGCATTCCCCAAATGCAGATCGACGGGTGTGAACGGTCGCGAAGCACCATCGAGAAGAGGTCGTCCTCGTAGAATTCCTTCGAGCGGGGACCGTCCTCGGTCAGCCACGAAGCGACCGGCTCCTCGTAAACCATAAGACCGATCTCGTCGCAGTAATCAAGCTGATCGGGCAGAGCGGCGCCCGAAATGAAGCGGATCATATTCAGACCGGAGGATTTCGCCATATCGAGATCCTTTCGGACGAAGGAGGGATCGGGAACGATCGCGTGGGTGGAATACGGAAAGCAGTTGCCGGTATGCGAGCAGCGGAGGAAAACGCGCTTGCCGTTCAGCTCGAACCAACCGTTTTCGTTGACGCGGAAGGTGCGGAAGCCGGTATGACGGTAAAGCTCGTGGCAGAGGGTTCCGTCCTTCGTGAAGACCGCCGCGTGAACGAAATAGAGGAAGGGATCGTCGGTGCTCCACAGACGGACGTCCGAGACCGGAACGCCGACCGTGACGCGGTTATATCCCTTTTTCACGGCAAAATCGATCTCGTTTCCGGTCTCGACCACACCGGTACGCTTATTGCCCGCCTTGGTCACGAGCGTAAGGACGGTATCCTCGTCGGAAACGACCGTATATTCGGCGCAGATCACGCCGGTCTTCGGATCGGCGGTGAGATACAGATCGTCGATCCGCTTTTCGGGCAGAAGAACGAGGGTGACCTCGCCGGAAATGCCGCATTCGTTATAGCAGGTGCCGGGCCAGATGTCGCTCGGCCGCTGATTGCGGTGGGGGATCTCCCCGAAGCGGTACCCGTCAATATCCTTTTCGTAGGGCTTGGAAATACGGAAAACGAGGAGATTTTCCCCGCCCGCCTTCACGGAACCGGTCACGTCAAAGGAGAATGGGTCCTCCGGTCCGCGGTGATTGCCGAGATACACCCCGTTGAGCCAGACGTCGGTCAGAAAGTCTGCCGCTCCGACCCGAAGGAAAAGACGTTTTCCGTTTCCGGGGATTAGCTTGGTCTGAAATTTCGTTTCATACCAGAAAATGCCGTGTTCGTAATAATAGACCTGATGCGCAAATCCGGGAACGACTGCGTCCTTGCCTTCTCCGGCGGGGATCCCCTTTTCGGGATATCCAAGCTCCTTTCCGTTCCCTTCCGGGTCAAACAGGATGCGCCAGTTTTCTTTCAGCGTTTCGCTCTGTCCGTAATACATAATCTGTCCTCCATACGCCCGGCGGGTTATTTTCTGACGCCGAGCAGTTTTTCAAGCTTCGTTTTCAGACCGTATCTGTCGTAGTCCGCTCTCGCGGCAAAAACGTTCACCGTTTTTCCGGATTCCGGGTAACGTGCCGTCAGGATCTTGAAGCCTCCGTTATCGCCGGTATGGTAGACGACGCGCTCCGACACGTCGGGCATCGCGGGCTCGACGAACCACCCGTATCCGTACCAAGTGTTCGGGCGGTTCTGATAATCGCAGAGGTCGCTTCCCGTCACCCTCGTGATCTCACTCTGCGCGAGGGCAAGTGAATCCGGAGAGAGCAGCTTCCCTTCCCGCAGTGCCTTCTCCCATTTGAAAAATTCGTGCACCGAGGTATAGAGACCGCCGTCCGGTCTCGTCGCAAAGCAGGTCTCCCGACCGTATTCGTAAAGAGACCACTTACCGTCCTCTTCGTCGTAACCGTGGGCGCGGTACGGGAGCAGATCCTGTTTCTCCGCCTCGAAATACAGCGTTCTCCGCATCCCGGCGGGCTCGAAGACGTTTTTCCGCATATACGTTTCAAAAGGCATCCCGGAAACGACCGAGATCAGCTTACCGCATAGTACAAAGGTCGGATTGATATAATCGTATGCCGTTCCCGGCTCGAAATCGAGCGCGTCGAGACCCGGCATATATTCGAGGGCAAGCTCGTCGTCACATTCGAGAAGCTGCTTTCCCGTCAGATAGCCCCGCTTGTCGGGCACGCCGGAGGAGTGGGAAAGCAGATGGGAAACCGTCACGCGGTTCCAGAAATCGGCGCGGAATTCCCGAAACCACTTTTTCACCGGATCGGAAAGAGACAGAAGCCCTTTTTCGGCAAGCTGAAGAACGCCGACAGCCGTGAACTGCTTGGAGCAGGAGGCGATATTGAAGAAGGTATCGCCGTCGGCAGAACGCGCTTCCGTCAAGTCGGGTCTGCCGAAGCCGCGATCGTAAAGGATACGGTCTCCTTCGGTGATCAGCACCGAGGCGGCGGGACCGTCCGGGGGAAAGAGCGGACCGAGGAGCGCGCCGCACTCCGCCGCAAAAGGATCGTTTTCCCGGCGCGGGAATTCCTTCGGCGATCCCTCAAACAGCGCTTCCAACAGATCCTCGAGAGCGATAAAGGTACGGGGCGCGTTTCCCGGAAGCTCCTTCATCGAAACGGTCCTTTCCCCCTCCTCCGTCACGACGACAGCACCGAAGGAAGCGCCGCAGTAACCGCGGATATCGTTTTCTTTTTTGCCGAAAAAGCCCTTTTCGTCAAGGAAAGCGGTGATCTTTTCCCGGAAAGAAGCGGAAGGATACGCGGTACCGAAGGATTCTTCCCGCTCGCCCGCCTTCACTCTTTTCGTCAGCACGGGTATTTCCGCGTCAGAAAAATCAAGCTCGTATTCGGTGCGGCGGAGCGGAAATACGATCAGGTTTTTATAGTAAAATAAACGGTACAGTACAGCCATGTTTCATCCTTTCAAAAACGGACCGCCGAGAATTCATTCGGCAGTCCGGTTCGGATATGGTCATCGGATCCGGATCACGCCCACGGATCTTCCGATTTCGGTTTGCGGATATCGGAAAGAAGCATCTGCTCCCAAAGGAACCAAGTCTTTCCTCCCTTTGCGCGAAGCTTGACCTGACGGGGGGAATCCGCGCCGCCGGAGGTCAGCCAGAGCACGGCGTACCCCTCGGATTCGTAGGAATAGGGGTTCGCGGAAACGGTCACGGTATAAGGCGCGGAGGGCGTATAATCGTTCTCCGGGGTCGCGCCCTTCAGAAAAGAGCGGGCAACGTAATTCTTCCCGTCCATCACGCGGTCGCGGAGAAACTGGATATCGCGGGGCGTGAGGGGCTGCGGACCCTTCAGGAAATTCAGCATCGCGATGCCGTCTTCAGCGTTCTCGGAATAGCGGCAAAGGGCAAGCAGCGTCAGCGCCGCAGCCTTGAAGGGAGTATCGAGGACGGCTTCGGGCAAGGCTTTCAGCTCGTCGGCGTTTTCGGGAAGCTTATCGAAGGTGAAGGTAACGCTTTCCTTGCATTTGGCGTCCTTCTTTGCCTGCTCGACGGCATCCTTGCCTTTTTTGAATAAACCGATAATATCTTTGATCGTCATGCGATTTTCCTCCGTTGTTTTCACGGCTTTCCTGAAATAGCGCCGTGGATTTCCGATAGCTTCATTATACAGAAAATACGAATCTTTGTCAAGAAGATTCGGCTTTTTTCTTGCAAAACGGAGAACGGTATGCTATAATGAAGTACGGAATATGAAGAAAGAGGTCCTTATGAATCAGAATCAGAAAATGCGCGCGATGATCGACACGACCGTCCTCCCGTACCTGTCGGAGCTCGGTTTTTCCGGATCCTATCCCCGCCTTGAAAAAGAGGAAAACGGCGTTCTCCGTACGGTCTGCTTTCATCCGGCAGACGACGGCTGCTCCTTCACGGTCACGGTGAACGACGGTAAGAAGGAATCCGTTCTTCCGGGGACCTACGGCGGCGCTTTCCGCTTCGGCGTCCTTTACCGGAAGCTTTCGTTTTCCCCCTTCCCCTTCTCCTACCGCGGCGCCGACCCCGAGGATGAAAACAGCATAAGTAAGAAATGGTACGAGACGAAAATCCTTTCCGGAAACGAGGAAATGCTCTCCAAGGTCGCGCAAATCCTCTGCCGTCAGCTTGAAAAGGCGCTGAAATAAAGGAAAAACGTTTCGGCAGCGACCAATTTCACCGCGGCACTTGACAAATCCGATTTCTTTATATATAATGATTACGCAAAACGCACAGACGGAGAATGAACGGTTCCGGGCGGCAGACAGAAAGCAGCCGGATGATGAGAGGCGCGTGCCGCGAACCGATTCTTACCCTCCCGAGCGGCGCTCCGAAAGGAAACGAGTAGGCGGCGACGGCACCGGCCGTTATCCGGGTGACGGCTTCCCGTCCGTGAGGCGGATCATCCGATCCGTAAAGCAAGGTGGTACCGCGCGGCTTCCGCGCCCCTGCGCTCTTTTCGGAGGTCGTTTTTTCTTTTTCCGAAATATATTTTTTTACAGGAGAACGTTATGCAGATTTACGAAGAACTGAAAGCAAGAGGTCTGATCGCACAGGTCACGAACGAAGAAGAGATCCGCGAAATGGTCAACGCCGGAAAGGCGACCTTCTATATCGGATTCGACTGCACGGCAGACAGCCTTACCGCAGGACATTTCATGGCGCTTACGCTGATGAAGCGTCTGCAGATGGCGGGCAACAAGCCGGTCGCTCTGATCGGCGGCGGCACCACGATGATCGGCGACCCTTCGGGCAGAACCGATATGCGTAAGATGCTGACCAAGGAAGACATCAATCACAACGCGGAATGCTTCAGAAAGCAGATGGAGCGCTTCATCGAGTTCGGTGAAGGCAAAGCGATGATGGTCAACAACGCCGACTGGCTCCTTTCCCTCAACTACGTCGAGCTCCTGCGCGACGTCGGTCCCTGCTTCTCGGTCAACAATATGCTCCGCGCCGAGTGCTACAAGCAGAGAATGGAAAAGGGTCTTTCCTTCCTCGAATTCAACTATATGATCATGCAGTCCTACGACTTCTACTATCTCTTCCGGCACTACGGCTGCAATATGCAGTTCGGCGGCGACGACCAGTGGTCGAATATGCTGGGCGGCACCGAGCTCATCCGCAAGAAGCTCGGCAAGGACGCCCACGCGATGACCATCACCCTCCTCACCGACTCGCAGGGCAAAAAAATGGGCAAGACCGCCGGCAACGCCGTCTGGCTCGATCCCGCAAAGACCACGCCCTACGATTTCTACCAGTACTGGAGAAACGTCGGCGACGCGGACGTTATGAAGTGCATCCGGATGCTCACCTTCCTCCCGCTCGAACAGATCGACGAGATGGATAAATGGGAAGGCTCCGGTCTCAACCGCGCCAAGGAGATCCTCGCTTACGAGCTGACCAAGATGGTCCACGGCGAGGAGGAAGCCGAAAAGGCACAGTCCGCCGCGCGTTCCCTCTTCGTTTCCGGCTCCGAAAACGAGAATATGCCCACCGCAGTCCTGACCGACGATCTCTTTACCGACGGAAAGATCGAGATTCCCGCGATTCTCGTTGCAGCGGAGCTCGTTCCCTCCCGCTCCGAGGCAAGACGCGCCATCGAGCAGGGCGGCGTCACGGTCAACGGCGATAAGGTAACCGACGTTCACGCCTCCTACACGAAGGAGGAGCTCGCCGCGGGCATCATCGTCAAACGCGGCAAAAAGAGCATCAAGAAGGTCACCTGCTGAACCATTCATCCACACGGTTTAGTCTTTTGCGTCGGGAAAGGTTTCCCGGCGCGTAAGAGGTCTTACATGAAAAAACTCAAATTCCCGCTTCTCTGCCTCATCATCCTCGCTTCCCTCCTCTCTTCCGTTCCTTTCTCCGCCTCGGCAATGAACGGAGAGGATAAGATCACCGTCGTCCTCGATCCCGGTCACGGCGGCACCCTTCCCGGCTACCCGAACGATCCCGGCGCTACCTACGGCGGCGTCACGGAAAGAGAGCAGGCGCTCAAGCTTGCTTTCTTTATGAAGGAGTATCTTGAGGAAACCGGGAAATTCGAGGTCTATCTGACTCGCGAAGTCAACGACAGCACCGAAAGGCTCGATCTCTGTGACCGTGCCCTCATCGCGCGGCAATATAACCCCGATATCCTGATTTCGCTCCACTTCAATTCGATCGGCAAGGAATACAACTATATGCGGGGCGCGACCGTTCTCGCGTCGGTCAAGAACAGATATTACAGCGAAAAGCTGGCGAATCTCTTCCTTGACAACCTGAATTCCTACGTCGGACTGAAAAAGATCAAGATCCTCCGCCGCACCGACGAGCTTTCGGGCGCGGGCAGCAAGCTTTACTATTGGAACAACGAGATCAACTGGGACCTCCCAAGCGACGCCTCCTTCGGTCAGCTTGCCGACTATTACGGAATGCTCGGCTGGTGCACCCGCTTCGGCTTCCCCGCCTATATCATTGAACACGCCTATATCTCAAACGACGAGGACCGGAAGCTGATCGGCGACGACGAAAAGATCCGTCTGATGGCTAAGGCGGACGCCGACGCGCTGATTACCTATTATACCGATCACGAGCACGTCTATACCGACGAAAAGGTCGTCGATATGCCGTCGAACTGCATCTTCGAGGGAACCGAGTCGTATCACTGTACGGTCTGCGGCTGCAGAAAAGAGATCACGCCGACCTCCGACGGACCCGTTCCCGACAGTCATCTATACTATCTCGCCGGCTCGGTCGCACCGACCTGCACGGAGCCCGGTTCCAAGACCTATTACTGCGGCTATACCAGAAGATTCTTCGATATTTCCCATCCCGAATTCGGAAACCATATCCACGTGGAGGAGATCCCGGCGACCGGGCACAAATACGAGGTCGTCGAAACCGTCCCCTCTGCGGGTGACGTCGTCGGATATACCCGATACCGCTGCACGGTCTGCGGCAACGAAATGACCCTTGACGATCCGGACGCCTGCCGTCACGAGTATCACGAGACGGGCAGAACCGAACCGACCTGCACCGAAAGCGGATCGGTTTCCTATCACTGCGATAAGTGCGGAAACAACAAGACCGAAACCGTCCCCGCGCACGGTCACGAGATGAAGACCGAAATATCCCCCGCAGGCGTCTCCTACGAAATCTGCAGCCGCTGCGGCTACACCGAGTACGATCTTGAGCACGAAACGATGCCGGTAACCGAGCCCGTCACAGAGCCGGAATCCGAAACGGTTCCCGAAACCGAACCTCCGGTCACAGTTCCCGTAACGGAGCCGGAATCTACCGATCCCGTTTCCGAAACGGACGGCAAAAAGGTCACGGTCATCGTGGTTCTTTCCGCGACGCTGATCCTTTGCGTCCTTCTGATGCTCCTTCTGCTGTTAAGGTCCCGTAAAAAATAAGCTTTCTGAAACGAGGTGTTCGTATGTCACGCCCTCTGATCGCCATCACTCCGAGCAACTCCGACGATTTCGGAGCGCTCCACGTTTATACCTCTTATCTTGAATCGGTCGAGCGGAGCGGCGGCATCCCCGTAATGCTTCCGATGCACCCGTCAGACGACGATATCGAAAAAATCGCCGAAACCTTCGACGGCTTCCTCTTTTCCGGCGGCGAGGATATCGCACCCAAACGCTACGGAGAAGAAACGTCTCTGCACTGCGGTTCGATCATCCCGGAACGGGACGATATGGAATGCAGACTGTATCGGGCGCTTGAAAAAATGGATAAACCGGTTTTCGGTATCTGCCGCGGCATCCAGAGCCTCAACGTCTTTTCGGGCGGAACGCTGTATCAGGATCTCCCAAGCGATTTCCCCGGCAAGGTCCTTCAGCATTCGCAGAGAAGCAAATCGACCTTCCCCACTCAATCCATCGTCGTGGAAAAGGATTCCCTGCTTTACGATATCGTCGGCAAGACGGAAATCTATATGAATTCCCACCACCATCAGGCGGTGAAGGATCCTGCGCCCGGATGGGAAGTCTGTGCCCGCGCGAAGGACGGCGTCATCGAGGGGATCTGGCGGAAGGATAAAACCTTCTTTCTCGGTGTTCAATGGCATCCCGAACGCCTGACCATGACCGTACCCGAAGCGAAGGCACTCTTTGACGCGTTCATTCAGGCGTCTGCAAAGTAAAACGATATGCCCGTGTGTTCCGCCACCGGGCATTTTTTGAAAAGGAGGAAACCGATGGAACGGTATCCGCACATTCTGAAAACGGCAGCGGCGATCCTTGCCGTCTTGTGGGCTGTCACACTGCTCGTGCTTTGCTGTCTGATCTATCCTCCGTACGGAATGCTTCTTTCGGTGACAGACGTGATCCGCGGCTCCCTGCTTTCCCGTCTTTCGGTCGCGTCTCTGCTGATCGCCGCCGCTTATCTTATGACGCGCGATCCGGAGGAACGGAAATCGACCGGAAGCTGTCTCCTCTTTACGGTTCTTGCCGTACTGATCGCGCTGATCTCCTTCTTCACGAAGGAGCTTCCCGACCTCTCCTACCGCAGTGACCTCACCTCCGCCTCTGTCTTTTTCCTTGCCCCGCTGTTCCTGATCGGAACGGTAAAAAAGCGGATCTCCGCAAAGCCGTACCGTATCGCAGTTTCGATCCTTTGGACGGTACTGCTTGCCGCCACGGTATTCTTTTCCTTCCTCGGGCATATTCTCTTCCAGACGGTATTCGGTCTGTATCTGATCCTTCCGTTTTCTATTGTCACCGCCCTGCTCCTGCTTTCTTCTTCCCCCGATGAAGATCAGCGTGCCGTGATCCTCGCTGCCGACCTTGCCCTCCCCGGCTTCGTCGTCCTGCGCCGCTTCTTCGCCGTCGACGCGATCGTCTTCCCTTCGATCGTTTTCCCTGCCACGGCGCTCCTGCTTCTCTGCCTCACCGTGCGCCGTATCCTCCGCGCAAAAAAGAATCCCGAAAAAAATGAGAAAAATAAAAAATAACTCTTGCAAATTCCCCGCAGCTATGGTATAATATTAAAGTCGTAAACCAATCGACCATACGGACAGGTATCGAAGTGGTTATAACGGCCCTGACTCGAAATCAAAGCAGGTTCGTCACTCGTTTCTTTCCGACGGTTTTCAAAAATGCTTGTATATCAGGCAAAAACGCGCATTTCCCGGAATTTGATGTGCGGAAATTCTGAAAGCCGGTAGACAGTTTTCTATCAAAATTCCGG
>JAKSPT010000054.1 GCA_024404495.1 Lachnospiraceae bacterium
ATGACCGTCAATCAGGCGATTGAGTTCTTTAGTAAGCCCCTTTCCCACCCCTCCCTCCTTCTTCTCTCCGTTCTCAAGCCTGTACACTGCCCCTTTCTATTCAACCCACTTCATTATCTCTTCGATCATATATTTCGTTCTGCCGTAGGGATTGGAACAGTCGCCGACCGGCATTTCCTCGGAGATCGGACAGGTCTCGGGCTGACCGTAAACCGTGGCGGAAGACGAGAAGATCAGCTTCTTCACGCCGTGTTCTTTCATGACTTCAAGAAGGGTCAGCGTGGAATCGAGATTGTTTCTGTAATATTCGAGCGGTTTGGAAACCGATTCACCGACCGCTTTCAGCCCCGCAAAGTGGACGACGCAGTCGATCGCTTCTTTTTCAAACAGCGTTTCCACGGCGGCTTTGTCGGTGAAGTCCATTTTATAAAACGGCACCTCGCGTCCCACGAGCGAGCGGACGCGCTTTACGGCTTCGTATTTGGAATTTGCAAAGTTGTCGGCAAGGATCACGCGGTGTCCCGCGTTCTCAAACGCAACGGCGGTATGGGTACCGATGAAACCGCACCCGCCGGTCAGTAAAATATTCATACTGTTTTTCCTCCAAGGTTTCTCCCACTATTATATCACAGCCTATCTGAAAATGGAATAGCAAAAACGAAAAAAGACCGCCGGAATTTTCGGATAACCCCGAAAATCTCCGGCGGACGTTTTTTGCGGTCCGGGTTCAGCTAATTTCAACCGTGACTCTCTTGTTGATTGAAGTGGCTGCGGCTTTCATGACCATACGGATCGACTTGGCGATTTTGCCGTGACGACCGATTACCATGCCGACGTCCGATTCCGCTACGTGGAGTACCAGGTAGACCTCGTCATCGGTGGACTTGTCCTCAATGACGACTTCTTCCGGGTGATCGACGATGGCGCACGCAATATCTGCGAGCAGCGATTTCAAATCCAACACTTTTTACCTCACCGGAGCAGATTACTCAATGATGTTCTGCTTCTTGAGAAGTGCCTTGACCGTTTCGGTGGGCTGTGCGCCGTTCTTGATCCAGTTCTGCGCCTTTTCAGCGTCGATAACGATCTCAGCCGGATCGGTCAGGGGATTGTAGTGGCCGATCTCTTCGATGAATCTGCCGTTACGGGGAGATCTGGAATCCGCGACGATCACGCGGTAGTAGGGCTGCTTCTTTGCGCCGATTCTTCTGAGTCTGATTTTGACTGCCATGGTTTGTTTCCTCCGAAATATGTTTTTATTTTGTTTTTGTTTATTCAGAAAGGGAAGTTCTCAAAACGGGAACTTCATACCTTTTCTTGCGAATTTTTTCATGTTCTTGCCGGAGAACTGCTTCATCATTTTGCAGACCTGGTCGTACTGCTTCATGACGCGATTCACCTCGTCGACGCCGACACCGGCGCCCGCCGCGATGCGCTGACGGCGCTTCGCGTTGAGGATATCGGGCTTGGCGCGTTCCTTCTTCGTCATCGAGAGGATGACCGCCTCGGTGTGCGCCATCTGTTTTTCGTCGATCTTCACGTCCTTGAGCTTGCTTCTGTCGATGCCGGGGACCATACCGATGAGCTGCTCAACGTTGCCCATCTTCTTGATCTGACGGAACTGATCGAGGAAGTCGTCAAGGGTGAAGACGTTTTTGCGGAGCTTTTCCTCAAGCTCAGCCGCCTGCTTCTCGTCGTAGGCGTTTTCGGCTTTTTCAATGAGGGAAAGCACGTCGCCCATGCCGAGGATACGGGAAGCCATACGGTCGGGGTAGAAGGGCTCGATCGCGTCGAGCTTTTCACCGATACCGACGAACTTGATCGGCTTTCCGGTGACCGAGCGGACCGACAGCGCGGCACCGCCTCGGGTATCGCCGTCCAGCTTGGTGAGGACGACGCCGGTCAGATCGAGCTTATCGTTGAAGGTCTCGGCGACGTTGACCGCGTCCTGACCGAGCATCGCGTCGATGACGAGGAGGATCTCCTTCGGCTCGACGGCTTCCTTGATCGCGACGAGCTCATCCATCATGGTCTCGTCGACGTGGAGACGGCCCGCGGTATCAATGAAGACGACGTCGTGCCCGTGCTCAATCGCGTGACGTACGCCGGCTTTCGCGATCTCGACGGGGGAGACCTGATCGCCCATCGTGAAGACCGGGATATCGAGCTGTTCGCCGACGACCTGAAGCTGTTTGATCGCGGCGGGACGGTAAACGTCGCAGGCGACCAGCAGCGGACGGCGCTTGTGCTTGTTTTTCAGCATTCCGGCGATCTTGCCGCAGTGCGTCGTTTTACCGGCACCCTGAAGACCGACCATCATGATGACGGTGGGACCGTTGTTGGAAAAATTCAGTTTTTCGTTTGCCGAGCCCATCAGAGCGGTAAGCTCTTCGTTGACGATCTTGACGATCATCTGCGCGGGCATCAGGCTTTCGAGAACGTCGGTACCGACGGCACGCTCGGTGACCTTCGACGTGAATTCACGGACGACCTTGTAGTTGACGTCCGCTTCGAGGAGGGCGAGCTTGATCTCGCGCATTCCTTCCTTGACGTCCGCCTCGGTCAGCTTGCCCTTGTTCCGGAATTTCCGGAAGGCGGCGTTCATTTTATCAACGAGTGAATCAAACATAGTAATCTACCTTTCCGGTCAGAGAAGGGCTTTCGCTTTTTCGATGATCGGGGTGACGTCGGCTCCCGTTTTTTTACGGAGCTCGGTGAGGGAGGAGACGATCCCTTCGATCTCGCGCCGCGTGTTCAGAAAGCGGGCGACGAGACCGAGCTTTGCTTCGAGGTCGGTCAGGATCTTTTCCCCCTTGACGATCCGGTCACGGACGCCCTGACGGGTGATCCCCGTCTGGTCTGCGATCTCCCCGAGGGAAAGATCGTCGTTATAGAAGAGGTCAAGGGCTTCTCTCTGCGTTTCCGTGAGGATCTCGCCGTAGAAGTCAAGCAGCATCGAGATCTCAAAAACCTTTTCTTCTTTTATGGTCTCGCGCTCCATAATTGCCTCCTGTAAAGCAAACCGCTTTACATATAATAGCACGGCGAATCCGTTTTGTCAAGTCATTTTCACAATTTTCCGATGAAAAAATTGTATATCCTACCGAAAAATGAAAAGTTCACAGATTCCGCGTTGATTTTACCGTCTTTTGTGATATGATGAAGAAAAAAGACGACCGGACGGGGTAACAATGATGAAAGAAAAGACACTCGGCATCCTCGGCGGGCTCGGACCGATGGCAACGGTGTATTTTTACGAGCTTCTCACCGCTCACACGAAGGCGGAAAAGGATCAGGACCATATCGACGTCGTGATCTCCGGCAAGGCGACCACGCCCGACCGCACGGCGTATATCGTAGGGGAATCGGACGAGGACCCGACCTCGTTTATGGTCACGGAAGCGGAAAAACTGGAAAAGTACGGCGCGGAGCTTCTCGTGATGCCCTGCAATACCGCCCATTTCTTTTACGATTCCGTCCGCCGCTCGGTCTCGGTGCCGATGCTGAACATCGTTGAGGTGACGGTGGAAAAATGCAAGGCGCTCGGGGCGAAAAAGATCGGGCTGCTCGCTACGCGGGGAACGGTGGAAACGCACGTTTACGAGCGCGCCTGCCGCAAGTACGGTCTTACGGTGGAAACACCATGCGAGGAAGATCAGAACGCCGTGATGGAGATCATCTACGGGCAGATCAAGCAGGGAAAAGCGCCCGACCTCGACCGCTTTCTTGCCGTCAGCGAAAGACTCGCGGAGCGCGGCTGTGAAAGGATCGTGCTCGGATGCACGGAGCTGTCTCTCGTGAAAAAGGATTGCGCGCTTTCCTCCCGTTTCGTGGACTCGATGGAGGCGCTCGCCGAGGCGGCGATCCTGGCCTGCGGGAAGGAAACGGTTGGATTTGAATTCTGAACGGAAGAACCGCCGATGAAGGATGAAACGGCGGTTCTTTCTTTTTGCATGGGAAATCATACCCGAATAAAGCCCGTTAAATGCAAATCATGAAGGATTGAATTGTTAACTTTTCATGAAAAGGAAAAAGAATTTTGCGAAAAGGGTTGATTTTCCGTGCGGGAAATGGTATAATCTATCATGCGTGAATTTGTAAGTTCAAACCGCCTTCCGCGCCCGCGGAGAGCGGCAGCATAAAAGGAGTGACAAGTATGGAATACACGAAAAACCCCACGGTCCTGAAATGGATCGAGGAGATCAAGGGTCTCGTGACGCCCGATAACGTCATGTGGATCGACGGTTCCGAGGAGCAGCTCGAAGCACTTCGTGCCGAGGCGTGCGCGACCGGCGAAATGATCAAACTGAACGAGGAGCTTCTGCCCGGCTGCTATCTGCACCGCACCAAGCCGAATGACGTCGCGCGCGTCGAGGACAGGACCTTCATCTGCACCAGAAAAGAAGAAGACGCGGGCCCCACCAATCACTGGTGCGATCCGCTTGAAATGTACGAACGTCTTTACGAGATCGCCCGCGGCACCTACAAGGGCAGAACGATGTACATCATCCCGTTCTCGATGGGTCCGATCGGCTCTCCTCTCGCAAAGATCGGTATTGAGGTCACCGACTCGATCTACGTCGTTCTGAATATGGCGATCATGACCCGCGTCGGCATCCGCGTTCTCGAACAGCTCGGCGACAGCAACGACTGGGTCCGCGGCTTCCACGCAAAGTGCGACGTCGACAAGGAAAAGCGCTATATCTGCCAGTTCCCGGAGGACAACACGATCATCTCGGTCAACTCCGCGTACGGCGGCAACGTCCTGCTCGGCAAGAAGTGCTTCGCGCTCCGCATCGCTTCCTATCAGGGCTGGAAGGAAGGCTGGATGGCAGAGCACATGCTGATCCTCGGCATCGAGAATCCGCAGTACGAGATCCGTTACGTCGCGGCTGCGTTCCCGTCCGCCTGCGGCAAGACCAACCTCGCGATGCTGATCCCGCCGAAGTACCTGCGTGAAAAGGGCTACCGCGTCTGGACGGTCGGCGACGATATCGCGTGGATGCGCATCGGTCCCGACGGACGTCTGTACGCCATCAACCCCGAGAACGGCTTCTTCGGCGTCGCTCCCGGCACCAACGAAAAGTCCAACTTCAACGCGCTCGCTTCCACCAAGAAGAACGCGATCTTCACCAACGTCGCGCACGATCTCGACACCAACACCGTGTGGTGGGAAGGGCTGAACAAGAATCTCCCCGAGAACTGCATCGACTGGAAGGGCGACAAGTGGGACAGAAACAAGTTCGATAAGAAGGATAAGTCCACCTGCGCCGCACATCCGAACTCCCGCTTCACCGCCCCCGCGGTCAACTGCCCCTGCCTCTCCGACGAGTTCGATAAGGGCAACGGCGTGCCGATCTCCGCGATCATCTTCGGCGGCAGACGCGCAAAGTGCACGCCCCTCGTCTATCAGTCGAGAGATTGGGAAAACGGCGTCTTCGTCGGTTCCGCGATGGCTTCCGAAACCACCGCCGCCGCTGCCGGCGCGGTCGGCGTCGTCCGCCGCGACCCGATGGCAATGCTCCCGTTCTGCGGCTACCACATGGGCGATTATTTTCAGCACTGGCTCGATATGGGCGAAAAGCTCGGCGACAAGGCGCCGAAGATTTTCAACGTCAACTGGTTCCGCACCGACGACGAGGGCAACTTCATCTGGCCGGGCTTCGGCGACAACATGAGAGTCCTCAACTGGATCCTCGACCGCTGCGACGGCAAGGTCGGCGCGAAGGAGACCGCGATCGGCTACGTTCCTTATGCAGAGGACATCGACCTGACCGACCTTGATTTCCCGATCGAAACGCTGAAAACCATCCTCGACGTCGATCCCGCCGTCTGGACGAAGGAAGCGGAGGAGATCGAGGAGCACTACGTCAAGTTCGGCGACAGACTCCCGAAGGAGCTCCGCGAACAGCTCAACACGCTGAAAGCAAACCTCAATCAGTAATATTCAAAAGGACCCCGCGATCTGCGAGGTCCTTTTTTCAAAATAACTGTAACGTTTTTGGATTTTTGTTGTCTTAATAGGTGAATGGCGGAGAAAAAGAGATTCTGCGCCGGAAAGAGGTATATATGAAAAAAGAGCGCAGAGTATTATATATCCTTTTCGCTTTTCTTCTGATGATTGCTTTCGTTCTTCCCGTGTCTGCCGATATCGGACCGAAGGCGTCGGTGCATATTCTTTTTGAAAACGTCGGGGATAAAACGTATTACGCTGCCTTATTTTCCGAAAAGGATTCCACCGGACCGAATAGCGCTTGGGACGGGGAAGAAGCACACAGGAACCCCTATCATATTGACGAAGCAATATGGGAAGCGTTTCAGTCCCATACCGATCCGGACGGTTTTTACTACCTGCAGAACGGAGAGGTCCTGAAGGGAAACGAGTACGTCTGGGGGTATTATCCGCCCGACACGTTCAAGGTCGTACTTTATGAGCCGGAAACCGGGACGTATCTTTCCTCGGACGTCCTGAAAAGGGATGCCTTCGATTCCTATTTTACCGCCGTGATCGGGGAGGATTCGTTTTCCTCGGTCGGTTACGACGCGGAGAAAAGCAGCAACGATCGTATACAGGCATACAGAACGAAACAGGGCTTTTCCCGGTTCGGCGCACCGCTCGTCCGTATCGCATTGACCGCAGTCATCGAGCTGATTATTGCTCTCTGCTTCGGTTTTAAGGGGAAGAGAAGGGTTCTTCTGATCCTCGGCGCGAATGTGCTGACACAGGCGATCCTGAATCTCACGCTGATCAATTTCTGGGAAAACGACGAGCTTACGGTCACGCTGATATGCGAGATCGTTGTCTTTGTGATCGAATGGCTGGTTTACCGTTGGCTGTTCTACCGCTGCGAGGAAAAAGAGCAAAAGAAAAAGCGGATTTTCGTTTATACGCTCATCGCCAATGCCGTTACTTTTCTCGTCGGTATTCTTCTTCCGATCGGATTTCCGCTTCTGTAATGAAAAAGCAGACGGCTTATTTGAACTGCCGTCTGCTTTTTTGCATTATCTGAGATATTGGGAAACGCTGTTGATCTTTGCTTCTCCGGTCGAATCCGGAATGATGACCTCGTAGATCTCGGGCTTGGAAACGTCGCTGCCGAAATCCCAGCGGAAGGTACCGTTGTTTTTCTGAATTTTGTATTTTACGCAATATTCGCAGCGTACCGTTTCCTCGGGCGTGTTCTCGTAAAGAAGGGTGGAGGAGAGCAGCTCGATCTCGATTTCGTAGATGCGCTGCATCGTGAATCCGGTGACCTTCGGGTGTTCTTCAAAATACGCGTCCGTGAAGCAGGCGTTATACGCCTCGTCGTCGCCGCGGATCGCCGCCCGAAGACAGTCGTTCAGCAATGCAAGTCCCGCGCCGTACTTGGAAAAGTCGGTGTTCTCGGGCAGGGACGAGGTGGAATTGTATTCCGTGTACTGAACGAAGTGATCGAGGTCGAGGTATTCCGGGTCCTCGAGGATATTTTCTTCGTAATCCGGGACGTAGAAGAGAATGGAGGCAGGCTTTTTGGTTTCCGCCTCGGTCTCAAGACCGAACAGCCCCTTGAACTTGTCGCCGAGGTCCATAGAGGAGAGGATATTCAGCCCGAGCAGCAGGACGAAGAGAACGGCGAGGACGATCACGACCGTCTTTGCCTTTTTTTTGTCCGCATTTCTTTTTTCGGGGACGTAATCCGAAAGGGAACGCTTATCGGGCTCCGGGTCGGTCGCCGTCCCGATTTCCGGTTTCTTCTGTTCTTCCATATCAGCCCGCAAAATAGCGTTCGAGCGCTTCCTTGCCGAGGGTGATGCCGAGGATATTGTCCTCCATACCTTCAAATTCGACCGAGACCCATCCGTCGTATCCGGCGTTTCTCAGGATGCGGATGCACTGACGGACGCCGACTGCGCCGTGACCGATGATCGCGCCGCGCAGATAGTTGCTGCCGCGGGTCTGGAACCAGCCGCGGGTCGGGCATTCTTCCTTGCCGGAAAGGTAGTGGAAATCCTTCGCGTGGACGTGCTTCGCGTAGCGCGCCATGATCGAGACCGAATTGCAGGGCGTTTCGTCGGCGCACATGAAGTTGCCGACGTCAACGAGCGCGCCGAACGCGGGATGCGCGGTCGTATTGATGAGCTTTTCGACGCGGTTCGCGTCCTGCACGAAAAAGCCGTGGTTCTCGGTCATCGTGCCGAGCCCGATGCTTTCCGCGTAAGCGGCGGTCTCGCGGCAGCCCTCGGCGAGGATGGGAAGCACGTCGTCAAAGGAAATGCCGATCTTTTTTCCGTTGCGGTTGGATAATCCGTAGCAGACGTCGTGGCGCATATTCGGAACGCCGAGCGCCGCGGCAAAGTCAAGCTGCCCGTGCAGTCTGTTTACCTCCGCCTTCAGGTCTCCGCCCGAGCCGGAAAGGAAATCCGCACCGGTGCAGTAGGCAACGGGAGTGAGCCCGTTTTCTTTGCAGAGCGCGTTCAGCTCCTTCGCGTAGCCGACGTCAAGACCCTTCGTCCAGCCGCCCTCCACGAATTCGATGCCGGTGAAGCCGAGCTCCGCCGATTTTCTGATGATGCCCTCGATCCCGAGCGTATTCATATAGCCGCCGAAGCTGTAAGTGCTGACACTTGTTTTCATAGCGAACCTCCGCATTTTTATTTTTGATTATTGTATCATATTCCCGTCCCGTTGTAAAGCGGGTTTTGTAAACTTTACGGAATCGTCTTGCGTTTCCGCGCGGTTTATGCTATACTGAAAGGGAAGAAACGGGGGATGACCGATGGACGAACAGAACGAAAAGAAATTCACCTTTGACGATTTTGAAAAGCTGCGGCTCGGGGAAATGGAAGAACGGCTGATGCTTTCGACCTCGCGCGAGGAAAAAGCCTTCTGGCGGACGCTGATCAATCTGAAATTGCAGCTCTGGCAGGAGCGGACGGTGGGGGAGATTTTACTGTGATTCAGTTTGACAAACCGGTCTTCACGCTGATCGCCGGGATAAACGGCGCGGGAAAGACCTCGCTCTACCATATGCTGAAAGCGGAGGACGTTCTCGGTGATCGGATCAACATCGACGAGATCGTGAAGTCCCTCGGAAGCTGGAAGGACCCGGACGCGCAGATCAAGGCGGGAAAGATCGCATTGAAGCGCGTGGACGAATGTATCGCGCAGGGGATCTCCTTTCATATGGAGTCCACGCTGCCCGGTATGACGGTCGTAAGACAGATCCGGAAGGCAAAGGAAAACGGCTTTGCGATAAGGCTGTATTTCGTCGGCGTGGTCGATATCGAGACCGCGATCGCGCGCGTCCACAAGCGTATGAGTATGGGCGGGCACGGCGTTTCGGACGACTTTATCCGCAAGCGTTTCGACCGTCTCCTTCCGAACCTCCGTCAGATCATCCCGTATTCCGATTTTTCCGTTTTCTACGACAATACCGTCCGCATCCGGCAGATCGCGCTTTTCGTCGGCACCCGTATGATCGACTGCGACCGTGATCTTCCGCTTTGGTTCATCGACCTCATCGACGACCTTCCGACTTCATAATCAAAAAGAGACTGTAAGAAATCGCAGTTACAGTCTCTTTTCTTTTTTTATTCCGGCAGCTTTTTGCCGAGCGTTTTCAGCGTGTCGAGGATGACGTCGGCAATGACCCTGTGCCCGTTTTTGTCGGGATGGGGATCAAGCTCTGCGGTCAGGGCGCCGTTTTCCGCGAGGACGACGTTGACGAGACGGTCGGGATTCTTTTCAAATTCATCGTGGACTTCTGCGACCGCGTAGCCGTACTTCACGGCGCCTTCGCGGATCTTGCCGTTCAGCCCCTCGACCCAGCCGTTGATCTTTCCGCCGAAGTCGACCTTCATCTCAAAGCCGTTCAGACCGAAAACGATCCTCGCGCCCTTGTAGGGATTGTAGATCGTCTGGAAAACGATATCGGCGTCGGGCGCGGATTCGCGGATCTTTCCGATCAGCTTCGGGATATCCGTCCCGAGCTTTTCGATCCCGGAATTGATCTTTTCAAGGAATTCGGGAGAGTTGATGATCGCGAGGGCGCTTTCGGTCTGACCGCTCTGGAACATTCCGAGGAATTCGTAGGAATAGCGCAGGATGTTGTTCGCGCCGATCGAGATCACGACGAGGTCGGCGTTTTTGAGTTCGGAAACGCCGTTGTTCAGCAGATTCAGCATATCCTCGCTCGTTGCGCCGTCGACCGCGTAGTTGGTCTCGGTGAGCGGGATGGGGAGGGAAGAAAAGCGGTCGGTCAGGAGCGCCGAATAGCGGGTGTGCAGCTTGTCGTCAAGACCGTACCCGTGGGCGATCGAGTCGCCGAAAACGACCATATGACGGTAGTAACCGCTCTCGTCGACCGGCACGGTCTCGGTCGGCGCTTCGGTCGGAGCGTCGGTCCGTGCCTCGGTCGCGGGTTCCGTATGGTCGGGCTGCGTTTCAGAGGGCTCACTTTCCGCGTCGGTCGTCCGACCCGGATCGACGTCGGGCGGATCCTTTTTTCCGCAGGAGACCGTGAGGAGGCAGAGCAGCGCAAGGAGGAGCGTAAATAACCGTTTCATATGCTATCTCACTTTCCGAAAAACAGACGCATCGCGTCACGAACTCTGAGATCCCACCATTTCCAAGAGTGGTCCCCCTCGGATTCCTCGTAACGGACGGAATAGCCGAGCGCGGAGAGGTGATCGTAAAAGCGGCGGTTCTGCCCGAGGAGGCGATCCTCGGTACCGCACCAGAGATAGCCCTTGGGGAAGGAATACCCGGTCTTTTCAAATTCGGAGGCAAGGAAAAACAGATCGTTTTTCGTTCCGGCGATATCGGTGTGATAATTCAGATCAAAGCCGAAAATGCCCTTCCATTCGGGGGAAAGCTCACCCGGTCTGTTTGCGATATCGAGCGCGCCCGAGAAGGAAGCGAAGCCGCCGAAGTTTTCGGGGCAGGAAAGCGCCGCTTTGACCGCGCCGTAGCCGCCCATGGAAAGCCCCGCGACGTAATTGTCCTCTCTCTTTTCCGACATTCCGCGGAAAAAGCCCCTGCAGACCGAGGGCAGCTCCTTCGAGACGAAGGTGAAATAGTTCTGTCCGTATGCGGTATCGGTGTACCAGCTTCTTCCCACCGTCGGCATCACGACCGCGACGCCGTAATCGGCGGCGTATCGCTCGACAGAGGTGCGGCGCTCCCAGATGCTGTGGTCATCCGAAAGACCGTGAAGAAGATACAGCGTGCGGTAGGTCCCGTTCCCGCCGTCGGCGTTCATACCGATCAGCGTCTTTGCCGATTCAGGCAGAACGACGTTGACGGTCACTCCCATCCCGACCGCGTCGGAATGATAATTCATCTGAAAAAAAGCCATATCGCGTTTCTCTCTTTCTTCTGCTTTATTGATGATCTGCCGATACTTTGATTATACCATACATCGTTACGGGAATCAAGTATAAAATCAATTTGCGTATGAACTGCTACAGCGTACCGCGGTCTTTTGACCGGAACCACTTGCATTTTTTGCCGACGGAAGGTATAATAAGAAAAAAGGAGGAGGTACCATGAAAGAAATCCGACAGAACGGCGTGAGCGCCGTGTTCGATCCTTTTCTCTGCGCGCTGACCTCGCTGTGCAGGGACGGAAGGGAATATATCGCCGAAAACGTCCCGATCTTTGAGCTCTCCCTGCTCGATAAGGAAGGAGAGAGAACGCGCGTCTCGGGCGCGGAGGCGACGGAGGTGACCGAAACGGCGGACGGCGCGGTCTATTCCGGTTTTCCGGTCGGTGTGACCGTGCACGTGACGGTTTCGTCTTCCTTCCCGCTCCGTTTCGGGATCAAAGTCGAAAATCATACCGATCTGCTCTGCGAGTGGATCGACTATCCCCGCATCGGTCTGCCTCCGCTGAGAAAAAACGGCGGGGAAGGCGAGCTCCTTTTCCCGTACAATGAAGGAATGCTGATCGACGATATCGACCGCAAGGAAAGAGGCTGGTCGCCCTTTTTTGAGCCGGTTTATCCGTCCTCCGCACGGTACTGCGTCTTCCCGAATATGCTTTGTTCGCAGTTCCTCTGCTATCTGACGCAGGACGGCGGGCTGTATTTCGGTATGGAGGACGAAAAGCGCGGCGTCAAGCAGATCGATTTGAAAAAGAGCGGGACCGGCATTACGACCGTCTTCCGTTCCTTCTGCGGCGGCGATTTCGGAAAGGATGCCGGAAGAGGCTTCGATACCGCGGTATCCTTCTTTGACGGCGGCTGGGAGGCGGGAGCCTCGGTCTACCGCGATTGGTTCGAGAAGCATCTTCCCGTCGGCGCGTCGAAAACGGCGGAGACCGATTCCGTTCCCGAATGGGTATCGTCCTCGCCTCTCGTCGTGACCTATCCCGTGCGCGGGATCCACGATATGGACAAAATGGAGCCGAACGCGCTTTATCCCTATACGAACGCGCTTCCGGTGCTCGACGGGATCGCGGAAAAGACGGGCTGCCGTCTGATGGCGCTGCTGATGCACTGGGAAGGGACCGCCCCGTGGGCGCCGCCCTACGTCTGGCCGCCCTTCGGCGGGACGGAGAATTTCTTCGCCTTCCGCGACGCGCTGCACGAAAGGGGACATCTGCTCGGCGTCTACTGCTCGGGCTTCGGCTATACGCTGCAGAGCAATCTGCTTCCGTTCAATCTGAAGGACGAGATCGCGCGGGAGGGAACGCTCGCCGCGATGACCTCCGACGAGCGGGGAAAGGTGCAGATCTGTCGCACCTGCACCGGGCAGCGGCAGGGCTACGATATCTGCGTCGCGAACGGCAAGGCAAAGGAGATCCTCGACCGTGCCTATTCGCCATTGTTTGAAAGCGGGATCGACTATTCGCAGATCCTCGACCAGAACCACGGCGGCGGGCAGTATCTCTGCTATGCGCGCGATCACGACCATCCGCCGTGCCCCGGCGACTGGATGACCGGAGAAATGCAGAAGCTTCTCCTTTCGTGGAACGAAAAGGCGGGGAAGATGCTTCTCGGCTGTGAATCCGCAGCGGCGGAGCCGTTTATCGGAATGCTCCGGATGTCGGATAACCGCTATGAACTCGACTGGAATTTCGGCAGACCCGTGCCGATGTACGCCTTTTTGTATCACGAATATCTTCGTAACTTTATGGGCAACCAGTGCGCCTGCGAGCTTTCCAGTGCGGTCGATACGCTGTGCCTGCGCCTTGCGTACTCCTATACTGCCGGTGACGTGCTGACGCTCGTTCTTTTCCCGAACGGGGAACTGATGTGCAACTGGGGCACGCGAGATTTCGTGCACCGTCCCGATAAGGAAAAGACGCTCGCCTTCATCGCGTCGCTGAAAAAGCTCTCGGACGAGGGCGCAAACCGCTTCCTCGTGGACGGGCGGATGATCCCGGCGGGGAAATACGAGTGCGGCGCCCGGAGCTATCCTTTGGCTTCCGGTTCCGCGGAAACGATCCCCGACGTCTTCTCTACGGCGTGGGAAAAGGACGGGGAACGGGTGCAGATCTTCGTCAACCACACGGAGGAGGACGTCACGGTCCGCTTTGCGGGCAAGTCGTTCGTTCTTCCCGCGCACTCGGGCGTGATGAAATATCTGTCGTAATCAGTACGGCGGTCCCCGGAATTGTTATTCCGACGGACCGCCGTTTTCATATTGTGAAAAAAAGAA
>JAKSPT010000055.1 GCA_024404495.1 Lachnospiraceae bacterium
CGTTTCGGCGCGTGGGTAGGTGCTTCAAAAAACATCCTTATCAGCACGCGCCGAAGCGGAGAGCAGTCTTTTTTTCGGTTTTCCTCTTTCAGACCGTCACGGTTCCGTTTCACCGGTTCCGTTCAGGATCGCGTCGAGCTCGTCGGCGGTGAAGGAATAGGTCTTTCCGCAGAAGGAGCAGACCGTTTCGATGTCGCGTCCGTCGGCTCTCGCCTCGTCGCGGAGGCGGGCAAGCTCGTCCCTGCCGAGGGTCACGAGCGCGCGCTCGTAGCGTTCTCTCGAGCAGTTGCAGACGTAGTCGATATCCCAATCGTCGAAGAGATCGTATTCGATCCCGTCGAACAGCGTGGCGATCACGTTTTCGGCGGCGTTCGGCAGAGCGACGGCGGCGGAGACCGACGGGATCTTTGCGACGTTCTTTTCGAGAATGTCGATCATCCAATCCTCTGCGCCCGGCAGAAGCTGAAGCAGATAGCCCCCTGCGGCGACGCAGCTGCAGTCGGTGTCACAGCGGACGCCGAGCGCGCAGACGGTGGGGGTCTGCTCACTGACCGCGTAATAGTTCGTGATATCCTCGGCGACCTCGCCGCTCACGAGGTCGGAAAGCCCGGTATAAGGCTCGGCGAGCCCGAGATCCTTCGAGACCGTGAGCATTCCCTGCCCGATCGCGCCGCCGACGTCAAGCTTTCCCTTCGCGTTCGGCGGGAGCTCGACCTCCGGGTGCTGCGCGTAGCCGCGCACGTTGCCCTTATAGTCGCTGACGCAGCAGATCGTCCCCGCAGGGCCGTCGCCCATAAACTGGAGGGTCAGGGCGTTGTCCTTATCCTTCAGCAGAGAGCCCATCAGCGCACAGCCGGTCAGACAGCGGCCGAGCGCCGCCGTCATCGTCTTGGAAGTATTGTGGATCTCGTGTGCCTTCTGCACGACCGAGGTCGTGGAGGCAAAAATGATCCTCGCGCCGCCGTCACGCGACAGCGCTCTCGTGATTTTTGACCGTTCCATTTCAGATCACCTCGGTGTCGATCATTCTCATCAGTCCCGCGGTCACGGCGATCTCGGGATCGGCCATGATCTCGGTCTCGCCCCGGGTGAGCGCCGCGATCGCCTCGCGCATTCCCTTCATTACGGCAAAACCGCCGCTGAGGACCGTTTTTTCCGGATGGACGTCCCCGTTTCCGAGCACGTTCCCGATGCCTTCCGCGATCGGCACGAACGCCTTCAGAACGACCGGGTACAGCTCGGCTTCGGTCAGCGTCACCGTTTTCGGCAGTCCCGACTTGCGGCTGACGCCTCTGACGGCGAGAGAATTCTCCGCTTCTTTTCCGCCCTCCTCCGGTTTGATGAGGGAGGCGAGCCCGTTTTTCACCTTTTCGCAGGTATCCTCGTCGAGAAGGACGCCGTATTTGCCGAAAACGTATTCGCCGATCGCGTCGTCAAAGAATCTGCCGCCGACCGGGACGTTCGCGTAGGTCTTCTCTTCCCCGGCGGAAAACAGCGAGATCTCGGTCACGGAGGCGCCGAGATGGACGATCAGCGCGTCGGCAAGCTTACCGATCCCCGCCGCGTGGGAGACTGCCGTCGTCGGGCTGACCACGACGACCTCGCAGGCGCCGGCGTCTCCCGCCTTTTCGGCAAAGAATTCCTCCGCGCTGTCCGAAGGAGAACCGGGCAGAGAAACCGCAAGATCGGCACGGAAGCCGCGCGGTCTTCCCGCCGCGTTTGCCGCTTCCCGCAGCATTCCCTCGGTCATATCGGGCAGAAGCTTGTTCATATCGGTAAAGGGGTGGATCAGCTCCACGCCCCCGGGCGTCCGCTCGGAGAGGTGACGCGCTTCGTCGCCGAAGGCAACGGGGTTCCCGCTCTTTTTGTCCGCCGCGGCGACCGATTCGATCGTCACGACCTCCCCGTTCGGCTTGCCGATGCGGAGATACGCCGAGCCGAAATCGAGTACGATTGTCTTCTTCATATCTTTTCCGTTTCCTTTCCCGTTCTTCCGACCGACAGCACCGCGACGCTCTTTGCGCCTGCGGCAAGAAGGATCTCCCCGCAGACCGCGGCGGAGCTTCCGGTCGTAACGATGTCGTCCACAAGGATCGCCCTTTTTCCCTCGACCCCGGCAATTTTCTTCGGGTCGGGACGGTAAAGAGCCGCGGCGTTTTCACGCCGTTCCTTCAGCGACAGGTATTTCTGTTCTTTTCCGAGTTTTACGCGCTTCAGCGCGGGAACGACTTCAAGTCCCGTTTCCCTCGCGATCCCCTCGCAGAGCTCCTTTGCCTGATCCACGCCCGCCTGCCTGCGGCGGTAGGGCGCTCTCGGTACGAAAACGAGGACGGCGTCCTCTTCCCACCCGCGTGCAAGGAGCAGCTTTGCCAGCTCGTTCGCCGGAAAGACGGTGCCGCGCGGGAGGGGCTTGTTCTTCATCCGGAAGAGCAGCGTCGTGCCGACGCCCGGTACGGCGGGATCGTAGCCGATCAGATGCGCGTAGGGGAAGCGCGGATCGAACCGGCAGCGGCATTCCGACTGCCGTTTACCGCATTCCGGACAGATTTCCTTTTTCTGCGCCCGCCATTTTTCAAGGCACACCGGGCAGAAAAGCCCGCCGGGCGCGATCTCCGCGGTCTTTTCGCCGCAGCCGACGCAGCGCGTCGGATAGAAGAGCGACAGCGGTCTCATCTCCCGTTCCCGCCCGAAAGAATGTACACGAGCCCGGTATAGCGCTGAACGTGGCGGTCGTTGTCGACCATTGCCATCACGTATTCCGGTCTGCCGACGAGGATGACCATCTCCTGCGCGCGGGTCACGGCGGTATAGAGGAGATTGCGAGTCATCATCCGGGGGCTGCCCTCGGTCACCGGCATGATGACGACCGGATATTCGCTGCCCTGACTCTTATGGATCGTGATCGCGAAGGCGTGCTCCAGATCCTCGAGCGCGGTGAATTCGTAATCGGCGATCCGCTCGTCGAAGTTGATGCGCATCGTCTCGTTTTCAAAGTCGATCGCTTCAATGACGCCGATATCACCGTTGAAAATGCCGACGCCGATCTGTTCGCCCCGCGACCACTCGATGTCGTAATTGTTGCGGATCTGCATGATCCGGTCGCCCTCGCGGAAGACGCGGTCACGCACCTTTTTCTCTTTTTTGCGCCGGTCGGGCGGATTGAGCGCCGCCTGCAGCTTTTCGTTGAGGATCAGCGTGCCGACCCCGCCCTTGTGCATCGGGGTGATGACCTGGATCCCGCCCCGGAACCGGTCGGGATACGCCTTCGGGAGGCGGGAAACGACGAGATTCACGATCGTTCCCGCGATCTCCTCCTCGGTCTTGCGGTTGAGGAAGAAGAAATCCCCGTCCTTCGCGTCGAGCTTGGGATATTCCCCGTTGTTGATCTCGTGCGCGTTGATGACGATCAGGCTTTCCCTTGCCTGCCGGAAGACCTCCTTCAGCTTGACCGTGCGGAAACGGTCGGAGGCGATGAGGTCGTTCATCACGTTCCCCGCGCCGACCGAGGGAAGCTGGTCGGCGTCCCCGATCAGGATCACGCGCGCGCCAGGCTTGACCGCGCGGAGCAGCGACTCGAAGAGGAGGGTATCGACCATCGACATTTCGTCGATGATGATGACGTCCTCCGAAAGCAGGTCTTTTTCGTTTTTGAGGAAGCGCGGCTCGTCGTCCTCGGAATATTCCATTTCGAGCAGGCGGTGGATCGTCTTCGCCTCGCGGCTCGCCGCGTCGGACATCCGTTTCGCCGCTCTGCCGGTCGGCGCCGCGAGCGCGACCTTCAGCCCCATCCGGTCGAAAACGAGGAGCGCCGCGCGGACGACCGTCGTTTTCCCGGTACCGGGACCGCCGGTGAGGATCATCACGCCGTTTTTCAGCGCCGCCATGATCGCTTTTTTCTGATTGACCGCGTATTCCATCCCGGTCTCGTACTCGATCTGCGAAATGAAACGCATCACGTCGGTATCGGGGAGGGTCACGGTCAGACTGTCGAGCAGGTCGAGCTTGTCGGCAATGTACTTTTCGGCGTCGTACAGCTCTTTCAGATAGAGGCATTCCCTGCCCTCGTATTTCACCGAAACGAGCTCTTTGTTCTCCTTCAGATAGGCAAGCGCGCGCTCGACGTGCTCCTCGCCGACGCCGAGCAGAGAGCAGGCGCCCTCGAGCACCCGTTCCTTCGGGAGGAAGGTATGCCCGTTCTGCCGTGCGTTGAAGGAAAGCAGATATTTGATCCCGGAGGAAACGCGCTCCGCCGAATCGCCCGGCATCCCGAGCGAGGAAGCGATGCGGTCCGCCGTCTCGAAGCCGACGCCGCGCACCTCATCGCAGAGGGAAAAGGGATTGCGCTTGATGATATCGACCGCCGATCCTCCGAAGCGTTTGTAGACCTTCACCGCGGTCGCGGGACCGAAAAAGTCGCGGCAGAACATCATCACCGAGCGGATGCCGAACTGCTCCTTGAAATCCTCGCTGATCTTTTTCGCCTTTTTCTGCGTGATGCCGGGGAATTCCGCGAGCCAGTCGGGATGGTTTTCGATGACGTCGAAGGTATCGACGCCGTATTTATCGACCAGTTTTCCCGCCGTCACGGGTCCGATGCCCTTGATGATGCGGGAGGAGAGATATTTCCGGATCGCCGCCTCGTCGCCGGGGAGGCGCTTCTCGAATTCTTCGACGCGGAACTGTCTGCCGTAGGTGGCGTGGACCTCCCACTTCCCGTAGGCGCGGATGATCTCGCCCACGCCGAGAAAGGGAAGGATCCCGGTCACCGTGATCTCTTCCCCGTCCTCCGCGGTCAGCTCGCAGACGGTATAGCCGTTGCCCTCGTTCTGAAAAACGATGTGCTCAACGGTACCGCTGACCTCTTCCCGCTCTTCTGCGTTCTTTTTTGCGAATTCTTCCGGATTCATTCTTTCTCCGTCAATGGGCGCGGCTGCTTACGCCTCCGCGACCGCTTTTTTCAATATCTCCGCGAGGTCTCTCTTTTCCCACGGCAGATCAAGGTCTTCTCTGCCCATGTGGCCGTACGCCGCCGTCTGTTTGAAGATCGGACGGCGCAGCCCGAAGCGGCTGATCAGCGCCGCGGGGCGGAGGTCGACGTTTGCCGTGATCGCCGCCGAGATCTTCTCGGGATCGGCTTTTTCGGTACCGAAGGTCTCCACGAGGACCGAGACCGGCTTCGCCACGCCGATAGCGTAGGCAAGCTGGATCTCGCAGCGGTCGGCAAGCCCCGCCGCCACCACGTTCTTTGCGATATATCTTGCCGCGTAAGCGCCGGTACGGTCGACCTTGGTCGGGTCCTTGCCCGAGAAGGCGCCGCCGCCGTGGCGCGCGTAGCCGCCGTAGGTATCGACGATGATCTTGCGCCCGGTCAGACCGGAGTCGCCCATCGGTCCGCCGACGACGAATCTGCCGGTCGGGTTGACGTAGACCTTGGTCTCGTCGTCGAGCAGTTCTCTCGGGATCACCGCGAGCAGGACCTCCTGAATGATGGCGTCACGGATTTCCTCGTTCGTCGCGTCGGGATCGTGCTGGGAGGAAATGACGACGGTATCGACGCGCAGGGGCCTGTCCCCGTCGTATTCGACCGTCACCTGCGTCTTGCCGTCGGGGCGGAGGAAGGGGACGGTGCCGTTCTTGCGGACCTCGGTCAGCTTTCTCGCGAGCTTGTGCGCGAGGCTGATCGGAAGGGGCATCAGCTCGGGGGTCTCGTTGCAGGCGTAGCCGAACATCATGCCCTGGTCGCCCGCACCGGTATCGAAGCCGTCGGTCATTTCGCCCGCCTTTGCCTCTGCGGAGCGGTCAACGCCGAGCGCGATATCGGGGGACTGCTCGTGGATCGAGTTGACGACGGCGCAGGTGTCGCAGTCGAAGCCGAACTTCGCGCGGTCGTAGCCGATCTCTCGGACGGTCTCACGGACGACGGTGGGAATATCAACGTAAGCCTCGGTCGTGATCTCACCCATGACCGAAACGATGCCGGTCGTGGTGGTCGTCTCGCAGGCAACGCGGGACATCGGATCCTGACGCAGACACTCATCGAGGATCGCGTCGGAGATCAGATCGCACATTTTGTCGGGATGACCTTCGGTCACCGACTCGGAGGTAAAGAACTTTCTCATTTCAGTTTCCTTTCTGCAAAGAGAGAGCGGATCGCCGATAAAAAAGCCCCCGGACAGATTCCGAGGGGTTTTGAAAGAAACCGCTCTCATCTGTCAGGATTTAGCACCGAACCGATTCTTCGGCAGGTTGCCGGGCTTCACAGGGCCAGTCCCTCCGCCACTCTTGATAAGACAGTTTTTGATTGATTTTATTGTAGCACAAACCGTGCGGGATTGCAAGTGTTAAAATGTGAATTTCCGCCGACGGATTTTTCCGTTCAAGTGAGAAATTTCAGGAATCCGATGAAACCGTAGCTCGCGCAGACCATGATCGCTCCGGCGGTCAGCACACCGAGAATGATGGCGGGAAGCGCGTGCTTCATACGGATATCGAAGAGCGCGGCGATCAGCGCGCCCGTCCACGCCCCGGTCCCGGGGATCGGGATCGCGACGAAAAGAAACAGTCCGAGCGCACCGTATTTCCGGATGCCCTCGCTGTGCTTGTGTGCCTTTTCCTCCACCCATCCGGCAATTTTGTCGAATTTCAGGAAGGAAACGGTCTTCATCCATTTCAGGATGGCGCGGATAAAGAGAAGGATGAAAGGAACCGGCAGCAGGTTTCCGGCGACGCTGAGAAGATAGTTCACCCACCACGTCAGACCCAACGCCGCACCGACCGGGATCGAGCCGCGCAGCTCGACGATCGGCAGCATGGAGATCAGAAACACGTAGATCCCGTTTTTCAGTTCGGAGGTCAGGAGTTCGATCATGCCGTCACCTTTCGATGGCTTCCTTTCTTAAATCATTCCCTGCGAAGAAGCGGGGAGACGCGCTTATAAATCAGGAACGTGATCAGCGATATCACAATGCTTTTGATCAGATTGAACGGTACGGTACCCAAAAAGATCAGCGTTTTCAGATCGACGATGCCCGCGTTCGCTTCCTGCGCCGTCGAGATCACCTCTTCGGAGCCCATCAGCGAGAAATACGTCGGAATGAGGAAAAAGTAGTTCAGAAGCGCCCCCGCGAGAATAAAAGAGGCGGCTCCGCAGATCATTCCGATCAGCGCGCCCTTACGCGTTCTGTTGAGCTGATAGACCGCGCCCGCAACGAAAACGAGGAAGAATCCGGTGAGGAAATTGGCAAATTCCCCGACCAGAAACGGGAAGCCCGGTTTCAGCAGCAGATGAAGCATATTCTTGAACAGCTCGATCAGCATCCCCGCCGCCGGACCGAGCGAAAAGGACCCGATCAGCGCGATGATATCGCTGAAATCGAACTGATAAAACGCCGGAAAGATCCCGAGCGGAAACTCGATCAGCTGCACGACGGCAGCGAGCGCCGACAGGACTCCGACCTTGATAATGAAAGAAACGGTCTGCTTTCTCTTTTTCATGGATACTGCTCCATTGTCTTCCGCGTGAATCCTCACGGAAGGAAATGGGGTGCCGCACGTCGGTGCAGCACCCCAGATTCAAAGAATCAATTAGTCAAACAGTTCAGCAACGACGCCGGAACCGACGGTTCTGCCGCCTTCACGGATAGCGAAACGGAGACCCTTTTCGCAAGCGATCTGGTGCTGGAGCTCAACGGTCATAACGACGTTATCGCCGGGACGGCACATCTCAACGCCTTCGGGAAGAGCGATGGTGCCGGTGACGTCGGTGGTTCTGAAGTAGAACTGAGGACGGTAGCCCGGGAAGAAGGGCTTGGAACGGCCGCCTTCCTTTTCAGTCAGGACGTAAACGTTGCCGGTGAACTTAGCGTAGGGGTGAACGGAGCCGGGCTTGCAGAGGACCTGACCGCGCTTGATCTCGTCCTTCTGGATACCACGGAGCAGCAGACCGACGTTGTCGCCTGCTTCAGCGGAATCGAGCAGCTTGTGGAACATTTCGACGCCGGTGACGACGGTCTTTCTCTTCTCTTCGGAGAGGCCGACCAGCTCGACTTCATCGTTCATCTTAACGACACCACGCTCGACACGGCCGGTAGCAACGGTACCACGACCGGAGATGGAGAAGACGTCCTCGACAGGGAGCAGGAAAGGCATATCGTCGTTTCTTGCGGGAGTCGGGATATAAGCGTCAACCTGATCCATCAGTTCCTTGATAGGAGCGTAGACTGCATCGTTCGGGTCCTTGGACTCGGAGAGCAGAGCTTCACGGGCGGAACCACGGACGATCGGCACGTCGTCGCCGGGGAACTCGTACTTGTCGAGCAGTTCGCGGATCTCCATCTCAACGAGGTCGAGAAGCTCTTCATCATCGACAAGGTCGGTCTTGTTCATGAAGACGACGATTGCGGGAACCTGGACCTGACGGGCGAGCAGAACGTGCTCGCGGGTCTGCTGCAGAGGACCGTCGGTAGCAGCGACGACGAGGATAGCGCCGTCCATCTGCGCTGCGCCGGTGATCATGTTCTTGATATAGTCAGCGTGCCCGGGGCAGTCGACGTGAGCGTAGTGACGGTTAGCGGTCTCGTACTCAACGTGTCTGGTGTTGATTGTGATACCACGAGCCTTTTCCTCGGGAGCGTTATCGATCTGGTCGTATGCCATGAAGTCGATGTTTTCATTGCCGAGGGAGAGGTACTTGGTGATAGCAGCGGTAAGGGTGGTCTTGCCGTGGTCGACGTGACCAATGGTACCGATGTTAACGTGGGGCTTGGTTCTTTCGAATTTCTGCTTAGCCATTGTAATTTTCCTCCATTATTGAATTATCGTTTGATTTGTGGATTACTTTTCGGAAGACCGCTGAGTAACGATCTTTTCCTGAATGGACTTCGGAACCTCTGCGAAGTGGCTGGGTTCCATCGAGTAGATACCGCGGCCCTGCGTTCTGGAACGCAGCTCCGTCGCGTAGCCGAACATATCGGACAGCGGGACGAAAGCGGTGATCTGCTGTGCGCCGGAGACCTGCTCCATCGACTGGATCTGGCCGCGGCGGGAGTTGAGGTCGCCGATGACGTCGCCCATGTAATCGTCGGGCGTCACGACGACGACCTTCATGATCGGCTCGGTGAGGACCGGGTCTGCCTTCCGCATTGCTTCCTTGAACGCCATGGAACCGGCGATCTTGAATGCCATTTCGGAGGAGTCGACCTCGTGATAAGAACCGTCGTAAAGGGTGATCTTGAAGTCAACGGTGGGATAGCCTGCGAGGACACCGGACTCGGCTGCGGCAGTGATACCGGCATTGACGGCGGGGATATATTCCTTCGGAACGGCACCGCCGACGACCTTGTCGATGAACTCGTAGCCCTTACCGGGCTCGTTGGGCTCCATGATGATCTTAACGTGACCGTACTGACCTTTACCACCGCTCTGACGTGCGTACTTCATATCGACGTCCGCGCTCTTGCGGATGGTCTCTCTGTAAGCGACACGCGGCTTACCGACGTTTGCTTCGACTTTGAATTCGCGGAGCAGACGGTCGACGATGATCTCAAGGTGCAGCTCGCCCATACCGGCGATGATGGTCTGACCCGTTTCCTCGTCCGTGTAGGCACGGAAGGTCGGGTCTTCTTCAGCCAGCTTTGCGAGGGCGATGCCCATCTTTTCCTGGCCTGCTTTGGTCTTCGGCTCGATCGCGACGTTGATGACGGGTTCCGGGAATACCATGGACTCCAGGATGACCGGATTGTTTTCGTCGCAGAGCGTGTTACCGGTGGTGGTGTTCTTGACACCGATCATGGCAGCGATATCGCCGGAGTAAACGCAGTCGATATCCTTACGTTCGTTGGAGTGCATCTGCAGCAGACGGCCTGCGCGCTCTCTGACACCCTTGGAAGAGTTGTAGACGGCGGAGCCGGCTTCCAGCTTACCGGAGTAAACGCGGAAGTAGCAGAGCTTACCGACGAACGGGTCGGTCATGATCTTGAACGCGAGAGCGGCGAACGGAGCGTCGTCGCTGATCGGGCATTCGATCTCCTCGTCGGTGCCGGGGACGGTACCCTTGGCAGCGGGAATATCCAGAGGAGAAGGCATATAGTCGATGACGGCGTCAAGCAGCTTCTGAACGCCCTTGTTGCGGTAAGAGGTACCGCAGGTAACGGGAACCAGCTTGTTGCCGATGCAGGCGGCACGGAGTGCCTTCTTGAGATCCGCAACCGGGATCTCTTCGCCCTCGCAGTATCTCATGAAGAGATCTTCGTCGGTCTCGCAGATCGACTCGACCATCTCGCTGCGGTACTTCTCGGCAAGTTCGACCATATCGGCGGGGATGTCCTCCACGCGCATATCCTTACCCATTTCGTCGTAGTAGACGTCGGCCTTCATTTCCATCAGGTCGATGATGCCGCGGAAGGATTCCTCGCAGCCGATGGGGAGCTGGATCGCAACGGGGTGGGACTTGAGGCGCTCTCTGATCATATCGAGGACGCGGTAGAAGTTCGCGCCCATGATATCCATCTTGTTGACGTAAGCCATACGCGGAACGCCGAAGGAATCAGCCTGTCTCCAGACGGTTTCAGACTGAGGCTCAACGCCGCCCTTCGCGCAGAAAACGGTAACGGAACCGTCCAGAACGCGGAGAGAGCGCTCGACTTCAACGGTAAAGTCAACGTGCCCGGGGGTGTCGATGATGTTGACGCGGTGAACCGGGTACTGATGTGCGGAGCCGCCCCAGAAGCAGGTCGTAGCAGCGGAGGTAATGGTGATACCGCGCTCCTGTTCCTGCGCCATCCAGTCCATGGTAGCAGAGCCGTCGTGCGTCTCACCGATCTTGTGCGTCTTACCCGTGTAGTACAGGATACGCTCGGTGGTGGTCGTCTTGCCGGCGTCGATGTGTGCCATGATACCGATGTTTCTTGTTAATTCAAGGGGGTATTCTCTAGGCATAAGAAAGTTTCTCCTTCACAGTCATCCCGCCATCTGCCGGGATGACAATTCCTGAATCCCTTCCGTATAAGCGGAAAAGGAATCAATATCTGTAATGAGCAAACGCCTTGTTGGCTTCCGCCATTCTGTGCGTTTCTTCGCGCTTCTTGACGGCACCGCCGGCATTGTTGAGCGCGTCCATGATCTCACCGGCAAGTCTTTCCGCCATGGTCTTTTCGCCACGGGTTCTGGAATAGGTGGTGAGCCAACGGAGACCAAGCGTCTGACGTCTTTCGGGTCTGACCTCCATAGGAACCTGGTAGGTCGAACCACCGACACGTCTTGCCTTGACCTCAAGGACCGGCATGATGTTATCAAGCGCGGTCTGGAAGCATTCGAGAGGATTCTTGCCCAGTTTCTCCTCAATGATCTTGAATGCGTCGTAAACGATCGTCTGAGCGACGCCCTTCTTACCGTCCAGCATGATGTTGTTCACGAGCTTGGTGACAAGCTTGGAATTGTAAATAGGATCCGGCAGAACGTCTCTCTTCGAAATCTGACCTCTTCTCGGCACTGTACTTCCCTCCTTCAATAATTATTTGATATCACAGGTACTCGAAAATGGTTTTTCGTAAGTGCTCCGTAGTCAGAGGCAGATAATGGTTTCAGATAAAACATTATTTCCCTTTGGAACGGGTGCACAACGATTGGTAATCCGGGTCGGGGATTACTTTGCGGCTTTCTTCTTAGCTCTCTTTGCGCCGTACTTGGAGCGGGACTGGTTGCGGTTCGCAACGCCCTGTGCATCCAGCGTACCGCGAATGATGTGGTAACGCACACCAGGCAGGTCACGGACACGTCCGCCGCGGATCAGAACAACAGAGTGTTCCTGCAGGTTATGTCCGATGCCGGGAATATAGGTCGTCGCTTCCAGACCGTTGGTAAGGCGGACTCTCGCGATCTTACGCAGAGCGGAGTTCGGCTTCTTCGGGCTGGTCGTGGTGACCTTCGTGCATACGCCTCTCTTCTGAGGAGAGCTCAGATCGATCGGCTGGTTCTTCAGGGTGTTGAAGCCCTTCTGCAGCACAGCGGACTTGGACTTGTAGACCTTGTCGGTACGACCGTTCTTGACAAGCTGATTAAAGGTTGGCATTGGTTTCCTCCTTCTTCGAAAAATAATGTTTCACGTTTTTATGTGGGCGCATAAAAACACAATATATTATACCATTACACCGTTCAAAAAGTCAATAGTGAAGTTTGCGTTTTTTTATTTTCGGCGTTTTTGATAAGTTCGGCGAAAACATATACGATGTTTTCCATCATTTTAGGCAATTATGCACGATTCACCGGTTTTTTGCACAGTTTTCGGGGCGGTTTTCCGTCGTTTCGGAGAAAAAGACGCCGAACGAGTTTTTTTCCTTTTATATATATTTTTTCTTCAACGGTTTTACGACCGTTTTTTCGTCGGAAAACGTCGGCAATGCGGTGGATCATTGCAGTGAGGCGTATGCCCGAAGAAACGCGGACGAGAAAACAGAATATAGACAGAAAACGGGGCTGTTGCATCTGCTTCCGCAAAGCGGAAGCGATAAACAGCCCCTGCAAAACAGCGGTCAGGATTCCGCTGTTTTGCGCAATATACGGCGTTTTTGGCTCGAATAACGCCATTTTTTATGTTGCAAATATGCCAAAACGGCGGCGTTCAGCCGCCGAGCCGTATTTGCCGGGGGTGTTGCACATTAGTGCAACACCCCCTTTTTTCAGTTACTTATGAACTGACTTGATGAGGGCGCGGCGCTTCGGATATAGTTTGGGCAGCAGCGCGCAATGCGAAGACACCGAAGGAGGCGGATCGGGACGGGAGATCACCGAAGATGATCTCTCCCTGTTTCAAACAGACTATGCCCGAAGGGACCAAATAATAAGTCCATC
>JAKSPT010000056.1 GCA_024404495.1 Lachnospiraceae bacterium
CGGAGTGAGAAGATTTGAACTTCCGGCCTCTTGGTCCCGAACCAAGCGCTCTACCGAACTGAGCCACACCCCGAACATTTGATATTATAGCATAGGAAGGTGTTTTTGTCAAGGGATTCGGAGAAAAATATTGTCCGGAAACGAAAGATTATTTTTGAGATTTGATAAAAATAATTTGTGAAAAACTGTTGACAAAAGGGATAGTTTGTGATATAATATCACCGTTGTCGGTAAGGGAGCGTTCCCGAGTGGCCAAAGGGGGCAGACTGTAAATCTGTTGTCGCTGACTTCGGTGGTCCGAATCCACCCGCTCCCACCAAAAAGCATCTGCTAATGCAGATGCTTTTTAAGTTTATGAGGAAAGAGGAGTTCCGATGGACAGAAACGAATACCGCCTTGCGCTGCTGAAGCATTACCGTGACGCTCTGGTGCAGCCCGTTTCCGACGAGGTGAACCGTCTCGCAATGCTCGATTTCTGCGGGCATTACGAAAAAAGGGAACCGTGGCGCGTCGGACCCTTTCATATCGTTCCGGAAATGACCTTCCGCAAAACGAAAGAATGGCGCGATCCCTATGAGATCGGATGGAGATCGGGCTTTCTCTTCAATCCGTCGCTGATCGAAAAAGACGGCGATCTTTACGTCTTTTACCGTGCCGCGCCGAGAAAGGAAACGCTCTGCTCCCGCATCGGGCTTGCCGTTTACCGTGACGGGCGGGGATGGGAGGACTGCGGGGAGAATCCCGTGATCCTGCCGATCGAGGAGGACGAGCTTCTTTCCGTCGAAGACCCGAAGGTATATCGGGTCGGGGATCGCTTCGTGATGTTCTATAACGGCATTTTCGCGCCGTCTGAAGAGGAAAAAAGGCAGTACGGCGCCCATCCTGCGATGAAAATCGGCGTCGATATGAAATGCGCCGTCTCCTCCGATCTGATCCGTTGGGAGAAAAAGGGCCGCGTCGTCCCGCGCGAGCTCACCGGGCTTTGGGTCAAGGCAGCCGTCATCCCGCGGAACGAGCACGGAGACGCAGTAAAGCTCGGCGGTGAATACCTGATGTTCCTTTCGGAGGGCTGTCACGGAAAACAGATCGTCGGTCACTCTCCGGACCTTCTCCGTTGGACCTTTGAGAAGAGGACCTATCTTGACACCTCTTCGATCGGTCGGCTTTACGAGGTCGCGTGCGTCGCCGCGCCGGGCGGATCGGACGAGCTGTGCATGGATTTCTTCTGCGACAAAAACGGTCACTACGCCGCGGGGCAGGCGCGTTTCCTCCGCTCCGACCCGTACCGTCAGATACAGATCGAGGAGGGCGGCTCGCTCTCGTGGGGCGGCGTTCTCAAACGGAACGGCAAATGGGTTACGATGCAGGGCTGGGACGCGAAAAACGGCGACAACGAGCTGTATTTCTACGAATCCGATGAATAAACAAAAGAAACCGGGAGACCGGTTTCTTTTTTGTTATATGGTTCAGTCGAGTCTGTTTCCGTTTTTGTCGAAGACCAACATATAGCTGTCAGCAGAGAGACGTTCTGTTACATAGGCATTGTTCCGCTCTATTGTAATCTCCATACCGTAAAGTTCTGTTTCACCGTATAATCCTTTTTCCGATTCCCAAGACAGGGTATAGATGATCACGTCGCCATTCTTTACCGATATCTGGTCGTTTACTTGTGCTCCGAAGAAACAAGAGTCAGAATCATCATAAAATAACTTCGGTACTGTTTCGGGAACCGTGTCTGTCCGTATGACCGTGTCTCCGTTTTTGACTGTCAGCTTAACGTTTTTCACGCCGATTTCGGAAGGCAGGAGTATTTCATAGTCGCCCAAAACGGTGATCATTCCTTTTTCTATCGTTTCGTAGTGTATTTTGGAATTGCTGATGCTATGATAATGTTTCAAATAGATATCGTCGTACCATGTTTCATTTTTTATCGTTCCGTTCTCAGTTACGGTTGCCGTGATTTCGGAAACAACGCTTTGGAATGGATTGAGGAATATATGAGCAGTCCATTCGCCGCCTGTTTTTTCTGTAGGATAGTCTTTTCCTTCCAGTTGGAGCGTGATCGAGGCGTCTTCCGAGATTTCTTTCGGCACGACGTAGTATTCGATTTCTGTCTCCAGCTTATCCCAGTCTGTTGACAGAATGCGGTAACCGTAATCCAGAAACAGCTTGTTCTGCTCTTCGATTGCTTGATTGATCCGTTCTTCTACATTGTAATTGATTGAATTGATCCTGCTGTTCAGATTGCTGATACTTGCAGTTGTGCTGCTGATATCATCGGCAATATTTCCGAGCTTGACAAAAAGAATGATAAAACAGACGACAACTGCGATCTTCCAGAGGACGGAAAGTGCGGAAGAAGGCGAGGGAATTCTCGAACCGGTTTCCGGGTCATACTCTCCCGTGAGGCGTGCGTTTGCTTTTTTATTGTAGAATACCAGATAAATGACTAGCCCGATGACGCCCAAAATGATCAGAAAAAACATAGGGGCGATAATAATTGCATTTAGCATTGAGAAATAACCTCCTTAAATACCGAAACGGTCTTTGAAAACGTGGTAATAGCTTCTCGTGACGTCAACGGAGGAGCCGTCGGTGAGGAGAAGCACGAACTTCTGGGAAAGGGAAGGGCGGATCTGCCGGATCTGTTTCAGATTGACGATCATGGAATTGCTGATCCGCATGAATTTTGCCGGGTCAAGGAGAAACATGAGCTGATAGACGCGGTCCGAGGTCTGGAATCTGCCCTCCGACGTCACGACCTCAACTTCTTTTCCGAACGATTCGATCCTGATCACCGTATCGGTCGGGACGTGGAGCTTTTCCCCCGTGTTTCTGTCCCGCACCGCAAGATGGCTGACGTATTTGTCACGCTCGGTCAGGATGAAATCGGCGCCGTCGTCGACCTCGATCCCGCAGGAAAGGAGGGTTTCTCTGATAGCGTCGTAATTCTCCTCGCTGACCGCAAGGGATATCTTCATTCGTCTGCCTCGCTTTCGTTTTCGTTGGTTTCATTATAACGGAATACGGAGAGAAAGTCAATGCTTCCGGAATGCCTTGCAGTTTCCGGGGAACGGATTGCAGAAAAAGGCTTGCTTTTATCATCTTTCCGTGGTAAAATGAATACCAATAAGAAAAAACGGAGGCTTTTATGAGCAAACTCGAATGGAAGGGCGGAACGCTTCTCGCCCCGGTCCCCCCGGCTCTCGTTACCTGCGGCAATATGGAAAAACCGAACGTCCTCACCGTCGCGTGGACGGGTATTCTCTGTTCCGATCCGCCGAAGACCTACGTTTCGGTCCGCCCGACGCGCTATTCCTACGCTCTGATCAAAGAAAGCGGTGAATTCGTCATCAACGTGCCGACGGTTCCGCTCGCCCGTGCAGTCGATACCTGCGGTGTTTATTCCGGTAAAGATAAAAACAAATTTGAACTTTGCTCCCTGACGCCTGAAAAGGGATTTCAGGTCGCGGCGCCGACCATCGCGGAAAGTCCGCTTTCGCTCGAATGCCGCGTGACCGACACGGTCGATCTCGGCAGTCACACGATGTTCATCGCCGATATCCTCTGCGTGGACGTGGATGAAACGCTTATTGACGAAAGCGGAAAGCTCTGCCTTGAAAAGGTGAAGCTCCTCGCCTATTCCCACGGCGAATACTACGAGCTCGGCAAAAAACTCGGCAACTTCGGCTGGTCGGTGAAGAAAAAGCACACCGGAAAAAGAAAATAACTTAACGGATATAACAATAACCGACCGGAAAAAATCTTTCCGGTCGGTTTTCTGTTCGCAGGATTATTGATACCGTTCGTCGACCGCTTCCCGCGTTTCGTCGAGGGTATGACGGAAGAAGACCGCAAACGCGATGCCGACGAGCACCGAGACGCTCCAATAGGTGACGGTTACGGTCAGCTTGGGCGTGACCGTGAGCTTCGGGTCGGGTGTGAAAAGGGTCGCGTAATCGAGGACGGAAAGCAGTTTGGAAACCGCGGCGAAGACGACGCTTCCCGTCACGAGGTTTTTCAGCTTCAGCCTCTGCCGTTCGATCTTTTCGGAAAGGCGGAAGAACTCTTTTTCGGTCTTCATGCAGGCGTGCTCGTCGATCAGTACGTTGAGCCCTTCACGCAGTCTGACGAAGCTGAGGAGGCAAAAAACGGCGCATACGGCTTTCAGAACGATATTGACGGTGAACCACGCCTTGCCATCGGTCGCGCCGATGCCGAGCATCATCGCCGCCTCTCCGTACTTCCGGTAAAAGAGCCACGCCGACAGATCGGCAGCGACGGAAAGAACGGTTCCGGTCACGGCAAAGGGAAGTGCCCCGCGAAAATCCGGGAAGCTGCTCTTCATTCTGCCGATGCCGAGGAGGAGAAGGGCAAAGGCGAGAAAATCGGGGATGAGCGAGGTGCCGTCGGCGTAAAACTCAAGGAAGGCAAATCCTGCGAGGGTGAAAAAGAGAAACGCGCTTTTCACCGTCTTCCGGATCAGAATACCGGGCTCGGTCACGGCTTCGGCAATATTTCTTTCGAGGAGGGCAAGCGTTCCTTCCTCGTTTTTCACCCGCTTCAGGTATCTGCACCAGACAATCAGCGTTACCGCTCCCGCGATGAGAACAATGAGGATATCCAGCGCGATCAGAAGATTGCGGTAGGGAAGAAGAGGGTTCCCGGCAAACTCCGATCCGGTGATGATCCCCTCCTCGCCGACCGAAAGATAGGCAAGGTCGGGGACGATATTGCACACCGTTCGCAGCAGAACGTAAACCGTCGTCTGCACCGAAAGGAACACGGTCTTGCCGAGCGCGGTCCCGCCGGTACGGAGCGAAAGATAGCCGAACGCGGTGTACGCGGTCATCAGTCCGCGCCACAGAAAATAGCCTTCAAGGCAGGAAAAGACCATCGTGAAGATGAGATAGAAGGTCGTTTCGTCCCGCCCGACCACCGCGAAGACCGGGAGAACGGCGATGCGGAGAAGCGAGGTCTTCACAAGGTTCCTGAAATGGGTGCACGCCTCCTCCGACGAGGGTGAGACCGGGGTCAGCCGGTCAAGCACGCGCAGGAAGAGCAGTGCCCCGATGAAATCCGGGAGGAGATCGAAGATACTGATGCCGGGATTCAGAAAAAATACCATCCCGGCGATGAGCAGACCGATTTTCATAGCGTTTCCTTTTCATAAGGGGCTGCCGCACGTTAGTGCAGCAACCCCTGATTGCTTTTTTTAATCCTCGTCAGAGCCGCCCTGGCCTTTGCCGCAGCATTTCTTGTACTTCAGACCGCTGCCGCAGGGGCAGGGATCGTTTCTGCCGACACGCTCCGCCTTCTTGATGACGACGGGACGCTTCTTTTCGGTGGGAGCCCCCACGAAGCCCTCGGAGGTGACCTTCGCGACCGCCTCACGCTTGATCTCCTTCTGTCTCGGAATGATGGAAAGGATCATGCGGACGGTATCTTCACGGATCGCGGAGGACATTTCGTCGAACATATCGGCACCGGCGATACGGTATTCGCTGATCGGTTTTCTGCCCGCGTAGGCGTTCAGACCGACGCTGTCCTTCAGATCGTCCATCGCGTCGAGGTGATCCATCCAGCGGGAGTCAACGTTGCGGAGCAGGAGGACGCGCTCGATCTCGCGCATCTGATCGACGCCGAAGAGCTTTTCCTTGCTTTCGTAAAGCTCCATCGCGCGCTCGGTCAGCTCCTCGGTAACGCCCTCGACCGTGACGTCGGCGAGCTGTTCCTCGGTATAGCGGAAATCGTCGGGCTTCGTCAGCGTGCCGAAGAAATAGTCGCGCAGCTCGTCAAAGTTCCATGCGCTCTTTTCCTCACCGGCAAGATCGGAGGCGACGACCTCGGAAACGGTGTTCACGATCATCTTCGTGATCTTTTCCTTCAGATCGGCGCCGTCGAGCACCTCGCGGCGCTGCTGATAGATGACGGTACGCTGCTGATTCATCACGTCGTCGTATTCGAGGACGGTCTTGCGGCGCTCGAAGTTGTTGCCCTCAAGCTGCTTCTGCGCGTTCTCGATCGAATTGGAAAGGAGACCTGCGGAGATCGGGGTATCGTCGTCAAGACCGACGCGGTCGACGAGCCCGGTCAGACGGTCGGAGCCGAAGAGACGCATCAGATCGTCGTCGAGGGAAAGGAAGAACTGGGATTCGCCGGGGTCGCCCTGACGGCCGGAACGTCCGCGGAGCTGATTGTCGATACGGCGGCTCTCGTGACGCTCGGTGCCGATGATGAAGAGCCCGCCGAGCTCCTTGACCTTTTCGTACTCGGGGCGGATCTCTTCTCTGAATTTTTCGTAGAGGTCGCGGTAGACCTTTCTCGCTTCGAGGACCTCCTCGGTGACCGAAACGGAGGAACCGACCGCGAGACCGATGATATCGTCCTCGTAGCCGAGCTTCTTCATCTCGTGCTTTGCCATGAACTCGGGGTTGCCGCCGAGCATGATATCGGTGCCTCGTCCCGCCATATTGGTGGAAATGGTGACGGTACCGAATTTACCCGCGCCCGCGACGATCTCGGCTTCCTTTTCGTGGTACTTCGCGTTCAGGACGGTGTGCGGGATGCCCTCGCGCTTGAGGAGGCGGGAAAGCTCCTCGGATTTGTCGATCGAAACGGTACCGACGAGGACGGGCTGCCCCTTCTCGTGGCATTCGATGACCTTGTTGACGATCGCACGGTATTTACCGGCTTTGTTCTTGTAAACGGCGTCGGCGTGGTCGATACGGATCATCGGCATATTGGTGGGGATCGCCACGACGTCGAGATTGTAGATCTCGCGGAACTCGTTTTCCTCGGTCAGAGCGGTACCGGTCATACCGGACAGCTTTTTGTACATACGGAAGTAGTTCTGGAAGGTGATGGTGGCGAGCGTCTTCGATTCCTTCTGGATCTTGACGTGCTCCTTCGCCTCGATCGCCTGATGCATCCCGTCGGAGAAGCGTCTTCCGTACATCAGACGTCCGGTAAACGCGTCGACGATGATGATCTGACCGTCCTTCTCGACGTAATCGACGTCCTTCTGATAGACGCCGTGCGCGCGGAGGGCGTTATGGATGTGATGCGCGAGGTCGGTGTTTTCGGGATCGGAGAGGTTTTCGATGCCGAAATGCTCCTCCGCCTTCTTGACGCCCGCCTCGGTGATGGTCGCGGTGCGCGCCTTTTCGTCGATGATATAGTCCCCGTCGACCTCAGTGGTGTCGACCTTGTCGTCCATTTCCTTGATCTTGAAGGGCTTGAGCTTGCGGACGAAGGCGTCGGCACGGTCGTAAAGATCGGTGGATTCCTCGCCCTCACCCGAAATGATCAGCGGCGTTCTCGCCTCGTCGATCAGGATGGAGTCGACCTCGTCCACGATGGCAAAAATATGACCGCGCTGAGTGAGCTGCTCGCGGTAAAGAACGCGGTTGTCACGCAGATAGTCGAAGCCGAACTCGTTGTTGGTACCGTAGGTAATGTCGCAGTTGTACGCCGCGCGCTTTTCGGCGCCGGTCTGGTCGCGGATGATAAGACCGGTCGTGAGCCCGAGGAATTCGTAAACTCTTCCCATTTCCTCCATGCCGACGCGGGCGAGGTATTCGTTTACCGTGACGATATGAACGCCCTCACCGGTCAGCGCGTTCAGGTATGCGGGAAGCGTTGCGACGAGCGTTTTACCTTCACCGGTCTTCATCTCGGCGATGCGTCCCTGATGGAGAACGATACCGCCCATAAGCTGTACGCGGAAGGGGCGTTTTCCGAGCACGCGCCAGTCCGCCTCTCTGACGACGGCGAACGCTTCGGGGAGGATATCCTCAAGGGTCTCGCCGTTTTTCAGTCTGTTTTTGAAGGCGTCGGTCATCGCGCGGAGCTGTGCGTCGCTCTTTGCCGCCATCGTTTCCGCGAGTTCTTCGATCTTATCGACCGTGGGGATCAGTTTTTTGATCTGATGATCGCTGTAGGTGCCGAAAATCTTTTGAAAAAGTCCCATTCTGTACGATCCTTTCGGGGAATAATATTTACAATTATAATCATTATATCATAAAATGAAAGGCAGGAAAACATTTTTTTGTAAACATTCGTAATTTTTCCCGCGGTTCCCGCCGTTGACCGGAAAATACTTGACAGAAAGATCGAATCCTGCTATAATATATAAGTTAAAGTATGACCGTTTCTCTTATCGGGAGACGCTTGGAACAGAAAAGGATGATAACACCTTGAACGAGCAAATGAACCGGGAAATCGAGCGCAGACGTACCTTTGCCATCATTTCTCACCCCGACGCCGGTAAAACGACGCTGACCGAAAAGTTCCTTCTTTACGGCGGCGCCATTCAGACCGCCGGTTCGGTCAAAGGAAAGGCAAGCGACCGCCACGCGGTTTCCGACTGGATGGACCTTGAAAAGCAGAGAGGGATTTCGATCACCTCCTCCGTGATGCAGTTTGAATACGACGGCTTCTGCATCAATATTCTGGATACCCCCGGACATCAGGACTTCTCGGAGGATACCTACCGCACGCTGATGGCGGCGGACAGCGCCGTGATGGTCATTGACGCGGCGAAGGGTATCGAGCCGCAGACGAGAAAGCTTTTCCACGTCTGCGCGATGCGGGATATCCCGATCTTTACCTTCATCAACAAGATGGACCGCGAATCCCGCGATCCCTTCGATCTGCTTGACGAGCTTGAGCACGAATTCGGCATCGGCACCTACGCGATGAACTGGCCGATCGGCTGCGGGCAGGATTTCAAGGGCGTTTACGACCGCGATAAGCATCTGATCTATGCCTTCGGCGATTCCCACAGAGGCAGAGAAAAGCTCCACGCGATCGAGTGCTCCCTTGACGATACCGATAAGCTCGATTCGATCATCGGCGAGACCAGACGCGAGGAGCTGACCGAGCAGGTCGAGCTGCTCGACGGCGCGTCCTTCGATTTCGATCTCGAAAAGGTACGCCACGGCAAGCTCAGTCCGGTCTTCTTCGGCTCCGCGCTGAACAACTTCGGCATCGAGCCGTTTCTCGAAAGCTTTCTGAAAATGACGACCTCTCCGCTCCCGAGAACGAACGGGGGCGAGACCGTCGATCCGTTCAGCGAGGATTTCTCCGCCTTCGTCTTCAAGATTCAGGCGAATATGAACAAGGCGCACCGCGACCGTATCGCTTTCTTCCGTATCTGCTCGGGTAAATTCGAGCGCGGCAAGGAATATTACCACGTGCAGGGCGGCAAGACCGCAAAGCTCAGTCAGCCGCAGCAGATGATGGCGCAGCAGCGCGAGGTCATCGACGAGGCGTACGCGGGCGATATCATCGGCGTCTTCGATCCCGGTATCTTCTCGATCGGAGACACGGTCTGCGAGCCCGGAAAGAAGATCCGCTTTGAAGGCATCCCGACCTTCGCGCCCGAGCATTTCGCGCTCGTCGAACAGACCGACAGCATGAAGCGGAAGCAGTTTGCGAAGGGGATGGAGCAGATCGCGCAGGAGGGCGCGATCCAGATTTTCTTCGAGCCGGGAGGCGGTCTCGAAAAGGTCATCGTCGGCGTGGTCGGCGTGCTTCAGTTTGAGGTGCTCGAATACCGTCTGAAGAACGAATACGGCGTTGACGTGAGACGCACCGGGCTTTCCTACGAGCATATCCGCTGGATCGAAACGCCCGATATCGACGTGAAGAAGCTGAATCTGACCTCCGATACCAAGTGGGTGCAGGACGTCAGAGGCAACGACCTGCTGATCTTCACCTCCGAGTGGAACATCCGTTGGGCATTGGAGCATAACCCCGATCTGAAGCTCGAATCCTTCAGCAGAAATACCGAACAATAATAAGCGGACCGGAAAACGGGATGATTTTCCGGTCCTTTTTTATTTTTTCGGCTTTGCTGGGAAGATCATCGCGATCAGCCATCCTGCCGTCAGAGCGGCTGTGATGCCTCCTGCCGTTCCGGATAAGCCTCCGGTCAGGATTCCGATCGGACCCTTTTCGGCTATTGCCTTTTTCACGCCCTCGGCAAGACAGTAGCCGAACCCGGTCAGGGGCGTCGTCGCGCCGCAGCCGGCAAAATCAACGAGCGGACCGTACAGACCGACCGCCGTCAGAAGCACGCCCGCGACGACGTAGGAAACGAGGATGCGCGCCGGGGTCAGCGCCGTTTTGTCGATGAGGAGCTGCGCGATCACACAGAGGAGACCGCCGACCGCAAAGGCTTTGAGAAGGGAAAGAAGCAGCGTCATTCAGAACATCCTTTCCTTCGTGATCCGGACGAGATGGGCGATTCCGGGAATGGATAAGCCCTGCCTGACGGTCAGCGGACTCATCAGCGCGCCGGTGCCGAGAAAAAGTACGTCCCGGATCTCCCCCTTGCGGAAAAGGTCGGTCAGGTAGGAGGCGATCACGACGGCGGAGCAGCCGCAGCCCGAGCCGCCCGCGTGAACGTCCTGCACGGTACGGTCGTAGATCAGAAGACCGCAGTCGGTATAGTTTTCGGAGAGGTCGTACCCCTCCTTTTTCATCAGCTCGAGGACGATGGAATATCCCTCGAAGCCGAGGTCCCCGGTCAGGATCAGATCGAAGCGGGAGGGCGTCATCCCGGATTCGCGGAAAAACCTCGTCAGCGTGTCGATCGCGGCGGGCGCCATCGCGGCGCCCATATTGGAAAGGTCGGTGATGCCGTAGTCGACCGCTCTTCCGGGCAGCGCCTGCGTCAGATAGGCGTCCCCGCCGCCCGCGGAGAGAAGAAAGGTCGCGGCTCCGGTCACCGTCCATTGGGAGGTCGGCGTCCGCTGACCGCCGTATTCGATCGGGGAACGGAACTGCCGCTCCGCAGTACAGTTGTGCGAGGAGGCAGTGACGGACGCCTTGTCATACAGTCCGGTCGAGATCATCGAGGAGGCGAGGATCAGCCCCTCCGCCGCAGTCGAGCAGGCGCCGTAGAGACCGAAATAGGGAAGATCGAAATCAAGAAGACCGTAAGCGGACGCGGTGCACTGGTTCATCAGGTCTCCGGCGAAGATGCAGTTCAGCTCCTCCTCCCGGAGATTCGCTTTCGTCAGCGCGAGATTGAAGGAAATGCGCTGCATTTCACTTTCGGACTGCTCCCACGTTTCCTTCCCGAAGCGGTCGGTGCTGTCGTGCAGGTCGAACAGCGCCCCGAGCGGTCCCTCCGATTCGTGCTTCCCGACGACCGAGGCGGCGGCAAGGATCCCCGGCGCGTTCGGAAAGGAAAGGATCTCTCTTTTCATATCGCCCCTCCCGCTCCGCAGAGACAGTAAACGGTCCCGTACAGCACCGAGGCAAGCGTGCCGTAGAGAATGACAGGACCCGCGACCGAGAAGATCCTCACGCCGAGTCCGGGGACGAGTCCTTCTTTTCTCGAATCCATCGCCGGGGAAACGACCGCGTTTGCAAAGCCCGTGATCGGCACGAGCGTGCCCGCGCCGGCGTGCTTTGCGATACCGTCGAAGAGGTCGAGCCCGGTCAGGATCGCCGTCAGAAGGATCAGCGTGCAGGGAACGAGGATCGCCGCGGTCTCCTTTTCGGTCCCGAGCGCAAGATAACCTGCTTTTATCGCTTCGGCAAAGGCGCAGATGCCGCCGCCGACGAGGAAGGCAAAGAGGCAGTTTTTCGGCGTATCGGATTTTGCGGCGCGCGCCGAGGCGTAGTCTTTATAGGTTCGTTTGTTCATAAAAACGGAAAAACCTCCTTTTTCATAGGTTTTCCCGTTCCCGTAACATTATTCTTCTTGCACTTTGCGAATTCTTGTGGTATGATGGTTTCCGTAAACAGGAAAACCGGAGTTGAGTACATGAAACGGAAAACGAAAAAGAAAAAAGAAAAAACGAAGAAAAAAGCAGCGAAAAAGGGCACGTTCAAAAGGCTGCTTCTGTGGCTTCTGCTCCTTGCCGTGCTCGGGATCGCCGCGCTGCTTCTGACAGACCTTGCCGTAAGAAAGAGCGCGGACGGAAAGATCCTCTCCGCCGACGCTTTGAAGGAGGACGCCCGATTCGGAAAAGCGGACTGTATTCTGATCTTCGGCTGCGGCGTGAAGAACGACGGAACGCCCTCCGATATGCTGACCGACCGGCTGAAAACGGGGCTTATGCTGTATCAGGCGGGCGCCGCGCCGAAGATCCTCGTTTCCGGCGACCACGGGCGCGCGGAATACGACGAGGTCAACACGATGAAAAGCTGGCTGACCGCAAACGGCGTCCCGTCGGAGGACGTCTTTATGGATCACGCCGGCTTCTCGACCTATGAAAGCGTTTACCGTGCCGACGCGGTCTTTGAAGTGAAGAGCGCGGTCCTCGTGACGCAGGAATACCACCTGTACCGTGCGCTGTACGGCGCGGAAGAATTCGGGATCGAGGCAGTCGGCGTTCCGGCAGACCTTCATCGCTACCGCGGGCAGAGCGTCCGCGACGTTCGTGAAATGCTCGCGAGGTGCAAGGATTTTTTGTGGTGCCTTTTCCGCCCGGAGCCTAAGTATCTCGGCGATCCGATCCCCATCTCTGGCGACGGCGATCTTACCAACGACAAATAAAAAAAGGCTCTTCATATTTTTGGTGTGTGAAGGTTTATTGTTCTCCTTGGTGCCGAAGCATAGCCTGCCGCGCAGAAGG
>JAKSPT010000057.1 GCA_024404495.1 Lachnospiraceae bacterium
TTGCTATGCTTGCTACAATGTAATATTTTCGGTTGTTCAACTGTTGTTTGATTTTCTCAATAACGCCTCTCTTGAAATCAACTCTTGTTTGTGATATTATATATACAACGAGAGCGGCTTTCGATTCATTTCAAAGGAGAAAACTTATGAATATTGAGATAGTAGGAAAACAGATTGCATCTATACGTAAAGAAAAAGGAATCAAGCAAGAGGAACTTGCCAAATTCGTTGGCGTTAGTACGCAGGCAGTTTCCAAATGGGAAAATGGCGGCGTTCCAGATACCGAACTTTTACCGAAAATAGCAGATTTCTTTTCCGTATCGATTGATTATCTGTTCGGAAGGAGTATTACAGATTACAGTGATCTGCAAACAGCTTTAATCAAAAAAATAGGTGATACACCGGCAGATGAGCAAATGAAGCTTGTTTTCAATTATTGTTGGGATATGGAACGTGCGCTGATGCCAAATCGTAAATATATTGACACGGAAAGTATTGAAGATTATGAGAACGGAATTGATGATAACGCACAGCATTATTCTTCTGTAATGCAAAACAGCGGATTTACAAGAATGGGAATAGCCAATCGGAGTCAATATTTCTTGATTGTTCCCGAGCCCGAAAACACGGACAAAGCTTATCTTGATGGTATCGATTATCCAAGCTTTTTCAAGGATCTTTCAGATGAATTTTTTTGGAATACATGCATATTTTTGACCAAACGGGGTTACGAAAAATCTTTCACGCCGAATCTGCTTGTAAAAAATATGAATATCGAGCTTGATAAGGCGAATGAAATATTAAGGACACTTATAAAATACAGAATGGTGTATTTTGAATTGGTAGAAATGGATGATAATTTGATAGAAATATATCATTTTCGTCCCACCCCATCTTTTATCGCTTTAATGATTTTTGCGCGAGAAATTATTGCTACGCCGGAAACTTTTGCTTATTATTGTGAAAACAGAACTGTACCGTATTTGAAATAATATTTTCGTTATGAACATTCCGACCTAAAATCACGGTCTTCCGTCTCATTTTCACGGAAGACCGTTTTTCTTTGTATATTGCATCCCAACTCCTGCACTCTGAAAACCCGGAAACTGCCCCATTACAAGGCGGTCTCCGTTTCTTTGTGTTTTCGGATTATCGATGTCAAGATCGCCGAAGTGAACATAGGAATTATAAAAAGATTTGAAATTCAAATCCCCGAATGCTCGATTGTTTTTTTCTGTTTTTTTGGTATAATATTATCAGAAACAGGCGCCAGTTCCAATCATTTGATATAGGAGGGCAACAATACCAATGAAAAGCTTTGGGCAAAGATTAAAGGAGTTACGGAAAGAAAAGGAAGTATCGCAAGCCTATCTTGCGGATCATATCGGAGTATCCGTTCAATCCGTTTCCAATTGGGAATGCGACAATACGATGCCCGATATTTCGCAGATTGTCCCGCTCGCGTCGCTTCTGTCGGTTTCCACGGATTATCTGCTCGGTGCAGGAAGCAATGAAAGGAAAGACAAAGTGGAGCTTGAAAAGACAATTAACGAAATATGGGCAACATATTCGGTCAATACTCTTTCAGATAACGCCGATCTTCTCGTTTATAAACAGTATAAAGAGCATCTGAAAAAATACCCACTTGACTATGCGGTAAAAACGAAGTGCGCGTATGCGATCAAAGATTTTCTGCACGTTTCGGCTGTCCGAAAGAAATTTGACATTTCCGAATCATATTTCGAGGAGCTTTGGTCAGAATGCGAGCGAATGCTGCGCTCGGTGTGCGACAACTGTACGATACCCGACGTGCAAATGGAGGCGAAAAACTGCCGCATTGCGTTGCTTCTTTTGAAAAACAAATATGCGGAAGCCGAAAAGGTCGCCGAAAAATTGCCGGACACCTTCGGAATCCGGGATCAAGCACTTCGTCAGATATTTTCTGCCCAGGCCGCTTTTCCACAAGCGTACGAAAGGCAGAACAACGCCTGCAAGATCATGCTTCGTGAGTATGTCAACGCTCTGTTTAACCGGGCAAAAGCGCTCTCTGACAGTCTCGATTGCGGAGGAAACGATATCCTTGCCGCGTGGGATGAAATGACAACGGCATCGAAATCTCTGATCCATCTGTATCTGAATCCGTCCGATTTGGCGGTAAATGCCTATGAAAAGAATCCGTATTGCTTTTTGATTACCTCTTACACGTCAAAATGCAATTTCCTTCTCCGGAACGGAAGAACAGAAGAAGCGCTCATCTGCGCGGAAAATGCGGTAAACGCGGCGGTGGAAATGCTGTCGTGGGCGAAAGGGAACTGTTCCGACCCGCAAATTTTGTCTGACATTTCATTTTTTGCGGAACATACACCCAGTTGGTGTTGGAAATGGGCAGGAAAAGATCATAGTGAGGCCTTTCTATCAGACAAACGATTTCAAGATACTATAACAAGAATCGCCCGTTTCTTATAAAATTATAATCAGCTACACTACGGAGACCGCCCCGTTATGAGGCAGTCTCCGTTTCATTTTTTCGCTGTTCTTTTTCCGCCGTATCCGTTCCCGACCTCATAGAGCATAGTTTCCGGCAGTTTTTCGCATTTTTTGGTTTTTTCTTGAAAAATTGGAGCGGATATGCTATACTGTTTTCAAATACATCCGATCACGGAAAGGCAGGGGAACGGGAATATGTTACTTTCGGCAAGCTCGTTTTTGGCGGCGCAGTACGGCTTTGAAGGGACGATGGATTTTTACAAAAAGGCGGGGTTCACCGCGATCGACTGCGGTCTGAACGGTATGACGAACGACGCCGATCCCTTCTGCGGGGACGGTTGGAGAGAACGCGCGGAGGAGATCCGCAGATACGCGGACAAGATCGGTCTGCCCATCAATCAGAGCCACGCACCATTTTCGTGGGGCAACGACAGATGGAACGATCCCGCCTATTATGAAACCGTCATCGCGCCGAGAGTGCTCCGCTCCATAGCGATCGCGGGGATCTTCGGGGTCAGAGTGCTCGTGATCCACCCGCGGCATCAGTTCGTCTACCCCGGGCACGAGGACGAGATCTTTGAGATCAATATGAAATATTACAGAGAGCTGATCCCCTATGCCGAAGAAGCGGGGATAAAGATCGGCGTGGAGAATATGTGGCAGATCGATCCCCGCAGAAGACATATCTGCGCCGACACCTGCTCGAAAATCCCCGATTTCATCCGCTATATCGACACGCTTGACAGCGACCGGATCACCGCCTGCCTCGATATCGGTCACACCGTCCTCGTGGAACAGCAGGACGAGCCGTGGGATTTCATCCGCGCGCTCGGGCACGACCGTCTGGGGGCTCTCCACGTTCACGACACCGACTACCGTTCCGACCTGCACTACCTCCCCTATATGGCGCAGATCGACTGGAACAGGGTGACGGAGGCGCTCGGGGAGATCGACTACGCCGGCGACCTGACCTACGAATGCAGCGGCCCCATGAACTATAAGATCATGGACCCCGAAATGCTCGGCATCATGCTGAAGCTCTACGTTGACGTCGGGAACCACCTCATTTCCAAGATCGAAAAAAGCCGTCCCAAACAGTAAAAACGAACCGAACGCAAAAACGAGCGGTCCGCTTCCGCGCTGACAGACCGCTGAAAAAGCGATCCCGAAAAGCCGGAAGGAACTTTTTCCGATGCGGGGCGTCTGCCTGTTCGGAAAACACAATTTGCCGGAGCCCCGAAAGGAGCTCCGGCAAATTTTTATTTTTCCTTGTAGTAGAGCATACAGTGGCAGTAGCCCTCGAAATCGGGGTCCTTGATCTGCTCGCGGAACTGTTTGCACATACATTTGGTATCCGGGGAGATCTCGCGGACGCAGGGACAGTGCCCGCCGCGCGCGGCAAGTCCTTCCTTGACGGTCTTCACGATCTCCTCGTTCTCGTTCAGACGAATCTTCACGCGTTCATCCCCTTTTCGATCAGCGCTTCGATCTCGCCCTTGTCCATATAGCCGTATTTCATCGCCTTCCGCTCGCCGTTCTTCATCAGGACGAGGGTGGGGATATACTCGATGCCGAAGTCGTTGGCAAGCGCGGGCTGCTCGTCCACGTTGACCTTGCAGACGACGATATCCTCCCTGCTCTCCGCGATCTCTTTTACGAAGGGCGCGATCATACGGCAGGGGCCGCACCACGTCGCCCAGAAATCGATGAGAACCGGCTTTTCGGCTTTGATCACGGTTTCCTCATAATTTTCTTTCGTTAATTCGATCTCCATTTTTCTTTCTCCTTATTTTTTGATATCGGAATAGAGGTGTTCGACCTCAAAGGTATTGTCGTTCTCGTCAATCACGATCTGCGTCCCGCCGATGTGACCGTTGCGCCAGTAGGTATGCGTTCCGGTCTTGAGCCCGAAGGTGAGGCGGACGCCGTCGTAGACCACGCTCGCGTCGTTCGTATGCTCGTGTCCGAAGAACATCCCGACCGTGCCGAGCGCCTTCGCGGCGTTGAAAAAGCTCATATCCCGGTCGATCTTGGTTGCAAACTCGTAAATGTCGCCGAAATCGCCGTCGGAGCCGAATTTCGCGTGGCTGATCTTATTCAGGTCAAGCCCGTAGTCGTCGGTCATGAGGCGTTCGAGCGCCTTCGGCGGAATATGGAAGAAGGAAAGGATCGGGAGACGTTTTCCGGCGGAAGCGAAGATCTTCTCCGCGCTGTCCTCCATCCACTTGATCTGATCGGGATAGATGCCCTGCTTCTGCTGAATGAGGTCGATATCCGGGTTATCCGGCTGAATGCCCTCGCCGGGATGGTCGATCTCGTGACAGCCGTTCGAGTCGAGCAGGTAGAGCAGATATTTCGCTTCCCCGCCCTGCCTCACGACGATATTGTAATTGCTGTTTCCGGTCACGTCGCCCTGCCGGAAGAGGCAGTATTTGCAGGCGAGAAGATATTCGATCTGCCACGAGACGCCCATCGCGCTCTCGTTGTCGTGATTGCCGAAGACCGGCGCCCACGGAATGCCGTAGGAATCGAGGCGGTCGCAGATCTCCATCCAGAGCGTGCCCTCGTCGTCCGCCTCGCCGTAGACGATGTCTCCGGTCAGAACGATGAGGTCGGGCTGACTCTTTTCGACCGCTTCGTCCATATAGCGGTAGCAGAGGACCTCGGAATCGCATTTCCGCGTACCGTAATAGACGGCGGTCAGGTCGTTCAGACGGATGCTGTTCCTTGCCTGCTTCAGATCGACCGTCTGCGTGTCGGTGAACTGCAATATTTTAATATCCCTTCCCGCGGGGATATCGAGGATGAAGTCGCAGCCGTTCTTCCCCGCTTCAAGCGGCGGCACGGGCGGATCGGTCTCGGGCTCGGTCGCGGGGACGGTCTCCGGTTCGGTCTCGGAGGGCGTTTTTTTCGTTTGGCAGGAAACGGCGGAAAGCGTCAGTACAAGAAGGAGCAGGAGCGCGGTCAGGCGGAGCGTTCGTTTTTTCATTTTGATACCTCTCATAGTGTTATTCGATTTTTTATTGTCATACCCGGGAAGCGGTTCCTTCGCGGAAAAGATCGCGCACGCGGCAGGCGCGCTCGTAAACGAGCGAAAGATAGTCGCGCGGAGCCATCGCGGCGTAGACGTCGTTTTCGTGTCTGCCCGGCTTGGAGGCGGTGTTCAGCTCGAAGGTCAGATACTCCGGGCAGGTGCTGTTTTTCAGTCTCGAAACGATCTTTTCCCAATCCGCGATCCCGTCGAAGGGGAGCAGATGCAGGTCGTCGAGCCAGGTGATATGCCCCGGTTTCCCGACGCCGAGATTGTCGTTCAGATGGGTGGCGATCAGACGGGAGCCGTAGAGCGCGAGGAGGTCCCTGCCCTCATTATAGCACATTTCGTGCCCGGTATCGAGGCAGAAGCCGACCTGCTTTTCCCCGCGGAAGGCGTTCATCAGCGAGGCAAGGTATTCCTCGCCCTCGGTATTTTCAAGCGCGAGCTTCAGCCCGAGCTCTTCCGCACGTCTGACGACACGCCCGTAGGTCTCGATCCCCTGCGCGTTCGGATCGTGCGTATCGAAGCCGATGAAGGCGTGAACGACGACGGTCGGCGCCCCGGTGCGGGCGGCGCAGTCGAGTGAGGTGAGCAGTTCTTTTACCGCCGCTTCGCTTTCCTCCTTATTCCCGTGCCACATCGCCGCCGCTTTCCCGAAGGGCGCGTGCAGCGACCGGTGGACGAGACCGAGCCGGTCTGCCTCCTCCTTTGCGCTTTGCAGGCGGGAAAGATCGTTCCCGCCGTCAAAATAGGCGTCGAAGCCGGTTTCCGCCATCAGGCGGAGCTGTTCTTCGGGCGTGCCGAGTTTTCCGTTCAGACCGAGACAGAGCTTTTTCATTCCGTCTCCTCCATTCCGTATTTCGTGATGACCCGCTCAAAGGCGTTCCCGACCGGCTTCCGCAGAAGAAGCAGGAAAACGACGTTCGAGACGAGATAGACCGCCGTCGTGGGGAGGGACGCGGTGAAATAAAGGAGCAGATTTTTTGCGGTCAGCCCGCCGTCCTTCCAGACAGCCATAAATACGTCCATCATCAGCGAGTACAGCGCCCCCGCCGCCGCGCCGTAAACGCAGAGGAGCGGGAGGCTCTTTTTCAGCGGCTTCCGGAACAGCCCGGCAAAAAGACCGATCAGCCCCCACGAAAGCATCTGAAAGGGGAGCCACGGTCCGAGCCCGAAATAAAAGCCCGAGAGCAGCGCCGAAAGCGCCCCGACGAGAAAGCCCGCCTCCCCGCCGAACCACATCCCGGCGAGGACCGTCAGCGCGCTGACCGGCTTGAACGCGGGAAGCGCGGCGAAAAGGACCCGTCCCGCCGAGGAAAGCGCGACGGTCACCGCGAGGATCACGAGGCGGAGCGTGTCGTTCTCCTTCTTTTCAAAGGTCAGAAAGAACGCGCCGAGCGCAAGCATCGCGACGCCGTACCCGAAGTACAGCAGATATTTTCCGTTTGCGATCACCGTTCCGAGTACGATCAGGACCGGGATCAGGGCAAGGGGGAGGAGGGAGAGACGTTTTTTCATTTGATCTGTTTTCGGTTTTCAGTTTTATGTGTTAAGGGGTTCACGCGGCGAAGCCGGACGTCACTTTTCCGAAGAAAATACGTCACTTTTCCAAACGGCTCGCCTTCTGCACGACCTCTTCCGGCAGGATCGCGTCGGGGAACAGGTCACGGGCGATCCTCGAAGCGGCGGTGGTGTAGGTGCCGTTTTCGCGGAAGAACGCTCTCGCGCCGTCCTCACCGAAGAGGGCGCCGTCAAAGAAGAAGGCGCAGCGGTCGGAATACCGCGCGGCGAATTCGATATCGTGCGTGACGAGCAGGATGCTCTTCCCCGCCTCGCGGAGCGAAACGAGTAGCTCGCCGAGGGAGCGCTTCGCGAGCGCGTCGATCCCCTTGGTCGGCTCGTCGAGGAGAAGGATGGCGGGATCGGAAAGGAGCAGCTTCGCGAGGGCGCATTTCTGCAGCTCCCCGCCGCTCAGATCGAAGGGGTGCCGATCCGCGAGCGGCGCGACGCCGAGCGATTCCGTCAGACCTTTGATCCGTTCCTCCGCCCCGTTCCCGAGCGCTTTTGCGAGGGTTTCCATATCCTCTTTCACCGTTTCGGCGGTGAAGAGGGCGTGCGGGTCCTGCGGCAGAAGCGCGAGCGTTCCGCGGTAGAGCGAAGCGCCGTAAGCGGAGATCTTCTTTCCCATCACGCTTTCCGAACCGCGGTACGGGCGGGAAAGGCCGGAAAGAACGCGGAGCAGGGTCGATTTCCCCGCGCCGTTGCCGCCGAGGACCGAGAAGATCTCGCCCTTGTGCAGAGTCACCTCCGCGCCCCGGAGGACGTCGGGAAGGTTCTTTTCATAGCGGAACCACAGCTCCTTCGCGTGCAGGACCTCTTCCCTCTCCGCTTTTTCGGATTCCGGAGCGGGATCCCGCGCGGGGGTCTTCCCCTCGCAGTACGAGGCAAGAAACGCGCGCGCGTCACGGACGGTGAGCGCGGTCTCGCTTTCCTTCTTTTCCCCGGAAAGCGCCGCCGTGATATAGGCGGGCGCGGGGAGCGCGGGGGCGAAGGGAGAGCGGTACAGATACCGGCATACCTCTCCGGGCGCGCCGTCGGCAGCGATCCTGCCGTCCTCCGAAAGGACGATCACCCGGTCGGCGAGCGGGAGCACCTCCTCCGGACGGTGTTCGGTCAGAAGAACGGTGACGCCGAGCTCGCGGTTCAGCTTTTCAAGCGCGCGGAAGAAATCCCCCGACGCGATCGGATCGAGGCGCGCGGTCGGCTCGTCGAGAACGAGAAGCCCCGGTCGGGTCACGGTCGCCGCCGCGAGCGAAAGGATCTGCTTCTGCCCGCCCGAGAGCGTGTCGGTCTTTTTGTGATACCAGTCCCCGATGCCGAACCAGTTCGCGGTCTCGGCGACGAGACGGCGCAGCTTTTCGGGCGGATACCCGAGGTTTTCCCCGCCGAAGGCAAGCTCGCGGGAAACGACGTCGCTGACGATCCCCTCCTCGGGGTACTGCCCGACGAAGCCGATCCCGGTGACGCCCTCTTTTCCGCCGACGTCCTCTCCGTCAAAAACGATCCTGCCCTCGGTTTTCCCGGCGGGCGCGATCTCGGTGCGGAGGCGACGGAGGAGCGTCGTCTTGCCGCATCCGGTCGGACCGCAGAGGAGCGTGAAGCTGCCTTTTTCAAGCGTGAACGAAATATGCCTTAAAGCGGGCTCGTCCCTGCCCGGGTAAGTAAAGGTCAGATCTTCGACCGCAAGATACGCCATTTCATCCACCCCCATCCTTCGGTCAGCATCGGCAGTGCCGCGAGAAGAAGCCCTCCCGCGAGCGAGACCGCCGTTATTGCGCCCGTTTTTACCGCGAGCGCGGGATAAAAATCAAATCGCAGCGCGCCCGTGATCCCGCCCGTGACCGTCACGGCAAGGCAGAGCGCGATAAGGATCAGCATTCCGGCGTCCCGTGCCGTGAAGCGGAACGGGTCGAGCGAGGTGCGCTTCGTGACGCCGTAGTTCCTTGCCCGCATCGAGCGCGCGCTTTCGGCGGCGCTCACCATCGACCAGCCGATCAGCGAGGAATAATTTTTCGCGGTCAGCACGACCCGGTCGGTCAGGCTTTCGCCCGAGACCAGACCGATCCCCCTCTGCGCCTCGCGGATCTCGCCCGCCCGCCTTTTCAGCAGCGGAACGTAGCGCAGCGCGACCGAAAGCACGGTCGCCGTTTTCGGCAAAAACCTGCCGATCAGCGCCGTGAAGCGCTCGGCGGAGGAATCCTTCGTCATACATTTGCAGATCAGCAGGACCGCGATCAGCGTCAGCGCGAAGGACGCGCCGTACAGGATCGCCTCGAGCGTGACCGGATTGTCGTTCAGAAAGAAGAGCGGCGTGCGCCCTTTATGCGAAAAGAGCGGGTTCGTCACCGCGACGAGAAGGAACAGAAGGGGATAGAAAAAGAGGTCGTCCTTTTTCTCCTTCGCGCCGGTCAGAGGCAGCGAGTAAAGCCCCGTAAAGAGGATCGCGCCTGCCGAAAGCACCGGGTGTCCCGCCGCCGTTGTCAGGATCAGCACCGAGAGGTACCACGCCGCCGTTACGAGCGGGTGAAAATCGGAAAAGGTCACTTTTTCCCCTCCTTTCCTTGTATTTTTCAGCGATTTCAGTTAAAAAAGCCGTTCAGATCGGTCTCAAAGCGCCATTCGATCACGTCGCCGTCGGCAGGATAATACGCCGAAGGGCTCGTTTCCGGCGCTTTTCCGTTCACGGTAAAGATCCAGCCCGAGGAGGACCCGCAGGAAAACTCGGAAAGCCCGTTGATACCCTTTACGTAAACGCCCGAAAGGCTCTTTTCATTCCCTTCGTGTTCGACGGTCAGCTTATGGATCCGCGCGGCGCGGAGAAACAGCCCGTAGGCGCTGTCCCCCTCGCGCAGAACGAGGGCGGTATCGGGAAGCAGAACGCCGTCCGGCGGCAGATCGCCGAGCGAAAGGAGCGCTTCGACCGGTTTTCCCCCTGCCTTCACGGCGGCGGAGGCGTCCACGCGGACGGTGACGGTCGGGTCGCCGGGCTTTACGTCCTCGGCGTGGAGCAGATAGTATTCGTCCACCGATTTGACGTCGATCCCCGAGATCAGCACGACCGCGAGAAGGATCAGCGCAAGGAGAACGATCAGGTCTTTTTTCATCTTATCACCAATCGGGATTCCCGTTTTTCTTTTTCTTCGCGCGGCGAAGCAGGATCGCCGTCACCGACACGATGAGGAGCAGCGCGGCGGCAGCCGACACGATCAGCGTCACTTTTCCGCTCCGTGCCCCGGAATTCACGCCCGCGAGCGCGGTGCGGAGCTCGGTCAGACGGTTCACCTTCACCCGGTCTCCTTCGGAAAGTGCCTCGGCGCGGGCAAGGAGGGCTCGTCCGGCCTCCGCGTCTTCTCCGGTCTTCAGCCACTCGCCGATCTCCCGGTCGAGCGCGGCGATCTCATCCTTAATGCGTTCGATCTTTTTCAGCCCCTCGGTCAGAAGCGATTCCTCGGCGGAATACCGTTCTCTGTCGGAAGCGGCGCGAAGCTCGGAAAGCAGGCGGACGAGGCTTGTTTCGTCGTCGGTCGAAAGCGGATCGGGAAGAGAGCGGATCTTTTGAAGGGTTTGAGGCGAAAGCTTTTCCCCCTCTGCCGTCTGTTCGGCGGGGTCGGTATCGGCAGGATCGGTTCCGGGATCCTCCGCGGGACGGAAATCGTAAACGAAAGGAAGTCCCTTTTCCCTTCTGTCGAGCGCGAGCAGAGCGAGCGCCGCCTGCTGACCCGCCATCGGGGAGGGCCTTTCGTCTTCTTTGGTATGGTAAAACCCGCCGTTTTCCGCGCGGAAGGAATACAGCGCCGCAAGGAGGTCGTTTTCCTTGACGAAGCGCGGATCGTCGGGCGCGATATCAAGCGCGGTCAGCGCGAGAAGAACCTGCGCGGTGCTCTCGCAGTTGACCTTTCCCATCGAGCGGTAGGTACCGTCGGCAAGCTGCGTTTCCGAAAGGTAATGCAGCGCGGCGTCGGCGGCGGAGCGGAGGGCTTCGGTCTCCGCGGTCACCTCCGGGAACGCCTCTTTCAGATAGGGAGACAGCGCGACGAGCGCCATCGCCGTGGTATCGGGGTCGGAAAGGCGCATGATCTGCGGAAATCCGCCGTCCGGATTCTGATACGAAAGGAGGGTCGAAAGCAGGCTGTTCCGGTCGTCCCTTGCCCCCTCCGGGACGGGATAGCGCAGCGAATCGACCGTGATCAGCGCGAAAATGACGCCCGAAATGCCCTGCGCGTCAACGTCGGCAGCGTCTTTGCGGAAAAAGACGCCCTCTTTGATCAGATCGTGACCCGCAAAATCGGTCGGGTCGCCGCCGAGCGCAAGCACGGTCAGCGCGATACGGTGCCATTCGGTCGACTTCACCGGATCGAGCGCACCGTCCGCACGGTATTTCGCCGTAACGTAACGGGAAAGCATCGTCAGATATACGTCGGCGCCCTTCCACTCTCCCGCGATCCCCGCGGTAAAGGCGAACCAATCGGCGACGGACGAGCCCGCGCTTTCGGCAAGCGATCCCGAAAGCAGGGCTTCTTCCTCCCCACGGCGCAGAGACAACACGGCGTCAGCCGCCTCTCCGTAATCGGAAAGCGCGAACGTCGGGAAAACCGTGAGCAGTATCAGATTCAAAGCGATCAGCGTTGCTGCAATGCGTTTCATTCGTATTCCCCGAAAGACATATTCTTTCAAGGATATTATACTCATAAAACTGTCAAAAGTCAACTTGTACGGACCTTTTTCTTGTCAGAAAAAGGAGCCTCGGCGGAAAAAAGGACCCCGCACGTTGCCGCAGAGCGGCAAGCGAGGCGCCCCTGCGACAAAACCTTTTGCATTCCGGACGAGAACGCAGTACAATCCCTCCCCTTCTTTAGAAGGATCGCTGCGCGGGAGCTTCCGCAGTTCCGAAAAATCTGAAACCAAGGGGGTCTTGGGCTCGCCGGAACCGCTTACGCAGATCAATGAGCGATAGTTTCACCGAGTCTTTGCCTTTTCCGGGAAGTGAACGCTGCAAATAGGGGGCTGTTGCATCTGCTTCCGCAAAGCGGAAGCGATCAACAGCCCACATGCTTC
>JAKSPT010000058.1 GCA_024404495.1 Lachnospiraceae bacterium
CGGTTTCCGAGCTGATCTACGCCGCGATCGCGGTCGGCGCGGTTTTCGTCTTCCGTGCGTCGCCCGCGAAGGTCTTTCCGATCGACCCGCCGAAGGTACGGTACTTTTTCGGGTCCCTGCTGCTCTTCGGGTTCGTGTATTCGGTAAGCATTTCGGTCGCACTCGTCACGCAGTACTTCTTCCCGCAGGCGGCGGGATCGACCGAAACGATCGTGGAATTCGCGCAGAGCGTCAATCCGGCGATCGGGATCCTCTGCATCGCGCTGATCCCCGCGATCTGCGAGGAAATGCTTTTCCGCGGATTCATTCTCTCCTCGGTCAAGAAATGGAAGCCGTGGATCGCGATCACGGTGACCGGCGTCCTCTTCGGCGCGGCGCACCTCTCGGTCTACCGGTTCCTTCCGGTCGCCCTGCTCGGCTGCCTCCTCGCCTATATCGACCTGAAGACCGATTCCCTTTTCCTCGGGATGCTCTTCCACTTCTTCAACAATCTGATCTCGGTCGTCACGCTGTACCTTTCCCCCGCCGATCCCTCGGAGGGCGTCGACGTCATCTCCTCGTTTTCGTTCGGCGTGATCCTTTCGACCTGTCTGATCTTCCTCTCCGCGGGGATCGTCGGCGGCGTTTTCGGCTGGTTCATTCTGAACGATAAAAAGCTGACCTTCAAGACCGTTGCCGTCACGCTCGCCTGCAGCTTCGCGGTGAGCTTCTTCGGCACCTTCGTCGCCGGTGTCTCCGCAGTCGCGGATTCCGAGATCTTCGTCAAGCAGCTTGACGAAACGCGCACCGAAAGCACCTCGGTCTTTACCGTGGAGGAGGAGCGAAGTTACACGTTCCTTTCCAATACCGGTGCGGTCGGCGGCAGCGTGACGGTCACGCTCGTCGGTCCGGACGGAAACGAAATCTTCAGGCTGGAAAAGACGGGGATGGAGACCCGTTCCCTGACCCTGTCTCCCGGGGAATACACCGTTTTCTTTGCCTTCACCCCCTCGGAGGAGCAGACCGTTTCGGGAAATCGGTTCGCCTCCGTGACGATGATCGTGGAGAAGCTGTAAATCCCGCCGCGGTTCGTTGTTTTTCATAAAAAAGCGCTTTTCGGTGTGTTTGAAATAACGATTTTCCATTTTACTATTTACATTCCGGTCAAAACAGATTATAATAGAAACAAACAACAGCAGAAAGGAATGAACCTTATGAAAAAGCTTCTTGCGCTGCTCCTGCTCGTGCTGATGCTGTTCTCCGTCGCAGTCGGATGCGCCGAAAAGCCGAACGACCAGCCCACCGGCGAATCACAGACCAATGCAGAAGAAACGACCGACCCCTTTGACGACGGCGTTCCGGACGACCTGACCTACGACGGCTGGACCTTCACCATCACCGCTCCCTGGCCGGACGATTGGGGCATCATGTCCTACGACCGTGAAGAGACGACCGCTGACGATATCAACGACGCGATCTACAGACGCAACCGTCAGATCGAGGAACGCTTCGATATCGATATCGACACGCTGGCACTCGGCACCACCGACTCCCAGACCTCTCAGCTCCAGACCTACATCATGTCGAACGACGACCTGATCGACCTCATCGCCGTCGGTTATTATCAGTCGGGCGCGGGTCTGATCATGAACGACTTCATCATCCCGTGGAACGACGTTCCCTTCATCAACCCGGATAAACCGTGGTGGAACTCCAACATCAACGATACCCTCGCCATTCTCGATCAGCGTTTCCTGATCGTCGGCGATATCAACTGGTTCACGATGCCCGAGACCGCGGTCTGCTACTTCAACAAGGTCGTGGCGGAGGACTTCCGTGACCTCGTCGGCAACCCCTACGATACGGTCAACAAAGGTGAATGGACCTTCGACAAGCTCTATGAGATCGCAAGCGGCTACTCCTTTGACATTGACGGTGACGGAAAATGGGATACCAAGGACCGTTACGGCTGCATCCAGAACACCATCATCGGCGTCACCGGTTTCGTTTATGCCGCGAACTACCACACGGTCAAGATCGAGGACGGCGAACCCGTTCTGAACTTCTTCACCGACGAGATGACCGATATCATCGATTATCTCCGTGACCTCTGCTGCAACGATCACGTCTCCTTTACCGAGACCTTCGACTTTACCGAAGACAGCAAGGGCATCCCGATGTTCTTCGAGAACCGCGCCCTCTACTACTTCGACGTCCTGATGCACGCCGCGAACTTCCGTAACATGGAAACCGACTTCGGTATCATTCCTTATCCGAAATACGACGAGCTGCAGGAAAAGTACACGAGCTACGCGAACCAGTGGGGTCTCGCGTGCGCGCTGCCGATCACCGCGGGGGATACCGAAAGAACCGGCGCGATCGTCGAGGCAATGAGCGCCCTTTCGAGAAAGTACATCGTTCCGGCGTACTATGACCGCGTTCTGACCAATAAGATCGCGCGTGACTACGAGTCCGCCGATATGCTCGACATCATCTTCGACAACGTTATTTACGACTACGGCATTTCCTTCTGCAACGACCTGAACTTCATCCCCGCCAAGTATTTCGTCGAGCATCCGACCGCGAAGCTCGCCTCCTGGTACGCTTCCAACGAGACCAGGCTCTACGATAACTACATCAAGGTCTACGAGCACGTTCTCGACCTTTACGGCTGATCTCACACGGCACAAAGCCGATCCGGCACACCGGATCGGCTTTTTTATTATTTTGACCGCGGCGAAAAAGGGGACGGCAATGCCCGTTTTCGTTGTATTTCATAAGAAAGCGCATCCCCGTGTGTTTGAAATAACGTTTTTCCGATTTGCTATTTACAATCCGGTCCGAATCGTATATAATAGATTATATCAACAGCGAAAGGGACGGACCTTATGAAAAAGTATCTTGCACTGCTTCTGCTTCTGCTGACGCTGGTTCCCGTCATCGCAGGATGCGCCGAAAAGCCGAACGACCAGCCTGCCGCCGAATCACAGACCGAAGCGGAATCGCTTGACCCCTTTGACGACGGCGTTCCGGACGACCTGACCTACGACGGCTGGACCTTCACCATCACCGCTCCCTGGCCGGACGACTGGGGCATCATGTCCTACGACCGCGAAGAGACGAACGCCGACGATATCAACGACGCGATCTACTCCCGCAACCGTCAGATCGAGGAGCGCTTCGATATCGACATCGACACGCTGTCGCTCGGCAACACCGGCTCCCAGACCTCCGAGCTTCAGCCCTACATCATGTCGAACGACGATATGATCGACCTCATCGCCGTCGGCTTCTATCAGTCCGGCGCGGGTCTGATCATGAATGACTTCATCATCCCGTGGAACGACGTTCCCTACATCAATCCGGATAAGCCGTGGTGGAACTCCAACATCAACGATACCCTCGCTATCCTCGATCAGCGTTTCCTGATCGTCGGCGATATCAACTGGTTCACGATGCCCGAGACCGCGGTCTGCTACTTCAACAAGGTCGTGGCGGAAGACTTCCGCGACCTCGTCGGCAACCCCTACGAAACGGTCAACAAGGGCGAATGGACCTTCAACGAGCTTTACGAGATCGCGAGCGAATTCTCCGCCGACGTGGACGGCAACGGCAAATGGGACACCAAGGACCGTTACGGCTGCATCCAGAACACCATCATCGGCGTCACCGGCTTCATTTACGCCGCGGACTACCACACGGTCAAGATCGAGGACGGCGAGCCCGTTCTGAACTTCTTCACCGACGAAATGACCGAGATCATCGACTACCTCCGCGACCTCTGCTGCAAGGATCACGTCTCCTACACCGAGACCTTCGACTTCACCGAGGACAGCAAGGGCATCCCGATGTTCTTCGAGAACCGTGCCCTCTACTACTTCGATATCCTGATGCACGCCGCCACCTTCCGCAATAAGGAGACCGACTTCGGCATCATTCCCTATCCGAAATACGACGAGATGCAGGAAAAGTACGCGAGCTACGCGAACCAGTGGGGTCTCGCGTGCGCGCTGCCGATCACCGCGGGGGATACCGAAAGAACCGGCGCGATCGTCGAGGCGATGAGTGCCCTTTCGAGAAAGTACATCGTTCCGGCGTACTACGACCGCGTTCTGACCAACAAGATCGCCCGTGACTACGAGTCCGCCGATATGCTCGACATCATCTTCGACAACGTCATTTACGACTACGGCATTTCCTTCTGCAACGACATCAACTATCTCCCCGCCAAGTATTTCGTCGAGCATCCCACGGCACAGCTCGCTTCCTGGTACGCTTCCAACGAGACCAAGCTCTACGATAACTATTACAAGGTCTACGAGCACGTCCTTGACCTGTACGGCTGATCACACACAGAAAAAAGGGGGTGTTGCACTAATGTGCAACACCCCCGGCAAATACGGCTCGGCGGCTGAACGCCGCCGTTTTGGCATATTTGCAACATAAAAAATGGCGTTATTCGAGCCAAAAACGCCGTATATTGCGCAAAACAGCGGAATCCTGACCGCTGTTTTGCGGGGGCTGTTGATCGCTTCCGCTTTGCGGAAGCAGATGCAACAGCCCCTTTCTTTTTTTATTGATCATTCGATCGTCTTGTCGATCTTGAAGCGGACGATCTTCTTCGAGGTGTTCTTGACGAATTCCTCGTGACGGATCTTGACCTTGCCGACCGTCTTATAGGAGACCATACGGGTGTTGATTTCTTTTACGTTCTTTTCAAAGTAGGAATTGACCTCTTCTTCGGGAACGCCGTGTTCACGCAGATAGTCGAAATCCGGATAGATCTCGGCGACGATGACCTCTTTCGAGGGATCGGACTTGCTTTCGCCGGCGTAGACGACGACCTCGTTGACGCCGGGGACGCGGGAAATCTCGGTCTCGATCTCCTCGGGATAGACGTTCTTGCCGTTGGAGAAGATGATAAGATTTTTCTTACGTCCGGTAATATACACCCATCCGTCCTCGTCGAGCTTGCCGTAGTCACCGGTACGGAAGAATCCGTCCTCGGTAAAGGCTTCGGCAGTCGCCTCGGGATTATTGAAATAGCCGAGCATCACGTTCGTGCCCTTGACGCAGATCTCGCCCTCTCCCTTTTCATCGGGATCGAGGATTTTGATCTCCTCGCCGATGATCGGCGTGCCGACGCTGCCCGGTTTCTGCAGCTTATTGCGGTTGCAGGAGATCAGCGGCGCGCACTCGGTGATGCCGTAACCGTTCAGGATCGTAACACCGATGCCGTCGAAGGTGTCGATGATATCCTGATTCAGCGCGGCGCCGCCGCAGATGATGAATTCAAGCTTGCCGCCGAACGCCGCGAGGACCGAAGCGAAGAGCTTTTTCCGCATATCGATCCCGACCTTGCGCATCCCGTTCGAGACCTTGATCAGTTTGCGGAGCGCGTCCGCCTTGCCCTGCTTCTCGGCGTTCGCCCAGATCCTCTTGTAGAAGGTCTCGACGAAGAGGGGAACGAGAACGAGGTGGGTCGGCCGGACCTCCTTCAGCTCGTTCATGATATATTTCAGCCCTGCGGAGATATAGATGCAGGCGCCCTGCGACAGATGACCGACGAAAAGGACGGTGGAGCAGAAGGTGTGGTGCGGCGGAAGAACGCCGAGGGTGTTATCCGTGATCGCGAAGTTGTACATCCCCTGCGTCATATCGGTGACAATGTTGGTGGTGGAGAGCATAACGCCCTTGCCCTTCCCCGTCGTGCCCGAGGTAAAAACGATCGAGGCGAGGCGGTCGGGGTCGATCTCGTATTCGTAATAGGAGCGGTCGCCCTCTTCATAGCGTTTGCCGCCGTCCGCGATCAGATCGTTGATGCGGTATGCGTTCTCGATATCGGGCTCGGCGTCGGGCGTCATGCAGACGTAGGCGCGGACGGCGGGGAGCTCCATCTGCATGATCTTCTCCTCGGCGACCTTGGAATAGAAGACCACGGACGATTCGGAGGAAACGATGATGCTCTGCATATCGGGAGCGGGCAGCTCCTTGTCGATCGGGACGGTAACGGCGCCCGAAGCCATCAGCGAGAAATAGGTGATGATCCACTCGTAGGAGGATTCCCCGATGATCGAGACCTGCGCGCCGCGGCAGCCGAGCGCGACCGAAGCCGTGCCGAGGTCGCGGACGTCGTTTTTCATCTGCGTGAAGGTGATCTCGGTGATCTCCGGCTTGCGGGGATTCTTCTTGAACCGTACCGCGGGACGATCGGGATATTTTTCGGCGACGTTTTCCACCATCACGCGGAAATCGCGGAAGACCGTCGTTTCGTACAGAGGGTAATTTTTCTTTGCCATAATCGTAACTCCGTTTCTGCAAAATAAAAAAGCTTTTTTATTTATTGTACATCATTCCGCCTCCCTTGTCAAGCGAAAAGCGCCCGGGCGGAACAATACTTTACGATTTTTTCATACTTTCATCAAGAAGGAAGGACCGGGGTATGCTATAATGTAATCATAAAAAACGGAAGGAGTATCGGATGAAACGCTTTCGGGTCATGCCGCGCAGAAGGACGGCACTCATCGTTTCCGGCATCGCGGTTTTTCTGCTTTTCTGTCCCCTGCTGTCGTGGGTCTTCAATCTCGGAACGTGGATCGGCGAGGGGATCGGGCTTTTTCTCATCCTGCTCGGTATTTTTCTGCCGCAGGTCCATGCTCTTCTGAAAAAAGTATGGGCAAAAAAGGCAGGAAAAATACTGCTTTCGGTTTTCGGCGGGATCCTCGCGGTCGGGACCGGCTTTGCTTTCGTGCTTGCGGTCCTGATGCTCTCCCACGCCTTTTTCACGCCCCCCGTCGGTGACGAGACGGTGATCGTGCTCGGGTGCCGGGTACGCGGTGAGGAGCCGAGCAAGTCGCTGAAGCGCCGGATCGACGCGGCGGAGACCTATCTGAAGGAGCATCCCGCGGCGACGGCGATCCTTTCGGGCGGTCAGGGCAGCGACGAGCTGATCTCCGAGGCGGAGGCGATGAAGCGCGCGCTCGTTTCGCGCGGGATCGCCGCCGAACGGCTGATCCTTGAGGAACGTTCGACCAGCACCGAGGAAAACCTCGCCTTTTCCGCCTCCCTCATCCGTGAAAACGGGCTGAACGAAAGAGCTGCGGTCGTCACCGATTCCTACCATCAGTACCGTGCGAAGCTGATGGCGGAGCGTGCCGGACTGAAGGCAAGGGCGTACAACGCGAAAACGCCGCTTTTCGTCTTTCCGACCTATTTTCTCCGCGACCTTCTGGGCGTGGCGGCGACGATCGTTTTCGGCTGATTTTTCCTCAAAATATTGAAAAAAAGCCGATTTTTTACACATTTCCGGTTGACAATTCCCCCGGTTGTGTGTTAAAATATCGGGTGGCTTAATAGAAAAACAAAATCAAAGAATATACAGGAGAAAAACAATGTACAACAAGAAAACCATTGAAGACATCGAAGTATCCGGCAAGAAGGTCCTTGTCAGATGCGATTTCAACGTCCCGATGAAGGACGACGTCATCACCGACGATAAGCGTATCGTCGAGGCGCTCCCCACCATCAAGTACCTGAAGAACCACGGCGCGCGCGTCATCCTCTGCTCCCACATGGGCAGACCGAAGGGCGAATTCAATATGAAGTATTCCCTCGCTCCCGTCGCAGCGCGTCTCTCCGAGCTTCTTGCCTGCGAAGTCGTCCTTGCAAAGGACGTCATCGGTGAGGACGCCAAGGCAAAGGCTGCCGCGCTGAAGGACGGCGAGATCCTCCTCATCGAGAACGTCCGCTTCCATAAGGAAGAGGAAAAGAACGATCCCGCTTTCGCGAAGGAGCTTGCTTCCCTCGCCGAGATCTACGTCAACGACGCGTTCGGCACCGCGCACCGCGCACACGCCTCCACCGCCGGCGTTGCCGACTATCTGCCCGCCGTCTGCGGCTACCTGATCCAGAAAGAAATATCCATCATGGGCGGCGCTCTTGCCGACCCCAGGCGCCCCTTCGTCGCCATCCTCGGCGGTGCCAAGGTCTCCGACAAGATCGGCGTCATCAACAACCTCATTGAAAAGGTCGATACCCTCATCATCGGCGGCGGTATGGCTTATACCTTCTTCCGCGCGATGGGCAACTCCACCGGTACCTCCATCTGCGAAGAGGATCAGCTCGATCTCGCCCGTTCCCTGATGGAAAAGGCAAGAGCAAAGGGCGTCTCCTTCCTGCTCCCCGTCGATAACGTCATCGCCCGCAAGTACGCCGAGGACGCCACCTATATGCGCATCTACTCCGATTCCATCCCGGACGGCTGGATGGGCCTCGACATCGGCGACAAGACGCAGGAGCTCTTCGCCAAGTCCATTGAGGGCGCCGGCACGGTCGTTTGGAACGGCCCGATGGGCGTTTCCGAATGGGAACACTTCGCAGGCGGCACCAGAGCCGTTGCGAAGGCGATCGCCGAGAGCGGCGCGATCTCCATCATCGGCGGCGGTGACTCCGCGGCTGCCGTTGAAAAGCTCGGCTTTGCCGATCAGATGACCCATATCTCCACCGGCGGCGGCGCTTCCCTCGAATTCCTTGAGGGCAAGGAGCTTCCCGGTATCGCCTGCCTGAACGAAAAAGACGCCTGATTGATTTCCGACGTCCAAGAAAGGCTGACAGCGAAAATGAGAAAAGAAACCAGAAAAGCGGTCATTGCCGGGAACTGGAAGATGAATATGACTCCCTCCCAGGCAAAGACCCTCATCGAAGAACTGAAACCCCTCGTTGCCGGGAAGAACGGCTGCGAGGTGATCGTGTGCGTTCCCTTCGTTGACCTGACCACCGCCGTCGAAGCGGTCAAGGGCAGCGATATCAAGGTCGGCGCGCAGAACGTCCACTTTGCCGACAAGGGCGCCTACACCGGCGAAATCTCCGCGGCTATGCTGAAAGAGGTCGGCGCGGAATACGTCGTCATCGGTCACAGCGAGCGCCGTCAGTATTTCGGCGAGACCGACGTGACGGTCAATCAGCGCGTCACCGCTGCCGTCCGTGCGGGTCTGAAGCCCATCCTCTGCGTCGGCGAGCTGCTGGAGCAGAGAGATCAGGGCATCACCGCCGAGATCGTTTCCCTCCAGACCAAGATCGCGCTCTCCGGCATCACCGCCGAGGAGATGAAGCAGATCATCATCGCTTACGAGCCCGTCTGGGCGATCGGAACCGGCAGAACCGCGACCGCCGAGCAGGCGGAAGAGGTATGCGCCGTGATCCGTGACGTGCTGAAGGGTCTCTACGGCGAAGAGATCGCCGAAGCGGTCACCGTTCAGTACGGCGGCTCGATGAAGCCCGGCAACGCGGCTGAGCTTCTTGCCAAGACGAACGTCGACGGCGGTCTGATCGGCGGCGCTTCCCTCGTCGCAAAGGACTTCGCTGCCATCGTTGACGCGGCAAACTGATTTATGATGCGCGGGGTGTCTCACGAAGGTGAAACACCCCTTTTTTTGACCGGAAGGAGGAAGAATACCGATGAAAACAGCCGGAAAGCACGTCCGTAAGATCAGCCTCGTATTGCTGATCCTTCTGACGCTGCCGCTCCTTTTCCCGTTCCGCACCGCGGTTTCCGCCGCGGAAGCAGGAAAAATGACCGAGGTGATCCTTTCCTCCGACGGCAAAACGCTGACCGTCTCCGCCGTCATCCCGGAGGAAACGGTGAAGGAAGCGGGAAAGCGCCCGTTCCTTCTCTTTGCCCTCGCGCCCGGAGAACGCCCGGAGGATGCCGAGCCGGTCGCCGAGACGGCGCCCTCGGTCAGCCCGACCGCTTCGGTCCCCTGCGCGGGCAGCGAGCTGGACCTCCTTTTCCGCGGGTATCTCTTCGCTCTGCGCGAAGAAGACGGGAGTTATACCGTTCTGACCGACCGCGCCTCCGTATCAAACCCGCACGCCGCGTCCGCGCCGTCTTCCGCACCGAAACCGGTCTCAAAAAAGGGACTTTCGGTCTCCGAACCGCTTGACGCCGAGCTGCTCGGCGCGGCGCATACCGTGCTGCCCGTCCGGCTGAATCCTCTCTTGTCGACGGCAAAGGTCGCGAACACCGTCAGCTTTTCCTTCGCGGGAAAGACCTATACCGTCAGCGGCAATTATCTGGAATGGCTTGACGGCAGGATCCGCGTCCTTTCGGAAAACGGGGTCCGGGTCTATCTGCGTCTCCTTTTGGAAAAGCCGGACGCGGACGATCCGGTCTCCCGTTCCCTTCTGTTTGACGGCGTCAACGGCGACGAGGCTCGCTTCTTCGGCGTGTCGGTTAGCAGCGCCGAGGCGTCCGATCTGATCGCCGGAACGGTACGCTTCCTCGCGAAACGCTATTCGGGTGAAAACCGGGAGCAGGGCGCGGTTTCCGACTATATCGTCGGCTACGAGGTCAATTCCAACCGGTTCAGCCATTATTCCGGCGCGATGGACCCCGACGTCTACGCCGCGGAATACGCAAACTATCTGCGCGTCGTTTCGACCGCCGTTCGCTCGGTGATCTCGGACGGTGCCGTTTACGTTCCGATCGGCAGCAACTGGAACGAGGTCTCCGCCGATTACGCGGTCCCCGCCGACCAGAAACTGGATTATTCCGCGCGCGCCTTTCTGACCGCGCTGAACGCGGCACTCGCCCACACCGTTCCCTACCGCATCGCGCTCGACGCCTACGCCTCCGACGTGACGAAGGGCGACGTTTGGAACGACGAAGCGGCGACCGATTCGCCGGACACGCCGTTCATCACGATGAAAAACGTCGGGATCCTGCTCGACGAAGCCGACCGGATGCCCGACGTGCAGCCCGGACTGCTGATCAGCGAGTTCGGCGTCAGCGGTAAGCTCGGCGACGAAAGCGAAGATACGCAGGTCGCCGCCTTCCTTTACGCCTACGGGAAAGCCGTTTCGGAAAGCCGCATCACGGCGCTGATATGGCACGCGCAGGTCGACAGCAGCGGCGAAAAAGGACTGTATTTCGGTCTCCGTGCCGCCTCTGTCACCGATCCCGACCGACCGGGCGACAAAAAGATGCTGTATTCGGTCTTCCGCGATATCGACACGCCGGAGCAGCCCGATCTGACGGGTTGGCTTTCCCTCCTGCCCGAAGGCAGCACGTCGGTTTTCCCGGTCTGCCGCACGGTGCTGAACGAGGTCCCCGCCGATCCCTCCGTGACCGAAAAGCTGCCCGCCGTCCTTCTGTTTGACCCCGAAAAGGAGCAGAGCCACGGCTTCTTCCCCGCCGAAAACGCGAAATGGGTGACTGTGGAGGAGGACGGGACGGTTTCCGCCGCGCTTTACCCCGCGTGGGACTACTCCTGCGTGACCAACGCCTCGCTGACCAGGGACGCGCTCGGCGGCGCCGAATACCTTTCGCTCACGGTTTCCGCCGTCCTGCCCGGCAGCGCCGAAAACACCGCCGCGGATTTTCTTCTGATCCTGACCGGAACGGACAGAACGGGGCTTCCCCTCCGTCTGGAATGCGCCGCCCGGATCGAGAGCGGCGGCGAGCAGACCGTTTCCTTCCGCGTCGCGGATTTTCTGAAAAAAGCGGAAACGGTCACCTCGCTGAAGATCGGACTGCGCGCCCCCACCGACGGCAAACCGGAGGACGAGTTTTCTCTCCGCGTCCGCAGGCTCGAGCTCCTCGGCAAGAAATCCTCCTTTGCAGACCGTCTCCTCCGCGTTCTCATTATTCTTGCCCTCATCACCGGCGTCGGTATCCTCGTCTTCCTCATTCTCTGGACCGTCCGCCGTCTTTCCATCCGCCGCAGGCGGAAAAAGAAAAGCGCAATGAAGGCGGGACGGAAAGCGGAGAGGACGGAGTAAAGCTTTCGGTTACGGGAATTCTCAATACGGTATCGGTTTTCGCGTCCGGGAACGGTACGAAAAAAACGAGGCGGTTTTTAGGAGCGTTCTCATAAGGATGTTTTCGGAACACGGTAGGGGCGAACTGTGT
>JAKSPT010000059.1 GCA_024404495.1 Lachnospiraceae bacterium
ACTGTAAAAATCTGTCGGGGATTATTATTTGTTTTCTGCGAAGCAAATTTAACTATACTTCCTTATGAGAAGTTTGCTTTCCCGCCTCGTTTTCATTTGTTTGACCGGTAAAAAGTACTGCCGCGCCTGTATTACATTCCCATTGCAACCGCGAACATGGCAAACATAAACGTCATTGAGAATTCCAGGCTGTTCAATTCCTCGGGTTCTACGCCCTCGGGAAGCCTGAACGCTTCCGGGTCAAAGAAGGTACATTCGGTCGCTGCGGATCTCATAACGGTCTCTCCGTTCTCATCGACCGATTCCACTTCGGATTCACCCGTTATTTTTTCCACGACGTGCGTGTCAGCCGTCACGTAAACGGTCACTTCCGTTTCGACCGTTTCCGCACCGCCCTCCGTCTGCTCCTCTGCAGGCTTGGAGGTCACGACGCTGACGAGATCGTAGGTCTTTTCCCCGACCGTCGCGGTTTCAAGATACCGGACGGAAACGACGTTGCTGAAATCGGCACCGGTATCGTTATAGTCTTCGGCGAGAGCGTCGACCTCGTCTTCCTCCGTCTCGGCCCGATACCATTGATCCTGAAGCTCTCCGGTCTCCCCGTCGCGCACGACGACGTGCAGATACGCCTCTTTGCCTTCCTGATACATTTCGAATCCGTTTTCTCCGGAGCTCATCGCAAAAATGCCTTCGGAAATGGTGTAGGTCAAAACAGCGCTGTCGTCGGCCGTGACGACCCGCATTCCCTTCCCCGCAAGCTCCGGATCTGTGTCAAAATATTTTTCATAGAACGCCTGCTTGTCGGCAGAGGGATCGGCCGCGGGTTCGGTTTCGGGTTCCGTTTCCGTATCGGTGTCGGATACGGTCACGGAGGGATCGGTGTCCCTGCCGCCGTCAGCGGGCACGGAGCACGCGGCAAAGGTGAGCGTGCACGCCGTCAAAGCCGCAAGAATGACGATGGTTCTGATACGTTTCATAATATAATTCCTTTCTTCTGCTTTTCTCAGCAGATGCGTTCCCCAAGGGGGAATCCGCATTTTGGACATTTTACCATTTTTTGCCCGATATGTCAATAGTACGGACGAAAGAACCGGATAATCGTTCTTTTCCGAAATCAAAAAGCAGCGACCGATCCGGTCGCTGCTTTTTTTCATAAAACTGAAAGCCAAGAGTATCTCACTGCTTCCCGAGTTCTTTCGTCTTCTCGTAAGCGGCGATCACGGCGTCGATGCAGGAGGCGCGGAGCGCCCCCTCCTCAAGCGTACGGACGCCTTCGATGGTGGAACCGCCGGGGGAGCAGACCTCGTCCTTGAGGGCGCCGGGGTGCTTCCCGGTCTCAAGCATCAGGGAGGCGGTCCCCTTCAGCGTCTGTGCGGCGGCGGAAAGCGCGAGCGCACGCGGCAGACCGCAGGCGACGGCACCGTCGGCAAGCGCTTCGATCATCATACAGACGAAAGCGGGACCGCAGCCCGAAAGCGCGCTGCCTGCGTCGATCTTCTCCTCGGGAAGCACGATCACCTGCCCCGCACCCGAAAGCGCGTCGCGGAGCGTTCCGTCCTCCTCGTCGGTCAGCCCGTCGGCGGCATAGAGAATGACGCCTTCGCCGACCGCGGCGGGCGTGTTCGGCATAATGCGGGCGACGGGATAGTCCCCGCCCGCCATCTCACGGATCGTCTTCACGGTTAGCCCCGCCGCCATCGTGACGAGCACGAAGCGGTCTTTTCTTGCCCCGAGAACGTCGGAAAGCGAAGCGAGCAGTTCCCGCATCCCCTGCGGCTTGACGCCGAGGAAGAGGAATTTCGCGCTTTCCGCGGTCTCCGCGTTCTCCGCGACCGCGCAGCCGAGTTTATCGGCAAGGGCTTCCGCCTTGGCACGGGTGCGGTTGGAGAGAACGACCGCCGCGGGAGAGGTCTTTTTGGAAACGGCGGAAGCAAGCGCTCCGCCCATGTTACCGGTTCCGAGAAAACCGAAAATCACGTCTTTCATACAATACCCCTTTTGAAATGAAAATGGAAAATTATCCATTATTCATTTTCCATTTACCTGATCTGTCCGTTTCCCGTAATGATATAGCGGTAGGTGGTGAGCTCGTTCAGCCCCATCGGACCGCGCGCGTGCAGCTTCTGCGTGGAAATGCCCATTTCGCAGCCGAGTCCGAACTCGCCGCCGTCGGTAAAGCGGGTGGAGGCGTTGACGTAGACCGCCGCGCTGTCAACCGAAGCGGTAAAGAAAGCGGCGTTTTCCTCGCTCCTTGTCAGAATCGCCTCGCTGTGTGCGGTGGAGTGCGCCGCAATGTGAGCGACCGCCTCACGGACGTCTTTCACGACGCGGACGGCAAGGATATAGTCGAGAAATTCGGTATCGAAATCGTTTTCGCCCGCCTTTTCCCCCTCGACGATCTCTGCCGCCTTCGGATCGAGACGGAAGGAGACCGGCATCTTTCCGGCAGCGATACGGTCGTCAACGAGACGCTTTTTCAGAAGCAGCAGGAAGGAGGGCGCGAGCGCTTCGTGAACGAGGAGCACCTCGCAGGCGTTGCAGACCGAGGGGCGGGACGTTTTCGCGTTCTCGATGATATCGAGCGCCATCCCGGGATCGGCGGTCTCGTCTGCGAAGATATGGCAGATGCCCTGCCCCGTCTGAATGCAGGGGACGGTCGCGTTTTCGACGCAGGCGCGGATCAGCGAGGCGCCGCCGCGCGGGATCAGAAGATCGACGTACCCGTTCGCGTGCATCAGCTCGTTCGCGCTTTCTCTCGTCGTGTCCTCAACGAGACCGACGAGGTCGGGATCGAGCCCGGCGCGTTCAATGCCGGTCTTCAGCGCCTTTACGATCGCGCGGGCGGAGCGGAAGGCTTCCTTCCCGCCGCGCAGGATGCAGACGTTGCCGCTTTTCAGCGCGAGTGCGGCGGCGTCGGAGGTGACGTTCGGACGACTCTCGTAAATGATCGCGATCACACCGATCGGAACGGCGCGCTTTTCGATCGTAAGACCGTTCGGGCGGATCCGGCGGTCAAGCACTCTGCCGACCGGATCGGGCAGAGCCGCGACCTCCCGGATCCCCTGCGCCATCGAGGCGATCCGTTCGGGCGTCAGACGGAGCCGGTCGAGCATGACCGGAGAGATCCTGTCCTTTGCCGCCTCCAGATCGAGCAGGTTTGCCGCAAGGATCTCCTCCGCGTTTTCGGTCAGCGCCTCCGCCATTCCGGCAAGCGCCGCGTTTTTCTTTTCTTCGGTCAGCGTATAGATGCACGCCTTCGCCTTTTTGGCTCTTTCAAGCAGTTCCTTCGTGGTCGTCATTTCTTTTTCCCCAGAAACCGGGTCCCTACCGGTTTTCCTTCCACGATATCGTAGAGGAGCGCGGGCTCGGAGCCGTCGGCAATGATCATATCAATGCCGTTCCCGGTCACGATCTGCGCGGCGCGGAGCTTGGTCTTCATTCCCCCGGTGCCGAGCGCCGAACCGACGCCCTCTCCGAGCGAAAGGATCTTTTCGTCGAGCTTTTCGACCGTTTCGATGCGTTTTGCGGTCGGATCGCGGCGGGGATCGGCGGTATAGAGCCCGTCGATATCCGAAAGGAGGACCAGCAGGTCCGCGTCGGTACTGACCGCGACGATCGCGCCGAGGGTATCGTTATCGCCGATGCCGAGCTCCTCGGTCGCCACCGTGTCGTTTTCGTTGATGATCGGAAGCGCACCGAGCTCGAGAAGGCGGAAGATCGTGTTGCGGAAGTTGGCGTGCCGTTCCTCGTTTTCCACGTCGGCGGCGGTCAGAAGGATCTGCGCCACGGTGTGGTGATAAACCGAGAAAAGACGGTCGTAGGTGTCCATCAGCTCACACTGACCGACCGCCGCTGCCGCCTGCTTGCCGGGGATATCGGTCGGACGGCTCTTGAGACCGAGCTTGCCGACGCCCATTCCGATCGCGCCGGAGGAGATCATGATGATCTCGTGTCCCGCGTTTTTCAGATCGCTTAGGATCCGGCAGAGATTTTCCACCTGCCGGATATTGAGCTGCCCCGTTTTGTGGGTCAGCGTGGAGGTTCCGATTTTGACCGCGATACGCATAGGGAAACCAAAGCCGCTTGGGCTTGCCTTTCTTTGTTTTCGCCTTAAGTCCCGAAGAAAAAGGGTCGGGACTTAAGGCTTATCACTTGAATCCTCAGTTGCCGGTGGGAATAAAGGGACGGATCGCGCCCGCGACGGCGTTGATCGGCATCGTCTGCAGAACGACCTTGCCGGGACCGCGGACGACGGTATTGAAGAGTCCTTCACCGCCGAACAGCGCGTTCTTCACGCCGGGAACGGAAACGATATCCATCGTGCAGGTCGCGCTCATCGCCGCAAGATAACCGGTGTCGACGATGATCGACTCGCCCTCACGAAGCTCGTACTCCACGGCGTAGCCGTCGATCTCAACGAACGCCATACCGTGACCGGAAAGCTTCTGCATAATGAAGCCCTCGCCGCCGAAAAGACCGGCGCCGAGCTTCTTGCGGAAGAAGACCGAAAGCTCAACCGTGCTCTCGGAAGCAAGGAAGCCGCTCTTCTGCACGATCAGGGGATTGTCGGGCGTGATCTCGTAGGCACGGATCGAGCCCGGGAAGGAAGAGGCAAACGCGATCTGACCGATACCGCCCACCGCGGTGTAACGGTTCTGGAAGAAGGATTCACCGGAAAACATTCTGCCGAACGCTTTGCCGATGCCGCCGTTGGTCGAGGTCTCCATCTTCATATTGGGGGACATCCAGGACATCGCGCCCTTTTCGGTGATCATTACCTCGTTCGGTTCAAGATCGCAGATAACTACGGGAAGGGGTTCGCCTTTGATGCTGTACTTCATGGTCAGTTTCTCCTTTTCATTATGGTTCTTTATTTCAGGACGGCTGCTTTGCCGCCTTGATCACAGCCTGATATTCTTCGGAATTGCGCGCGAGAAGGTCGGCGACCGTGCCGTCCTCCGGCGCTTCTTCTCCGAGTGCCGCCCAGATCTCCGCTTCGTTTTCGGCGTAAGCCTCGCTCCACGCGTCGAAATCGGCTTCTTCCTCCGTATCAACGGTGAAGATCAGCCCCTCTTCGTCAGCCGAGACCTCACCGGAGTAGGTGACGGGAAGCGCGGCGTCGTTCGCGTAGCGGAAGAAGAGAACGGGATCGGAAAGGAGGGAGAGATACCGGCGGGAGGCGGTATAGGTCAGCGTCCCGTCCTTTTCAAGGGTGAATTCGTAAACGAGATCCATAAAGTTGAAATCGTCGATCTCGTCGTCGCAGCGGTAGGTCTTCACGCCCGTGCCGCTGATCAAACGGACGGTGCCGGGCTCCGAAGCGGAAGAAAGATAAATCAGCCCGGAAGCGGGAACGCAGCGCAGATCCTCGTTCAGCACCGCCTGCTCCCCGCTCAGCGAAAAGTTTCTGTTCACTTTCCCGGCGGTCAGCGCGTTGATCCAGACCTTTTCCCCGTTCGAGGAAAGGGTCAGGACCGAAAACGGCGTGTTCAGCGCAAGACGCATCTTTTCGCCGTCGAAAAGTTCGTTCAGCTCGTTCATCTCGTCCGCCGCGTTTTCGTCGATCGCCCCGGCAAGGAAGAGATAGGTCATCGTTTCATTATACAGAAGAGAGCCCTTTGCCGAGTAGAAATCGTTCCCGACGAATACGGTCGGTCCGGTCAGACCGGTGAACGCCTTCCCGCCGATCACCTCGGTTTTTTTGCCGAGGGTCAGCCGCGTGATATCGGCGCACTCCTCCGACGAGAAGGCGTCGTCCGCCACCTCGACGATGAAATCCGGGATAACGACCTTGCCGCCCTCACCGATATAGGAAAGGAGTACGGTGCCGTTGACCTTGAATTCGTCGTATTCGCAGTCCCAGAGGTACTCGCCCGAGGTCACGAGATAATCGAAATGCTTTTTGCGGTTATCCTCGGCTTTTTTCTTCAGCGCGGCGTCCTGCTTGGTGAAGAGGACCGAGGCGTCCTCCTTCTTTTCCGGCTCTTCAAGGATCATTTCGCCGTCCTTGAAGCTGACAAGACCGGTCTCTCTGTAATAGTCCTCGTTTCCGGTATAGTACGAATTGTCCCCACCCTCAAGATAGCGGCGGGCGGTCGTCGTATAGGTAAGGCTGCCGTTTGAGCTGCGGTCGAAGGAAAGGACGCGCTCAAGGAAGTTGTCGTCCCTGCAGTAGCCGCCGTTATGGAACTCGTAAACGCCGTCCTCGGTGACGACGTAGGTGTCGCCCGCGATGCCCGAGGTGTAGCGGTAGGAATAGACGAAGCCGCGGTAGGTCCAGTCGTCAAAGTCGAAAACGGCGGTCCCGAAGCCCATCGGGGTAATGTCGCTCAGCTCGACCTCGTTGCCGTAGGCGGAGACCGATTCGGCACAGAAATCGCCCATAAAGAATTCGCCCCGGACGATGCCCCGCCGGAAGACGATCTCGGAGGGGATCGTGTCGCTGACTCTGCCCTCGTAGTGGCGCGTGATGGTCGCGTAGGTATCGCGGTCGAACACGGCGCCGTCAAAGAAGAAGAACTGCGTGCCGTCCTTTCTGCCGAGGATGCCGTCCTCAAAGAAGAAATTCTGATTGCTGCCGACGTCGACCTTGCTCATCAGATACAGCTCGGAGAACGCCCCCTCGCCGATCTTTTCCACCCCTTTTCCGAGGCGGATCGTGAGGATGCTGCCCGCCGTGCCCGACTTCGTAAAGACGTCGTCCGGGATCTCGCGGACCTCGTCGGGCAGAATGATGACTCCGCCCTGTCCCTTGTACTGAACGAGGACCCCGTCCTCGATCACGAAATCGTCCGCGGAGGGGTCGGCCGTTTCGGGTGCGTTCTCCGCTTCGGTTTCCGGCGCTTTGGTCACGGGCGCCGCCGTCTCCGCGTCGGTATCGGGCGCTTCTGTATCCGTATCGGGCGCTTCGGTTTCGGTGCGGGGCGGTTCGGTCTCGATCGCCGTGATCCGCTCCCACAGCGAGCAGGAGGAGAGAAGGGTCACGGTCAGGATCAGAATCACGAAGAATGCTGCTTTGGTAAATCGTTTCATGGTTTCGGTTTTGCCGGAAAGGCAAATTTCCTTTCTATGCGAAAAAAGTCGTGCGCGCCGTATTCCGGGCGCCCGGGGCGGTCTTTCCGTACGAAAAGACGCGGTAAAACGGATATATGATAGCACGCGCGCCGCCGTTTGTCAAGCAGACGCAGGAAAACGGAGCTTCGCATCGGCGAAACGGCGGCGTTCCGCCGCCGGGCGGTATTTGCCGGGGGTGACGCACGGACGTGCGTCACCCCCCGTTTTCATTTGATTTCGTTCTGTTCGCCCTCGATCCTGCGCTCCGGCTTCGGATCGTGAACGCGGGGCAGCGTGAAGACGAACTCACAGTTTTCCCCGTAGGTGCTCTTGACCCAGATCTCCTCGCCGTGGGCGTCGATGACGGTCTTTGCGATATACAGTCCGAGCCCGACGCCGGTCTTATCCAGCCCGCGGCTCTTGTCGCTCTTGTAGAACCGGTCGAAGACGAAGGGGAGATCCGCTTCGGGGATGCCCACGCCCTCGTTGAAGACCGAGGTGTAGACCTTTTTGTCCCGTTCCAGTAGACGGATACGGTATTTTCCGCCCTCGCGGGAGAATTTCACCGCGTTGTGGCAGATATTGTAGAGGATCTGATAGATCGCGTCGCGGTCGGCGTAAACGAAGAGGTTATCCTCCTCGCAGTCAAATTCCACGTCGAGGTGCTTTTCCTCGATCGGCTGCTCGAAGGAGAAGAGGATCTGACGCGCCATTTCGCAGACGTCGAAGGTCGTTTTATTGAATTTGCGTTCGCCCGCCTGGATCCTCGTGATGTCGAGCAGAGAGGAGACCAGACGCGACAGACGGTGGACCTCGTCGGAGACCGTTTTCAGATAGTGCTCCTGCTGATCCGCCGGGATCGCGCCGGCAAGCATACTGTCGATGAAGCCCGCGATCGAGGTCATCGGCGTGCGCAGCTCGTGCGAGACGTTGGCAATGAACGAACGTCTCATCACCTCAAGGCTCTCAAGGTCGGTCGCCATGCTGTTGAACGCCGTGGCAAGCTCCGCGACCTCGTCTCTGCCCGTGACCGGGATACGGACGTCGAAGTTGCCCTGCGCGAAGCTCTTTGCCGCGCGGCTCATATCCTTCAGCGGGGAAATGATGCGCTCGGAGATGAAATACACGGCGATCAGCGCCGCGAGAAGCACCCACAGGCACGCCATCAGCACCGCCTTGTTCATCGTGCGGATCAGGTCGCTCGTGCCCGCCTCGTCCGAGACGGCAAAGATGTAGCCGAGCACCGTTCCGTCAGAGCCGATCGGGACGCCCGCACAGATGCAGGTCACGGGGAGCATCCCGCCGAGATCGCCGACCGTGGTCGGTTTGTCGATCGAAAGCGCGGAGATCACGTCCTGCGGGACGGTCTGCCCCGAGAGCGTGCCGAAAGAACCGTCGTCGGTGACGAGAACGGTCCCCTTCACGTCGGTCAGGATCAGCCCGAGGTCGCCCGAGTGGGAAATGATCGAAAGCGAGCGGCGCACCGAGGTGTTTTCGCGCATCACGACGGCGGAAAAGGCGTCCGGCGTTTTGTTCGGATATTCCTTTTCCAGATAAAAGCCGACGGTGGAGGCGGCGTCAACGACCGTGACGCGCTTGCTTTCGGTCGCGTAATTGACGAGCAGCGAGCCGATGATCGCGGCGAGGATCGTGAAGCTGACCACGATGATCAGCATGAACGCCGTGATGTATTTGGTGAAAAGACTGCGGAACATGGTTTCATACGCTCATCTGAGGCAGCTTTGCCGCAAACGAGCCCCTTCCCTCGTTACTGCGGAACCTCGAACTTGTAACCGACGCCCCAGACGGTCTTCAGACTCCATTTGTCCGAAACGCCGTCCAGCTTCTCACGCAGACGCTTGACGTGAACGTCGACCGTGCGGGAGTCGCCGAGATAATCGAAGCCCCAGACCTTGTCGAGGAGCTGATCGCGGGAGAAGACGCGGTTGTAGTTGGAGGCGAGGAAGTAGAGAAGCTGGAGCTCCTTCGGGGGGATATCCACGCTCTTGCCGCAAAGCTTCAGCTCGTACTTTTCCTGGCTGATCTCGATGTTGTCGAACTTGATGACCTCGTTGTCGTCCTGATTGTCGCGCGCGGAATAGCGGCGGAGGACTGCCTTGATGCGGGCGGAAAGCTCCTTCAGGTCGAAGGGCTTGACGACGAAGTCGTCGGCACCGAGCTCGAGCCCGAGGACCTTATCGAATACGTCGCCCTTTGCCGTGATCATGATGACCGGCTTCGAGGAGACCTCGCGGATCTCGCGGCAGACCTGCCATCCGTCCTTCTTGGGGAGCATGATGTCGAGCAGAACGAGGTCCGGCTCGTACATTTTGAAGTAGCTGACACCCTCGGCGCCGTCGGCAGCCGTTTTGATCTCGTAGCCCTCGTTTTCCAGATAAACGCGGAGCATTTCACAGATGGAGGATTCGTCGTCAACGACAAGAATTTTCGTTCCCATAGTGTTACCTCTTTCATTTGTTAAGATTGTGATTTTTTTATCCGTATTCATAATACACCTTTTTGCCCGAGAAAGTGTTAATAAGATGTTAATTTTTGCTCTGCCGAAAAGTATTTCAAAAAAGTTCTTGCCAAAAAAAGCCGAAAAGGCTATAATAAAAAGGATAAAAGGCAACTGAAAGGAAGCTTCCGCAAAGGCGGAAGCCTTGGTCATACTCATGAAATTAGGCATCGTAGGTCTCCCGAACGTCGGGAAAAGCACTCTTTTCAACGCCATCACCAACGCAGGCGCGGAGATGGCAAACTATCCCTTCTGCACCATTGAGCCGAACGTCGGCGTCGTGACCGTTCCGGACGCGCGCCTCGACGAGCTCGCAAAGATATATTCCCCCGAAAAGTACACTCCCGCCATCATCGAGTTCGTCGATATCGCGGGTCTGGTCAAGGGCGCGTCCAAGGGCGAGGGACTCGGCAATAAGTTCCTTTCCCACATCCGCGAGGTGGACGCGATCATCCACGTCGTCCGCTGCTTCAAGGACGCGAAGATCGTCCACGTTGACGGCTCGGTCGATCCGCTCCGCGACCTTGAGGTCATCAACACCGAGCTGCTCCTCTCCGATATCGAGCTCGTCGAGCGCCGTCTCGACCGCGCCCGCAAGCTGATGAAGGGCGACCGCTCGATGGAAGCCGAGGTCAGGCTCCTTGAAAGAATGCTTGACGATATGAACGCGGGGACCTCCGCACGCGCGATCGAAATGACCGCGGACGAGGAGACGCTGATCGCCGATATGCCGCTGCTCTCCCGCAAGCCGGTCATCTACGCCGCGAACATCGGCGAGGATGAGGTCGGTTCCGACCTCTCTGGCAACGAGGGCTATCAGAAGCTGAAGGCGCACGCCGAGAGCGAGGGCGCCGGGATCCTGCCGATCTGCGCTTCGATCGAAGCGGAGATCGCACAGCTCGACACCGCCGAGGAAAAGGAGATCTTCCTTTCCGACCTCGGTCTGACCGAGAGCGGTCTCGACCGTCTGATCAAGGAAAGCTATTCCCTGCTCGGTCTCATCAGCTTCCTCACCGCCGGACCGAAGGAGGTCCGCGCGTGGACCATCAAAAACGGCACCAAGGCGCCGCAGGCGGCGGGCAAGATCCACTCCGACTTTGAAAGAGGCTTCATCCGCGCCGAGGTCATCGGTTACGACGACTTCATGGCGGTCGGCGGATCGTCGGTCACCGCGAAGGAAAAGGGTCTGATCCGCTCCGAGGGCAAGGATTACGTCATGAAGGACGGCGATATCGTCGTCTTCCGCTTCAATGTCTGAGATCGGAGAACGGCTCCGGGAGGACGTGAGACACTATTGGCTGTCGGTTCTGATCGCAGCGGCGGTGATCGTCCTTCTGAATCTTCTCTTCGGCACGGTCTGCCCCGTGCGGATCCTCTTCGGGCTGCCCTGTCCGGGCTGCGGAATGACGAGAGCGCTGCTTTCGCTGCTTCGCCTCGATTTTTCAACCGCCGTCCGGCTGCATCCGCTTTCCCCCGCGTTTTTTCTGCTCCTCCTTCTGTTCCCGGTCTTCCGGTATCGGAAAAGAGAGCGCTTCGGCGTATGGGTCAGAATATGCGCCGTGCTGCTCGTTCTTCTCCTCCCGGTCTACGTTTATCGGATGCTGAAGGTCTTTCCGGGCGAGCCTCCGATGGATAACTCCTTCGGTGAGTCTCTTCTCTACCGCATTCTTACAATATTCAAATAATAAAACATAAAGCAGGAGGTTTCCCATGGATAACAACCAGAACCAGTTTGACCAGAACCAGCAGAACCAGCAGTCTCCTTATCAGCAGTATTCCTACCAGCAGCCCGCTTATCAGCAGCCCCCGGTCCATACCGAACCGCCGATGACGGTCGGCGAATGGCTCCTTATGATGCTCATTATGATCATCCCCTGCGTCAACATCGTTATGCTCTTTATCTGGGCGTTCAGCGGCGACCCGAATAAGGTCACCCGTGCCAACTACTGCAAGGCAATGCTGATCTGGGTGCTGATCGGCATCGTTCTCAGCGCGATCCTCGGTGCTACGCTCGGCGCAGTCTTCGCTTCCTTTTTTGATGAAATCGCAAGCGAATACGCGATGATCGTCGGCGCGATCCTCTGATCCTAAGTCAATTCATAAAGACCGTTTCCGGAGCGGAAACGGTCTTTTTCGTTCGGCAGCGGAAGGGGGCAAAGACGGGGGCGGGAGACGGACGGCAGCTCCCGAAGGCAGGCGGGCGCGAACGAAGAGCGGCGGGACACGAGACCCCGCCCTACGAAGTATTCCCAAAGAAACGCGGACGGGAAAGAAGAAAAAAGAT
>JAKSPT010000006.1 GCA_024404495.1 Lachnospiraceae bacterium
CGACGGCGCGCCGATCGGCGATAAGGTCCTCGATACCGCAGGTCAGAAGGGCACCGGCAAATGGACCGGTATTGCGGCGCTCGACGAGGGCGTGCCGCTGACCCTGATCACCGAAGCGGTCTTCTCCCGCTGCCTCTCCGCGATGAAGGAGGAGCGCGTCAAGGCTTCCGGCATCCTCGGCGGCGAGATCAAGAAGTATGAGGGCGACAAAAAGGAAGCGGTCGAAAAGCTCCGTCAGGCGCTCCTCGCCTCCAAGATCGTCTCCTACGCGCAGGGCTACACGCTGATGCGTCAGGCGGCAAAGACCTACGGCTGGAACCTCAATTACGGCGGCATCGCGCTGATGTGGCGCGGCGGCTGCATCATCCGTTCGGTCTTCTTAAGCAAGATCAAGGAAGCCTACGACAGAAATCCCGAGCTCGACAATCTGCTCCTCGACCCGTATTTCTGCGCCAAGATGCAGGAACTCGTTCCCGCATGGCGTGAGACGGTCGCCTCCGCGGTCGCCGCGGGCGCACCCGTTCCCGCCTTCTCCGCCGCGCTCTCCTATTTCGACGGTCTGCGCTGCGGACGCCTCCCCGCCAATCTTCTTCAGGCACAGCGCGACTATTTCGGCGCGCACACCTACGAAAGAACCGACGCGCCCCGCGGCGAGTTCTTCCACACCAACTGGACCGGCAAGGGCGGAGACACCGCCGCTTCCCAGTACACCGTCTGATCCCGGGAGGAGAGTATTATGCTGACGCTGAAACAGAATTGCAAGTACGCGCTCGTCGTGCCCTCGAGCATGGGCGTGCGCATCACCCCGAAGGACAGCCAGACCGTTGCGGCGGGCTGTGACTTCTTCATGCAGGCGACCTCCGCCGAGACCAACGTCGCGTCGGTCGCTTCCTACCTCGGTCTGCCCGTCAAGGTGCTGACCAAGTTCGTCAAGGGCAGCCCGATCGCGCAGTTCATCAAGCAGAACCTCCGCTCCCGCGGCATGGAGTTCGAGGGTCCGGACGTGGCGCAGGGCGGTCCGTGGGGCTACCGTCACCAGTTCAACATCGCCGATTCCGGCGCCGGATCGAGAGGTCCGCGCGTCTGGAACGACCGTGCCGGGGAGATCGGCACCACCCTTTCGGTCGACGATTTCGACCTCGACCGTCTTTTTGAAGACGGCGTTCAGATGATCCACATGTCGGGTCTCGTCGCGGCGCTTTCTCCCGCGACCTCCCGCTTCTGCCTTGAGCTCGCGAGAAGAGCGAAAAAGGCGGGCACCCGCATTTCCTTTGACCTCAACTACCGCGCTTCCTTCTGGGAAGGCCGCGAGGAAGAGCTCCGCGCCGCCTTCACCGAGATCGCGTCGGTCTCCGACGTGCTCGTCGGCAACGAAGAGGACTTTCAGCTCTGTCTCGGTCTGAACGGTCCCGAAGCGGGCGGCAAGGCGCTTGCCGACAAGATCGAGGGTTTCAAGGGAATGATCGAGGTCGCTTCCGCTTCTTTCCCGAACGTCTCGGTCTTCGCCACCACGCTCCGTCAGGTCGTGAACGCGAACGAGCATCTCTGGGGCGCGATCCTCCGTACCGACGGAGAATGGCATATCGCCGAGCCGCGTCCGATCCGCGTGCTTGACCGCATCGGCGGCGGCGACGGCTTTGTCGGCGGTCTGCTCTACGCCCTGCTGAAGGGCTACGACGCCGAAAAACAGCTTGCCTTCGGTTGGGCAAGCGGCGCTCTCGCGACCACCTTCCTCACCGACTACGCACAGCCCGCGGACGAGGAACAGATTCTCAGCATCTGGGCGGGCAACGCAAGAGTAAAACGCTGATTGTTTGAAATAATACGATTATGGAGGATATCATTATGGACAAGCCCATCAAACTCGGTCTTCTCGGTCTCGGCAGAGCCGGTTCCGGTATGCACTTCCCGGAGCTGCACGGCAGACAGGGAAAAATTCAGTTCTACGCCGTCTGCGACGAGATCCCGGAGCGCGCGCAGAAGTTCGTTGACGCCTTCGGCAGCAAGGCGTACGCCACCTACGAGGAAATGCTCGCCGATCCGGAGATCGAGCTGATCTCGATCGCCACCCGTTCCTGCGACCACTTCGCACACGCGAAGGCGGCGCTTCTCGCCGGCAAGAACGTCATGCTCGAAAAGCCCTTCTGCGTCAACACCGCGCAGGTCCGCGAGCTGATCGCGCTCGGCAGCCAGCCCGCCGGTCCTCACCTCTACGTCAGACACAACCGCCGCTTTGAGGCAGGCTTCCAGAAGGTCATGGAGATCATCGACTCCGGCAAGCTCGGAAACGTCTACGAGATCAAGCTCACCCGCAACGGCTATCAGCGCCGCAACGACTGGCAGACCATCCATCGCTTCGGCGGCGGTCAGCTCCTCAACTGGGGTCCCCACATCGTTGACCACTCCCTCCGCTTCTGCGGCGGCGCCTACACCAAGATGTATTCCGAGATCCGCCACGTTGCGGCGGCGGGCGACTGCGAAGACCACATCAAGATCGTCTTCACCGGCGTCAACGGCAGGATCGTCGATATGGAGATCAGCGGCGGCGTCGCGATCCCCACGCCCGAATACATGGTCTACGGCTCGAAGGGCACGCTCATTTCCGAAAAGGGCGGCTTCCTTGTGAAGTACCTCGACCCCGAAAAGCCCCTCTCCCCGATCGAAGCGGATCCCGAGACTCCCGGCTCCGGCAAGGGCTTCGGCAATCCCGAGCCGCTTTCGTGGATCGAAGAGCACGTTGAGGTCAACTCCAACGCCGGCACCGACCGCGTCTGGGACGCCCTCTACGAGTCGATCCGCCACGGCGCCGCTTACCCGATCCCGCTCGATCAGGCTGCCGCCGTCACCGAGGTCATCGAAAAGGTCAAGAAGGACACCATTTTTGCCTGAATGATTCAATAAACGAAGGGTGTAAAAAAGGTCCCGCTTTTTTACACCCTCTTTTTCAGAAAGGACGCTTTCACCTGACGATAGTGATCGTAATTCGTATGAAAAAACGCACTCTTTTTTGTCTGATCCCCGCCTTTTCCCTGCTCTTTCTGACCCTTTCCGGCTGTGCCGCGAAGAAACCGCAGACAGAAGAAAGCGGGACGGCGCCCGAGGCCACCGCTCCGGATGCCACCGCAGCGGAAACCGTCCCCGAAACCGAAAAGCTGCCCGTCACCCTGAAGATCGGCTCCTACAACATCAAAAACGGCCTTGACGTCGGCTACGACTACACGCTTCTCGCCGACGACATCGTGAACGCCGGGCTTGACGTCTGCGGACTGCAGGAGGTCGACCGGAAGACGGCGCGCAACGGAAACAGGGACACGATGAAGCTGCTTTCGAGGGCGACCGGATACGAGTATTACGAATTCTCCAAAGCGATCCCCTATCAGGGCGGTGAATACGGCACCGCGATCCTTTCGAGGTACCCCATCGTTTCCTTTGAGGTCATTCCGCTCGAAAGCGACGGATATGAACAGCGTTCTCTCGGTCACGCCGTCCTTGACGTGGACGGAACGCTTGTGGATTATTTCAACACGCATCTTTCCTACGAGAACAAGGAGACGCGCGCGAAGCAGTTTCTGACCCTTGCGGAGCAGATCGCGAAAACCGACCGCTGGATCCTGACGGCGGACTTCAACACCGACGATTTCACCGAGTTTGCGGTGATCGATAATTCTCTCCTCGTCAACAACGCGGAGAACCGCATGCTTTCCTACGCCGCGAAGAGCGCGATCGACAATATCGTCCTTCCCTCCTCCGCGTCGGTCACGGCAAGCGGTATGCTCGATTCCGTGTCCCACTCCGACCACGTGATGATCTGGGCGGAGATCGTTCTGCAATAAAACGGCACATAATGATGTCTGCTATGATTTGAAAAAAGCAGCCCGCTGAAGGAATGATTTCAGCGGGCTGCTTCTTTGTATCTGACTGACCGGTATTTGTTTCTTTATTTCAATTCCACCAGTACGGCGTCTTTTACGTTGAAATAATCATTCATATTGCTGCTGAGTCCCGCAGCCTTCCATGCCTGGTCGAACGTGATTTCTTCCAGATTGCTCAAATAAACAAACGTTGAATTCCTAGAAGCGCCGTGTATTCTTCCGGTTATTTCCAGCTTGTATTTGTAGGTATTGCCATTGCACTCCCAGGTGCCGTCCGGCATTTCGGAATAGGATTTCATATTCCCTTCAATAACGGTTTCGGGTTTCCCGGCTCCGCAGCCTATCATTGAGACGGCAAACACAAGACACAGAAGTACGGTTATTGTTTTCTTCATCATAATTCCCTCCGCAGGTTCTGATCGTTTGACAGATCGGTTTTTACCGGACAAGACGAAAAGCCTTATCCGTTTGCCGCATTTTTGTTATCAGTACATTTCTTTCGCGCGCATCCAGAGGAAGAGCGCGGTTCCCATCAGGGCGTTTACGTACGGGGCGCTTCCCATCCCCGCGATCACTTCGGCTTTCGGGACGGGAAAGAAGTTCAGCAGCTCGTCCGGGTCGAGCGAGAGATCGCCGACGCGGTGCGGGTCCTTTGCGAGAAAGACGTGAACGCGGTTGGTAAAGAGCGCGGGGTTGGGGTTCAGCGCGCCGAGCGCTACGATCTCCGCCTCGCATCCGGTCTCCTCGCGGAGTTCTCTTGCAGCGGCGTCCTCCGGCTTTTCACCGGGATCGACCACCCCGCCCGGAAATTCGACCGTCACGTCACCCTCCGAATGGCGAAACTGCTTCACCATCAGAAAATCCTTTTCGGTTTCGGGGATCACGATCGCCCAGTCGGGCGCCTTGATCGCGATATAGTCCCCCTCGACGCCGTTCGGCGCCGTTTCGTGCTGAGAAAGCACGTCGTAGATCGGGGTGTGCAGGAGTTTTTTCCGTCTGCCGATCTTCCAGCGTAAAGATTCGTTGTCTGCCATATTGCTTCCTTTTCAAAGAGGGACCGACGACCCCGTTTTCTTATTCAAAGAATTCGATTTCGGAAAACTGGAAGATAGTGCCGTTCAACTCAAGCACCCATTTGTAGTAGGTGAACTTTTTGTTAAAGCCGGTTAAGAAGCCCGCGTATTCCTCATTTGCGATCGGAAGGCGCGCTCCGGCGTCGCTGACCTGAGAAACGACCGTCCAGTCACCGTGCTCCACGTTCGAGCCGTAGAGCGTCCAGCGCACGGGATTGCGGTTCGGATCGTTTTCGGTGTCGTTGCCCGTCGTCACGACGATGCCGCGGATCGCGGTCGGTTCCGACATTTTGAAGCGCATGGTCAGCGTTCCGTTCGTCTGGCAGCAGTATTTCGTGGCGGTATTACTGTCAAGCAGATTCCCGACCTTTTCATCGCCGAAGTGCTGACCGTCGCCGGTCAGGTTCTTCACGCGGCGGGTCACGTCTTCCAACTCGTCGTAGATCTTTTCGGCGGTTTCGGTCGCTTCGTTTGACAGCTTGCTGTCCCTGACGATATAGACGCCGTTCTGGTATTCTTTGGAATGGTAGCAGGCGTCGAGCCAGTCGATGCGGTCGGAAAGCCACTGCGCGAGGTAATGATAATGCTCGTCGTAGGAGCGGAGGCTCGTGATCAGCTCGGTCTCACGGTTGAGCGACTGCCCGAAGATCTGCCACTTTTCAAAGTTGCGGCAATAGGAGCGGTAACCGTTGGTGCCCTCGTTCAGCACGTAACCCGGGAAGGTGCGGAGGGTGGGAAGGAATTCGTCCCAGCGTTCGAGCACAGCCTGACGGAACCATTTCAGCTTCATCATCTGATAGAACCACGGGTTGGAAAGGTTCGGTTCGGTCAGGATGCCGACGTAGATATCGGTATAGAATTCGCAGGTAATATTGCCGTTGCCGAGGGTCAGGTCAAAGTCCCAGCAGGGACCGAGCGCAAGCTTGCCGCCCTTGTCCTTCGTGAGATAGAAGGAGTCCCAGCCCATATCGAGGTTCTTTGCCACTTCCTCGAGGATATAGGCGTCAATGAAGGAATCGACGTCGACCACCTCGCGGATCTCATCCTCGTCTCCTCTGAGAATGGTCTTCATCGCGTTGTCGATATAGCTCTGAATATAGGCAAGCTGCTTTTTCGCAAGGGATTTGCTTTCGGAAAGATCGCTGCGGACCTGATATTTCTTATCGTGCGCGTAGAAGATGTTCTCCCCTTCGGCGTAGATCGAAAGCTCGACGAGATAGCCGATATCGGTGCCGTCCTCGATATCCTCGTCGACGTTCACGCGGTCGTCGTCAACGTTGATCTCCTCGGCGAGGAGGTAACAGCCGCGGTATTCGCCGTTCAGATAGACCTCGACCGGGAAGGTGTGCGGCTCGAAAATGATGTTTTTCAGCGCGTTGCCGAGTGCGAGGCAGGTACGGTTGCGGAGCAGCGACTGATCGCACATATTCGCGAGCAGGACCCACGTCTTTCCCTTTCCCGCCGCGCATCCGAGAAGGTTTTCCTTTTTGTCGAGCTTGATCTTATAGGATTTCTTCTCGTACGTCCAGGTGTTGTTGCCTCTTCCCCGAATCTGTATGGAAGCATTCGAGAGTGAGGGGCGCTCGCCGGTATTGAAAATCGACATATCGCCGTCGATGTATTCGGTCTTGGAGGTCACGTCCCCGCCCGTCTCGGTCGTGATCGCGATGATCGGAAGATCGAGCACGTCGTAATCAAAGACGGCGTAGATCGGAGCGTCGTTCGTGAAAATCTCGTTTTCACGCACCGGATCGGTCGAACCGTCCGACCAGCGGACGAATTTGTAGCCGAGTTCGGCTTTTGCTTCTACTTTTTTGCATTTATCCTTTCCGGATTCGAGCGTCTGCTTCAAGGAACCGGAAACGGTGCCGCGCGTCGGATCGGAGGAGGAAAAGGTAAGTTCAAGCAGACCTTCCTTCACAACGGGCGCCGCGGTGACGGCAGGATCGGTCCCTTCCGGACCGGGGCCGGGGACAGGCGTTTTTTTACAGCCGGGAAGAAGCAGGAGCAAGCCGAGCAGAAGCAGCGGCAGGAGGGTTCTTTTCATAAGGGTCTCCTTCGTAATCGTTTATACGGGGACGCGGTTTCTTTTCTTCTATTATAACTGATTTTTTCCCTGCTTGCAAGAGGAAAAACCGGATTTTTCGTGAATTTTTCCCAAATTAAAACTGCTGCCGCATAGCGGCAGCAGTGGGTCGGTTGAGGGTTTATTCGACGTTTTCCGGAACGATCAGACCGTAGTTCCCGTCAGCACGGCGGTAAACTACCTGCGTGGCGCCGTCGGCGTCCACGTTGCGGAAGACGTAGAAGGCGTGACCGAGAAGGTCCATCTGCAGGATCGCTTCCTCCGCCGTCATCGGCTTCATCGGGAAGACCTTGGTGCGGATGATCGTTCCTTCCTCTTCCGTTTCCTCGGCGGAAAGCGCCTGAAGAGCGGAGGTGTCTCTCAGTCTTCTTTCCAGTTTGGTCTTGTTCTTGCGGATCTGACGCTCGATAGCGTCCATTGCGCGGTCAAGCGCCGTCTGGAAGGTATCTGCGTTTTCTTCCGCGCGGAAGATGGTGCCGGAGCTGGTGATCGTGAGCTCAAGATACTCGCTGCCGTGTTTCCTCGAAAGGACGATATTGCCTGAGGCGTCGTCACGGAAGAACTTGTCGAATTTCGACAGTTTCTTTTCAAACAGGAGTTTCAGATCGTCCGTGAGCTGCATTTGTCTTCCGGTTATCGAGAGCTTCATATTCATACCACCTTTACTGTATTGTTTCTTGCTGATTATAGTATAGCACATATTCAACAAAAAATCAATAGGTGTTATGATATTTTTATGATGTTTTTGAACGATTCTGTGATTTTTTAATTCTTTTTACCCCATAAAAACAAAAATGCGGCCCTTTTTCTTGTCAGAAAAAGGAGCCTCGGCGGAAAAAGGGACCCGCACATTGCCGCAGAGCGGCAAGTGCCGAAGTTGCTTCGCAACTTCCTGCAGGGGGGAGGCATCATTCTCCCTCCCCCTTCGGCTACCCCCTCCCTCTTTTTTCGTTCGCGATTCGGTACCGTTCGGTATGGTAACTTTCGTTCTCCGTAAAAAAGCGGGGGTTTGTCCGGTAAGCGAACGGAAGAGAAACAAAGCAAAAGGGCAAGCCGTTCCCCACCGCGGGAGGGATTCCAAAGGGAGGGCGCGGTTAGATACTTTTTTCAAAAACTCGTTTTTGGAAAAAGTATCGTCAGCGCCGCCCTTTGGTCATCTCTTTCTCGCAAGCCTCTTTCTCAGACAGAGAAAGAGGCAAATCATTCGGCGCTTTTTCTTTCGAGAAAAAGCGCCTGAGCGTAAAAAGAAGACCGCAGGGGGAGGAAGAGACGCCTCGATCGCATTTTATAAAAAATGCTTTCTCGGCATCATTCTCCCTCCCCCTACGGCGACCCCCTCCCTCTTTTTCCGTTAGCGCTCCGGCAACCCACGACGGGTCCGAGGGGACACGTGGCTGACGCGTACGAGGGATCGGTAAACGCGGACGAAGAACCGCGTAAGGGTTTTGTTCGGAGAATAAAAGGCGAAGAAGAAAAACGAGAGAGCAGACCGTTCTCCTCCGCGGGAGGGTTCCCAAAGGGAGGGCGCGGTTAGATGCTTTTTCTCAAAAACTTGTTTTTGAAAAAAGTATCGTCAGCGCCTCCCTTTGGTTTCTCTTTCTCGCCAGCCTCTTTCTCTGACAGAGAAAGAGGCGAGCCCTATCAATCCTTCGCGGTGATCCAGCCCTGCGCGCAGAGCAGCTCCGCGATCTCGACGGCGCCGCCTGCGGCACCGCGGAGAGTGTTGTGGGAGAGACCGATGAACTTGTAGTCGTAAGGACCGGATTCGTCCTCGCGCAGACGACCCGCGGCGATGCCCATGCCGTTTTCGAGCATACGGTCAACGCCGGTCTGCGGGCGATTGTCCTCCTCAAAATAGGTGAGGAACTGCTTCGGCGCGGAGGGGAGCTCAAGCTCCTGCGGAATGCCGCGGTATTCCTTCCAGCGGCGGAGGATCTCCTCGCGCTCGGGCTTCTTCTCGAACTTGACGAAGACGGCGGCAAGATGCCCGTTCGTCACCGGAACGCGGATGCACTGGACGTCAAACACGGGAGAGGAAGCGGGAACGATGCCGTTTTCGGTCAGGGTGCCCCAGACCTTCAGCGGTTCCTTTTCGCTCTTCTCCTCTTCCCCGCCGATATAGGGGATCACGTTGTCGATCATTTCGGGCCATTCACGGAAGGTCTTGCCCGCGCCGGAGATCGCCTGATAGGTCGTTGCGGTCACGAAGGTAGGCTTCAGATCGAGCAGCGGAGTCAGAAGCGGAACGTAGGACTGGATCGAGCAGTTCGGCTTGACGGCGATGAAGCCGCGCTTCGTGCCGAGACGCCTGCGCTGCTGTTCGATGACGGCGAGATGCTCCGGGTTGATCTCCGGCACGACCATCGGCACGTCGGGCGTGCCGCGGTTCGCGGAGTTGTTCGAGACGACGGGGGTCTCCGCCTTCGCGTAAGCCTCCTCCATCGCGCGGATCTCGTCCTTCTTCATATCGACCGCGCAGAAGACGAAGTCGCAGAGAGATGCGACCTCCTCCACGTGGGAGGCGTCGACGATGACCATATTCTTCGCGTATTCCGGGATCGGAAGATCGAGCTTCCAGCGTCCCTCGATCACCTCGGCGTAAGCCTTTCCCGCGGAACGGCCGGAGGCGGCGAGGACCGTCACCTCAAAATAGGGGTGGTTGTCAAGGAGGCAGAGGAAGCGCTGACCGACCATACCGGTCGCACCGATGACTCCGACTCTGAATTTCTTTGAGGGCTGATATTTCATAGGATACTCCTTCTCCGAGGAAAACTCCCCGTATAAATTACGAATCAATAAGCACCGACAAGGTTCTGAAGCCCCGATACGTCGGTTTTGCCGTTCCCGACGCAGAATACGTTGCCGTACACGTCGATGCCGAGCACGTTGGAATTGCCCGCCGCGATCGCGACGATCTCGCGCCAGCCGGAAACGTTCCCGCAGGAGCCGTTTGCGCCGCCCGCCATCACGACAGAGCCGTCCGAGCAGAGACCGACCGAGTGGGCGGAGCCCGCCGCGATCTCGGTGATCCCGGTCCATTCGCTGACCTGACATTTATCCGAGGTACGGACGCCTGCCGCGACCACGGTACCGTCGGTACGGAGCCCGAGCGCGTGGGAATCGCCGCAGCTGATCTGCGTGATCTCGGTCCACGCGGAAACGCTGCACTGTCCCGCCGCGTTCTGACCGCAGGCGACGACCGTGCCGTCGCTCTTCAGACCGAGGGTGAAATACTGACCTGCAGCGACCTGAATGATATTCGTCCAGTCGGCGACGTCGCACTGATTATAGTCGTTCGAGCCGACGGCAATGACCGTGCCGTCCGCGCGCAGACCGACGGTATGGCGTTCGCCGACGGCGATCGCCGTGATATCGGTCCAGTCGTAGACCGCGCAGGCGCCGAATTCATTGGAGCCGGAGGAGGTCACCGTACCGTCATTTCGAAGGGCAACGGTATGATTGACCCCGTTCGCGACCGAGACGATGTCCGTCCAGCCGAACACGGAGGCGGTCCCGACAACGGTCGCGTCCTTGGTCACGGCAACGGCGGAGTTCCGGATCGAAGCGGTATGCGCGAAGAGACGCCGGATCTCGACCGGGTTCATCACGGGGTAGAAATCCACGGTGTTGCGGCGGATGTACGCACGGTCGGCACCGGCAAAAACGTCCGCGCGGAGCGCGTCGGTGACGCCGGCGGTCGGGCCGACGTTCGCCTCGGCAATATAGCGCGCGGCGGTGTTGTAGTCCTCGTTCACGCAGCACTCGGTCACCGCCTGATCGTAGACCGAAAGGATCTTTTCCCGGTCTCCCGAGCGGATCGCGTATTCGAGCGCGGTACCGTATTTTTCGTCCTCGCGGTATTCCTCCACGGCGGCGGTGTAGATCGAATCGAGCAGATCGGTCTCACCGCTGAGCGAAACGTAGATCAGGGCGGATTTATAGTCTCCCGCCTCGGTGTACGCCGTCACGGCGCGGCGGTAAAGATCGCGTCTGAGGTCCCCGTTCTCGGCAAGGGTCGCGTAGTCGACTGCCTCGTCGTACCGTCCCTCCGAGAAGAGCCTGTCGGTCACACGGGTCAGGGTCTTGCCCGGAACGGCACGGTCGGTCGAGCGGGCGGCGAATTCCATTGCGGCGCGGTAATCGCCCTCCGAGATCGCGTAATCGATCGCGTCGGAAAGGATCTCGTTTTTCTTGCTCCGGTCGCCGATCTTCTCGGCGCGGGCGACGGCAGCGGAATAATCGTGTCTTTTTACGCAATCCTCGATATATTCCCGGTCGCGCTTCGGCTTGACGATCTTCCTCTCGGCGTAGGAGCCGACCGCGACGAACGCGTAGATGAGGCAGGCGGCGGCAAGCGCCACGATCAGCCAGGTGCGGATCTTCTTGTTCTTCCCCGGCGGGACCATCGCCACGCCGTCGGTATTCTTCACGGTGTAATCGCTGTCGTCGAACCAGAGCTCGACGTTCCCGGCGGTAAGAACGCGGGAGACCATCACCGAGCAGTCCTCGACCTTTTCGGAAGCGAGAAGGATGACCTCCTCCTCACCCGCGGTTTCGTCCGGATGGCAGCCCGCCGTGCGGAAGGTGCTCGTGATATACTGGCTGCCGTCGCTCGCGGGAATCTGATTCCCGTATTCGTCGAACATCAGGACCTTGACCTCGATCTCGTCGACCGTCACGTTGCCCTCGTTCACGAGGATAACGTTGAGCATCCGTAAATGCCGTGCGCGGTCCTCGATGATCGTTCCCTTTTTCAGCTTGATCGGGCAGCTTTCACATTCAATCGAGTTGTCGATCGTATTGACCCGGGCAAAGCCGCCGAAGCGGATCTTTCCGAGCTTGCCGAAAAATGCCTTCACCGCGGACAAGCCGCTTTTCTTTTTCGTTTCCATTCTGTCAGTTTTCACTTTCTGCCGTTTTCGATCTCGGACGCGAGAATGCCGTTCTCCGCGAAGGTGTACTCCTCGCCGTCGATCTCGTGCGTCCCCGTCAGGGCGCCGTTTCTGCCGTCAAAATAATAGGTAAAGCCGTCTATCTGAACGAAGCCGGTGTACAGGATCGACGTTTCCTCGTCGAAATAGTATTTCTTCCCGTCGATCAGCTTCAGTCCCTTGACGCCGAAACCGTCGTTCTCGAACCAATAGACGCTGCCGTCCGGTTCCTCGTGCCAGCCGGTCGCCATTTCTCCGGTCGTTTCGTCGAAATAGTAGCACCAGCCGTTGATCTCGATCAGCCCCTTCATGTGGAAGCCGAAATCGTCGTTGTAGTATTTCTTTCCCTGATAGGTGAACCAGCCTCTGCCGTACTGACCGTTTTTCTCGAAGTGATAGAGGTCGTCGAGGATCTCGTAATCCCCGGTCACGAGGAAGCCGTCGTCGTCGAAGTAGTACACGCCGTCCTCGATCGCGGTCCAGCCGATCGCCATCACGCCGTCCTTGTAGTACTGCCGTTTTTCGCCCACGACCGACCAGCCGACCTTCATCACGCCGTTCTGATAAAAGAAGTAGCGGTGACCGTCGTACTCGATCTCTCCGGTTTGGATCACGCCGTTTTCGTCGGTGTAATAGGTATTGCCGTCGTATTTCACGAGGCAGGCGTTTCCTCTTCTGCCGTCGTCGCCGTAGAGACGTTCGACGTCATCGCCGGGCGCGGTAAAGAATCCGGTCACCATACTGTGATCGTCCCGGAACCAATAGTACCCGCCGTCGATCACGGTCTCCCCTTCCGCCGCCGCTCCCTCTTCGTCAAAGTAGTAGGTGCGGTCGCCGGATTTCCGAAAGCCCTTGAACATCGCGCCGGTCTCGGTAAAGAAGCGGAGCTTGCCGTCGACCGAGACCCGTCCGAGCGACATCGCGCAGGTATCGCTGAAGTGGTAGGTCTTGCTGCCGATCTCCTGCCAGCCGCGCAGCGCGTGACCGTTTTCGTCAAAATAGTAGGTCTCGTACTTCTTTTCACCCTCGGTGACGGCGTAGAACGCGCCCTTCACCATTCCGCAGTTTTCGTCGAAGCAGTATTTTTCGTCTCCGACCGTAACGATCCCGGTCACGAGCTTTCCCGAGGGAAGCGCGTAGGCAGGCTTGCCGTCCTTTTCGCACCAGCCGCCCTTCACGTAACCGTTTTCGTCAAAGAGGTACCATTTGTTTCCGACGGCGCGGACGCCGCCCTCGACCCTTTTGAATATGCCCGTATTATAGAAGGTGCCGTCCAGCGTCATGTGGAATCCGGGCGAAAACCGGGAGGTGTACAGAATGAGCAGCCCCGCGGCGATCAGAAGAAACGCGAGGATCAGCATCGTCCGTCTGCGCCTTGCGGCTGCGCGCACGGCACGGTACTCTTCCTCTGTCATCAGCGGATCGTAGGTCACTGTGATCGGCTCCTTTCCATCAGATAAAAACATTTTTCTTATTGTACCATAGAAAATGCCCGATTGCAATAGATTGCAAGAAAAAACCGTGAAATCCGCTATGTTTTCGACCGATTTTTCGGCGTTTTGCCTCGTTTCTGTGCGTTTTTATAGCACGAAGGACTGAAAAAAAGCGGAAATTGTCTGTTTTGGATATGGATTCTTCCTGCCTTTTATGATATGATGAAACCGTACAAATAATCCTCTTTTCAAGACCACGGTTTTCGTCGGTTCCCGGCGAAAAACCAAAGACGTTCGTACCGAAAGGCATTCCGATATGAGATTGAACAAATACCTGCCCGACAAAAATATGAGCAGGCTCCTTTTCCTTGCCTGCTGGCTGACCTATATGTCCGCCTATATCGGCAGGAACACCTTCAAGGCGTCGATCGCGGCGCTCACCGAGCTCGGCGTGATGACCGAGCCGCAGGCGGGCTTTATCTGCTCCTGCTACTTCATCTGCTACGCCGCGGGGCATCTGCTCAACGGCATCCTCGCCGACCGCTTCGACCCGATCCTGATGATCCGCACGGGGCTCCTCGGCTCCTCGGTCGCCAATCTTCTCCTCGGGCTCACGCCGAACTATACCGTGATGCTCGTGATCTGGAGCGCGAACGGCTTCCTGCAGTCGATGATGTGGTCGCCGATTATCTTCCTCCTCAGCGGCGTCGTCGTGGAGGAAAAACGGAAGAAATACGTTCTCAATATGCTCTCCTCTTCCCCGACAGGTACGATCATCGCCTATTTTCTCGCCGGATTCACCGCCGCGATCAGCTGGAAGATCACCTTTTTCTCGGCTTCTGCGATCCTCTTTGCCGTCTTCCTCGTTTTCAGTTTCGTTTCCTCCCGCGCCCGCCGGGCAATGATCCCGCTTCCCGAGCCTGCCCCTTCGGAGAAAAAGACCGAAAAGGAAGCGGCACCCGCCTTCCTTCCGCTTTTCGTTTCCTCGGGCGCCTTGATCCTCCTGATCCCCACGGTCTGCCACGGAATGCTGAAGGAGGGGATCATGACCTGGGTCCCGTCGCTGATCAAGGACACCTACGGACTTTCCGCGGGATGGTCCACCGTGCTGACCGTCATTATGCCGGTCTGCGAGCTTTTCGGCGCGTACTTCTCTTCCTTCTTATATAAGAAATTCTTCCGTGAGAACGAGATCGTGACCGGGCTCTTCTTCATGGCGGTCACCGCCCTCCCGACCCTCGTCATCCTCAACCTCGCAAAGACCCCGCTCCTCGTTTCGATCGCCTGCCTCGGGCTGATCGCCGTCTTCATCATCGGTTATAATTATATGTTCAGTACGGTCGTTCCGGTCATTTTCGGCAAATACCGCCGTGCGGCGACCTTCTCGGGCATCTTCAACTGCACGATCTATATCGGCGCCGCGATCTCGACCTACGGCTTCGGCAAGATCGTGGAAAAGACCGGATGGTTCGTCACCGTTGCCGCGTGGATCGGTATCGCCGTCGTCGGCTCTGTCGTCCTCGCCCTGCTGATCCCGAAATGGAAGCGGTTCAAAAACAAATAAAACGGATTGTTTTTCCGATAACAAAAAACTGCTGAAAAAATCAGCAGTTTTTTGTATATACGGTTCGTTCCATTATTCTTCCGAAGGGTCTTCCTCGAATTTTTCGAAAAGGCCGTCCTTGCGGATCGCGTCGAACATCCGGTGCTTGACGCCTTTGTACTGCTTTTCCATCGAGGTCAGGAGCTGTTTCATCGTCTCGCGCTCGGTCGCGCCGTCGGCGGGACAGGGGTTTTTCAATATCGGCAGAGGGTTCTTGCCGACGAAATACCGTACGTCCTTTTCCTTGACGTAGAGGAGCGGGCGGATGACGGTCAGCTTTTTCCGCGAAAGGTAGGTCACGGGCAGGAAGGTCCCGAGGCGGCCCTCGTGGACGAGATTGAGCATGAAGGTTTCGATCACGTCGTCAAAATGGTGTCCGAGGGCGAGCTTATTGCAGCCCATTTCCTTTGCGGCGTCGTGGAGCGCGCCCCGGCGCATTCTGGCGCAGAGCGAGCAGGGGTTCTTTTCCTTGCGGGTATCGAAAACGACGTGCCCGATCTCTGTCCGGACGATACGGAGCGGAACGCCGAGCTTTTCGCAGAAGGCGGCGATCTCCGAATAATCCGCCTCCGGGAAAAGCGAGATCGCGACGGCGTGCAGACCGAATTTCTTCGGGTAGAACCGCTGCAGCTCCTTCAGCGCGACGAGCATCGAAAGCGAGTCCTTCCCGCCCGAAAGCCCGACGGCGATCTCGTCCCCGTCCTCGATCATATTGTAATCGTCGGCGGCACGGCGGACGCAGCTTAACAGTCTGCGCACGCCCGGAAAATCGGCGCGGTGCGAGCGGATGCGGCGCGCCTCCATATAGTAGCGCTTGTCGTGCGCCTCTCCCATCGAAAAGGTCTTGCGCGGGAGGGGACCGTTTGCTTTGACGTAGGGGAAAAGACCCGACTTGGAAATGCCGTCAAAGAGGAAGCCGGCGGCGTTTTCCTTTTCCGCGAGGCGGAGGACGACGTCCTTCCCGTGGATATAATCGACCTCGCCGGGGTTGGAGGCAAGATACGCGTCGATGAAGTCCTGCACGGCGGCGGAGGTCAGACCCGGAACGAATCCGGTCACCTCAGTTTTGCCGAGGACAAGCGTGACCGGGGAGGAACCGTCAAAGGGCTCCGCGGGAAACGCCTTTTTCCATTCGGCAAGCAGATTTTCGCGGTCGATATCGGTCAGGACGCGGTAGATCGGCTCGAAATCGAGCGCGGGATCGTGGATGTTGACGAGCTCGACGAGCGCCGTTTTCGCCGCGGGATCGTCGGTCAGCGAGGCGCAGGTCTTTGCCGTGGCGAGCGAGTGGTTGCCGTCCCCGACCGCGAAAAGCATCGGTTCGGCGTCCTCCCCGCGCAGGGTGACGAGCGCTTCGTTCACCGCGTTTTTCGCTTCTTCGTCAAGGAGCCAGCCCGCGATCCTGCCCCCTCCCTGCATCAGCGGGAGGTCGTAGACCTGTTTCATCCGTTCCTTTTCCCCGGCAAGCGGTTCGATCACCGTGCGGAGCGGGTCGTCGCAGAGGAGCATGACGTGCGGCAGCTCGAGCGGGGCGTCCTTGCGGATCGCGACGCGGGGCGGGATGCGGGAAAGCACCGTCCCCTCGGTCGCGCGGATAAGCGGCTTTTTTGCCGGATCGTATTCGTAGTCGTCAAGGTCGATCGCGCCGATCAGACCCCGGCGCACTCTGCCGTCGGCAAGGGTGCGTTCGAGATAGATCATCGCGTCGGGATACTCGGTAAAGACGTTGTTTTTCAGATAATCCGTCATCGCCCGGTTGATTGCCCCGGTCCGCGCGGCAACGTCGCCGCTCAGATAGACCTCGGGAAGGATCAGATTGAGCGTTGAGGGGGCTTCCCCGACCGTTTTTTCGGTTTCCGCCCAATATTCGGGCTCGGAGGTGTACTGGTCGCAGGCGACCACCGGCCACGCCGGGGAGGGAACGCGGGGGAGAAGGATGTCGGCGGGATGAAAAGGAATGTGATTCATCGGAATGCTTCCTGCCTTGTAATATCAGTTTCAGTTGTTTGTCAGGAAATTCGGTCTGCCGCCGAAGGGACGGTCACCGTGGGGGCGGTCGCCGAACGGGGGTTTCCCTCCCTCGGGCGGGAGCGCGTCCGCGGCTTCCCGTTCCGCCTGCTCCTGCTCCTCGACCGAGGAGATGTAGCGGCTCGCCTGCGTCATGAAGAGGTCGTAATACACGCCCTTCTTCGCGAGAAGCTCCTTATGGCTTCCCTGCTCGATCACGCTGCCGTTTTCGAGCACGATGACCTTGTTCGCGGTCGTTGCAGAGGAGAGACGGTGCGAAACGAAGATGGTGGTCTTATCCTTGCGGAGGTTATCGAACTGAGTATAGATCTCCTGCTCTGCCATCGGGTCGAGCGACGCAGTCGGCTCGTCGAGGATGAGGATATCGGAATCGGAATAGAAAGCGCGCGCGATCGACAGCTTCTGCCACTGACCGATCGAAAGCTCGATGCCGTTTTCCTCGAAAATACGCATAAGCGGCGTATTGTAGCCGTCGGGAAGCTTATCAATAAAGACGTCCGAGTTGCTCTGCACGGCGGCGAGGCGGATATCGTCCTCGGTCGCTTCCTTTTCGAGCTCGCCGAAGGCGATATTGTCGTTGACGGAAACCGCGTACTTGCCGAAATCCTGGAAAATGATGCCGAACATCTTATAAAGCTCGGCGGGATCGTACTCACGGATATCGTGCCCGTCGAGGTAGATCACGCCCTCGGTGGGGTCGTACAGACGGGTGAGAAGCTTGATCAGCGTCGTTTTGCCCGCGCCGTTGAGACCGACGAGAACCGCGGTGTCGCCCGCGTTCAGCGTCAGCGAAACGTCGTTGATGACGCGGCGGTCGGTGCCGGGATAGGCGAAGGAAACGTGATCGAAAACGATCGTGTGGCCGCAGTGCCTTTCAAGCTTCGGCGGCTCGGCGACCGAGGCACGGACCGTTTTTTCTTCCTTCATGAAGGCAATCATATTGTTGATGAAGAGCGTGCCCTCGTAGATCGACGCCGTGGTGCCGATCAGCGATCCGACGCCGCCCGCGATCGAGTTCAGCGCGCCGGTATAGAGTGAATAGTCACCGACCTGCAGCTCGCCCATGCAGACCTTGCGGGCAATATAGAGGAAGAGCGCGCAGTTGACGACCGAGTTGACGACCGTGATGCCGATATTCCACGCACCCTCGCCGACGAAAAGCTTTTTCAGACCCTTGAAATACCGGTTGAAGGTCTCCTCATACTTGTCGATGAAGAGATCGGAAAGCCCGAACATACGGAGTTCCTTGACCATATCCTTATTGGTCAGAAGCCCGGAATAGTACGACATCTGTCTGCGGTCCTTCGAGCGGTGGCGGACGTAATTGAAGTGCTTGCGGCGGTAAATGAAGTTGACGACCGCCGTGGGGACCGCCATCAGCACGATGATGAAGGGCGCGAGGACGCTGACCTGCCCGATGATGACGACGAAGCTGACCATACTGATGATCGTGGACAGGATATGGAAGGTCGAGTTCATGATCTGGATCGGACGGGAGCCCGCCTCACGGGAGGCGTTTTCGAGCTTCTCGTAGAACTCGGGCTGATCGAAGGATTTCATATCGATCTCCTTCGCCTTGTTCATAATCTTGATCTTGATATTGTTGACGACAAGCTCGCCGTAGATGCTGGAGAGGATGCCGTTGATATTGCCGACGAAGCTGTTGATGAAAATGAAGCCGAACTGCGCGATGAGAAAGCCCATCACCTGCGGGAACTGGGCGTCGAAATCGTGCGCGGCAAACGCGGTCGCGAGAGCGTTGAGCAGTCCCTGCCCGATCTTCGCGCCGATAACCGGCATCACGCCGTTGAACACCGCCATGAAGAGCATAATGAAAAGGATCCACGGACGGGTGTCCCACACAAGCTTGAAGATATAAAACAGACGGAACAGGAAACCGCCGATCAGCTCCTTCAGATAGTGCGGTACCTCGCGGATGTTTTTCGGTTTGGGGATCTTATACGCGTCGTAGGGGGATTTTGCCCCCGTCGGAGGTCCTCCGGGTCCCATTCTTTTTTCCTTCCGTTTCGCTGCCGAAACGCCTTTCTTCTCTGATTTGTTTTATTATACTATTATTTTCCGAAAAAAGCAAGAAAACGGCGCCGATTTTTTCACGAAGGTGCCGTTTTCCCTGATGATATTACCGTATCTCTTCTCCGGTCAGACGTCTGATCACGTAGGAGGCAATGAGGAGCCCCGCCGCCGGGGGAAGATAGGAGATCGAGGCGGGCGTGCGCTGACCGATCTTCACCGGAAGCTCGTCCGACCAGAGGACCGGGATATGCCCGAGGTCCGCCTCTCTGTATTTCTGCCGCATCACGCGGGCGAGCGGGCAGACCGAGGTTTTTTCGATATCGGTGATCTTCAGCCGCGTCGGATCGAGCTTGTTTCCCGTTCCCATCGAGGCGATGAAGGGGATCCCGCGCGCCGACGCTTCCTTCGCGAGCGCGACCTTTGCCGTCACGTTGTCGATCGCGTCCACGACGAAATCGGGCTTCGCCGCGTCGAAAACCTCCCCCGCGTTCTCTCCGGTCACGAAGAGCGGGAGAGAGACGACCCTGCAGTCCGGGTTGATCCGCCCGATCCGTTCGGCGAAGACCTCGGTTTTCAGCCGCCCCACGGTTTCCGTGTCGGCGATGATCTGCCGGTTGATATTGGTGACCGAAACGGTATCGTGATCGACGAGGGTCAGCTTTCCGATCCCCGCGCGCGCAAGCGCCTCGGTCACGGCGCCGCCGACCCCGCCCACGCCGACCACAAGGACCGACGCGCGGCAGAGAAGATCGGTTTTCTCCTCGCCGAGGAGGGAGATCTCGCGGCTCAGCCATTCTTTGCTCATTCGTTTTCCTCTTTCCGCAGTTCAGCTTCTCGTGCGCAGGCGCTGACAGAGTGCCTCGTCCGCCGTGACGTATGCGGAGAAATTTGTGGAATAGGTCACGAAGCCGGGCTTGGACGCCGGGGGCTTCCTGACGTTGCGGACGCGGGTGTAATCCACGGCGACCTTCTGTCCGCGCGGCGCCTTGGAATAGGTCGCGGCAATGACCGCAGCCTCGGTGTAGTCGGTCTCCGACGGCTCGCCGCCGTCGCAGAGCAGAACGGTATGGGAGCCGGGGACCCCGTGGATATGGAACCACAGATCGCCCTTTCCCGCCAGCTTGTGCGTGACGTATTCGTTCTGACTGTTGTTCTTGCCGCAGAGGACGGTATAACCGCCCGAGGTGCGGAAGGTCATCGGCTTCGGGACGGTGGGCTTGGCGGCGCGGTAGTTCTTCATCTTCGAGGCGTAGCCCGAGAGATACAGCTCGCGTCGGATCTCCTCAAGGTCCGCCTCGCACTCGGCGCGCGTCAGCGAATCGAAAACCGTGTGGATATAGTTCAGCTCCTCCTCCGCGAGCGCGAGCTGTTCGGTCAGCGCGTTCTCGGCGGATTTTGCCTTATTGTACTTCTTATAATATTTCTGCGCGTTCTGCGCCGGGGTCAGACGGGAATCGAGCGCGACCTCTGTCATCACTTCCTCGCCGGTGGACCAGTCGGGGAGGGTCGCTTTCTCCATCCCCTTTTTCAGAAGGTACATATTCGCGGTGATGAGGTCGCCCGCGTCCTTCCATTTGTCCTTTTCGGCGCAGGCGGCGAGGTCCTCGGTCTGGAGCCGGATCTTTTTCGTCAGACGGTTTTCCGCGTTGGTCAGAAGACGGAAAATATCCGAAGAGCGTTGATTCAGATGCTCAAGACGGGTCCTTTCCCCGAAAAATTCGTCGGTCAGGTCGCTGAAATGCTCCCGGATCTCGGTTTTAACGGTGTCGCCGTACTGCGTGATGCGGGTGAAGCTGTATTCGGTCGGGGCGTTCGTCGCCGCGTCGCGGAGCAGGACCGGCTCGAAAACGCCGGTGCGGACGTTTTCGTAGATCCGGTTGAATTCCTCCCAGAGCGCCTCGTTTCCTCTCCCGCCCGCGCGGAAGACGATCTCCCGTGCGACGAGCGGCGAGATGCCGAGGTAGTGGCTCATGATGAACTTTTCCCCGGTGCCTGCAAACGCGGCGAGATCGGAAAGGAATTTTTCCCGGTCGGCGCCGAGCGGCGTCACCTTGCCGCTCTGCAGCGGAGGAAGCTCGTAGCGGATGCCCGGCAGGATCTGCCGCTTCTGCGAGGTCGAAAAATCGACCAGCTTCAAGGCGCCCGCTATGATATGATCCTGATTCAGAAAGATCAGGTTCGAGCATTTTCCCATCGTTTCCGAAACGAGATATTTTTTGCAGGGGAAACCGAGGTCGTCGTGGGAGTCGATCTCGACCTCCACCGCCCGCTCGAAGCCGAGCTGACGGACCGCGGCGATCCGCGCGCCGTTGAGGTGCTTGCGCAGCAGCATACAGAACATCGGCGCGGTCTTCGGGTTCTCGAAGGTCGCTTTCGTGAAGCCGATACGCGGATTGTTCGAGCCCGCGTCGAAGAGCAGCTTCTGCGATTCCTTCACGTCCACCTGCGCCCGGTCGGGATGAATCTGCAATACGATCGCGTCCTTGTCGGGCTGATTCACTTTTTCGATCCGCGCGTTCAGGGCGGTGCGGTTCAGTTCGTCAACGACCGCCGCCACGAATCCGGCGTCAAATGCCATGATTTTGTCCTTTCCTTTGCTCGTTACTCGCTTGCGTGTTACTCGTCGCGGAAGCAGGCAACGACGAATTCCTTCGATTTATCGCGGAAGCCGACCTTTTCGGCGACCCGCTCGGAGGCGGGATTGTCTTCGCGAAGAGTATAGGTCACGACCTTGCCCATCCGCAGAAGCTCGCGGGTCAGATAGGCGACGGCGGAGGCGGCGTACCCTTTCCCTTCCTCACCGGGCGCGGTCTCGACGCAGATATCGCGCACCGCGTCGTCCTCGTCAAAATCGTAGTTGAGCTGTCCGTCCTCTAAATACACCCGCGCGTTTTCGGCGGCGGCGGATAGGATCTTCCCGTCCTTCACGACGCCCGCGGCGAGAAGATTGTCAAAATACATATTGAGCGGAGAGGACGTAAGGTTTTCGAGCCCGTCGTCGTTTTTCACGAAGCGGGTTTCGGGCAGGATCGCCCCCGCGTTCAGTTCCTCTTCCTTTTCCATCACCTTCGTGATGAGAAGATTGTTTTCGATATCGGCGTCTTCAAAGCCGAATTCCTTCATGACACGGACGGTCATTTCGCGGACGGTCTCCATCGTACCGACCGAAAAACGCTCCTCTTCCGGCAGCGAATCGACGTAATGCGCGATCTCCAACGCCTCTTCCCAGACTGAAACCGTCATTTCCCCGTCGATCTCCCGCAGGGAAAACGGCAGAACGACCGGAAGCTGTTCCGGCGTCAGCGTGTCAAACAGTTCTCTGCCCTCGCAGTCAATTTCGATCGTCATATTGCTTTTCCCCATTTCTTTCAAAAACAAAGGCGCGCCCGGGGCGCGCCTTTGGCTATTCATATTATAGCAGACTTTGCGGATTTGTCAAGGATTATTCCTCTTCCTCGAGCTTCGCTGCGGCGATGACCTTCTCGGCGACCGCGGCGGGCACCTGCTCGTAGCGGACGAAACGGAAGGAGTATCTGCCCTTGCCCTGCGTCATGGCGCGGAGCGCGATGGTGTAATCCTGCATTTCTGCCTTCGGCACCTCCGCGTCGACCGTCTGATAACCGGGCAGGTCGGAGGAACCGATGCCGAGGACTCTGCCTCTGCGCTTCGGCAGGTCGCCCATAACGTCACCGACGAGGGCTTCCGGAACGATGACCTTCAGCTCGCCGACCGGCTCGAGCAGGACGGGATCCGCCTTTGCCAGACCTTCCTTATACGCGAGGGAAGCGGCGATCTTGAACGCCATTTCGGAGGAGTCGACTTCGTGGTAGGAGCCGTCGTACAGATCGGCTTTCAGACCGACCATCGGATAGCCCGCGAGAACGCCCTTGCGCATTGCTTCCTGCAGACCTTTTTCGACTGCCGGGAAGAAGTTCTTCGGGACGGCACCGCCGACGACCGATTCGGTAAAGGTCAGACCCTCTTCCTCGGACGGCGAGAAGGTGATGCGGACGTGACCGTACTGACCGTGACCGCCGGACTGCTTCTTGTGCTTGCCTTCCTGCTGAACGGTCTTGCGGATCGACTCACGGTAGGAGATCTTCTGCGGCTTGAGGTCGACCGTGACGTTGAAGCGGGACTTCAGACGGCTGACGATGACGTCAAGGTGCATATCGCCCATACCGGAAACGAGCATCTGCTTGGTATCGGCGTCATTCTCATAATTGATGGTATAATCTTCTTCGAGGAGTCTCGCGATACCGCCGGAGATCTTGTCTTCGTCGCCCTTTGCTCTCGGCGCGACCGCCATCGTCATGAAGGGTTCCGGGAAGGCGATCTTGCGGTAAGCGGGGATCGCGTCGGACGAAACGAGGGTATCGCAGGTGTTGGTGTTGGAAAGCTTCGCGAGCATACCGATATCGCCGCAGGCAAGCTCGTCGACCTCGGTCTGCTTCTTACCGACCATCGTATAGATGCGGGCGATCTTTTCCTGCGCGCCGGTGGTCAGGTTCTTCAGCGTCATCGAGTTATTGAGCGTACCGGTCATGACCTTGAAGAAGGACATCTTACCGACGAACGGGTCGGCGATCGTCTTGAAGACGAAGATCGCGGTGTCGGCGCCTTCCTTGTCGATGGCGATATCCTTGCCCTCGGTATCCTTTTCGACCTTCTTCGCGGTGTGACGCGGGAAGGAATCGGCGATGACGTCGAGCAGGGTCTCAACGCCCCAGTTGTTCGCGGCGGCGCCGCAGAAGACGGGAGCGATCTGACCGTGGATGATACCCTCGTGGATGGCGTTTACCGATTCCTCGTAGGTGATCTCTTCGCCGGCGAAATATTTTTCCATCAGCTCGTCGGAGGTACCGGCGATCGCTTCGGTGAGCATATCGCGGAACTTGGTAACGACGTCCTGATAGCCGTCCGGGATCGGTGCCTCGGTGTGCGCGCCGGTCTTATCGTAAACGTAGGTCTTGAGGTCGATGAGGTTGATGAAGCCGACGACCTTGTCGCCGTCGACCATCGGGATCATCAGCGGGCAGACCGAAACGCCGAAGGTTTCGTGAAGCTGCGTGAAGACGCGGTTGAAACGGCACTCGGGATCGTCGAATTTATTGACGAAGAACGCCTTCGGGATCTTTGCGTCGGACGCATATTCCCACGCGAGCTCGGTACCGACCTCGATACCGGATTTACCGTCGACCATGATGATCGCCGCGTCCGCGACTCTGACGCCTTCCAGAACCTCGCCCTGGAAATCAAGGAAACCGGGCGTGTCGAGAATGTTGATCTTGACGTCCTTCCACATGCAGTTCGCCGCTGCGAGCTGCACGGAGAAGCCGCGCTTGGTTTCTTCCGCATCATAGTCACAAACTGTATTTCCGTCTGCGATCTTTCCGAAACGGTCGGTCGCCTTCGTCAGATAAAGCATAGACTCGGCGAGGGTCGTTTTACCGGAGCTGCCGTGTCCGAGCAGCGCGATATTGCGGATCTGGGATGTTACAATTTTAGCCATGATGGTTTCTCCTTCATTCGTTTTTAGCGATAACAACGTTTTCTGTCCGTAGAAAGCGGCTTTGTCGCCGCATGGATGCAGACCGAAATTATCCTCATAAAGTTATTATATCGCATTCTTCACTTCATTTCAAGAGAATTTTTGCACTTTTTCCCCGCATAGGCAGACAATTTCAGCCATCCTTTTTGTCTATTTTGTACAGTTTTCCTTGCCAACTGTCTTTTTTCACAAACAGTTTGTCGATTTCGTTCAGAACGACGAGCTTTTTTCGGCTCCAGATCGGGGCGACCAGCTCGTCGGGCAGACCGTCCCCGGTCACCCTGCCGATCACCGTCTCGGGCGGGAGCAGTTCAAGCTGACTGACCACCGTGTCCACGTAGTCCTCCCGTTCCATCGGCGCCACTCTGCCTTCCTCGTATTCCCGGCACATCTCCGTACCGCGCACGAAATAGAGCAGATGGATTTTCAGCTGTTCGGGGCGGATGCGCGCCATTTCCCTGACGCTTCCGAGCATCATTTCCCGGTCCTCCCCGGGCAGCCCGTCGATCAGATGGACGCACCGCCGGATGCCTTCCAGCTTATTGAAGCCATCCAGAAATTCGGCGTAGGTGTGACAGCGGTTGATCCGCCTTGCCGTCTCCTCGTGTACCGTCTGCAAGCCGAGCTCGACCGTGAGGTCGGTCGTCTTCGACAGCTCCGAAAGATACTTTGCCGTGTCGTCCCCGATGCAGTCGGCACGGGTGGAGATCACGAGCCCGACCGCGTGCGGCTGTGACAGCGCCTCCTCAAAAAGCCTTTTCAGCGTGTCGAGAGGAGCGTAAGTATTCGTGAACATCTGAAAATACGGCAGATAGCGCTCCTCCTCCATCACGCCGCCCCACTTTTTCAGTACGGTCTCCCGCGCCTCGGCGTATTGGACGGCGACCGGCTTTCCCCTGCCGGGGAGCGGGCGTTTGGAGCAATAGGTACACCCTCCCCTGCCCTTCGTGCCGTCGATGTTCGGGCAGGAAAAACCGCCGTCGATCGGCAGCTTTGCCGTCTTGCCGCCGAACCGGACGCGCAGATCGTAATCGTAGGTGTGATACCGTTTGTTGGAATCGGAATACGGAAACGGATTATTTTGATTTTTTTCTGTGTTTCTCATAGCATAAGGAATTGTTGTTGACGTTTTATCGTATGTCAAAGTAATAATAAAGCAAAGAGGATCATCGCACCGAAAGATCAGTTCATTTCCTCAATAAACATAATATAGTCAAGAGAGGCAAGCGCCTGAATAATTTCCGTATGCGTTTTATACTGCTTGAGTTCCTTACTTTTGACCGTAATCGAGACGGTATAAACCGAAAGACCCGAGCCGGCGTAAGCAGGGTTTGCCTCAATGTCGTCAATGGTCATTCCGAGTTCCCGGATCGTTTTCACAAAATTCTGCAAGCAATGAACTTCTTTCAGTTCAAGATGCACTTCAAAGTGGTTGGAGCGGTTCTTCAGATACCGTTCAAACTGCGGAAAAAGAGAGAGACTGACGAGCAAACCGACAAAGGCTATCAGCGCAACCGTGTACAGACCTGCGCCTACCGTCAACCCGATGATGCTGCAGGCCCACAGTCCGACCGAAGTTGTCAGCCCTTTTATCTGACTGCGCGCGCTGTAAAGGATCGAATTGACAGTGATGATCGCCACGGCGATTACCGAAGCGGTCGAAATCAGCGGAACCCGAACGGCTCCGTTCCCCATATGATAATAGTCGAGCAGCATTGAAACGGTAGAGGCAAGCGATACGATCATAAAGGTACGGAGTCCGGCGGCATGGCGTTTTTCGGAGCGTTCGCATCCGATCCATGCCGATAGCGCAAGGGAAAGAAACACGCGAAAAACAACAGACCATACGCTCAGCACAGAGAGCGCCGGTACATCAAACAGACGAACAATGGGATCAACATATTCAGTCATATCAGTGCAGCCCCTTTCTTTGTTTGATAGAATGATGATCAATCTCATGGCGGACAGCGGTTATTTGCGCCTCCGCCGCCTCAGTAAATGCATTCTCTTCCTCCACATGATATTGCAGCTCGGGAGGCATTGTTGCCTGAATGATATGGATGCGTTCGATCAGAAGCTCCGTCTGGCTTTTTGGTTTTTCCAAAGAAGTGAGTTCGGCTTCCGGAACAAGATCCTCCAGCTTATTGGAATAGGAGCCTGACCGCCACAGTGCAAATTTCGCACAGGCAGGACCAACCAATTCGTAGAGAACAGAGGAGGCAAGAATGATGGTTTCAAGCGCACCCCCTGTTTCTCCGCCAAGGGAACGGGCACCAATGGTCGCGAGACCGATGGCAACCCCTGCCTGCGGGATCAGTGCCAGCCCGAGATAATTTCTTATTTTCAAAGGCTTTTTTACGATCATACAACCAAAGAAGGCACCAAAATACTTTCCGAAGATTCGGAAGAAGAAATATAAAACGCCAACGAGCAGCAACGGGGCATTTCCGATCGAGCCGGAGGGATGAAGAAGAAGGTCCATCCTGAAATTCAAACCCGAGCGCACGAAAAAGAGAAGCAGGATCGGAGGGTCAAAATAGTTCAGCTGCTTAAACAGCTTATCGTCTCCGGTCAGATTGATATAGACCGTTCCCATCGACATACAGCCGAGAAGCGGCGAAATATCAAGAACCGCGCATACCCCGCAAAGGGCAAAAAGAAGCGCCAGAGCAATAATCAGCCGATTATCGGTACTGCGCGTTTTGGGCATCAGAAGCAATTTCAGAAAAAAGCCAAACACTCCGCCCAAAAGCACAACCCCGGTATTGGTCAGCAGCGGAAGGATGACACCGCGGAAAGCGGCATTTTCCGAACCGGAAGAGCTTGCGGCTGCAATGGCGATGCTGTACGCAACAAGTGCGACAATATCATCGAGTGCAACAACCTGCAGCAATGTTGAAACGAAGTCGCCCTTAGCGCCGGTCTGCCGGATCGTCATTACCGTTGAGGCAGGCGCGGTTGCCGATGCGAGTGCCGCAAGCACCAGTGAGAACGGCAGGCTCAGCCGAAGTACCGACCAACAGATAACAAAGACCAGCACAGAGGCAAGAAGGGCTTCAAATACCGTGATAACCACGGTCCTTGCTCCGTTCTTTTTCAGTTCGGAAAATCTGAAAAATTCTCCGGTTCCAAACGCGATGAAGGCAAGGGCAATATCGGAAAGAAAATCCATGCCGGAGATCACCCGGGAAGGAACAAGATTCATCACGGAAGGACCGAGCATTATTCCCACAAGAATATAAGCGGTTACATTCGGCAGACGCAGTTTTTTCGTGATCCTTGTCATTGCAAATCCGCTGAACAGCATCAGCGCGACCGATACGATGATTGCGGTTGACGAAGACGCATTTATTTTTTCAACAAAACCGAACAAATGGATGCCTCCCTTGTAAAAGAATCTGGTATTTGAAAAAAGACTTCCGCTTCTTGTTTCCTGCCCGTTTTCGCGGGTGTTTTTCCCCCCCGGCAGGCGAATTGTCACAACCCACCGGCAATCCTGCATCAGATGACTGCCGATGGGTTGTTTGAGATTCCAATACGGAATATTTGCAAGGAAAGCGGCGGTGCTATATGTGCCGGATCGGAAAAGAACAGGGAGCTGATTCCCATGTGGCAGAAGATCATAATGTTGATATTGATATTATATTACATTTTTTGTACTTTGTCAATATTCCACTCGTATATTTGCTTTTTCTCGTTTTGCGGCTTGACATAGTCACCGGGATCTCTTACATTCCGCCCCAAAATGTAATTACGCACGGACCGCGGTTTTATTGAGTGCTCAAAAAAAGCAGAGACGATCACCGTATAGGTTCTCGTCTCTGTCTCTTTTTCCGGACGGATTATCGTCCCTGATTGGATATGATGATTAACCGACGATGCCGGAACGTTCGATACCCTGAACCAGATATCTCTGGCAGAAGAGGTAAACGACGATCAGCGGAGCGATGATCAGCAGCGAGCAGGTATTTCTGATCGCGGCGGAGTACAGGTTCTGCGCGGCATAGTTGGTATCCAGGGTCTTCGGGATCTTGACGATACCGGGCATGAGGATCCACTTCTTCGTGTTGGTGAAGAAGACCTTCGTGTAGAAGTTATCGGTCCACTGCCAGCTGAACGCGAACAGGAAGATCGTGATCATCATCGGGATCGAGATCGGGAGAACGATCTGGAAGAAGGTGCGGAAGGTGGAGCAGCCGTCGATGTAAGCGGATTCCTCGAGTTCATCCGGGACACCGTTGAAGAACTGACGCATCATAAAGATGTACAGACCGTTCTTGAAACCGAGACCGGTAAGCGAGAGGAGGATCAGAGGCGTGAAGGAGTTGGTCAGCTCGAGGGAACTGAACTTCAGCACCTTGAAGGAGCTGATCACGCCGCCGCCGAGCAGCTTGAAGATACCGAAGATATCGAAGTAACGGAACTTCATGAACATCGACAGACGGAGCGTGGTATGCGGAACGATCATCGTGAAGATGACGAGCGCGAAGATATACTTCTTGCCCTTGAAATTGTACTTTGCGAAGCCGTAGCCGATCAGCGAGCACATCAGGGTCTGGAGCAGCGCGCAGACGACCGAAAGGATCGTCGTGTTAAGGAGCGCCTCGCCGTACTTGTTCTCTTTGATGATCTCACGGTAGGTATCGAGAGTGAAGTTCTTCGGGATCATCTTGACCGTCGCGTCGACGAAGTCGTCACGACCCATGAAGGAGGAGGCGATCTTCGTGTAGAACGGCAGCAGGATGACGTAGCTGATACCGAGAAGAAGGACGAAACGGAAGAGCCACCATGCAAGAGTTCCGACGAAGTGCCAGGAGAGGTACTTGATGCGGAATCGGGTCCAGGCGTCGGTACGCTCAAAATCGACCTTGATCTTGTTTTTGCTCTCTTTCAATACCTTCGGAGCGTTTTCAGTATTCTGTGCATTCATTGTTTCATTCCTCCTCAGGTATCACGTTTCTGGTAGAAGATGTAAGCGGACAGGATACCGACGACGACCGCGATGATGACCATGACCATGAGGAAGTACATCCACGACATCGCGGCGCTGAGGACCATGCCTCCCGCTTCGTTATAGACGTTGTTGATGTAGGACATAACCGGGTTGGTGGCGTCGGTGAAGGCATCAATGACCGTGTAGACCGCGTTGACCAGGATCATCGGGCTGATCATCGGCAGGGTGATCTTCCAGAAGGTTTCCCAACCGGAAGCACCGTCGATCGAGCAGGACTCGTAGATCGCGGGAGAGATGGACTGCAGACCGGCGAGGAAGACGAGCATCTGGACGCCGGAACGGTTGATGATGTCGTAAATGTTGTTGATCAGACCCGCAACGTAGGTGAAGATCTCGCCGCCGACCTGCATGTTGCTGAAGAGCCTTGAGAAGTCGGCTGCCGAGACGACCTGCGCCACGGTGTTTTCACCGGAACCGGTGTTGATCGAACTGGAGGTATCGCTCATGCTGTTGATCAGCGCGTTGCCCGCGTCGACCTCGTCGATCAGACCGGTGCAGAGGATGACCGGGACGAAGAAGATCGCACGGAAGGCCGCTCTGCCGAACATATTCTGGTTCAGCAGGACCGCCATGAAGAGCGAGAAGATAACGATTGCGGGGATATCGAAGAAGAGCTGCTTGACACCGCTCGTCAGCGTGGTGACGAAGGTCGGGTCGTCGAACAGTGCTTCGCGGTAGTTTTCCCAGCCGACGAACTCCAGATAGAAGCCGCCGCCCTGGATGTTGTGAATCTCGTTGAAGCTGTACTTGATCGAGTCGAAGATGATCGGCAGGTAGATGATGACAAAGCCGATCAGGAACGGGAGGATGAACCACCAACCCGCGCGTGCTTTCCGCTGATCAAGCGAAGCGATTTTTCTGCGCTTGGCGGGAGTAGCCTGTTTCGTCATGATTCGCACCTCCTCAATTATTTCTGAGAGCAGCGAAGCTCTCGAGCACGACTGCGCCGTTCGGGTCGATCTTCACGCCGTCGTATGCCTTGACGAGCTGACCTTCCACGGTAACGTCGAAGTTATTGTAGTTCAGGATGTAGGAGAAGCCGTTTTCGTAGGTGACGCGGATGATCATACCGTTGTCGGAGGTGTACTTGGTGTACTCGTACTCTTCCTCGTCGGTTTCCTTCTCGTCTTCCTTCTTTTCTTCCTCTTCTTCATCCTTGTCGGGATCGTAGAAGTCGTCGTATGCCTTCTGTGCCTTTTCGAGGTTGGACTCCGCGGTTTCAAGCGCGGTCAGAGCCTTGTCGTATGCTCTGTAATCGGCAGCGGTGGCATCGGGATTGTCGATGAGTCCCTTCACTGCGTCAAAGGCATCCTGCGCGGTGACGAGCTTTTCCTTCGCCTTACGGAGATTGAGGTTGACGAGACGTTCGGTTTCCTTCAGAGCCTCGGCTTCCGCCTTTGCGTCTTCCTCGAGCTTCTTCTCGGCTTCCAGCTCGTCTTTTCTCATCTCACGTTCGGTGGGTACGCGTTCGCCGATGAGGAATTCGTGCTTGTCAAGCGGAGAGGTGAGGACGTCGGAGAGGACGGTGTTCAGCTCTTTGTAGATCGCAATGAGGTCTTCCTTCCAGATGTCGTAAGCGATGGAGTAGTACTTGGAGAGCGTGACGCTTTCCTTCAGCTTCTGGATGTTCTGAACAGCCAGAATGAAGTAGGGGCTTGCGCCGTTCTCGACGATCTTCAGGACCTCGTAGTCGATATCACCGACCATGTTGGTAGGCGTGCCGGCAAAGTTGAGGTAGCCGTGGAAGACGAGGCCGAAGAACGGGACCGCCTCGGAAGCGTAGGTGTAGTGGCTGGAGTCAAGCGAGACGTTGAGAACGTGGTTGGCGTAAGCAAGGGTGTATGCGTTGCCGCATTCGACCATGACGTTGTCATACGCTTCTCTGATGCGCTTGAGAGAATCGGAAATGTTCGCCTTGGAGTCCTCGCGGTTGTACGGATCCTTCTTATCGAAGTCGGAGTTCAGGTCCGAACCGAGGGTTCCGAAGGAGATCGCGTTCGCGCCGAGAGTGGTCAGCTTGGTCTGCATATTGCCGAAGATATCCGAGAACACGGAGGGAGAAACCGCGACGCCGCCGGAGGAGGAGAAGTACTGCAGGGTGGCGGAGTAGGCCCTCTTATGGGTGTAACGGTTATCGATGGTCTTGCAGGCGTCGTTCTTGTAGGAGAAGCCGTCGAACAGCTTATCCTTAGCGGCGTAGGAGATATCAAATTCCGGGAAAACGAGGTAGCCCTTCGCCTTGGAGTCGGCAACGAGATCGGAGAAACCGTCGTCGGCGCCGGCTGCCTTCTCGAACTTGATCTTGTTCGGGACGGAAGGATTCATACCGCCGTTGTAGTAACCGGTCAGCTTGAAGTTGACGTTCTTGATCCCGGCTTCGCTGAGCTCGGCGTACATATTCTTGATGTCGTCGAAGGTGGTCAGCGCGCGCTTGACGGTGACCGGGACGGACAGGACCTTTTCCTGAACGTCGATGACGCCGAGCGTCTCGATGTAGAGCGAAAGATCCTTCTGGGTTTCGGGCAGGGGCTTCAGGATTTCCTTGCCGATCAGGTAATCACGGTAAGCGTGAGCCATACCGGTATAGGAGGTCTCGTACAGCTTATCGGTGGTCTCACCGGATTCCGCGAGCTCGCCGATCGTCTTGTCGTCGGTCAGCATAATGTAGCGGATACGGGTGGAGCCGGTGTACTTACGTTCGGAAACGACGGTCCACATCGCGTTCGCGCCGACGGACATTGCGGATGCCAGGTTGTACTGGTCCTTCGGTCTCGGGTTGTATTCGATGAAGGCGGTGTCGTACTTGTGCTGGCCCTGCGTACCGAGGGTGGCGTTCTGACCGCCGTGCTCGGTATAGATGGTAGCGAGGGATTCACCCTCCTCAAGGATCGCGAGGAAGCCGCGCTTCTTGGTAACCTTGGTGTAGAGATCGGTGACGTCGGTCTCGGGCTCGGTTTCCGCATCGGGATCCTCGGGCTCGGTCTCTTCGGGTTCGGTCTCTTCGGGTTCGGTTTCCTCAGCGGTTTCCCCTTCGGCGGTCTCTGCGGCAGTCTCGTCGCCCTCGGGGATGATCAGCTTGCCGTTTTCGTCGTAGGTAAGGACGACGTCCTCAACCAGACCGAAGACGGGGAGACGCATGACCTCGGTGTTCGCGCCCGCGATTTCGTGGTACGCGTAGTCCTGACCGTAGATCTTACCGGAAAGGGTTCTGCCGGTGCCGGTCTTCAGGACGTCCTCAACGCGGACGAGGGTACCGGAACCGTCGGGAATGAAGGTGTAGCCGTTAAAGTCGTTGGAGCCGGCGCCCATATACGGCAGGACGCGGATGGTTTCCAGCGAGTAGGTGGATTCGTCGAAACGGAGACCGTTATTGGGGAGACGGGCGGTCAGACCCATTTCGTCAATGTAGTATTCCAGTGCAAGGCTGAAACGGGGCGGGTTGGAGTCGGAGCCCTGATACTCCGCTTCGAGATGGTCGTTTGCGAGTTCCTCGTAGGTGTAAAGCGGGCAGAACTTCTTGATGTAGCCTTCAAGAAGGTTCTTTTCACGTTCGCCGACTGCGGGGTCGATGACGTAAATCGGGAACTTGCTTGCGATCGGCCATTTCTGAAGGATATTGTCTTTTTCCTTCTGGGTCTTATCGGGGTCTTCGATGTCGTAGAAGGTATAGTAAACGGAGACCTTTTTCCATGCCTTCTCGTCCTCCGCCTTGATCAGATCAAGGATCTTGGTATCGAGGCTCTCTGCCTTGATCTGCATCGGGAGGAGCTTACGGGTTTCCTGACGGCCGAGGATATACTCGACGCGGATACCGTTCTTGACGTTCTTGACGAGGATCTGTCCTCTCTTGGCAGCTTCAACGTAGGAGTACATCGTGACTTCGGTGCCGTCGGTGTTGGTGTACTTCAGGATGATCTGCGAGAGGAGCTGATTCTTGACGTTTTCGGAGGAAGTGGTCGTGCCGACGTCGTAGGGGTTCGAGAAGAGAATGTCGCCGCTCTTCTTGCTCTTGACCGCTACTTCGCCGCTGACCGGGTCGCAGTAGAGCTCATAGCCGTACTTTTCGGAGTCAAGCTTGAGCTGCATCGTTTCAAGCTTCTGCTCGGGGGTGTAATACTTTTTGGTGACGTAATCGATGGTCGCGTCTTCCTTGGAGGTATCCGCGGAGGTCGTGGTGCTGTCCTTGACCGCCGTGGTATCATCCGCAGCGAAGACGGAAAGTCCGGTTGCCGCGAGAGTACCGAAAAGCATACAGAGGGCCATAAGCAGCGAGATCAGTTTTTTCATTTCTGTTTTCACTCCTTCTGTATGTCAGAGTCGATAGGATATCTCTACGACGATGGAGGTGATGAAACCGACCATCTTATAGAGAAGCGTGGAGAAGAGGATTCCGAGGAACATGATGAACGCCATACCGACGACGGTACCGACGCAGGTGATCAGGTTCTTCAGGAGCGAGTAGTCGTGGGTGACCATCATACCGAAGATGACCAGGATCGCGACCCACGCCCACGCGATGGTGACCAGACCGTTGACCAGAGTGGCCTCGGAGGCGGTGACGAAGTTGGAAGCGATGACCGACGGGATGATGAGGAGCGGAAGAGGCGTCAGCGAGTAGGTGGTCGCGACGAAGATATCCTTGAAGGAGCCTTCGCCGTCGAACAGCGTCGTGAGACACCAGTTCGCGGTGATCCACAGGAAGACCGGGACGATAAGGGAAATGGTCTGGCTGAAGATCGAGGAGTAAGTGGCTCTCGGGTTGAAGATGTAGCCTCTGCCGATCGCCTGATAGGTGAAGGTGAGGACCGCGAGAGCAAGATAGAAGATACCGCCGCGGACCGATCCTCGTTTCTCGTGCTTCAGATCCCAGAAGCCGTCGAACGGGTGGAAGATCAGGTGGAACGCGTAGAGCACTTCCTGCCAGAAGGTGCGCTTCTTGCCGGAGAGTGCGACGCGGGCGTTGACCTTGTTCGCGTAGCCGAAGAACTTGACGATGAGGAAGCAGATCACGACGATTCCGATCGGAACCAGAATGATGTACTTGGTAACGACTTCCTTGCGGTACATCTTATACGCGTTCGAGTAGTTTGCGGTATCGTACGCGTACTTGAAGTATTCCATCGCCTCGGGCCACTTGTATTCGCGGTAGTAAGCCTTACCGATACCGATATAAGCGGAGTCGAAGTTGGAGTTACGCTGCAGGATGTTCTGCCAGTCGTCGACCGCTTCGTCGTAGAGCTGTTCGTTCTCGTTGTGGAGAGCGTTGATCAGGATGTCGCCGTATTCGGTACGGGTGTAGATGGTGAGGTTGTTGACGTTGGTGTCCATCAGGATCAGGTCGCTGCCGTGATAAACGATCGCGCCGAGATTCTGAATGTTGCCGAGCTGGGTACCCTTATCGCCGAAGGCGAAGAGGAGGTTACCGTCGGAGTCGTAGGTGAAGGTCTTGGAACGCTTCTGGTCGATGATGGACCAGGTGCCTTCGGGACCGACCGCCGCGTCCACGATGGTGGAAGCACCGGTGATGCTCGAATTGATCGTGCTGTTATTGACCGAGACTTCACCGCCGGGTCCGAAGAAGCCGTTGCGGCGCATGATATCGTCGCCGGAGGTGTTCAGCTTCTTGACCGGTGCGTAGGTGCCCGCCTTGCTCGTGATGGCGCCCTGCTGAGCGCCCTCGTCGATGGAGGAGGTCGTGACATAGAGGAAGCCCTCGTTGTCAATGGTGATGTTGTTGTACTCGGTGGAGACGAGGGTCGTGGTACGTCTTCTCTGCTCCTTGGTCTGGAAGACACGGAAGAAGATGTCGAGCGCGTTGTAAACGACCTTCTGTGCGCCGATGAAGCCCTGGAATTCGCCCTCCGCGTTCAGAGCGATGATACCCTGATACGTGGTAGCGGAAACGACGTAGACGCCGCCTGCCTTATCGACCGCGATGGCAACGGGCTTGTAGATCGCGTCAGCCTCGAAGATCTCGGACTGAGGCTCCTGCAGGATCTTGATGAAGTTGCCTTTGGTATCAAAGAGGACGATACGGTTGTTGCCGGTATCGGCAACGTAGACGGTGCCCTCAAAGTCGCCTTCGGCATTGTACTTGCCGGTGACGAAGACGCCCTGAGGAGAGGCAAGACCGTCCGCGAGGCCCTGCTCATTATAGAAGGTAGAGATGTAAAGCTCAGCCTTGTAGAAGGAGTCGAGGACGACGACGCGGTTGTTGCCGGTATCGGCAATGTAGAACCGGTCGTCGGGACCGACGACGAGGTCTTTCGGGGAGGAAAGGTTCACGTCAAGTCCCATATACGCGGAGTCGATCTGCATGACCGGCGTATAAGCCGCCGGAGAGGTCAGCGTGGAACCGCTGATGGAGTAGGTGTAAGTACCGTAAGGAAGCGCGAAGGTCGGGAGGGCGGTCATCAGCGTCATCAGGACGAGCGCCAGCACGACTGCGGTTTTGATGAATTTTCTCATGCTTTTCTCCCTCCTTATCAGTCTTTCATACCGGAAGATCCCATCGTTTCGACGATCTTACTCTGGTTGATCAGGAAGACGATGATCGGCACGCTCATCATGAGCAGGATCGCCGCCGAGCCCGCACCCGAGCTGACGCCCGAAACGGTCGCGATCGCGGTGTTGAAGGTCTTGAGCTGTTCAGACCAGACGTAACCCGAAGCACCTGCGTTCCAGACGCTCTGGAAGGTGGTGACGATCAGGGTCAGCCACGCCGGCTTGACCAGCGGCATGACGATCGACCAGTAGATCTTGATCTCGGACGCGCCGTCGATTCGTGCCGCCTCGATCATTTCATCCGAAACGTTCGAGTCGATGAACTGCTTCATCAGGTACAGACCCAGCGTGGAAGCCCACACCGGCACGATCGAGATCGTGTAGGTGTTCAGCCACCCGAGCGCGACGTAAATGAAGAAGTTCGTGATACCGGTGACGGTCGAGGAGATCATCAGGGAGTAACGGATGACTGCGAAAATGAAGTTGTGTCCGGGGAACTTGATCTTGGACAGCGAGTAAGCCGTCAGAGAACCGAGGACCAGGCATCCGAAGGTCGCGGCGACCGAGATGATGATCGTATTGAAGATGTATCTCGACATCGGGACCCAGGTGGAGTTCATGTTGGTGAACAGGTCGATGAAGTTCTGCAGGGTCGGCTTGATAACGTAGAAGTTAGGCGGGGTGATGGAACGCTCACCGAGCGGCTTGAACGCCGTGACGATGAGGTACCAGACCGGAAGGAACATCGCGATGCCGAGGATCGTGAGCATGACCGTGATCACCGCGTCGCCGCCGACCGAACGGTTGAGGACGACCGCGTGTTTTCTTGTTCTCAGTTTTTTCATATCACGAACCTACCTTCGACAGCAGCTTCTGGACCAGCGAGTTGGCGCCGATCATCAGGAAGAAGAGGACGACGGCGATCGCGGACGCGTAGCCGTACTCGAAACGGGTACCCATGTACTCGGAAAGGTGGTGGGTCAGCGTCCATGCGACGTAGTCGGTGGAGGGGTTGCCGCAGAGGTCGTTGACGATGCCGCCGAAGCCGAATGCACCGGTGATTGCGAGGACTGCACCGAAGAGCAGGATCTGCTTCATTTCGGGCAGGGTGATGTACCAGAGCTCCTGCCAACGGTTCTTGATACCGTCGATGGCGCCTGCTTCATACAGGTCGCGGCGAACGCCCTGAAGACCTGCGATGTTCGCAAGGAAGCCGGTACCGAGGGAGGTCCAGAGCGCGACCACGATACAGATCGGGACGATGTAGGTGGTGTTCTGGAAGAAGATGATCGGGTCGGTGATGATACCCATCTTGAAGAGCCAACCGTTGACGTAGCCGTAGATATCGCCCTGGAAGAGGAGCTTCCAGACCAGATATGCGGAACCGGAAATGGACGGCGCGTAGAAGATGAAGGTAACGACCGCACGGACCTTCGGGGAAAGCTCGTTGATGAACCATGCGAGGACGAAGGACAGGATGTAGGAGGCAGGTCCGGTCGTGATCGCGAACATCAGCGTATTCTGAAGTGCGGTGATGAACAGGTCGTCGTCAAGGAACATACGGATGTAGTTGTCCATGAAGATGAACTGCGGCATCTGTAACATATCAAAGGAAGTAAAGCTGAGCAGGATGGAAAGGACAACGGGCGCAACCGTGAACGCGAGGAACATGAGGAGGAAGGGAGCAACCATAACGTAACCGACCCAGGTGCGTTTCATCTGGATGCGGATGTACTCGCCTTTCGTCATATCTTTCCGCGACTTATACGGCTGTTCTGTTACCGGAGTTTCCTGCTTGACTTCTTCAACCGATGCGTTGTTGGTCATTTGCATTTCTCTCCTTATTATTATATATTTGCGTGATTACTCGTCTTCGCGTGCTGCCTTGTAGGAAATCTCGTAGTAATCCAGCTTGAATTCCTTGCGCTTTCTCGAAATCTCCTTGTTGATCTCAAGGATACGGTCGAGCATTGCGTCGACAGGCTCGGAGTTGTTGTTGTAAACGGTGTTGAACGCGTTTGCAACGTAAACGCCGACGATGTAGTTGCCGGGGTACTCGGGAACGGAGGCGAGCTCATTCAGCTGCGTCTCGACCGCTTTGAGTTCCTTGTCGGTCCAGGCGAGCTTCTTCAGCGCGTTGATGTTCGCGGTGTTGTACTTGGTGGTCGGGTTCGCCGCGACGTTCAGCTGTTCCTTGGCGAGACGGAGCTGCATATCCTCGGAAACCATCCACTTGATGTATTCCCAGCTGGACTGCTCGTTGTTCGCGCCTCTCGGGATAACGTACGAGCTGACCGTGACGACCGAGGTACGGTTCACGGAAGTGATGTTGCCGTCTTCATCCCTGGTCTCGATACCGGGAAGAGGAGCCATCTCCCACAGACCACGCAGCTCGTAGAAGCCCATCAGCGTGTTGTAGGTACCGATCGCGTCGGAGATGACGATCGGAATTTCACCGGTACGGAAACGGGTGATATCGTAGCTGACCGGGCTCTTGTACTTGGTGAACATACCCGTCAGTTTCTCGAACGCGGCAAGCGCGGTGTTGCTGTCAAGGTTGATCTTCCAACCTTCGTGACCCTCTTCCATGGAGTAGAGGGTTGTATCCATTTGATAGAGGAAGATATTGAGTCCGCTCAGCGCGGTGGGGAAGCCGACCTCGAGGTGACCCTTCATCAGAGCGGGAAGAACGACTTCCTCCATCTCGGTCCAGGTCTGGGGAGCCTCAAGTCCGTATTCCGCGAGAACGTCGGTGCGGTAGAACATCATGGAGAAGGACATCGCCTGAGGAATACCGTAGGTAATGCCGTCCATCGTAAGGGGCTGGGTAGCGGCGGGGTCGAACCAGGTCATGACCTCGTCGAAGTCCTTGAACTTACGCTGACCGATCTGCGACGCGTCGGTGATGACGCCCTTGTCGTAATCGTCCTGCGTGTAGGTGTAGCTCAGCTTGGAGATCGCGTTACGCATACCCCAGGTGACCGTATCGTTCGAGCCCATGCCCGCAAGGTCGGGACCGATGCCGGCGAGGATCGCCTCGGTCAGACCCGCGGTGATGACCTTGATGGTGACGCCGATGCCGGTTTCGGGCGTGAAGTAGTTATCGATCAGGTGACGCTGGATCAGCGCGTCCTCACGGCCTGCCGCGGAGACGATCCACAGCTCGACGGAGGTCTTCTCATCGACCTCGGCGTCGGATGCGAAACCGATCGTCGTGTAGTCCATGAAGAAGGACTGGATGAACGCCTTGATCTCGAAGAAGGCTGCCTGGAAGAAGTTCGACTTGCCCTGCGGCGCTTCGTCGAGCTTGTCGGTGGAAAGGACCACGTACTTGTCGACCTTCAGCGGCTGGGACAGAGCGGAATACAGCCAGTTGGAAAGCGCGATGATATAGTTCTTATAGGTAATGAGGTTCGGTGCGATCTCGTACTCGTCGCTTGCCATCTTCTCGAACAGAAGACCGATGGTGTTCAGGGTAGCGACCTGGTCGCCGAGCTCGCCGGTGACCTCCTGCAGCGACTCCGCCATCGCGAAGAGTTCGTCTGCGGCGGCGCCGATCGTGTTGATCGCGTCGGGAACGAGGCGCATGAAGTTGTATTCACGCTGTGCGTCGGGAGTAGGACCGGTGATGAGAAGGATCTTCTGGTAAGCGGTGTTCAGACGCTCGACCATCTGCTCGATCTCGTAGACGTAATCGGTCATATCGCCGAGCACGATCTCGACCATCAGGTCGTTCTCGCCCTCGTTGAGGTAGAAGAGGAAGCCGTCCTTCTTCTGATCGTACTTTCCGTCGCCGTCAATGTCGGAACCGTTGGAAAGCAGTCTGGTCTGCCACTCGGGGCTGTAGGGGAAACGCAGATGGCTCGCTTCGTCGAACTGGACCTCGCCGTTGACGTAGAGGCGGCGGGAGGTGAACATACCGATCAGGGAGTTCTGACGCTGACGGCACGCGATGTAGTAGAGGCCCGCCTTCGGAACGGTGATCTTATAGTTCATCCAGTGGTTGACGACCGAGGTGTCCAGCATATTGTAGCGGATCTCGGAGGGGTTCTGCGGGGTGGTCAGGGAAGAAGTACGGTCGTTCGCCGGGAACAGGCAGGCGTTCGAGACCGAGGTCGGATTCTCCGCCTCGATGATGACCGGATCAACGCCGGTCGCCTCGGTGATGCCCTTTGCTTTGCAGTTCGCGAGGAACTCCTCGTAGCTGATATTCGCGGCAAACGGGTAGAGACGGATCGTGGAGATCACGATCGGCTCACGCGCTGCCTCGAAGGTAATGGTGTGGGTACCCGCTTTGAAATAGAATTCAAACGGATCCATCGTGTAGCCCAGCCAGTCACGGAGGTAGTACTCGGTCCACTTCGGGCACTCGGAACGGCGCGGACGGATATCGTTGCCGTTGATGTCGGTGGAGAAGACCGGTTTGCCGTCCTCGGTGTAGTGGTCGTACTCATATTCCCACGAACGGGGGAAATAGAAGTAGCTGGCTTCGGAGAAGGGGAGCTTGCCGTCGACGTACAGCATACGTTCGATGGTGGTCCAGCTGCCCGCGGCTGCGAAGTAGTTGATGGAGATGGCGTACATGCCGTCCTCCGGGACCGTGAACGTCCAGCTCGTCTTGCCGCTGTCGGGCATATAGAGGGACCGGGTCTTGCAGTCTTCGTAGCCTGCTTCCTTGACTTCCACCTCGGCAGTCGTCTGATCCGCGTCGTATTCCCACGCGTTCAGGACGATCTCTTCCTTCGCGCGGGGCACGTCGGAATATTTATCCTGGTAGTCAAGATAAGGGTCGATATCAAGGTACTTGGTGACGTCTTCCAGCTTCGTAAAGCCGTCGTAGTAGCCCTGATAAGGGGTCGAGCCGCTGTCTAACGCTTCCGGTTCTTCCGCGTCTTCCGCTGCGACGGGCATGGCGACAGCCAGTGTCCCGAAGAGCATCAGACCGGCAAGAAAGACGGAAAGCAGTCTTTCAAAAAGCGGTTTTTTCATGGATATCTTCCTCCTGTAAGAATTGTGGTGTGCGGTTTTGACCGGTTTCGTTCCTCTGAACCCGCCCGGTCGGGCAGTCAAATGCGGCGAAAGGACCTATGTTTGCCGGCAGTTACGGAAAGCGGCAGGGGCGGATCCCGGCTTTCACCGAACGAAGCTTCCCATTCTTCGTGCCGCCCCCCGTGAGAGGAGACGGACCGTCCCGCAGCGCGCACCCTCCGGCACCTTCTGCCTTCGCGCATCCATTAACATTTTTCCCGCAGTACGGCCGTGTTTTCACGGCTTTTCCTACGGAAACCCCCGCTCCCTCCGTTTCCGTTTTTCGGTCGGAAAACAGCGGAAAGCGCAGAATTTGTTCTACTATGATATCATAGAATCCCCCGATTGTCAAGTGAGGCGGATCCCCGTAAAGGGCCGTTTTCCGCATTTCCGGGCATAAATTCATACCTATATATAGCGATTTTCCCTTCCCTCCCCGCGCACGGCGGAAAACGCCGTTTTCACCCTTGCCTTGCACGCTTTCATAATGTCAATGAAATTGACCTTTTCAAGCGATTTTCAGCCGCAAAACAGCGTTTTTCGCCGTGTTTTTGACGATATGTTACTTTCTCTCACCCGTTTCCTTTGCGCGGGAGGCTTTGTGAAACGGTTCACGACCTTCATTTTTTGTACATTGTGAACAGTTTTCGCGTTCATTTTTTTACACTTGTGAAAATGCAACAAACTTTTTGATATTTTGATACTTTTGTTAATAATGAACATTTTTGCCGTTATTTCGGGCGGAAATCAGCGTTTTTCGGTTTTTTGTTGACAGAAAAGCGTTTGGTTGCTATAATGAATAAGAAGCGCGGCAAAGCGCTGCGAAAGGATGAAAACGCCCGATGGAAAACAGTTTTTACGCCCTCCTTTTCCGGCAGAGACACATCCGCCGGTGGAGCCTGATGCGGAATTCCTCCGAGGAAACTCTCTCTCAGCACAGTATGCAGGTCGCGGTGCTTTCGCACGCGCTGGCGCTGATCGGCAACCGGTATTTCGGAAAGGATCACGATCCCGACCGTGCCGCCGCGCTCGCCCTGTTCCACGACGTTCCCGAGGTCATCACGGGGGATCTTCCCACTCCCGTGAAGTATTATTCGGACGCCGTGCGCGAGGGCTACGCCGCGATCGAACGGGACGCCGTGGAGCGTCTGCTTTCCAAATTGCCCGAGGAGCTCCGACCCGATTACGAGCCGCTGCTCACCCCGTCGGACGCCGACCGGGAGCTGATGCGGCTGGTCAAGGCAGCCGACAAGCTCGACGCCTATATCAAGTGCGTGGAGGAACGCGGCGCGGGAAACAGCGAGTTTCTCTCCGCCGAGAAGACGATACGCGCCAAGCTCGAAGCGTCGGACTGCGAGGAACTGCGGTATTTTATCGACAATCTCCTCCCCGCCTTCGACGCGACTCTCGACGAGATCTCCTGATCTCCGGATCCCCGGATCTGCGGATCCCCGCATAATTGAAAGGATATGAATCGTGGCTGATCTGATCTGCCGTCTCTACGAAAGAGACTTTTCCGTCGAAGCCGCCGAAGCACGGCTGAAGGAGGAAGGAATCACCTTCAAGCGCGCTCACCCGGTCGATAAGGCAAGGATCCTCAACTTCGTCGGGGAGACCTTTTCCGACGGATGGAGAAACGAGTGCGAGCATTCGTTTTCCCATCCCTTCCCCACCTGCTATATCGCGGTAAAGGAGAAAACCGTCATCGGCTTCGCCTGCTTTGAGGCGACCGGACGCGGGTTCTTCGGTCCGATCGGGATCGCGCCGGAATTCCGCCGCAAACGCATCGGAGACACGCTGACCCGCCTCTGCCTGAACTCCATGAAGGAAATGGGCTACGCCTACGCGATCATCGGCTGGGCGTCAACCGGCGCGCGCCCCTTCTATACCGATGGCTTCGGCGCGGTCGAGATCCCGGGATCCGAGCCGCGAAACAGCATCTACCGGAATCTAATCAACGTGGACTGAATCATGATCGGAATTTTTGACAGCGGTCTCGGCGGACTGACCGCGCTGAAGGAAGCCCGCCTCCTCTTTCCGAAAGAGGATCTCGTTTATTTCGGAGATACCGGGCGCGTCCCCTACGGCACGCGCTCCGAGGAAACGATCCGTGCCTACGCCCTGCAGGATCTGCGGTTCCTGACCTCGTTCCCGATCCGCGCGGCGGTCGTCGCCTGCGGAACGGTCAGCACCACTTCCCTGCCCGCCCTCCGCGGAGCGTTCGATCTGCCGATCTTCGGTGTGGTCGAGGGCGCCGCGATCGCCGCCGCGAAGGCGACGAAAAACCGCCGCGTTGCCGTGATCGGTACCCCCGCGACCGTCAGAAGCGGAGCCTTTCCCGAGGCGATACGGCAGGCTTACGGGGCGCTGACCGGGAATGCGGACGGAGTCGAGATCATCTCCCGCGCCTGCCCGCTCTTCGTGCCCCTCGTGGAAAACGGGTTCATCGAAAAGGACGATCCCATCACCGCCCTGACCTGCGAGCGCTATCTTGCCGATATCCGTGAATTCGGCGCCGATACGCTCATCCTCGGATGCACGCACTACCCGATCATCGCGGACGCGATCTCGAAGACCCTCCCCGGCGTCACTCTGATCAATACCGGGAGAGAGGCTGCAAGGCTCGTGCGCGAAAAGCTTCCTCCGATCCCGGAGGAAAAGGGTGAGGCACGCTTTTTCGTCAGCGACCGGACCGATTCCTTCGCGTCGGTCGCATCGGTCTTCCTCGGCTCAAAGCCGGAGAACGTCACGCGGATCGACATCGGAAGCTACTGATCCGGGAAAGGAATCCGTTATGTGGAACGAACCGCGGCTGTACGGCTTCTATCCGGAGGAAGAGCTGTTCCCGGAAAGCGGCGATTACCGGCTTCCCTCGGGCTTTCTGCCCTCCGCGGAATCCCGACCGCTGACGCCGGAGGACGTGGCGGCACTCTCACGCTTCGCCGAGGGAAAGGAAGAGCGTGCCTGCGTTTCTTTTGAATCCGATGAATACGACCCCTGCGTGATCCTGCTGAAACGGACGGAAGAGGGCGTGTTCGTCCTCCGTCTTCGCTCGCTGTCATCGGTCGACGACGAGGAGCAGCTCGGGAAGCTGACCGACCTCCTTATTTCCATCGCCTCCGCACGGAGGTCCGCGAGGGAGGAAGCGGCTCCCTTTTTCCTGCCCGACGAAGCAAGAGCGGCGTTCCGCAGGTTTTTCGGGGACGGAGAGGAATCGGTCACCGCGAGAGAAGTCTCGCTGTTCTGCTCCACCGTCGCGACGCTGCAATGTGTCCTGCCGGTCTTCGACGGCGCGATCGACAACGATACGCCGCTCGTGCCCAAGCGCGAGACCTGCCGGTTCTGGGAATACTATCTGACCTGCCTTTCCGCGATGCTCCGCGCCGCAAAGAAAAGCGAAAACAGAGTCCTGCGGATCTCTTCGGCGTTCAATCCCGCGGAAGGGCGTTTCTGCTTTTCGTTCACCGCGAGCGGAGAGAAAAGCGCCGCACGTTCCCTTGCCCGGATCTCCGAAAGGCTTCGTGCGCTTTTCCCTGCCCCCGCATCCGGCAGCCTTGCGATCGACTCCGGCTGGCGGGTCGAGACCTCATACCGTGCCGGGACCGTCGTCCTTACCCTCTGCACGCCGCAGAGCGACAATACGGCGATGCACACGCCGCTTCCCGTTACGCTCTTTCCCGCTTATCTCTCGTCCCTCCCCGCCTTTGCGGAGGCGATCGGGGATTTGCTCTGAACAAACGGACGAAAAAAGGAAAACAATACGTCCCCGTGACCGAATGGCTGCGGGGACGTTTCTTTTGCCTTTCACACGGCGAGTGAGAGGGCGAAAAATGCGGGAGAGTCCATGGGCAACGCCTGAAGAGAAGCGGTGGATGAGGTGTCCCATTGAGAGATAGTAAACGGAAGAGAACGGAGTCAAACGCTTTGACCAACGGCACACGGTAACGCGCTCGGAGTACAATCCCTCCCCTTCTTTAGAAGGATCGCTGCGCGGGAGCTCCCGCAGATCAGAAGGATCTGAAACCAAGGGAGCCCTCATACTGCCCAAAGAAGTGCGGACGGGAAAGAGGAGCGGGCGAGCAATGCTCGCCCCCACTGCGTATGCTTAAAGAAAAGCGGACGCGATTGAAGAACGGCGGGACACGAGGCCCCGCCCTACGAAGTATTCCCAAAGAAACGCGGACGGGAAAGAAGAAAAAAGATACAAAACATCCCCGTGGCGAACACGGGGATGCCTTTTTCTGTAACTCTTGAACCGACTGAATGAGGGCGCGGCGCTTCGGATAAAGCTGACGTAGCAGCGCGCAATGCGAAGACACCGGGGGAGGCGGATCGGGGCAGGAGATCACGAATGATAATCTCCCCCGGAAGCAAAGGAGCAATATTCGGAGAGCCCAAACATTACTTACCCCTTATGCCTCTTTGGTTCTTTCTCGGTCGAGAAAGAACATCGCGTCTCCCCCCCCGCGTCACTTTACCCCCGTCCCGCGAGAGTGACCGCTTGGTCGGCGCAGGCGAGAGACCACGGGTCGGAGGAGGAAGAGAGGAGGCAGAAAGGAGATTGCGCGGGAGAAGGCGTAACGGGACGGGAAACGGCGCCGTCCGGAGCAATGAACGCCTCACGGACGGGACGAAGAACGTTCCCGGAGCGAACGAGGGTAAAGGGGAGGAAGGAAGGCGCGGCGTCCTTCATGCGGCGGAGCTTCGCGGCGAGAGCGCGGGCGTCCTCGGGGGAAGCGGGAAGAGAGGAGATCCGCGTAAAACCGGCGGCGGAAAGCGCCGCGACAGCATTGACCAGATCCCCGGCGGGAACGTCGAGAACGGGCACGGCGGCAGTCCCGGCAAGGGAGGAAAGAATCGGATCGGAAGCGCCGCGAACGACGACGAGCACTTCGGCGACCGCGAGGAGCGGGGCGGAGGGAGCGACGCCGTGAAGCAGCACGGAGACCGAGGCGGAGGGGATCGCTTCTTTCACGAGAGCGACCGCGGAAAGCGGATCATCGGGATCGGAAAGAAGGACGCTGACGGGATAGGGCGCGTCGGCAGCGATTCCGGAAGCGGCGGAGATCGCCGCGGAGGTCGGCGAAGCAAGGATCACGCGGCTGACCGGAGGCTCCTCCGTCCGGGCGGGCGCAAACAGAAGCCCGTTTTCCCACGCTTCCCGGAGCGTGCGGTAGGTCGCGGAGATCTCGGGACTCGGGTACTGCGCGAGCGCGTAGCGGATGCTCACCGGACAATCGACCGGCAGCGGCTCTTTCAGGTAGGGCACCATCGGCACGGCAAGCGGTCCGACCGGGATCAGGGCAAGGCTTTCGGAATCGAATACGGCGTATTTACCGCCGAAGGAAATCACACGGATCATCAGAATCCTCCAACCGGAACGGTTTTGCGCTCCGTTCCGGACGTGCAGACTCCCGGGAACGTCATTTCAGACGCTTTTTTGCGGGGACGAGAGCACGCATTTTTCTTTTTTTCTCTTTTCGGGGATCTCCGGCGCGCGGCAGTCCCGGAATCCCGGCAGCCGCCGAGACGGCGACCCCGGCAAACGGCATCCAGACCGATTTCACGCCGTCAAAGAAGCAGGAAGCCGCGAGCAGGACCAGAACGAACAGGACCCCGCACGCGCCTCCGGCAAACAGGCCTCTTTCCCGGCATAACCGCGCCGAGAGGAAGCCGCCCGCGGCGCATCCCGTGAAAAACGACAGGTACGCGGCGGCGCCGGTAAACGAATCGGGGTCCTTCCCGCCGAGCGCGGCAAAAGACAGACAGACAAGCATCCCCGCGCTGACGGTCAGCGCGGCGGCAAGTCCCAAAAGGACACTTTTCGGAAATTTCGGCATAGCGGTACTCTCCCGTTCTTTTTTTGAAAGAATATGCGGGAGCCGCCGCCGATATGCCGTTTTTTATTTTGCGTCTTCCGCTTTCACGTCCACGCGGCTGATCGCCGAGCGGAGAATGCGGATGCGGGTGCAGTCACGGCTGGTTTCGATCAGAACGGTCTCGTCCTTCATGCTGACGATCTTACCGATGATGCCGCCGATGGTGGTGATCTCGTCACCGACCGAAAGATTGTTCATCATTTCGTTCTTCTCTTTTTCCTGCTTTTTCTGCGGGCGGTAGAGAAGGAAATAGAACATCGGAAGCAGAAGCGCGATCATAATGATCGAGGAAATGAGGCTGGAAGGACCGGTGCCGCCTGTGACATCGGCGTAAAGAAGCTGGAACATCTGGGGTTTCCTCCGTTTTTTATTTTCTTTTTTTATTATAAGCACGGGCGGAACCGTTTACAAGGGAAAAAGTGTGAATTTTTCGGTTCCCGTCACAGTTTTCCGTCGAGATAGATGCGCGGAACGCGCTTGCTGACCATGCAGCAGCTTTCGTAGGCGTTGGTCCCCGCGCGATCGGAAAGAAGCTCGACCGGGCGGTATTTTTCCGCGTCCGGATCCCATCCGAAGAGGGTGACGCGGTCTCCTGTGCATACGTCCGTTCCGGTCACGTCCGCCATGCACTGATCCATACAGACTCTGCCGATCAGGTTCAGGTCACGCCCGCGGATGCCGATCCCGGCGCCCTTGTAGCCGCGCGTGAAGCCGTCGGCGTAGCCGATCGCGATCGTGGCGACCTCGGTCTTCTTTGCCAGCCGGCAGGCGGTGCCGTAGCCGACCGTTTCCCCGGGCTGTGCGGCGTGAACGTTGGAAACGGTGGAATAGAGCGACATCACGGTGCGGTAGCCGTCGTACTTCAGGTCGTCCGAGGGCATGATGCCGTAGAGGATGATCCCCGCGCGGACGAGATTCAGACGGCAGTCGGGATACCGGAGCAGTCCCGCGCTGTTCGAGATATGCCGTACCGGGAAGGTGAGCCCCTCGGCGGCGAGACGGTCCACGACCTCGTTGTAGCGGGCAAACTGCACCGCAGACATATCGTCGTTCGCCTCGTCCGAAATGATGAAGTGGGAGAAGATCCCCTCCATCTCGAAGCAGCCGAGACGGGAGAGCTCGAGGATCTCCTTCACGGTCCGGTCGATCTCTCCGGGCTTTGCCGGGAAGCCGAGACGGTTCATCGCGGTATCGAGCTTGACGTGGACGCGCAGCTTTTTGCCTTTGGGAAGGTGATCGGCAAGCGCAAGACCGTAGTTGTAGGAATACAGATTCTGCGTGATCCCGTAATCTGCAAGCGCCCCCGCGTCGTGCGGATCGGCGGAGCCGAGATTGAGGATCGAGGCTTCGGGGATCTTTGCCTCGCGGCGCAGGATCGCGCCCTCGGCGGGCGTGGCAACGCCGAACCAGCGGGCTCCCTCTGCGTAAAGCGTTTCGGCAACGCGGACAGCACCGTGACCGTAGGCGTCAGCCTTGACGACGCAGAAAACGTCGGTGCCTCCGGCTGCCTCCCGGATCAGACGGTAATTGGAGCGCAGCGCGTCGAGGTCGACCGTCGCGTAAGTCAAAGGATGAAACGCGGGCAATTCTTTTTTCTTCATTTCAAGTTCCTTCGTATCTGATAAAATCCGTTATTCTGATTTCCGTTCTTCCCTTTTCACCCGAAAGGGAAAAGGCGCGCGGGACGTCGTTCCCGCCGAAGGTAACGGTCAGCTCGCCGAAGCGGGTCGTCACCGTGATCCCGTCGGTCCCCGCCCCCGTCACGCGGGACGGATCGGGGAAAAAGCAGGCGTAGAGCGGGAGAAGCAGACCTCCGCCCGGTTCCTGCGGCATCGGGATGCGCTCGTTTTCCGGCAGAAGCAGCGTCACCGCCGTTCCGTCGGTTTCATAGACGTCGCCGTTCAGCGTGACGACGGCGAGTCCGTTTTCAGCCGTGATCTCCCCGGCGGAAAGAAAGCCGTCCCCCGCGTTCAGCGTAAAACGGCAGTAAAAGCTTCCCTTCCGGAAAGAAAACGGGTCGTGCTTCTCCCCCGTCCCGCAGGAAAGCGGAAGCAGACAGAGAAGCGTGAGCAGACACAAAAGCGCGGTTCTTTTCATTTTCATTCCTCCGGCGGGAGGGCTGAAGCGATCCTCCCGGGGAAGGATATGACCGCGTTTCTTTTCCTATGCTTAAACGCGGACCTTTTCCACGACGGTGAGACGGTTGTGGAAGCGGAGCAGACCGAGCGCCTTGTTGGTCGGCTCGAAGAAGACGGCGGATTTCACCCCGTCGTCGTCGAAAATGCCGACGTAGATCTCGGGGGCACTCATCGAGGAAACGGCGCAGTACCGCTTTTCGATATCGGGCGCGTCCGCTTTTGCCTTGTATTCGTCACGGTAGGGCGCGATCATGGACATATCGGAGATGCGGATATTGATCGTTTCACGGCGCTTGCATCTGCCGAGGATCTCGGCAAAGCGCATTTCCCCGGATACGATCTGATATTCGTATTCGATATAAACGTAGGGGTAGAAGCAGGGCTTCAGGATCTTCATCCAGATCAGCGGATAGACCGGGATCAGGATGACCCAGATCGGAATATTGAGAAGAATGAACACGATGCAGATGATGGGGAGCGGCAGCCAGAGCGCGATCTTCAGAAGCGCTCTTTTCAGACGGTAGCTTCCCTCCAGCTTTTTCTCAACGGTATATTCGGCGTAATTCTGAGAATCTTCCATCGTTCGGATTCCTTTCGCATATTTGTTTCATTATAGCATAACCGGGGTTCTTTTGCAAGTATTTTCAGTTTTTTCTTTTATCCTCTTGCAAAATCGGAAAATATCGTGTAAAATATAACAAAAAAGAATTTATGGAGGAAAACCGCATGAAATTCGAGCATACCTCGGTATATAATATCGAAAACGCGCTCCGCGGCATGAGAAACCCCCTCAATTCCTGGGCAAAATCCGACAGCGCCTTCAACGAGGACGGGGACTATATCGTCGGTGAAAACGACCTCGGACTCGCCGGCCGCCTGATCTCGGGCGGGACGGAGCACCGCAAATTCTTACGGCAGATCTTCGTCTGCGTGGATATCACCGCGCCGATCTACTGGTGGTCGGAATTCGATACCTATAAGGTCGGAACTGCGGCAAACTCCACCTCCACGATGCACACCCTGAGCAAATTCCCGATCAATAAGGATATGTTCGAGACCGACCCGATCGACTCCGAGAATCCCTATTGGGACGCCGTGATCGCGCACCTCGAAGAGCTCCGTCAGAAGTATAACGAGACCAAGGATTACGCGTGGTTCCGCTGCATGAAGCAGGAGCTTCCCTCCTCCTTCCGTCAGACCCGCACCGTCACCCTCAACTACGAAAACGTCCTCGCTATGATCCGTCAGCGCAAAAACCACCGCCTGAAGGAGTGGAGAGAGGACTTCATCGCGTGGACCCATACCCTGCCCTATTCGGCTGAATTTTTCGCAAGCGAATACGGCGAAGACAAATAAAAAATACTTTCGGGACACTTTTTGTCGGAAAAACCGACAGAGTGCCCCTTCTTTTTTCGTTTTCGGGCGCAAAAGAATTGACAAGCGCGCATTTTTTTGTTATAATTTATGATAACTTATTGTTGCTACGGCAACTCATATCGTTCCGAAACACGGAACAGGAAAGGAATATCATGGACCAACCTCCTTTGGATACGGCGAACGTACCCCGAAGTAAGCGCATCCCCGACATTTTTGAAAGAGGGGGGTATGCGCAGATGAGTACGACAACGTCGATCCTCGTGATGACCGTACTGGTCATTTTCTCCGCGTTTTTCTCGGCAACCGAGACCGCGTTCTCCGCGATGAACCGTGCGAGAATGAAGACCCTCGCCGAGGACGGCAATAAACGCGCAGCGCTTGTGATGGCGCTCTCCGAGAAGTACGACTCCCTGCTCTCCACGATCCTCGTGCTGAACAACCTCGTCAATATCTCGCTCTCCGCAATCGCGACCGTCTTCTTCATCGGTTTACTGGAAAAGAACGGCGCCACCGTGGCAACGGCTGTCGTCACCGTCGTCGTCCTGATCTTCGGAGAGGTGACCCCGAAAAGCCTCGCCAAGCAGTCTCCCGACCGCTTTACGATGGTCGTGGCTCCGGTCATCCGCGTTTTTATGATCGTTCTGACCCCCGTCAATCTCTTCTTCGCCGGCATCAACAAGCTGACGCAGAAGTTCTTCCGCGTCAAGGAGGAGCCTCCGATCTCGGAGGATGAGCTTCTGACCCTCGTGGACGAGGCGGAGCAGGACGGCGGCATCGAGGCGGAGGAAAGCGAGCTAATCCGCTCCGCGATCGAATTCAACGACCTCAAGGCGATCGATATCTATACGCCCCGCGTCAATATCGTCGGCATCGAAGAAAACGACGGCTCCGAGGAGATCGAAAAGACCTTCCGCGAGTCCGGTTACTCCCGCCTCCCCGTTTACCGGGAGACCGTGGACGAGATCGTGGGCGTCCTGCACGAAAAGGATTTCTACGAGCTGCTCAGAAGCGGCAAGGGCACGATCGGCGATTATCTGACCCCGCCCGTTTTCATCACCCTTTCGAGCAAGGTGGGCGACACCCTGCGTCTGCTGCAGAAAAATAAGGCGCACATGGCTGTCATCGCAGACGAGTTCGGCGGTACGGTCGGCATCGTGACGATGGAGGATATCCTCGAAGAGCTTGTCGGCGAGATCTACGACGAGCACGACGAGGTCGATGAAAAGATCCACATGGAGTCGGTAGGCGTTTACAAGGTAGACTGCTCCGCCGATCTCGACGATCTCTTCGAGCTGTTCGAGCTCGATCCCGACGAGGATGAGGAGCTGGAAAGCGTCTCGACCGTCGGCGGCTGGGTCATGCAGATGGCGGAGGCGATCCCCGAAGAAGGAAGCGTCTTCGTATATAAGAATCTTTCGGTGCGCGTCACCTCGGTCGATCCGCCCCGCGTCCTTGAGGTGGAGATCACCGTCCTTCCTCCGGAAGAGGAAGAAAAGGACGAAAAATCCGAGAAAGCCGAACGTGAGCACGCGGACTGATGGGAAAACGAGTTTTAAGTTTTAAGTTTCAAGTAAATAAATGCACACATCCCCGTGACCGATGCGAACGGTCACGGGGATGTCTTTTGTTCTGTTGGTTACTTTTTCTTTTACGCACGGCAGGCGAACACTGCGCGAGGCGAACCGCTGGGTAGCAGCGCGCAATGCGGAGACACCGAGGGAGGCGGATCGGGGCGGAAGATCACCGAAGATGATCTCTCCCGGCTTCAAACAGGCTTTGCCCGAAGAACTTATTGATAAGTTCTCCTTATGCCTCTTTGGTTCTTTCTCGGGCGAGAAAGAACACGCATCCCCCGCACAAAATGCTGAGGATCATAACACCCGGCGTGGAGTCAAAGGTCGAAGGATTATCGGAGGCAAGCACGCGGCAGTAGGGGGGCACGAGGACGGTATCGGCTTTTTCGGCGGTGATCTCGTGGGCTTTGCCGTCAAGGGTGAGGGTCACCCTGCCGTCTTCCCCGGTCACGAAGCCGGAAGGAACGCCGTCCACGAGGATGCTCATCCCGGCGGCGGGGGAGGTAACGGGATTCCAGTCGGCGTCGTAACCGGCGGTGTAAAGAGTAAGGGAGATTTCGGAGCCGGACACCTCGTATTTATCGAAGAAGGCATAGGTGTCGGAGTAGAATTTCATATCCCGATAGAGAAAGGCGGTCACGCGGTCGCCGTCGGAAACCGGGTCGGCAAGGCTCATCGGAGCGCCGTCGTTGTGATAGTAGCCGTAGCCGCCGCCGTTGTCCTTGTTCCAGAGTTTCGTCATCGAGATGCCGAAAGCGGTCAGCTCGGTGCCGTAGCCGGAGGCACCCGCGGGACAGTAGGCAGCGTGGGCGCAGGCGAGCGCGTCGGAGATGGTCAGAGCGCCGTCGGAATCGGCATCGGTCACGGTGACCGGGCGGTAAGCAAGCACGGGCGTGCCGTCTACGACGGTAACGAAGACGGTGATCTCTTCCGCGGAAACGGGCAGACAGAGAAGCAGGGTCAGAACGGCAAGCAGAACGAAGGCAAACGCTTTTTTCATGATTGATCCTCTTTCTTTTCTTGTTTTTTCGCTTCACGGCGGTTCCGTTTGGCGCGGATCCGTTTTTCCCGGTTCTTTTCGGCGCGGTCGGAATCGCGCGGCGGTTTGATGCCGGCGGCTTCGAGGGCGCGCCCCCACGGTCCGAAAAATGCCTTGATGGCGCAGACCTCCTCGGGTGAAAAATCCGAACGCTTCGGATAACGGGCTTCCCCGGCTTCGGAAAGTGCTTCCGATTTCGCGCGAAGGAGCGCAAGGCAGTCCTCCGCCGCGTATTTCTGCTTTTCTTCCATGTTCCCTCCAAACAAAAAAGCGTTTTTGCCGGGAAAGCAAAAACGCAGCGTCTTTTTCAGCGGTGGAAGAATGCCCGATAAGGCGCATTTCCTGCGCGAAAGATCGGCTGCATTCTTCGTCTCCCAAAAATGTTCCGGTTTTACCCGGCGACCGGGTCCTCACGGCAGGTATTCCGACTGACGGCAGTTCAATAACAAACAGCCGATCACGGTAATGGCGGTTGCGACGGAATTTCACCGAACTTCCCCCTGATCCGGCAGAGCCGGAACCGTGTGACGCGATTTGATTGTGTTACTATTATAGCACGCCGCTCTTTTCCCGTCAAGAGAAAACGGGAAAAAAGCGGCGCATTTTCATGGATTATCCGACGGTTTCTTTTTCCTGTTTCGAGAAATACCGTTTTACGAAGAGCAGAAGCACGGTGCCGATGAGCGGGAAGACCGCCGCGATCAGTACACCGACGCGGAGACCGACCTCGTCGGGGGTCATACCGCGCGTGGCGCTGAGGTTCAGGGCAAAATCGGTGACCTTGACCTTGTCGACGATGACGCCGAGAAGCTGGGGCGCGACCGAGGCGCCGAAATCACCGCCCGCCGCCATCAAAGCGTAGGCGGCAACGCCGGGATCGGGGATCTTTTCTTCCATCAGGATCAGCGTGCCCGGCCAGAGCATCGAGGTGCAGAAGCCGATCAGGACGCAGGCGAGGAAGGAAACAATCGTGTTCGTCACGCTGCCCACGACGATGTAGAAGACGGCGGCGCCCGCCATGCTGAACAGAAGCGTGTTCAGGATATTTTTTCCGTATTTCGCGTAGAGGGTGCGGCAGGAGGCGAGCAGAAGCGCAAAGACCGCCATGCCGAGAATGTCGCCCGCCGCCTTCGGAATGTGCAGGGCGTTTTCCATATAGCCGGAGATCCAGTTGGTCATCGCGTTCTCGGAGGCACTGCCGAGGAAAATGCAGACGAAGCAGAGGAAAATGCCGGTCGTCCGCTTCGCGGCGCCCTTCACCGCGGGGGTGGAGGTGTTCATCGGCGGGATCGGCGAGAGGAAGAACAGAACCGACGCGATCAGAGGCAGAACGGCAAGGAAAAGAGTATGATACTGCCAGTTCGCCGTGCCGAAGATCCTGAAAAACAGCGTGGCGAGAACGACGTTGGAAACGACGCCCCAGCCGTAGAGCGAGTGGAGCAGGCTCATATCACGGTCGGGATGCTCGGAGGGGATCGCCGCGACGACGGGAGAGATCAGAACCTCGCAGAGCCCCGCCGCGACCGAGAAGATCACCGTTCCGATCGCAAGCCCGAGGAAGGGACGTGAGGGGAACAGAAGGGGCGAGAGCGCGTAGACCGTCAGACCGATCCCGGTCAGAAGCGGCATCAGACGCACCGTCCATTTGATATTGAACTTTTCCGGGAAGAAGGAGAAGATCAGGTCGATCGAAAGCTGGGTCAGAAAATTGATGAGGACCAGCGTCCCGAGGAGCGTGTAGGAAATGCCGTAGGTCTCGTGAAAGGTCACGAAAAGAAGCGGCGGCAGGGTGAAGACCGACGACATCGCAAGGTAGGCGTAAAAGCACGCGAACCGCGTCCGCCGGTAGTTGGGTTCGTTCATCATCGCAGAACCTCCGGAGAGTTTCCCGGACCGCGTCCGGTATTTTCTTCATTATACACGACCGCGAGGGAAAATGCAAGCGGGGGAGAGAGTTTTGAGCTTTAAGTTTGATGTTTTTCGTCTTAAGCCTAAAGCCTTAAGTCTTAAAATGTCAGAAAACGCAGACGTCCCCGCGACCGATGCTGACGGTCACGGGGGCGACTTTTCCTATAGCTGTTGCTTTTCCTTTGCTGCACTTGAGGCGAACACGACGCTATGCGAACCACCGGGCAGCAGCACGCAATGCGGAGAAACCCGGGGCGAACGGATACAGTCCGGGACGGCACAATCGCGAAACGCACGCTTCATACGAAGGTACCCGGTTATGATTTACCCCTTATGCCTCTTTGGTCCTTTCTTGGCAAGAAAGGACATCGCGTCCCCGCGTCCCCGTTACTCCGCGAACAGGGAGCCGACACGGACGGCTTCGGTTTCGAGGGAGGAGACGTAGGAGACGACCTCGTCGGTCGCGTAGCCCATATCGGTCATAACGATAAGGAGATAGGGCGAAGAGGGCTCGGTGACGATGCCCATATCGTGATAGGCGCCGGTCGCGAGCGTATAGCGGTGAAGAACGGTGCCGGAGGGGAGGAGAGAGGACATTCCGGAGGTCACGGCGCCGCAAAGCGAGACGCGGAGAGGGTCGGAATACGGCTCGGCGGAGCAGAGGACGCGCCAGACCTCCTGCCATAGAAGGACGGCGTCTTTCAGCGTAACGGTTTCGGTAAGAGAGCCGATGCCGAGGGAGGAAAGAAGCACGTCGGTCTTTTCGTCCCCGTAGATCAGGGAAAGAACGTGGGAGGCGGTCGCGTCGTTGTAACGGAGGACGAGGTCGATCAGGTCAAGACGGGAAAACTCTGTCCCGGCAGGCTTGGATTTCAGAATGCCGCTGCCGTGAACCTCGTGAGAGGGATCGTAAGTATAGGTTCCGGAAAGCGAATCCCATTCGGTTTCGAGAAGAGCGAGCGCCTGCGCGAGCTGACGGAGATCGCCGGAGGCAAAGGGAAGCTCCTCGCCGTAGGAGATCGAATACCCGGCGGTCAGATCCGCGTAATACAGCGCGACGGCGGGCGTCACCTCCGCTTCGCGGACGACGGGAAATCCGTCCGCCCCGGTTTCGGTGATCTGCTCGATCCGTTTCGGCGCGCTGCGTACCAGCTCGCCGAGCGAAAGAAGCCCGAGCTTTCCGGCGGGGGAGTTATTCAGACGTTCGGTCAGCGCGTCGATCTCGGACTGCTTGTCCGCCGAAAGACGCTCAAGCTCGGCGATCCTCGCGTTGAGCTGTTCGTGGATCGGGTCGGTGTCTTCGAGCGTTTTTTTCAGTTCGTCGCGCTCGGCGGTGAGCGCGGTCAGTTCGGTTTTCAGCCCCGCAAGCTCGTTTTCAAGCACTTCGAGACGTCCGGTCAGCCCGATCGCCTGCGAAAGCGCTTCTTCTTTGTCGTTCTGCGCGTCGCGGAGCTCGCGCGCGTGATCGGAACGGAGGGAGGCAAGCTCGTCCTCCTTCGCCTTCAGCGAACGGAGAAGCAGCCCCGCCGTCACGGTGCTCGTGACGAAAAGCGCGGCTAAAACGAGCGAAAGGATCGAAAGCACGCTGATCGCGGTGTTCCTTTTGCCGCGTTTGCTTTTGTTCTTACCGGTCTTACCGGCTTTGCGGGGCGCGGGAGCAGGCTCCGCGGCAGGGGTCTGCGTCGCAGCCTGCGGCGCAGACTGCGATGCGGTCTGCGACGGATCGGAGGCTTCCGCCGTTTTTTCGGGATTCCCGGGAAGGGTTTCTTTGGTATGGTTCATTTTGACGTCCGTTCTTTTATCTGTCGTTGAAGATCACGATGTCGCCGGGGAGACAGTAGCCGTTATCCCGCGCGATGTCCATGATCGCTTCCTCGTCGAGAGGCTTGGAAAGCTCGTCCTGCATTTCCTCGATGCTGTCCTCGAGGTCGTCCTTTTTTGCCTGCAGGATGTCCCGCTGCTTTTTCAGATCGTCAAATTCAAGCTGAAGCTTGAAGATGTTGATGATGCAGAAGCAGACGAAAACGAAAACCGCGAGCTTCATGAAAATATTCAGTCTTCCGCTTAATTTCATACCGTTTTGCTTTCCTTTTTTGATCTTTTTCGACGCTTTCCGGTCAGAGAAAAGCGATTATTTACGATTTTGAGATGCTTTTTCAGCGTTTTCCGGGACGATACGCGCCGGGATACCTCCGTCAGCTTTTTCCGTATCCGCCCGAAAAGCAGGGCGAAGGGGCGGAAAAGGAAACGGAGCAGCGCGAGGGTCAGCATAATCAGCCGCTCGGCACACGCCATAAGGAGCCTGCCGCCCGTCACCCGCCACGAAACGAATCCGATCCCTGCCGCCGCAAAGGCGAACCAACGGAAGCGTCCGTAATTCGCGTAATAGGTCAGGAGGATCATCGTCACGGCGGAGATCAGCGCAAACAGAAGGTCGCCGCAGAAAAGCGAGACGAGACGGGGCGGATCGCTGCGGCGTTTTCCGGTCGCGAGATGGAGGATCCGGAATCCGTCCCAGAGCAGGGAGAGGAGCACGCCCGCCGCCGCGGACAGGATCAGATACCGCCCGTAGGTGTTCTGTGAAATGAACATCAGCGGAACAGCCCCGAAAGGAGGCTCTTCTTTTCGCCGTTTTTCGTCCCTTTTCCGTCGCGGACGTAGTTCAGCCCGTTGATCGTTCCCGTGACCGTCATTTCCCCGCCCTCGACGTTCAGTCCGAGGATGCGGAGCTCTTCCCCGTCCACCGACAGAAGATACCCGTCGAGGCGGATGAGGATCGAGGTCTCGTCAAAGCCGCAGACGTCAACGACGCCGGTGAGATACAGGCTGCTTCTGTCGTCAAGGCGGAGTGCGTGCGGACGACCGGACGCGGTCGGTTTTTCGTTCATTTTTCTTTCTTCCCTTCCTTTTTTCGGATGATACCCGAATATATGAAAGAAAGGAAGAAATTATGAAAGAGGGAGATCAGACGATCGCTTCGTAGAGGTCTGCCGCCTCTGCCTTGCCGACGTGCTCGGCGGTCGAGAGGACGCGCACCTTCATCGTGCGTTCGCCGAAGGTGATCTCGATGATATCCCCCGCCTTCACGTCGCAGGACGCCTTCGCAGGGCGTCCGTTGACCGTGACGTGCGACGTGTCGCACGCCTCGTTCGCAACCGTGCGGCGCTTGATGATGCGGGAAACCTTCAGATATTTGTCAAGACGCATTGTCGTTTCCTTTCGGGCGGTTCAGTCCTCGTCGGACTCCCCGCCGCTTTTGAGGTTCTTGCCGGGCGTAAAGGTGACGCGGCGGCTGGCGGCGATCATCATATCCTCCCCGGTGAAGGGATTTCTGCCCATGTGTCCGGCGCGGTCCTTCACGCTGAAGGAGCCGAATCCGGCGACCGTGACCTTTTCGCCGTTCCGCAGGGCTTCGGTCATTGCGGCAAAGACCGCTTCAACGACGGCTTCGGCGTCCTTTTTCTTCATTCCGGTCGTTTTAGAGGCTGCGTGGATCAGTTCGGCTTTTGTCATTTCGGTTACGTTCCTTTCAGATTCAATTCCGGTTCTTTTCGTTTTCCAGTACGGTATCGGTATAACGGGTCAGATACGAGGAGAGCGCCTCCTCGGCGTCGATCCCCTTTTCCTGCGCCCCGGCGGCAAGCGCCAGAAGACGGCGGGCAAGCCCGTCCGCGTCCTCAAACGAGGCGTCGGGCTCCACGGGAAACGGGACGGACGCTTTTTTCGCCTTTTTCGCGATCTTTTCGGCGCGCATCAGCGCGGGAAGCGTCTTTGCGACCGCGTCGAGCACCTCACCGGGCGTCTCGCGGTGCTTGGTCTCGGCTTTGACCTTTTCCCACATTTCCGAAACCTCGGCAGAGGTGGAAAGGGTCAGCTCTCCGAAAATATGCGGGTGACGGGAAATCATCTTGCGGGTCACCTCGTCGGCGGCGTCTTCAAAGGAGAAGGTCCCCTCCTCTTCCGCCATGCAGGTGTGGTAAACGACCTGAAGAAGCAGGTCCCCGAGCTCCTCGCGGAGCATTTCCGGCGAGGAGAGGTCGATCGCTTCCGCCGCCTCGTACGCTTCCTCGATCAGGTTCTTCCGGATGCTTTCGTGGGTCTGTTCGCGGTCCCACGGGCAGCCCTCCGGCGAGCGGAGGAGGCGCATCACGGCGCGCAGATCGTCGACCGTGTATTTGCCTTTCTTTTCCGCGATCTTTTTCGCTTCGGGATTCATACCGTTTCCTCTTTCATCAGATGCACGCGGCAGAGGAGGCGGTAGATCTGCTGTCCCTTCGGGAGCAGAAGGATATCGCTCTTGCGGATGCCGCGCAGCAGGAAGAGGGCGACGACGTAGACAACGCCCGCCGCGGCGATCGAAACGAGGGTGCCGACCTTCACCGCTCTGCCCGGGAGAACGATCTCCCAGAGCTTATTCGCGCCGAGCGCGGCAAACCCGCAGAGGGTCGCGGAAAGCAGGGGCGCAAGGAAAATGCTGCGGAGATCCGGCGTATAATTCAGCAGTTTTTTGATAAACAGGAAGTTCACGATCATTATGGTCAGATAGCAGAGGACGGTGGAGATCGGGGAACCCATCATCCCGACCGACGGAATACCGACCAGAATGAAGGAGGAGATCAGTTTGACGAAACCTCCCGCCGCCATCGAGACGATCGGGATCCACTGGTGGCGGTGTGCCTGCAGGATCGCGCCGGTGATCGAAACGACGCCGAGGAAGATGATGGCGATCGAAACGACCGAGAGCAGGGGCGCCGCCATTCGGGACGAGCTGTCGTTGAACAGCAGGGAGAGGATCGGATAGGAGAGCGCCGAAAGCCCGATGGCGCAGGGCATCGCGATCATCGAAACGACGCGGAGCGAGCTGTCCATCGTCGTTATCACCTCTGTTTTTCTGTCGGAGGAAACGAGGGCGCTGAGGTGCGGAACGATCGCCGCCGTGATCGGGGCGATCAGAGTGGGCGGGAGCTTGAACATCGTCAGAGCAAGCGTCTCATAGTTGCCGGTGACCGTGCGGATCGCATTTTCGTCGTAGCCGATCGAGGCGAGGCGGCCGTTCACGATCATCCCGTCGAAGACGTCGGTCAGGCTCATAACAGAAGAGGAAAGCGTGATCGGCACGCAGACGAGCAGCAGATCGATCACGATCTTTTTCGTGTCCGAGACCGGCATCTTTTCCCAGCCGGGACGCATGTATTCGGCGTTATATACTTTTTCGTTGAAGAAGAAGCGGTAAACGATAAGGAAGACCATGCCGAGTGCGACGCCGACCGTCAGACCGACGACCGAGTACGCGGCGACCCTCCAGAGCGGATACCCCTTCGAGATCGCGTAATTGGCGAAGCCGAGACCGATAGAGAGCTTGCAGACCGCCTCGATGATCTCGGAGACCGCGGTCGGGATCATGTGCTGATACCCCTGATAATAACCGCGGAAGGCGGAGGACACGCTGATGAGCACCACGGTCGGCGCGATCAGCAGAATCGCGAGCCACGCGTCATCAAGTCCCTTGTAGGAGGAGGCAAGCGGACGGCAGAAGAGCATCATCAGAAGCGTTCCGAGAAGACCGACCGCACAGAAGAAGATAAGGGCGACGCGGAAGATCTTTTTTGCTTCCTTCAGGTTGCCCTGCGCGCGGGCACGGGAGGTCATCAGCGCGAGCGCCGTCGGAAGCCCCGCCGTCGAGATCGTGAAGAGCAGGACGTACAGCTTGTTTGCGACGTTGTAATACGCCATCCCGTCGTCGCCGAGGCTGTGCTGGAGCGGGACCTTGAGCAGCGCGCCGATCACCTTGACGAGCAGATTGCCGAGCGTGAGGATCAGCGCGCCCGCAAAGACGAGATTAACAGATTTTTTGGCAGATGTTTTCACATTCGTTCCTCATATCGGCTTTCAGTTTTTCGATGTCGATCGTCGTATATTCCCCGTTTTCATAGAGGACGCGCCCGGCGACCACCGTCATCTTCACGTTTTCGCCCTTCGCGGCGTAAACGGCGGCGGCGTAGGGATCGTAGACCGGCATCACGTTTTCGGCGTCGGTGTCAAGCAGAACGATATCGGCATCGTAACCGACGGCGATCTTCCCGCAGTCTTCCCTGCCCTGCGCCTTCGCGCCGTTTTCGGTCGCCATTTTCAGGAATTCCGAGGCGGTGTAGTCGGTCGGGCGGCGGGTAAAGCCTTTATGAAGGATGGAAGCCGTGTACATTTCCTTGAACATATCGAGGGTGTTGTTCGAGGCGGAGCCGTCGGTACCGAGCGCGACGTTGACCCCGGCGGCGCGCAGCTTGCCGTAGGGCATCACGCCGCTGCCGAGCTTGAGGTTCGAGCAGGGGTTGTGGACCGCCGTGACGCCTTTTTCCGCCATCAGCGCGATATCCTCGTCGGAGACCCAGACGCAGTGCGCCGCCGAAACGCGGGAATCGAGCACGCCGCATTTTTCAAAGAAGGCAAGCGGGGTCATACCGCGGCGGGCGATGCCCTCGTTCTGCTCCTTTTCGGTCTCGGAGAGGTGGAGCATGATCGGCGCGCCGTATTCCTTCGCCATCGCGGCGACCTCGCGCACGCCCGCTTCCACGTTCGAGTATTCGGCGTGGAGACACATTTCGACGAGGACCTGTCCCTCTCCCGCGCCGTTGTATTTTTCGTAGACACGGCGGGATTCGAGGAAACGGGCGTCCTTCGAAAAATCGGCGTTTTCGTCAAAGGAGACGAGCGAACGCCCGATATTCATCTTGATGCCGGTATCGAGCGCGGCACGGACGACGTCCTCCGAGAAGAAATACATATCCGAGCAGGAGACCGTGCCGGTGCGGAGCATCTCGGCAAAGGCGACGGACGTGCCGGTATAGACGGCGCTGCCCGTCAGTTTGTCCTCCGCGGGGAGGATTTTCTCGTTCAGCCAGCGGTCGAGCGGGAGATCCTCGCCGTAGCCGCGGAAGAGGTTCATCGCGGCGTGGGTGTGAAGATTGTAAAGCCCGGGGACCATCAGACGGTGATCGCAGTCGACCGTCCGCTCCCCCTTCTTCGCGGTCAGCGAAAGCGGCTCCGCGATATCGGTGATCTTTTTTCCTTCCACGCGCACGTCCTTCCGTCCGAGGCCGGGGATCAGCGCGTGCCGAAACAGCATATTCATTGGTCTTTCGTCCTTTTCTTCAAACTGAAAGCTTTAATCCTTTCCGATAAACTCCCGGAAGACCGAATCCTCCGGAACGTAACCGTTGTCCAGCTCGGGCAGCGGTTCCAGACGCTCCGCGAGGGAGCGCGCCTTCGGATACCATTCGCTGTCCTTTCCGATCATCGAGAGGAGAGAAAGCGCCTCGTCCCTGATCACGCAGGGCTCGTAGGGCATCATCGAGTTCAGGTGCATATCGACGGCGGGGGAATAGGGCTCGATGTTTCTCACCTCGTTGTCCACGACTCTATCCCACATACTGAAGGTCAGCTCGGCGGAGGCACCGCGCGTCCGGTAATCGCGCACGAGACGGCGCAGGAAGCGAAGCTCCCGCCCGGTGAAGGGGATGCCGTTGACGTTCAGGTCGGAGGCGACGCTGATGAAGACGCTCTTGAAGCGATTTTTGCCGAACATGGCGGTGACCTCGGGATAGAGCGCCTGGATCCCCTCGAAGAGGAAGACGTCGTAATCCCCGGGATCGATCGTTTCAAAGGAAATACGGCGGTTCACCGAAAAATCGTAGATCGGACGCTCGACCTTTTCCCCGCCGAGCAGACCCGAAATGAACGCCGAGAGATATTCCCCGTCGATCGAGGCGAAGGTCTCCCAGTCCTGTTTTTTCTTTTCCTCGTCGGTGTAGTTGCGTCCGGTGGTGTTTTCACGGTAGAAATCGTCGATGGAGATCTGTCTGACCCGCATCCCGCCCTCGGTAAGACGGGTAATGATCGTATCCGCCGTGGTCGTCTTGCCCGAGCAGGAGGGACCCGACAGGGTGATGACGCGCGGTCGGTACGCCTCGATGCGGCGCGCGGTGCGGTTCAGCGCGGAACGGAAATTACTCTCCGCGCGGGTGACCGCGATCTGTCTCGACCGTTCGGAATCGAAGGAATAGAGTACTGTTTTGATCATAAAAGCCTGCTTTCTGTCATTGCAGCTTCATTTTGGCGAAAACGCCGTCGATATCTTCCATCGAAAGGTATTCGTAGGGGTATTTCGGCATAAAGATCCGCTCGATGCGGTTGTTTGCCCGGTCGACCAGCTTCGTGACCGCGCCCGCGCCGATGGCGTAGATATCGTGGATCTCCTCCATAATGAAGATGTTGTAGTAGCCCTCGGCGCCCGGCTTGGCGAAGCCGACGTTTTCAAAGTTGCCGAGGGAATTTTTCTGACGGTCGATATCATAGGGAACGTACCCGTGCGCCGCGGCGGAAAGCTGGGAATAATCGACGCATTTCCCGGTCTCGGTCCCGGTGCGGGAATAGATCGGGACGCCGGAGGAAAGGATATCCGCCGATTTCTTGACGCAGAAGGTATGTACGGTGATATTGTCCGGCTCGAGCGCGGCGATACGGTCGACCGTATCCGAGAAGGAACGGAAGGTGTCGCCCGGGAGCCCGGCGATGAGGTCGGTGTTGATATGCGGGATGCCGCTCTCCTTTGCCAAAGCAAAGGCGCGGAAGAAATCCTCCGCCGTGTGGCGTCTGCCGATGGCGCGGAGAACGTCGTCCGAGAGGGTCTGCGGATTGATCGAGACGCGGGTCACTCCGTGACGGACGGCGATGGCGAGCTTTTCCGCCGTGATCGTATCCGGTCTGCCCGCCTCCACCGTGTATTCAAGCAGAGGCTCGGACAGGTTTTTCAGATGGGAATCGACCGCGGAAAGCAGATCCTCGAGCTGTTCCTCGTTCAGGATGGTCGGGGTACCGCCGCCGATATAGACGGTGACGAGACGCTTCCCCGACGCCTCGATGACCTTGAAAATGCGGTCGAGGTCGCTCTTCAGGCGGACGATGTATTCGGGAATGAGCGAAAGCAGACGCTTGGTCGCGTAGGAAATGAAGGAGCAGTAGGCGCAGCGGGTCGGGCAGAAGGGGATCGAGATATAGAGCGAGCAGGTCCCCTCTCCGTATTTCTTCACGATATCCGCCTCGTGGATCGCGACGTCGGTGACGAGCGCCGCCTTCTTCGGGGAGACGAAATACTCCTTCATCAGCTCGCGGATCACGTCCTCGCGGTCCCCGTGCTTTTCCAAAGCGGCAAGCGCCAGCTTTGCGGGACGGACCCCGGTCAGAATGCCCCAAGGGGGCGTACTGTCAAACATTTTTGAGCCCGCGCCGAGCATCGCGACGCCCGCGGCGATGCGGGAAGCCTTTTTGGAGGTCTCCCATTTTGCGGTCTGCTCGGTATGGGTCGCCTCGGTTTTCTTGCCCTGATAGCGGATCACGGCGCGCGCGCTGACGCGGTCGCCCTTGTCGGTCACGGTGAAGGTCGCGGTCGGTTCCCCGGGGACGCGTTCCTCGTGCTCCGAAAATTTTTCGCCCGGGAAAAAGATCAGACAGAGCTGCTGGGCGTAGGAGGGGTTCAGATCCCCTTTGATGACTAATTTCATATCTATGTTCCGCCTTTCCGGCGGATTCCTTTCGGAAGGCATATTTTTCGGAAAACGGAAATTCCGCGCGGCGGGCGACCGATGGCCGCCCCTGCGGAACGGGGGAATTCATCGTGCGGCGTCAGCCCGCCTTTTCATTTCCATTTTCCGTTTTCCATTTTCAATTTTCAATTATCCCTTCAGGATCTCCGAGTCCATCACGATCGTGACGGGACCGTCGTTTTCGATCGTGAGGTGCATATCCGCGCCGAAAACGCCCTCTCCGACCGCGTGGGAAACGAGCGCTTCCCTGAGGAGAGAAGCGAAACCGAGATAAAGCGCTTTTGCGCGTTCGGGTTTTTCGGCGTTCAGATAATCCGGACGGTTGCCGTGCGCGTAATTCGCGAGCAGCGTGAAATTGGAGACGACGAGCGCGCCGCCGCCGATATCGTTGACCGACAGATTCATTTTTCCGTTTTCGTCGGTAAAAATACGGAGCTTTGCGATCTTCGCGGCGAGCAGTCTGCCGTCCTCTTCCGAATCCCCGGCTTTCACGCCGAGGAGGACCATCAGTCCGTTCCCGCACCGTCCGACGGTTTCTCCGTCCACGACGCAGGAGGCGGCGGTCACTCTCTGAATGACAGCGATCAAATCCCGTTCCCCCTTACGCTCTCGTCACGCTCTCGACGTTCGGGATCGAACGGAGGCGGGAGGAAATGGAGCGGACGTGGTCGAGGTTGCGGCATCCGACCGCGATGCGGACGATAACGGTCGACTCGTTCTGCTTGTGCGTCGAGATCTGATGGAGCGCGACGTGCATATCGGCAAGCACCATCGTAATATCGGCGATGAGACGGAGATCGGGCGAAGCGACGATCGTGAGGTTCGCCTCGAAATCGGGTTCGGAGGCGGGATCGCCGGTGTTCTCCCAGAATGCCTTGACGAAGCGGTCCGCCATTTCGGGATCCTTCCGGTGCTCGGCGACGTTGACGCAGTCGGTCTTGTGGATCGAGATACCGTAGCCCTTCGTGATGAAGCCGACGATTCCGTCGCCCGGCAGCGGGTTGCAGCACTTGGCGAACTTGACTGAGCAGCCGTCCACGCCGTCCACGATAACGCCGCCCGCGTTTTTGCGGCGGGTGACCGGAACGGTCTCGACCTCGCTGACCTCGACCGGCGCCGGAACTTCCTCCTCGGCGCGGGCGACGCGGTCGATCTCGTCCTTCATCTTGGAGGCGATCTTCGTGACGGTCAGACCGCCGTAGCCGATCACGTTCAGGATGTCCTCGGCGGACTGAATGCCGATGCGCTTTGCGACGTTGCCGAGGATCTCGGTCTTCTGCGCTTCGGTAAGGGCTTTTCCGTATTTGCGGAACTCGCGGTCGGTCTCCGCCTTGCCGTAGGCGATGTTCTCGGCGCGCATTTCCTTCTTGAACCACTGACGGATCTTGGTCTTTGCCTCGCTCGTTTTGACGATCTTGAGCCAGTCACGGCTCGGACCGCGAGAAGCGGAGGAGGTCAAGATCTCGACGATCTCGCCGTTCTGCGGGACGCGGTCGATCGGAACGATCATACCGTTGATCTTCGCACCGACCATCTTGTTGCCGACCGCGGAATGGATCGCATAGGCAAAGTCGATGACGGTGGAGCCCTGCGGCAGCGTGATGATATCGCCCTTCGGCGTGAACACGAAGGTGTCGTCGTGGAGCATATCGATCTTCAGCGCCTGCATGAACTCGTCGGGATCGCGGGTGTCGTCCTCGGTGTCGATCAGCTTGGCGATCCACTGGAGCTTCTGATCCAGCTCGTCCTTGCTCTCGGTCACGCCCGACTTGTATTTCCAGTGTGCGCAGACGCCGTATTCGGCGATGTGGTGCATTTCCCAGGTGCGGATCTGCACCTCGAAGGGGGTCGCGTTGCGCCCCATGACGGTGGTATGGAGCGAACGGTACATATTCGGCTTCGGCGTGGAGATATAGTCCTTGAATCTGCCCGGCACCATCTTGAACATATCGTGGATCAGACCGAGCACGGTATAGCATTCCGCCTCGGTATCGACGATGACGCGGAGGGCGTAGAAGTCGTAGATCTCGTCGAAGCTCTTGTTCTGCTGATACATCTTGCGGTAGATCGAGTAGACCGACTTAACGCGGCCCTCCAGCGAAAAGCTGATGCCCGCGTCGGTCAGCTTGTCGGCGACCGTGGCGCGTGCGCTTTCGATGAAGTCGCGGCTCGCGCCGTATTTCCGCTCGATATCCGCGCTGACCTCCCCGTATCCGATCGGGTCGAGGTAACTCAGAGACAGATTTTCCAGTTCCTGCTTGATGCGCTGAATACCGAGACGGTGCGCCAAAGGCGCGTAGACGTGCATCGTTTCGAGCGCGGTGGAACGGCGTTTTTCATCCTTTTTGACGCCGAGGGTACGCATATTGTGGAGGCGGTCGCAGAGCTTGATGAAGATGACCCTGACGTCCTTCGACATCGCGAGCAGCATCTTGCGCAGGTTCTCGATGTGCTCCTCCTCTTTGTTTTCAAAGGGGATCTGCACGAGCTTGGTCAGCCCGTCGACCAGCATCGCCACCTCGGAGCCGAAGCGGTTTTCGATCTCGTTCAGGTTCACCTTCGTCCCGCAGTCCTCCACGGTATCGTGGAGCAGCGCGGCGCAGATCGAATCGGTATCGAGACCGAGGGTGGTCACGATCTCGGCGACCGCGACCGGATGGGTGATATAGGGCTCGCCGCTGACGCGGAACTGCCCCTCGTGAAGCGCCTTCGCGTATTCGTAGGCGCGGGTGATCTTTTCAATATCGTAATGCTTGCCCGATTTCCCGATGGCAAGCATCAGCGTATCAAAACCGGTGACGTCGCCGGTTTCCGCAGCACACATGGGTCAATATTTCCTTTCTTGGGGATTCATTCGGCAAGACGCCGCTTGAGCGAGCGGAAGATCTCCGACCGTTCGAGGTTCACCTTGTCCCGGGTGGGGATCACGCGGAACCGGAAGCATTCTCCCTCCGTGCAGGTGACCGAGCCGTCGGTCACCGGTTCGGCTTCGAGAATACCGGTCTCCCGGAGCACGTCGAGCACGACGCGGAACTTGACGTAACCGAGCGGCGCGAGCGCGGGATCGGCAAGCAGACGGTGCAGGAAGAAGGTCCCTTCCTGTCCGGCGGTCTCACGGCGGAGACGGACGTAAACGGCGGCGAAATCGCTTCTCGTGGGCAGAGCGTCCCACTCGAGCGGGATAGTATCGTTCCCGATCACGGCGCCGTACCGCTTCAGCTCCTCTTTGTGGACCGAAACGTAATCGGCGGCGTGACGGATATCGCGGATGATGAGCTGCGCGTTCTGCTCGCCCCGGAACTCGTTCACGCCGAGCTCAAAGGCGGCGTCCACGCGGTCGCCGGCGCAGTAGTCGATCTTGCCGACCGAGGCGCCGAACCAGACGGCGGAAAGGAACTGTCCGTCCTTACGGAGCGTGACGCGCGAATGCCTGCCGCCCCCGATCGGGACAAGCTCGGTGATCACGGCGTCCTTCAGGCAGAAGAGCGGGACAGGATTTGAGACGCCGTAGGGCTCGAGATAGTAAAGCTCCTTCGCCTGCGCGAGGGTCAGCTCCCCGGCATCCACCTCGGCGTCGAGGGCAAGAACGGTCTCGCGGTCGCTTTCGGTCAGATGCGTACGGGCGTATTCGTTCATACGGCGGACGAATTCGGGCAGGTTCTTCCGCTCGATCGAAAGACCGGCGGCAAGCTCGTGCCCGCCGAATTTCAGAAGCAGGTCGGAGCAGGAGGCGAGCGCCTCAACGAGATCCATCCCGGGAATGCTGCGTCCGGAGCCCTTGCCGATATCGCCGTCAAAGGTGATGAGGATCGAGGGGGTGTGGAACTGCTCGGTGAGGCGGGAGGAAACGATCCCGATCACACCGTGATGCCACTTGTTGCTGTCGAGGATGAGCATCCCGTTCTCTCCGGTATCGCCGCTCTCGGCGATCATGGAAAGCGCTTCCTCCATGATCTCGTTTTCCTGACGCTGTCTTTCGCGGTTGATCTCGGAAAGCTCTGCGGCGATCGTTTCGCCCTCGGTCTCCGAGGAGGTGAGGAAGAGCTCGACCGCGCGGGAGGCGTGTCCGATCCTTCCGGCAGCGTTGATCCTCGGCGCGAGGGTATAGCCGACCGTGGAGGAGGTGACCTTGACGCTTCCCTTTTTCCCGTTTCCCGCGTTCTGTTCGAGCAGGGCGCGCACGCCCGGGCGGGAGGAGCGGGAGAGTTTTTTCAGCCCGAGGCTTACGATCAGACGGTTCTCGTCACGCAGCGGCATCACGTCCGCCACCGTGCCGAGCGCCGCGAGATCGACGTATTCCTCGCAGAGGGGGCGCATATAGTTCGCCGCGACCGGATCCAGTCCCCTGCGGGCGACCAGACGGTATTCCACGGCGGAGATCAGCTTGAAGGTGACCCCGCAGCCCGCGAGTTCGGGGAACGGATAGACCGAATCCTCTCTCTTCGGGTTGACGACCGCCGCCGCGTCGGGCAGGACGGCGGGACAGGTATGGTGATCGGTGACGACGGTGTCCATCCCGAGGGAGGCGGCGTAGGCGATCTCGTTCACCGCCGTGACGCCGGTATCGACCGTGATCATCAGAGAAAAGCCTTTGCCCGCAAGCTCGGCGATGGCGGCGGTGTTCAGCCCGTAGCCCTCTCCGATGCGGCTGGGGATGTAATAATCGACCTGCGCGTTCTTGCTCTTCAGGTAGAGGTAAAGGATCGAGACCGAGGTCACGCCGTCGACGTCGTAGTCGCCGTAGATGACGATCTTTTCCCTTCTGTCAAGCGCCGCGAGCACGCGGTCGCAGGCACGGTCCATATCGGCAAGGAGCATCGGATCGTGGAAGGATTCGGATTCGATCTTCATGAATCGGAGCGCTTCCTTTGCCGTCCGGCAGCCGCGATCGTACAGCAGCCGTGCCGTAAGGGGCAGGACGTTCAGCTCCCGGGCAATTTCCCGGACCGCGGCGTCTTCTTCCCGCTCTTTCGGCGGGACCGCCCATTTCTGATATTTTGCCATGAGGATGTTCTCTTTTCTGAATTCATTTTTCCGCGGGTCTTCTCTTCCGTGCCCGCGCGGACCGCCGGAGCGGTCGTTTTTATCTGTCTGAGTGAATCAAAGCACTCTGTGAGATAACGAAATTATTTTTTCTGCCCGAACACCTTCATCAGCGCAAGGGCGCAGGCGATGCCGTCGACGGCGGCGCTCGTGATACCGCCGGCGTAACCGGCGCCTTCCCCGCAGGGATAGAGGTTTTCAAAGCCGGGGGCGGTCAGCGTCCCGGGCTCGCGGGTCATGCGGAGCGGGGAGGAGGTACGCGTCTCGGCGGCGGTCAGGACCGCGTCGGGAGAGGCGAAGCCTTTGATCCTCCGGTCAAAATCGCGCAGCCCCTTTTCAAGCATGGAGGTGATCTTCTGCGGAAACAGCGCGTGAAGATCGCAGAGGGCGACGTTGCCGCCCATATAGGTCGGCTGAACGCGGGAGGGCGCGGTCCCGTGCTTTCCGGAGAGGAAATCCCCCACCGTCTGCGCCGGGGCGCGGTAATCCCCGCCTCCCATCCGGAAGGCGGCGCGTTCGAGAGAGCGTTGGAATTCCACCGGGTCGGGGGAGGTGACCGCGACCGCGACGGCGGCGTTGGCGTTCTTTCCGTCGCGCGCGAAGCGGCTCATGCCGTTCGTGACGACGCCCCCTTCCTCGGACGCCGCGGCGACGACCTCGCCGCCGGGACACATACAGAAGGTGTAAACGCAATCCTCGCCTTCGCGGCGGGAAAGCGTGTATTCGGCGTGCTTCAGACCGTATTTCGCCATTTTCCCGGCAAAGGAGCCGTACATGGCACGGTCGATATCGGCTTGCAGATGCTCGATCCGGACGCCGACAGAAAAGGGCTTGGGGATCAGCGTAAAGCCGGAGGAGATCAGCTCCGCCGCGGTGTCTCTCGCGCTGTGTCCGAGCGCGAGGATGACGGCGCCCGCCGGGATCTCTCCCCGGTCGGTCACGACGCCGGTCACTCTGCCGCCGCTCTTTTTCAGCGAGAGCATTTTCGTTTCAAACAGCACCTCCCCGCCAAGCGAGCGGATCTTATCGCGGATGCCTGCGACGACCGTAAGCAGACGGTCGGTGCCGACGTGAGGCTTCGCCTCGGTCAGGATCTCCTTCGGTGCGCCGAACCCGGCAAACCGTTCGAGGACGTAACGGCACTTCGGATCGTTGATCCGGGTGACGAGCTTGCCGTCCGAAAAGGTTCCCGCGCCGCCCGCGCCGAACTGGACGTTGGTCGCGGGGTCGAGGACCTTGGTTTCATAGAATTTTTCAACCGCCGCCCGGCGTTTTTCCACGTCGGCGCCGCGCTCGATGACGATCGGCGCGTAGCCGTTTTCGGCGAGGAGCAGCGCGGCGAACATCCCGCCGGGACCGAAGCCAACGACGACGGGGCGGTCGGAAAGCGGAGTCTCTCCGATCACGGTCTCAAAGGAGGAATCCTCCATCACGACCGCGCCGTGCTTCGCGAGCAAGGCGGGATCGGGAGATGCCGGCGATTCGATCAGCACCGACCAGACGAAACGGAGATCGTCGGGATGGCGCGCGTCCACCGACTTCCGGTAGACCGACGCCGACGCGATCTCCGACGCGGACAGCACCGGAGCGATTTTTTTCTTTGCGAGCGCGATCGCCTGCCCCTCCGGGGCGGCGACCGGAAGCGTGACGTCGCGCACGAGGATCTGGGTCATATCAGGTGCTCTTTCTCATATAGTGCTGCAGGAGCGGCGCCTCGGTCTCGGATTCCTCCGGTTCTCCGAACGCGACGGTCAGCGTGTAATTCCCGAGCTCGTAGACCCCGGCGTAGCCCGAGGCAAAGGAGAAGGAGACCGGAAGGGTCACCTTGCCCTCCGACTGCTTCGCGGCGGAAAGATCGACCGACGCCGTGATCGCTGCGGGCGTCAGATACCGCACGGTCTGCTCGGGTCCGCGCACGGTCACCGAAAGACTTTCGGTCAGGATCGAGGCGGAAAGCCCGTTCGGATTGTTCAGAACGAAATCGGAGACCGTCAGCGTCCTCGTCACGGTTCCGACCGGCTCGATCGTGATGACGACCGACTCGGGCGCGTCCTCCGCCGTGACGCCGGCGGGAAGACGGAAGGGGACGGTGTATTTATCCGCAGAAAGGATCTCCTTCTCGTTGACGGTGTAGCGCCACTCGGCGGCGTCCACCGCTTCCGCGGAGCCGCGGATCGTGACCACGGCGGGCTCTGCCGTGATCTTCACGTTCTTGTCGTTGAAATAGCCGTAGAGGAAACCGACCTCAAGCGGCATCTGTCTCGTCTTGGTCACGGGTACGGTAACCGTCACCGAGGAGGTCTGCATTTTGACGTAGCTGTTCGAGATCTCGCTGCCCGACTGGTCGATCAGGACCACCGAGCCGTTATAGTTGACGGTACGGGTCACCTTGCCGAGTTCAAGCACGACCGCGGCGGATCCGATGGTATTGAGGACCGCCTCGGGACCGGTGACGCGGATCGAGGCAGGGGAGCAGACGATGCCGCCCGTGTCGAGCTCGTAGCCCGATTCGAGCATATAGTCGGTCAGCCTGACGCTGACGGGAACGGTGGTCGTCGCCGTATTGTCAAGGTACAGAGAAAGGCGGGACTGGGAAAGACTGTCAAGCTGAACGCCGGAGGGCAGATCGACCGAAATGTCGAAGGTGTATTTCCCCGCCTCCGTCCCCTCTTCCACCGTGACGTAGGTGCGGAGGTCCGAGGCGGAAAGGCTGTTTTTCATATTCCTTCTGCCCGTTATCGTGACGTCCACCGTGACCTCGTCGCCCGAAAGGACCGAAAGCCCGCTTTCGTTCACGATCTCGACCGGAACGTCCCCGATGCTCCAGCGAATATCGGTGGAATTGACCGACATCACGAAAAACCAGATCATAAAGGCAAGGAGCACGACAACGATCCTTGCCGTCCAGTCCGCGAGCGGAGAACGCCTGACCGAAATATCACCGGTCAGGTTCCTCTCGTCCATTCTTTCTTTCGGTTCATTTCCGCGGTCAATCATAGCGGGATTCCTTTCTGTTCCCCCTTACGGGAGGCGTGTATCAATCTTCGAATAAATCGTAAGCGTCGAAGAGAACGCCGTAGTCCATTTCAAGCGTGACTTCGGTTTCTCCGGCATATCCCTGTACCCGGATGCTGTACTGCACCGAACTGACGGCGCCGTCTTCGGTTTTGAAAACGACGATCAGCTCGGAATCGGTCGGAACCGAGGAAAGCTTACCCATCATATCCGCAGCGTATTGTTCATCCAGCGCGTCGTAGAAGAAGCAGACATAGCCGTCCGCGTCCTTCGCGGCAAGAGAAGGCATACCGACCGGAACAGGCAGCATCGCGTTCAGCAGAAACGCCTCCGCTTCCTCCTCGGTCCAGCTGAGGTCGGCTTCCTGCCCGTTCTGAACAACGGTTTTGGTGCCGTTTTCGTAATAGATCTCGCCCTCGTTTTCGCCGTCCTCACCGAAGACGGTGTAGCAGACGATCTTCAGACCGTCGGCGGTACGCTGATAGCGGGAGACGCTGTTTTCCCCGTAGTACACGGTTTCGTCCCCGACAGTGACGTACTGGTCTATTCCCAGTGCAAAAGCGTTTTCGTCGGCGTTCAGACGTTCGTCAAGCATGGCAAGCACGGCGGCGGCATCGGAATCGGAGATCACCTCGTCGTAATGCGTGGGATCAAGGTCCATCAGCTCGTCGGGATCGACGCTGCCGTAATCGTCGTAAAGGATCACGACCGAAACGGTGGGAGTGTCTTCCCCGATATCCTCGAAAACGTAATCTCCGTAGATTTCGGTCACGCGGAACTGCTCGTCGGCAAAGACGGTGAGCGTAACGTCGAGCACCTCCGCTCCGACCGAGGCACCGACGTCGGCACCGTTGCCGGAAAGGACGTACATCGTTTCCTCGGAGCAGCCGGAAAGCAAGATCATCCAGCCGCCGTTCTCCGTCTTTTCGACCGCGACGTTTTCGCAGTCAAAGAGATCGTTCATATCTTCCCCTGCCTCGGGTGCGGGGAGCTCCGCCGCCTCACGCGTCCAGACGGTCTCTTCTCCGCTGCCGAGCATTCTGATCGTGAACCGGTTTCCGTGATAATACGATTCGTAATTGCCGGATATCTTGGAGAACCCGAGATCTTCGATTCCGACCTCGGAATAATTCGAATCGTAGATAAAGGCGTCGGCGGTGCCGAGACCTTTGATGGCGTGCTCCGTTTCATAAAAGCCGTTCGCGCGGTATCCGGACGTGACGAACTCCATCACGATCACCATATCGGCGTAATATTCCTTCTGCGCGTCCATCGCTTCGTCGATCCGGGCAAGGACCTCTTCGGCGGTGAGCTCCGCGGGTTCGGTTTCCCCGGGTTCGGTTTCGGCGGCAGACTTCGTCTCGGCGGAGGTTTCCGCGGGAGCCGTTTCCGGCGCTTTCGTGTCGGCAGAAGTATCTCCGGGTTCCTTTTCCCCCGTCGTTTCGGCGGGCTTCGTTTCGCTGCCGGTATCCGGCACCGTTTCGCCGACCGTTTCGGAGCCGGGTGCCTTGGTGTCCTCCGGCTTGCCGGACGCGGGTCTGCAGGCGGCGAGCAGAGTCAGAGCCGCGAGTGTAAGTGCGAGAAGGGATGCTGTTTTTCTTTTCATTTTGATTCCTTTCAAAGAGACCGGCGGTGCCTGTCGGTCAGGCGGCGCCTTCGTCTTTATTCTCTTTGGTTTGCTTGCGTTTGCTCCGTTTGCCGCTTTTCCCGCCGCCGTTTTTCGCGGTTTCGGGAGTCAGGATCGATTCCAGCGTGCGGCGGAGCGTGCTGTAATTGAAGCCGCGGCGGAGCTGTCCGTCCTCGGCGACCGAGATCATACCGTTCTCCTCCGACACGATGACGACCACCGCGTCGCTGTTCTCGCTCATGCCGATGCCGGCGCGGTGACGGGTGCCGAGGTCCTTGATGATCGCCTCGTTCGTCGAGAGGGGGAGGAAGCAGCCGGCGGCGTGGATCCTGCCGTCCCGGATCACGACGGCGCCGTCATGAAGGGGAGCTTTGTTGAAGAAGATGTTCTTGAGGAGGAAGGAGGAAACGTCGGCGTTGACGACGATGCCGCTCTTGATCACGTCGCCGAGCTTGGTCGTGCGTTCGATGACGATCAGAGCGCCCGTCTTCGACGCGGAGAGGTCGCTCGCCGCCTCGCACAGCTCCTTGATCATCGTGTTCTTGCTGCCGCTGCCGTCCTTGATCTCGTTGATCGCCTTGAGTCCCTTCAGAGGCTCGCCGCCGAGCTTTTCAAGTCCGGAACGAAGCTCGGGCTGGAAGACGACCACGAGCGCGAGCAGACCGACCTGGAAGATGTTCTGCATCAGGAAGCCGACCGCTTTCAAACCGACCACCTCCGCGACGAGCGCAAGAATCAGCAGGAAAACGACGCCCGCGGCAAGCTTGCCCGCGCGTCTGTCCCGCACGAAGCGGTAGACCTGATACAGAAGAAACGCGACCGCTAAAATGTCGATCACGTCGATCAGTTTCATCTGCGTGACGATCGACAGAAAATAGTCTCTGCCGTTTTTCAGTCCTTCCAAGAATCCGTTCATAAGCACCTTCCGAATCGTAAGCGTTTCCTTCTTATATTCTATCACAAAAAAGTCGGTTTTTCAAGAGGATAAGCGGAAAAACAAGCGATTTTTCCGCAGAAAAACGACCTCTTTTCCGCATTTTTCGGGCAAGGGGGAAAAAGCAAAAAAAGTTTACATTTTTCCGGGTGAAAACGGGCGGAAAAGCGGGAAGGCGCAAGGGTACGCCGTACAAGTGAAGCGGACGAAAATGAAGGCGGCGGGCAATGGCAGCCCGTAGGTTACGCCCGATGAACAGCAGACGCGATAAAAGAACACAACACCCAAAAATACGCGGACGGGAAAGAAGAAAAAAGACAAAAACATCCCCGTGACGAATCACGGGGATGCCTTTTTCTGTAACTCTTGAACCGACTGAATGAGGGCGCGGCGCTTCGGATAAAGACGAGGTAGCAGCGCGCAATGCGAAGACACCGGGGGAGGCAGATCGGGACGGAAGATCACCGAAGTTGATCTCTCCCTGCTTCAAAAAGGCTTCATCCGAAGAACTTATTGATAAGTTCCTCCTATGCCTCTTTGGTCTGCGGGTCACGGCGAAGCCGGGAACCGCTATTCTCGGTCGAGAAAGAACATCGCGTCCCCGTTCTCCGTGTCCCGTCAGATCAGCGTCTTGACGACTTCGTGCTTTTCGCCGCTCTCGAAGGCAGCCTCCATGACTTTCATAACGCGGCGCATTTCGGGGTGGGTAACGAGCTGCGTCGTTTTGCCGTCGATGGCAGCGCAGAAATTGCGGTAGTAGTCGTGAACGTCGGCAGAGGGCTGCGGGACGGAAAAGGACTCGGTCGTTTCGGCGGTACGGGGCGCCATGGTCTTGGTCAGACCGGCGGCGGTGCGGACCGGAACGGCGTCGCTGTTTTCCCACGTTTTGACGCGGACGACTTCGACGGGGGAGGGCCAGTCGCGGATGAGAGCGGAGCCTTCGGTCCCGAGGACGTAGAAGCGGGGCAGATTGATGAAATTGCAGGTGCCGACTTCGACGCGGTAGAGCGTACCGTTCTCAAAGAAGATGTCGATCTTGCAGCCGTCGTCCACTTCGGCGTTCGTGATGTGGTCGAGGGTCGCGTAGACGGAGGTCACGGGATAGGGGACCATCTGAAGCGCCTGGTCGATGAGGTGAACGCCCCAGTCGAGGACCATACCGCCGCCGTGTTCTTTTTCTTTGCGCCAGTCGCCCGGAATGCCGCGCGAGCCGTGGACACGGGATTCGATGCAGAAGACGTTACCGATCTCGCCCGACTCAAAAATCTTTTTGACGGCGAGATAATCGGTATCGAAACGGCGGTTCTGATGAACCGAGAAGAGCTTCCCGGCTTTCTCGGAAGCGGCGATCATTTCTTCCAGATCGGCGGAGCAAAGGGTGACCGGCTTTTCGGAAATGACGTTTTTCCCGGCGGCAAGACCGCGGACCGCAAGCTCCTTGTGGCAGTCGTTCGGGACCGCGAGGGTCAGGATATCGACCGTCGGATCGGCTAAAACGTCCTCGAAGGATTCGTAGACGTGAACGCCGCGGGAGCGCGCCAAATTGCGCTTTTCCTCTTTGATGTCGTAAATGCCGGCAAGCTCGACGACGTCGCTGTTTACCGCGTGAGAGCAGTGCCAGTTTCCCATTCCGCCGTAACCGACGACGACAAGTTTCTTTTTCATAATGCAAGACCCCGATTCTTCAGCAAAAATATTTTTCAGCCTGCAAGGCTGTTATTTATTTCCGGTTAAGCCCAGCTCATCGTGCCGGGTTTCGGCTCGCGGATCATGGATTCCTTGAGGAAGGCGACCGCTTTTTCAAGCCCCTCGTCGATCGACATCAGGCTGTCCTCGTGCTCGATCGAAAGGACGCGGTCGTAACCGACCAGACGCAGATTGCTGATGAGGTCGCGCCAGTATTCCAGTCCGTTGCCGTATCCGACGGTGCGGAAGACCCAGCTGCGGTGGATCTCGTCGCTGTAATGCTTGGTGTCGAGCACGCCGAATTTCGCCGTGTTGTACTTGTCGATCTTGGTGTCCTTCGCGTGGACGTGGTAGATCGAATCGCCGAGCGCGCGGATCGCGGCGACCGGATCCATACCCTGCCAGATAAGGTGGGAGGGGTCGAAGTTCGCGCCGATGACCGGTCCGACGGCGTCGCGCAGACGGAGCAGCGTTTCGGGATTGTACACGCAGAAGCCGGGGTGCATCTCGAACGCGATGCGGGAAACGCCGTGATCCTCGGCGAATTTCGCCGCTTCTTTCCAGTACGGGATCAGCACGTCGTTCCACTGCCATTCGAGGATCTGCAGATAGTCTTCCGGCCACGGGCAGGTGACCCAGTTCGGGAATCTCGAATTCTCACAGTCGCCGGGGCAGCCCGAGAAGGTGATGACGGTGTCGACGCCGAGCTTTTCGGCAAGGAGAACGGTGTTGCGGAAGTCGCGGTCGTATTCCATCGCGATCTGCTTGTTCGGGTGGACGGCGTTGCCGTGCGTCGAGAGCGCGCAGATCTCCATATCGTATTTCCGGAAGGTCTCCTGGAACTTGCGGAAGGCGTCAACGTCCTTGAGCAGGACGGCGGGATCGCAGTGCGCTTTGCCGGGATATCCGCCCGAGCCGATCTCGACCGACTCGATGCCGAGCGCGTTCAGCTTTTTCAGGGCTTCGTTCAGGGAAAGGTTGCCGTACAGGTTGGCGAGTACACTCAGTTTCATACGTTTTCAGACTCCTTTTTCGGTATATTGTTCAGATAGCGTTCGTGGAAGAGAGGAAGCGAGGGGGTAAGACCATATTTTTCGCACGCGGAGCGGTATTCGGCAAGCGCCTCGGGTGAGACCCTTCCCGAGCCGCGAACGGCGCGGATGAGCAGATTTTTGGGCGTGTCGTCGGGGTCGATCAGCTCCGCCGTCGTCACGCGGTAACCGTTTGCCGTCAGATACCGGCAGCGGAGGGCATCGGTGATCTGATCGCAGAAGCGGGCACGCAGGATCGGCTGCTCCAGTATCGGCATAAGCGCCGGGTCGGAGCAGGAAAGCTGCTTTGCCGCCTCGTGGTGACAACACGGGGTGGAAAGAATGACCTTTGCCTCCGAGGCGAGGGCTTTCGCGAGGACGATATCGGTCGCGATATCGCACGCGTGGAGCGACAGCACGAGGTCGGGGGCGGCGGGCGTTTCGAGATCGCCGATATCGCGGCAGACGAAGGAAAGACCGTCGTACCTCAGGTCTCTCGCCGTCTTTTCGCAGAATTCGATGACGTCCTTTTTCAGGTCGGCGCCGAGCATTTCGACCGTTCTGCCTTTCACTTTCGTGAGGTAATAATACACGGCGAAGGTCAGATAGCTCTTTCCGCAGCAGAGGTCGAGCACGCGGAGCGTTCCCTCGGCGGGAAGCTTGCCGTAAATATCGCCGACGAATTCGAGAAAGCGGTTGATCTGGCGGAATTTCGCCTGCTTTTTATCGTAAACCCTGCCGTCCTTATCGGAAACCCCGAGCGCGATCAGAAAATCGCACGGCTCCCCTTCGGGCAGGATATACTTTTTTTCGCGGTTATGGGAAAGCGGGAGCAGCTCCGACAGAGATGCGGATTCCTTCGGGACCCGGTCGATCACGGTCAGCTTGCCTTTTGCCGACCGCATCGCGGAAAGCTCGCCTCCGGCGCAGATGACGTTCAGGCGGCGGTATTCCTCCCGCATCAGCGCGGCTATCTCCCCTCCGGCGTCGGACTCCGGGATATTCCGGTGCGCGACGTGATTGTCGGCGGTATAGGTCGCGAGCTGCAGAACGGCATCCCCTTTTTCCGAAACGAGACGTCCCTCGGCGCGCAGGATTTCTTTCTTTTCCGGCACGGAAAGGATCAGCTTTTTCAGCTTTCTTCCGTTTATCAGCGCGTCCAGCGACGCTTTCAGTTCTTCATAAGTGTTCATAGTACGATTATACCGCATTTCTTTCTCTTTTGCAATGTTTATTTTGCATTTTGCACCTTTATTTTTTCGTTTTCCTTGACAATCCCCCTTTCCCGCGCGTATAATGAAAGAAATACCTACAGTCATTTTTTAAGAAAGTCAGGAATACCATCATGCAGAAAAAAATTGCCGTCGCCGTCGGCGGATTCTCCCCCGAGCGCGACGTTTCCCTCTCCTCCGGTTCGCTGATCGCGAACGCCCTTATGTCGCAGGGCTACCGCGTCTGTCTCGTCGACACCTATCTCGGGCTTCCTTCCCTGCCCGAAGACCTCGATTCCCTCTTCGTTTCCGAGGGCGAATTCTCCTACAAGATCCCCTCGGTCGCGCCCGATCTCGAACGCCTCCGCGACGAAAGCGGAAACGGCTCCGCGCTGATCGGTAAAAACGTCCTCGCCGTCTTTCACGCCGCCGACCTCGTCTTCGTCGCCCTCCACGGCGGCATCGGCGAGAACGGGACCTTCCAGTCGGTCCTTGACGCCGAGGGCATTTCCTACACCGGAAGCTCCGCCGCCGGCTGTCTCCTCGCGATGGACAAAAGCCTCACGAAAGAGCTTCTCCTCGCAAACGGCATCCACACCGCGCGCGGCATCCGTCTTCACCTCATTCCCGGCATAAAGGAAGCCATCCTCCGCGAGATCGGCGTTCCCTGCGTCGTCAAGCCCCTCTCCTGCGGCTCCAGCGTCGGCGTTTCGATCGTGGAGTCCGAAGATCAGCTCGACGCCGCCCTCGAAGCCGCCGCCGTCTACGAAAGCGACATCCTCGTTGAAGAAAAGCTCGTAGGACGCGAATTTTCGGTCGGTGTGCTTCGCGGCAGCGCTCTCCCTCCCATTGAGATCATTCCGAAATCGGGCTTCTACGACTACAAAAACAAGTATCAGGGCGGTATGACCACCGAGATCTGCCCCGCCGATCTGACCCCCGAAGAGACCGACGCCGCCATGCGCGCCTCCGAGGCCGTTCACCGCGTCCTTCGCCTCGGGACCTACTCCCGCTCCGATTTCATTCTCTCCGTCAAGGATCACAATTTCTACTGCCTCGAAGCGAACGCTCTTCCCGGTATGACTCCTACCAGCCTCCTCCCGCAGGAAGCCGCCGCCGTCGGCATTCCTTACCCCACCCTCTGCGCTATGATCGCCGAGGACGCGAGGTAAGGGGACGCGGGGACGCGGGGGATACGGGGGATACGGGGGACGCGATGTTCTTTCTCTGAGAGAAAGAACCAAAGAGGCATCCGCTGTACTTTTTATTTGTGCCCTCCGAATAACGCTTTTCTGTTCCCGGGAGAGATTATTTTTGGTGATTTCCCATCCTAATCCGCCCCTTTCGGTGTCTTCGCATTGCGCGCTGCTACCCAATCTATATCCGAAGCGCCGCGCCCTCATCAAGTCGGTTCAATAGTAACATAATCAGGCGTCCCCGTGATTCGTCGCGGGGACGTTTTGTATCTTATTCTTTTTTCTCGTCCGCTAAACTTTGGTCGATATGAAGGCTCCCTTGGTTTCAGATCCTTCGGATCTGCGGGAGCCGGCGCGTCAGCGGTGGATGAGGTGTCCCATACGGATCCGCTTTCCCTTCTGCTTTCATCCGAAACGAAAAGCCGCCGCGTTCTCTTTACGGAGAACGCGGCGGGATGCTTTTCGGGGAAGGGAAACGGCGGTCAGTCTGCCTTGGTCTCGCAGTAAATGCAGCGGTAGACCCGCTTTTCCGGATCGGTGAGGCGGAAGATGTGGGGCAGCTCCTGCTCGGTCGAAGTGATGCAGCGGGGGTTCTTACAGAAAAGAATATTTTTCAGCTCTGCGGGAAGCGCGATGCTCTTCTTCTCAACGAGAACGCCGTCACGGATGACGTCGACCGTAACGCCGGGATCGACATAGCCGAGGACGTTTAAGTCAAGGTCGATCGCCTCGTCGATCTTGATGATATCCTTGCGTCCCATCTTGCGGCTCTGCGCGTTCTTGATCAGCGCGACGGCGCAGTCGAGGTCGCCGAGGTGCAGGTGGTTGTAAATTTCCATGCCGCGTCCTGCGGTGATGTGGTCGATGACGATGCCGTTTTTGATCGAATCGATATTCATAGGTCAGCGTCCTTTCTCAGATCTCCGGGGTAAGCCCGAGCAGCTTCATGATCAGCGCCATGCGCATATATTTGCCGTTGCGGACCTGCTTGAAATAGCAGGCGCGCGGATCGTCGTCGATCGCGACGGCGATCTCGTTGACGCGGGGCAGCGGATGGAGGATCGAGAGGTCGGGCTTGGCGGTTTTCAGCTTATCGGGGGTGAGGATGTAGCTGTCCTTCAGACGGAGGTAGTCCTCCTCGTTGAAGAAGCGCTCCTTCTGCACGCGGGTCATATAGAGCACGTCAAGCTCGGGCATTGCCGCGAGGAGATCGGTGGTCTGCGTGAACTCGATGCCCTTCTTGCGGAGGACGTCGTTCTTGACGTAGCTCGGAAGCTTCAGCTCCTCGGGCGAGATCAGGACGATCTTGATCCCCTCGTAACGCGAAAGCGCGTCGATGAGGGAGTGGACGGTGCGTCCGAACTTGAGGTCGCCGCAGAAGCCGACGGTCAAGTGATCGAAACGACCCTTTTCGAGATGGATGGTCAGAAGGTCGGCGAGGGTCTGCGTGGGGTGATTGTGACCGCCGTCACCGGCGTTGATGACCGGGATCGAGGCGTTCATCGCCGCGACCATCGGCGCACCCTCCTTCGGGTGGCGCATCGCGATGATGTCGGCGTAGCAGGAAACGACCTTTGCGGTGTCGGCGACGCTCTCGCCCTTCGAGGCGGAGGAGGAAGCGGCACTGGAGACCGAAAGCACGTTGCCGCCGAGCTCGTACATTGCCGCCTCAAAGCTCAGGCGGGTACGGGTGGAGGGCTCGAAAAAGAGGGTGGCAAGCTTCTTGCCGCGGCAGATCTCCGCATATTTCTGCGGCTTCGCGATGATGTCCTTCGCGGTGGCAACGAGACCGTCGATCTCTTCGACCGAAAGCTCGGTGATGGAAAGCAGACTGCGCATACTGTCAGATCCTTTCAGTTTTTTCGGGATTATTTGCCGATCCAGCTCTCGTCGGAGGGGTTGTTGCGGAAGGCAATGAGACGGGCGACGTCGTCCTTTCTGATGTAGCCGGTCTCGGCTGCAACGTCGGCGATGACGTCAAAATTGGTGAGGGAGATATTCTTCACGTCTGCCTCGGCAAGGCGTTCCAGACCCTTCTTCATCCCGTAGGTGAAGATCGAGGCGACGCCGAGGACGACGGCGCCCGCTTCGCGCAGGACGTTGACGACCTCAATGACGCTTCCGCCGGTGGAGATCAGGTCCTCGACGACGACGACCTTCTGACCGGGAAGCAGCTTGCCCTCGATCTGGTTCTGTCTGCCGTGATCCTTCGCGCCCGAGCGGACGTAGCCCATCGGCAGACCCATCAGATGACCGACGATCGCGGCGTGCGCGATCCCGGCGGTGGAGGTGCCCATCAGGACCTCGACGTCCGGATAGTTCTCGCGGATGACGGAGGCGAGACCGTTCTCGACGTCGGTGCGGACGGCGGGCGCGGTCAGGGTCAGACGGTTGTCGCAGTAGACGGGGCTCTTGATGCCGCTCGCCCAGGTGAAGGGCTCTTCGGGGCGGAAGAATACCGCCTGAATGGAGAGAAGATCGGAGGCGATCAGTTTCTGTAAATCGGTCATAATTGATTCCTTTCACGCGAAATAATAATTGAAAATTGAAAATGAAAGTTTAATCGGCGCGGCTTTTCCTGTGCTTTTTTCCGGCTCGGTTACTTTTCCAAATGATTTTAATGAGGGTACAGCGCTTCGGATAAAGATTCGGCAGCAGCGCGCAATGCGAAGACACCGGGCGAGGCAAGTCGTCATGGGAGATCGCCGAAGATAAACTCCCCCCTATTTCAAACCGGCTTCATACGGAGGAACCAAACTATTTTGTCCTCCTTATGCCTCTTTGGTCCTTTCTCTCAGAGAAAGGACACCGCATCCCCCGTAAACTCCCTCACGCATCTCTCGTACGCGGCGACGGGGTCGGGAGCGGCGGTAATGGGGCGGCCGACGACGATGTAGTCGGAGCCGATACGATTGGCTTCGGCGGGAGTCATCACGCGTTTCTGGTCGCCGAGGTCACCGTCGGCGAAGCGGACGCCGGGGGTAACGGTCAGGAAGGAAGCACCGCAGCGTGCGTGAACCTTCCCGGCTTCGAGAGGAGAGCAGACGACGCCGTCGAGACCGGCGTTTTTCGCGTTTTCGGCGTAGTGGAGAACGACCTCGTCGATGGGAGCGTGAATGAGGAGATCGCGCTCCATCGTTTCCTGATCGGTGGAGGTGAGCTGCGTCACGGCGATGAGGAGCGGACGGGTTCCGTCCGGACGGGTGAGACCTTCGAGCGCGGCGGTCATCATACGGGAGGTGCCGGACGCGTGAAGATTGACCATATCGACGTCAAGGGCGGAGAGGACCGCCATCGACTTTTTCACGGTGTTCGGAATGTCGTGCAGCTTGAGATCGAGGAAGATCTTGTGCCCGCGCTCCTTGATCGCGCGGACGACGGAGGGACCTTCGGCGTAGAAGAGCTCCATGCCGATCTTGACGAACGGCTTTTTGCCTTCAAAGCGATCGAGGAAGGCAAGCGTCTTTTCGGCGCTGTCAAAATCGCAGGCAATGATGACGTCTTTTCCCATGGTACAGTATCCTTTCAGAAAGTGAATCAGCAGCCGTGCGCGGCGCCGATGATATCGCGGAGAGAGTCGATGCGAAGCTCGTCCATCACGGACGGCAGGTCACGGATGATATTGCGGCAGACGAAGGGATCGACGAGGTTTGCCGCGCCGATCTCAACTGCGGAGGCGCCCGCCATCATCATTTCGATAACGTCGTAAGCCGACGAAACGCCGCCCATCCCGACGACCGGGATCTTAACGGCAGAGGAGACCTGATACACCATCCGGAGCGCGACCGGAAGGATCGCGGGACCGGAGAAGCCGCCCATTTTGTTGGCGATAACCGGCTTGCGGCGTTTCAGATCGATCCGCATCCCGAGGAGGGTGTTGATGAGGCTGATGCCGTCGGCACCCGCTTCCTCGCAGGCAAGGGCGATCGAAACGATGTCGGTCACGTTGGGCGAGAGCTTGAGGATGACGGGCTTTTTCGTCACACGGCGGACGGCGGCGGTCACCTCGGCGGCGGCGCGCGGGTCGGTGCCGAAGCTCATTCCGCCTCCGTGGACGTTCGGGCAGGAGACGTTGACCTCAAACCACCCGATCTGCTCCTCGGCGTCGAGTTTTTCGACGGTATAGGCGTAATCGTCGACCGAAAAGCCGGAGACGTTCGCCATCACGGGCTTGTGAAAGACGGCTTTCAGCTTCGGAAGCTCGTCGGAAAGCACTTTTTCAACGCCCGGGTTCTGAAGACCGACCGCGTTGATCATTCCGGAGGTGCATTCGGCGATGCGGGGCGTCGGATTGCCGAAGCGCGGGTCGCGGGTCGTTCCCTTGAAGGAGAACGTCCCGAGGACGTTGATGTCGTAGAGCTCGGCAAATTCGTAACCGAAGCCGAAGGTGCCGGAGGCGGGGATCACCGGATTGTCGAGCGGGATCCCGCAGAGAGAAACGTTCAGTCTTCCCATAGGATCTCCTCCTTCTTCATCACGGGACCGTCGCGGCAGATCCGCTTGTTTCCGGTCAGCGTTTTGCAGGAACAGCCCATGCAGGCGCCGAAACCGCAGCCCATCCGTTCCTCAAAGCTCATCTGCCCCGAGGTGACGGCGCTTTTCCAGACCGCGCGGAGCATCGGTTCGGGACCGCAGGCGTAAAAATAGCCGTAATCGGTTTCTTTCAATGCGTCGGTCACAAAGCCGCGGATACCGTACGAGCCGTCGACCGTGGTGACTTTGACCGGGATCCCGAGGGAAAGGAAATCCGCTTCCCCGAAGATCTCTTCTTTTTTGTTGAAGCCGAGGATCACAGAGGGCTTTTTTCCCTCGGAGAGCAGGGTTTTCGCGAGGAGAAAGAGCGGAGGGACGCCGACGCCCCCGCCGATCAGAACGGGATTTTCGCCCGAGAGCGCGGTGTCGTAGCCGTTGCCCAGCCCGGTCAGAAGATCGAGCACGCCGCTTTTCATCGCGGAAAGCTGCTTCGTTCCCTTCCCCACGACCTTGTAGATCAGGGTGAGGGTATGATCGCCGAGATCGTTCACCGAGATCGGACGGCGGAGAAAAAGACCGTCGAGCTTCACGTTGACGAACTGCCCCGGGCGGGTGATCGCCGAAACGTCGCCCCGGAGGACGAGCCGGAAGACCTGCCCGGAGGGGGCGAAGGTCAGCGGCTCGTTCGAGACGATTTCAAAAAAACTCTGTTTCATCATTACGAATCAATGGTGGAGATGGTCAGCGTCGTTTCCTCGAGGACGTCGAGCAGGACGCGGACGGTATCGAGCGAGGTGAACATCGTGACGTTGTGCTCGGTGGCGCAGCGGCGGATCACGACGCCGTCGTCGTAGTGGATGCCCGAGAAGATCGAACGGGTGTTGATGACGTAGCTGACGTAGCCCGCACGGATGGATTCGATGATCTCCTGGCTTCCTTCGCTGATCTTGCCGCGCACACGGGTGCGGATGCCGTGCTGCCTGAGGAAGTCGGCGGTGCCGATCGTCGCTTCGATGTTGAAGCCCATGTTGTAGAAGCGGCGGACAAGAGGGAGCGCTTCTTCCTTGTCCTCGTCGGCAAGGGTGACGAGGATCGTGCCGTAGTTCTGGATCTTCATGCCGGAGGCGACGAGCGCTTTGAACATGGCGCGGTGGAGCTTGTCGTCGTAGCCGATCGCTTCACCGGTGGATTTCATTTCGGGAGAGAGGTAGGCGTCAAGCCCCTTGATCTTGTTGAAGGAGAAGACCGGGACTTTGACGTAGTAACGCTTCTTTTCGGCGGGATAGAGGTCGAAGAGACCCTGTTCCTTCAGGCTCTTGCCCATGATGACCTCGGTGGCGATGTCCGCGAGGCTGTAGCCGGTCGCCTTCGAGAGGAAGGGGACGGTACGGGAGGAACGCGGGTTGACCTCGATGATGAAGACGCGGTCGTTCTTGTCAACGATGAACTGGATGTTGTAAAGACCGATAATGCCGATGCCGAGACCGAGCTTTTTCGCGTACTGAAGGATGGTTCCCTTCACCTTGTCCGAGATCGAGAAGGAGGGGTATACGCTGATCGAGTCGCCCGAGTGGATACCGGTGCGCTCGACAAGCTCCATGATGCCGGGGACGAAGACGTCTCTGCCGTCGCAGATCGCGTCGACCTCGACCTCTTTGCCGATGATATACTTGTCAACGAGGACGGGCTTGTCTTCGTCGATCTCAACGGCAGTCTTCAGATAGTGGCGGAGCTGTTCTTCCTTCGCGACGATCTCCATCGCTCTGCCTCCGAGGACGAAGGAGGGACGGACGAGGACCGGGTAACCGATCTGCTCCGCCGCTTTCACGCCGTCTTCGATCTTGGTGACCGCTCTGCCCTCGGGCTGCGGGATGCCGAGGTCGAGAAGGAGCTTTTCAAACAGATCGCGGTTTTCCGCTTTGTCGATCGCCGCGCAGTCGGTGCCGACGATCTTCACGCCTCTCGCCGCGAGCGGGTCGGCAAGGTTGATCGCCGTCTGTCCGCCGAGGGAGGCGATGACGCCCTCCGGCTGCTCGAAGTCGATGATGTTCATCACGTCTTCGGGGGTCAGAGGCTCAAAATAGAGCTTGTCTGCCGTCGTGTAGTCGGTGGAAACCGTTTCCGGGTTGTTGTTGATGATGATCGATTCCAGTCCGGCGCGTCCGATCGTCTGCACGGCGTGGACGGTGGAGTAGTCGAATTCAACGCCCTGCCCGATGCGGATCGGGCCCGCGCCGAGCACCACGAGCTTGCGGCGGTCGGTCAGACGGGAGTCGTTCTTTCCGGTGTAGGAGGAGTAGAGGTAGGCGATATATTTCCCGGTGTGCAGGGTGTCGACCATGCGGAAGACCGGAACGATGCCGTTTTCCTTGCGGAGCGCGGCGACGGCAAGCTCGTTCGTGTCCCAGAGACGGGCGATATACGGGTCGGAGAAGCCCATCTTCTTCGCCTCGGCGAGGACGGCAAGGTCGCCCTTGGACGAAGCGAGCTTTTCCTCTTCCTTCACGATCTTCCGGAAGGATTCGAGGAAGAGGGGCGTGATCTTGGTCAGATCGTAGAGCTCGTCCACGGTCGCGCCGCGGCGGAGCAGCTCGAAAATCGCGAAGACGCCGTCGGAATGGAATTCTTCGACGTACTTGCGGAGGTCTTCGGTTTCCGCCTTGTCGAACTTGGCAAGACGGAAGTGATTGCAGCCGATCTCAAGCGAACGGACCGATTTCAGCATACATTCCTCGAGGTTGGAGCCGATGCCCATGACCTCGCCGGTTGCCTTCATCTGCGTGCCGAGCAGGTTGGAAGCCTGCGTGAATTTGTCGAACGGGAAACGCGGGAATTTCGCAACGATATAGTCGAGGCTGGGCTCAATGGCGGCGGTGCCGCCCGCGACCGGGATCTCCTCCAGAAGCATACCGAGCGCGATCTTCGCGGTGACGCGGGCGATCGGGTAGCCGCTCGCTTTGGAAGCAAGCGCGGAGGAGCGGGAAACGCGGGGGTTGACCTCGATGAGGAAGTATTCGGAGGAATGGGGGTTCAGCGCGAACTGGACGTTGCAGCCGCCCTCGATCTGAAGCTCGCGGATGATGCGGATCGCGCTGTCGTTCAGCATCTTCAGATCGTGCTCGTTCAGCGAAAGGATCGGCGCGACGACCATCGAGTCACCGGTGTGGACGCCGACGGGGTCGATGTTCTCCATGCCGCAGATCGTGATCGCGTGGTCGGAGGAGTCGCGCATGACTTCAAATTCGATCTCCTTGTAACCGCGGACGCTCTTTTCGACGAGCACCTGATGGACGGGAGAAAGCGCGAAGCCGTTCGTCGCGACCTCGATCAGCTCTTCCTCGTTGTTCGCAAAGCCGCCGCCCGTGCCGCCGAGCGTGAAGGCGGGGCGCAGAACGACCGGGTAACCGATCTCCTTTGCCGCTTTCTTCGCTTCCTCGATCGAATAGGTGATCTCGGAGGGAATGGTCGGCTCGCCGATCGACTGGCAGAGCTCCTTGAAAAGCTCACGGTCCTCGGCACGCTCGATCGAGCGGGAGGAGGTGCCGAGCAGCTTCGTGCGGCACTCGCGCAGGATGCCCTTCTTTTCAAGCTGCATCGCAAGGTTCAGACCGGTCTGTCCGCCGATGCCGGGGACGATCGCGTCGGGGCGCTCGTAACGGATGATACGGGCGATATATTCGAGAGTCAGCGGTTCCATATAGACCTTGTCCGCGATCGCGGTGTCGGTCATGATCGTCGCCGGGTTGGAGTTGCAGAGGACGACCTCGTAGCCCTCCTCCTTCAGCGCGAGGCACGCCTGCGTGCCGGCGTAGTCAAATTCGGCAGCCTGACCGATCACGATCGGGCCGGAGCCGATGATAAGCACTTTTTTGACGTCTGTTCTCTTTGCCATAGTCTGTTTCCTGACTTTCATTATAGAATACCGCAGAAGCGGGATAATTTACTTACGATATACGATTATTCCGTTCCATGCGGTGAGATGATTGACCGCCGTGAGCGTCTTATACGCAAAGGGCGTCGCTTTTCCCATCGAAAGGAAGGAGGCGGGGTCGATCTTTTCGGTTTCGTTCAGATCCCAGACCGAAAAACCGACCGGAGCCGTAACGCCGAAGCGCTTTCTCGGATTTGACGACATCAGTCCGACCGCGCGGTCAAGCGTGACGATCCCGGGAAGGACGAGGTGGGTATAGACCGCGGGAAACGCGGTTTCCAGACCGACGACCCCGAACGGGCTGCCCGAAAGACCTTTCGCCTTTTCTTCCGCCGAGTGGGGCGCGTGGTCGGTGGCGATCATATCGACCGTGCCGTCGGCGATCCCTTCAATCAGCGCTTCGCGGTCCTCCCTGCCCCTGACGGGCGGGTTCATTTTGTATCTGCCCTCTTCGGCGAGATCCTCGTCGCAGAAGACAAGATAGTGGGGTGCGGTCTCGCAGGTGACGTCCACGCCGCTCGCTTTCGCGTCGCGGATCAGGGAGACGCTTTCCTTTGCCGAGATGTGGCAGACGTGGTAGGGACAGCCGGTCTCGGCAGCGAGGCGAAGGTCGCGCTCGATCATTTTCCATTCGCTGGCGGAGGAGATGCCCGGATAGCCGTGGGCGGCGGCAAAGGCACCGTCGTGGATCACACCGCCGTGAAGCAGGGCGTTCACCTCGCAGTGCGCGGCAAGCACCTTTCCGGTCTCGCGGACGCGCGCCATCAGATCGCGCATCATTCCCTCGTCCTGCACGCCTTTCCCGTCGTCCGAGAAGGCGAAGACGAAGGGCGCCATTCCTTCAATGTCCGAGGCTTCGGTCCCCTTTTCGCCGACGGTCAGAGCGCCGTAGGGCGAGACGAAGATCGCGGCGTCGCGGCGGATGGGGGTCAGTTCCTCTTCCAGATGCGGAAGCGAATCGGGCACCGGGTTCAGGTTCGGCATCGCGGCGACCCCGGTAAAACCGCCGTGCGCGGCGGCAAGAGAGCCGGTGCGGATCGTTTCCTTATAAGAAAAACCCGGCTCTCTGAAATGCACGTGCGCATCAAAGAAACCGGGGAGACAGGTGTATTCTTCGGAATCGAAACGGGAAAGAACCTCCTCGGGAAGCGCGAGCACCTCCTCGGGTGATACCGACGCCGTCAGACGCATTTTCAGTTCGGTCGAAGCCGTTTTCATACCCGTTTCCTCCGTTTTTTCATCAAAAAAAGCCCTGCCGTATGAGAAATACCGGCAAGACCCCGCACAAAATCCCGCGGCAAAAAAACCTATTTTCCCGCAGGCCGAACTATGGCAGTCTTCCGGATCTCTCTGTATCCGCTTAAAGATCTGATTTCGATTTATTATAACACCGGAAGAGGGATTTGTCAAGAAATTTCGTTTTGGCAAAATGACGATTTGGAGGCAATTTTTGCATGGGAGGTTTGGAAGGCGGAGGAAGCACGTTGGCGCAAGTGCCAAGTGCCCAAGGTCCCGCCATTCGACAATGCCCCAAGTGAAGCGGACGAGTTCGAGGAACGGCGGGACGCGAGGCCCCGCCCTACGAAGTATTCCCCCCAAAAAAGCGGACGAGTTCGAGGAAC
>JAKSPT010000060.1 GCA_024404495.1 Lachnospiraceae bacterium
GACGGTCTGTTTTTTTGGTTCCATACGGGTCTCGAAGAGGTCGCGGCAGTGAATGACACCCCGGTGGGGTGTCAGAGCCGCGACCCGACCGAGCGGCGTCGAGCCGCGAGACCCGAGACCCGTAATCCGCTCGAAAAAGCGCGTTTCCGCGCTTTTTCGTTTTATATGAGATCCGCTTTTTCAGACGGTCTGTTTTTTTGGTTCCATACGGGTCTCGAAGAGGTCGCGGCAGTGAATGGGACGTTCCTGCGGAACGTCAGAACCCCAAGTTGGCGCATCGCGCCAACTTACCCCGACCGAGCGGCGTCGAGCCGCGACCCGCAAGTTGTTCCGCTTGCGCGGAACGTGATGCGCGCTTCGCGCGTGAAAACGCGGAAAGAGAAAAGTGAATAGTGAATAGTGAAGAGGGAAGAAGTAAAAATCCCGCACGTCCGTGCGGGATTTTTGGCTGGGATGGCGCGGCTCGAACGCGCGGATGCAGGAGTCAAAGTCCTGTGCCTTAACCGTCTTGGCTACATCCCAATGCGAAAAGTATTATACCATAAAAACAAATCGGTGTCAATCCGTTTTTTCTTTTTCGGGAAAACAAAATCCGCCGTCTTGTGAGGATTTTTTTCCGAAACCATTTGCATTTCCTGAAAATCGTGCTATAATGGAAAAAAACCACGGAGGTAAAAAGAATGAAAAGATTTCTTTCCTGCATCGCGCTTCTTCTTGCGCTGATCATGTCCCTTTCCGTTTTTTCCTGCTCCAAGCCCGGAGACAAGCCGGGTGACACCGAGCCCGCGACCGAGGGCGAGACAGAGCCCGACACCAAAGCACCCGAAACCAAGGCTCCCGAAACCAAAGCACCCGAAACCAAGCCCGCGGAGACCAAACCGCGTGAAACGAAACCGGTCGAGACCGAGGACCCGATGAAGTATATCATCGAGATCGGTACCGCCGACGAGCTCCGCGCCTTCAACATTTCCTATAACAACAAGGATATGGATTATACCGGCTACACCGTCCGCCTTACCGCCGACATCGATCTTTCCGGCGAGAACTGGACGCCTCTCAACGCCGGCAGATACGAAGAGTTCTATTTTGACGGTCAGAATCACACCATCAGCGGTATGACCATCGAGGGCGGCACGCAGCTCGGCTTCTTCAGCCAGCTTCCCACCTCCAAGTATCTCTTCGTTGACAACGTCACCTTTGACAACACCCACATCAAAGCGACCGGCAAGCATATCGGCGTCGTGATCGGTGAGGTCAACGGCGGCTACTGCACGATGACCAACGTCAACGTGAAGAACTTCGTCATCGACGGCGCGACCGGCGTCAACCCCGAGACCAATACCGTTTCCCTTGACGTGATCTCCATCCGCGTCGCGGGTCTGGTCGGCATCGTGATGCACGGCGCGTATATCGAGCTTGACGGCTGCCGCGTCGAAAGCGGCAAGCTCTGCGGTTATCACAACGTTTCCGGTCTGATCGGCTACGACGAATGCCCCGAAAACAGCGTCATCAAAAACAACCACGTCGAGAACGTCGAGTGCTCTTACTCCGTCGGTTACTCCCAGAAGGCGAAGGAAGGGAACGAGGATTACGACGAGGCTGCCGGAATGGCGTATGCGAGAAAGGTCGGCGGTCAGGTCTTCTACAACGACGCACAGTGGACGAACCACGAGGAAGTGGACGAGGATAACGGCAACACCTTCTTCGAAAACAAGTTCATCGACCTCGGCTACGGCGTGACCTATTACAACCTTGAGGATATGTCCTACAACGAACAGTAAACCGCAATTTTTCCGGGAGACCGTCTCTTTTGACGGTCTCTCTTTTTTGCGTTTCCCGAAAATGTGAACTTCTCAAAAACCTCTTGAAGAAAATGTGAAAAATTCAAAAAACGGGATAGTATCGGTTGACAAGAGCCTATTTTTGTGATAAAATATCTTTGATTTGTGAATTGATATCAATTTGCGTGTCAAAATTCAAAAAACACGGGAAAGGATGATAATGATGCATTCGGCGAGACGCGAGATCATTCGGGATCTTCTGCAGTCCCACCCCTTCCTGTCGCTTCACGATCTTGAAGCGCGTTTTCCCGACGTTTCCAGTATGACGCTGCGGCGGGATATCGAGTATTTCGAGCGGGAAGGCGAAGCCATCAAGGTGCGCGGCGGCGCCCGTTCGATGAAATTCATTACGACCTCGATGGAGGACGCCTTCAACCAGCGTCTGAAAAAGAATACCAACGCAAAGGAAAAGATCGCGGAACGCGCGGCGGCGATGATCGAGACCGGAAGATCCATTTTTCTGGATTCCGGTACCACGATGCAGTATCTTGCCGAGCGGCTTCCCGACGAGCGCCTTACCATCACGACGACCGGCATCAATATCGCGATGGCGCTGATGAACAAGATCCATCCGATCGTCAACGTCGTCGGCGGTATGCTCAACCGCGACAGCATTTCCGTTTCCGGTATTCAGGCGACCCAGTTCCTTGAGAGCATCAACATTGACATCGCGTTCATCGTTCCGTCGGGTATCTCGGGCAGGACCGGGCTGACGAGCGGTAACTATATCGAGTGCGAGCTGAAGAGAATGATCGTTGAGAAGGCAAGACGCGTCATCGTCCTGATGGATTCCTCCAAGCTCGACAAGGCGCTTCCTTATACCTTCTGCTCGATCGATCAGATCGACACCATCATCACCGACGACGAGCTTTCCTACGACGTCATGAAAAAGGCGCAGGAGCACGGCGTTGAGGTGATCATCGCTTAAGTAAGGGCACAATAAAAAATCATATATATGGAGGTTCACTATGGCAACATTACACATTATGCCCCGTCAGGGACAGAGCGTTGAAAGCTGTGTCATCACGACGTGGAATAAAAAGCTGGGCGACAAGGTCGCCGAGGGCGACGTCCTGTTCTCCTACGAGACGGACAAGTCTTCCTTCGACGAACCCTCTCCCGTCTCCGGCACCATCCTCGCCGTCTTCGCAGAAGAGGGCGACGACGTCGAGTGCCTCAAGCCCGTCTGCATCATCGGCGAGGAGGGCGAGGATATCTCCGCTCTGATGCCGAAGGAAGACGGCTCCGCTCCCGCCGCTGAGGCTGCTCCCGCTGCCGATGCCGCTCCCGCAAAGGAAGAGGCTCCCAAGGCTGAGGCTGCCGCTACCGCTTCCGCCGACGGCATCGCCGCAATCTCTCCCCGTGCGCGTCATCTCGCAGAGAGAACCGACGCCGATCTTTCCCAGGCGATCCCGACCGGCCCGAAGGGCAGAATCATCGAGCGCGACGTCAACAAGCTTCTTGACGAAGGCAAGCTGAACTCCGCAAAGGCTGCCGCTCCCGTCGCAGAGAAGCCCGCAGAGGAAGTCAAGGCAGCTCCCGCTCCCGCAGCCGCAGAGGCTCCCAAGGCAGAGTACGAGGACGTCAAGATCACCAATATCCGCAAGGTCATCGCGAAGAGCATGCACGCGTCCCTGTCCAACATGGCTCAGCTCACGCTGAACACCTCCTTCGACGCTACCCAGCTTCTCGCTTACCGTGCTTCCCTCAAGGCAAACTCCGAGGCGCTCGGTCTCAACAACATCACCCTGAACGATATGGTCCTCTTTGCCGTCGCAAAGACCATTCTGAACCATCCGGACCTCAACGCTCACTGGCTTGACGAGCAGGGCGTGATCCGCAAGTTCGCGCACGCCAACCTCGGTATCGCCTGCGACACCGAACGCGGTCTGCTCGTTCCCACCGTTTTCAACGCCGACACCCTCACCCTCAACGAGCTCGCAAAGCAGTCCAAGGCAGTTACCTCCGCCGCCAAGGCAGGTACCGTTTCTCCCGACGTGCTCAAGGGCGCTTCCTTCACCGTCTCCAACCTCGGCAACATGGGTATCGAGAGCTTCACTCCCGTTATCAATCCGCCTCAGGTCGGTATCCTCGGTGTCTGCGGCGTGACCAGACGCTGCAAGGAAGTCAACGGCGAGAACGTCTTCTATCCGGCTATGGGTCTCTCCCTCACCTTCGACCACCGTGCGCTCGACGGTTCTCCCGCCGCCCGCTTCCTGAAGGATCTTGTCGCTAACCTCGAAAACTTCAATCTTCTGCTTGCAAAATAAGGAGAAAAGAATATGATTTACGATCTTATCGTCCTCGGCGGCGGCCCCGCCGGCTATAACGCCGCGGAACGTGCCGCGGAATCCGGCATGAAGACCCTCCTCATCGAGGGCCGTGCCCTCGGCGGTGTCTGCCTCAACGAAGGCTGCATCCCGACCAAGACTCTGCTTTACTCCGCAAAGATCTACGACTACGCGAAGCACGGCGCCGACTACGGCGTCACCTTCGAAAATGCCAAGATCGATCATTCCTTCGTCATCGACCGCAAGGATAAGGTGAAGAAGATGCTGGTCGGCGGCATCGGCGCTTCCATGAAGAAGCTCGGTGTCGAGGTCGTTACCGAATTCGGTACGATCCAGGGCAAGGACGCGGAAGGCTTCGTCGTCAAGGCGGGCGAAAAGGAATACAAGGGCGCAAAGCTCCTCATCTGCACCGGTTCGGTCGCTTCCGTTCCTCCGATCCCCGGTCTGCGTGAGGGCGTCGCTTCCGGCTTCTGCAAGACCAACCGTGAGATCCTCGATATGAGAGAGATCCCGAAGAAGCTCGTCGTCATCGGCGGCGGCGTCATCGGTCTTGAGATGGCTTCCTACTTCAATTCCGTCGGTTCCGCCGTGACCGTCATCGAAATGATGGATCACATCGCTGGTCCCACCGATCTCGAGATCTCCAAGATCCTGCAGAAGAACTACATGAAGAAGGGTATTTCCTTCCTCCTCGGCGCGAAGGTCACCTCCGTCGGCACCGACTGCGTCAACTACGAGCTCAACGGCAAAGCTGAGTCCGCTCCCGCCGACTGCGTCCTCGTTTCGATCGGCAGACGTGCCAACACCGAGGGTTCGGGCATCGAGAACATCGGCGTCCTGACCAACCGCGGCGCGATCGTCACCAACGATTACTGCGAGACCTCCGTTCCCGGCGTCTGGGCTGCCGGTGACGTCAACGGCAAGCTGATGCTCGCGCATACCGCTTACCGTGAAGGCGAGGTCGCCGTTCACAACATGACCTGCGCGGCAGGGCAGAAGGAGACCGTCAACTATCTGTCGATCCCCTCCGTCATCTATACCAACCCCGAAGTCGCAGCCGTCGGTGAGACCACCGAGTCCGTCAAGGCAAAGGGTCTCGACGCGAAGGTTTCCAGCTTCACCCTCAAGTATTCCGGCAGATACATCGCCGAGAACGAAGGCGGCGACGGTATCGTCAAGATCATCATCGAAAACGAACATCGCAAGATCATCGGCGTTCACATGATCGGCAACTACGCGTCCGAGATCATCTACGGCGCCGCGATGATGGTTGCCCGCGAGATGCGCGTCGAAGACGTCCGCAAGCTCGTGTTCCCGCACCCCACGGTTGGTGAAGTCATCCGCGAGGGTCTGTTCCAGATCTGATCAAATTTAAAGAAGGAGATATATTACCATGCCGAAAAGCCAACTCATTACCCCGGAACTCGCCTTCGAGAGACGCAATATCCACTTCGAAGACATTCCGGTCTGCCAGTACGACAAGACCCTTGAAGAGGAACTGAAGATCTACTCCAAGGACGATCTGATGCGTATCTACCACGATATGCGTGCCATCCACGAGTTCGAGACCATGCTGAACGAGGTCAAGATCAAGAGCGAGTACAACGGTGTCAAGTACAACAACCCCGGCCCCGCTCACCTTTCCCTCGGTCAGGAAGCTTCCGCAGTCGGTGAAGCTTACAGCCTCGACATCAACGACCTTACCTTCGGTTCTCACCGTTCCCACGGCGAGATCCTCGCAAAGGGCTTCTCTTCGATTCAGAAGCTCGACAACAACGAGCTGTACGATATCATGAAGGAATTCCTCGGCGGCTCCGTTCTGAACGTCGTTGAAAAGCATATGCCCAACGCCGATATGAAGGAACTCGCAAAGAACTTCCTCCTCTACGGCGCTCTTGCCGAAGTCTTCGCCCGCACCACCGGTTTCAACCGCGGTCTCGGCGGCTCCATGCACGCTTTCTTCATCCCCTTCGGTATCATGCCGAACAACGCCATCGTCGGCGGCGGTGCTCCGATCGCTCTCGGTGCCGCTCTCTACAAGAGATCCAACCACAAGAAGGGTATCGTCGTCGCGAACTGCGGTGACGGTGCTACCGGCCGCGGACCCGTTCTCGAGTCCTTCAACTTCGCTTCCATGGACCAGATCACCAAGCTCTGGGACAACGGAAACGGTACCGGTATGCCGATCCTCTTCAACGTCTTCAACAACCACTACGGCATGGGCGGTCAGACCCGCGGTGAGACCATGGGTTGGGAAATGGCAGCCCGTCTCGGCGCAGCGTTCAACCCCGATATGATGCACGCAGAGCGCGTCAACGGTTACGATCCGCTCGCAGTCATCGACGCCGTCTCCCGCAAGAAGGAAATCCTTCTCGCAGGCAAGGGCCCGGCTCTCCTCGACGTCGTTACCTATCGTGTTTCCGGTCACTCTCCTTCCGACTCCTCCACTTACCGTACTCCCGAAGAGATCGAGATGTGGAAGGCAGCCGATCCGGTCCAGGCATTCCGCAACAAGCTCGTTGCAGGCAACGTCTTCTCCGACGACGAGTTCGCCGCTGTTGATGAAAAGATCATCAACCGTATGACCGACGTCATGAAGCTTGCCATCAACGACGAGATCTCTCCCCGTATGGACCTCGCCAAGACTCCCGACGCGATCTCTTCCATCATGTTCTCCAACCTCAAGGTCAAGAGCATGGATCCTTCCCGCGAAGCAGAGATGCTGATGCCCAAGGAAGAGTGCCCCAGAGTCAAGGAAATCGCCGGCAAGATCAGAACCGCTACCGACGCGAACGGCAAGCCCGTTTCCAAGATGAAGATGTACAACATCCGCGACGGTCTCTTCGAGCCGATCATCGACAAGTTCTACGATGATCCCACCCTCATCGCATACGGTGAAGACAACCGTGACTGGGGCGGCGCGTTCGGTGTCTACAAGAAGATGACCGAGGCTGTTCCTTATCACAGATTCTTCAACTCCCCGATTTCCGAGTCCGCTATCGTCGGTTCCGCTGTCGGCTACGCTATGTGCGGCGGCCGCGTCATCGTTGAGCTGATGTACGCTGACTTTATCGGATGCGCAGGCGACGAGATCTTCAACCAGATGGCAAAGTGGCAGTCGATGTCCGCCGGTATCCTCAAGATGCCGATCATCCTCCGCGTTTCCGTCGGTTCCAAGTACGGCGCACAGCATTCTCAGGATTGGACCGCTCTCTGCTCTCACATCCCGGGTCTGAAGGTCGTGTTCCCGTCCACTCCTTACGACGCAAAGGGTCTTATGGCTTCCGCGCTCGAAGGCACTGACCCCGTTATCTTCTTCGAGTCCCAGAGAATCTACGATAAGGGCGAAGAGTTCCACGAGGGCGGCGTTCCCGAAGGACACTACGAGATCACCCTCGGCGATCCCGATATCAAGCGTCCCGGTAAGGACGTTACCATCCTCACCATCGGTGCCGTTCTGTACCGTGCTCTCGAGGCTGCAAAGACCCTCGAAGAGAAGTACGGCATTTCCGCAGAAGTCATCGATACCCGTACTCTCGTTCCGTTCGATTACACCAAGGTCATCGAGTCCGTCAAGAAGACCGGCAAGATCATCATCGTCGGCGACGCGTGCGAGCGCGGCTCCTTCATGAAGGAACTTGCTGCGAACATCAACGAGTTCTGCTTCGATTACCTCGACGCTCCGGCTGTCGCTCTCGGCTCCAAGAACTGGATCACTCCCGCTCACGAGCTTGAAGGCTACTTCTTCCCGCAGCCCGACGGCATCATCGACGCGATCCACGAGAGAATCATGCCCCTGCCCGGTCACGTCTGCACCTACAACTACACCGAGCTGACCAGACTCGACGAGGCGAAGAAGGGTATCTGATCCGCGTAAAGCGATCGGACCTCAAACCAAATGAACAGCCCCGCTTCACGAAACCGTGAGGCGGGGTTTTCTTGTCATATACGGATTATTCTACGGCGATCCTGCCGAGCGCGTCGCCGGCAAGGGAACCGAGAACGTCCAGCCCGTGGGCGCTGAAATGCCCCTGCACGAAGGGATTCATGCAGGTCGGATCGAGATTCAGCTCCGCCGCCCGATCGGTCAGAAGGCGGAAAAACGGCGCGTCGGTGCGGCATACTTCGGCCTGCGCGTTCATGATCGCGTCGTCGCGTTCATCGCCGACGAAACGTCCGACGCGGATAACGCCGAAAACGGTGATCCCGAGGTCACGGCGAAGGCTTTCGCCGAGAAGGCGAAGACGTTCGGCGTAGACCTCGCACGGCGTCGAGGCGATCGCGTCGCTTTCTCCCTGCAGCCAGACGAAATAACGGTGACGGACGGAGAAGCTTTCCTCTGCTTTCCGGATCGCGGAAAGACTTTTTTTCAGAAGAATGCCGTACCCGGCGGTCCCGGGGAGCCAGTCGGCGATCACCGTACTGCCTTTTGCGATATGTACGGCGGCGGTCGGCGTATCGGTCCTTTTCCGGTAGGCGCGGAGAAAGGAGGGGACGAGGTTGGAATTGCCGTAACAGGAGGACCCGGTGATATGCTCCCCGAGCCACGTCAGACAGTCCGTTTCTGCCGTGAAGGGATATCCTTCCGTATCATCGGGATGGATATCTTCGCCGACGGGATCGGAAACCGGAACGAAACCGTCAGTCAGAAAACGGTATTCAAGAGCATCCGGATTGAAGGATTGCGTCAGACGCGCTTCTGTCTGTCCCTGCATATTGCTCTGACCGCCGAAAAAAATCAAATCGAGTGCTTTCATGCGTTTATCAAACGGCGTCGGCGATTTTCCGTGCGACGAAGACGCCGCTCGCAGACGCCTGCGAAAGGGAATGGGTCACGCCGCTGCCGTCGCCGATGACGTAGAGACCGGGATAGCGGGTCTCGAGGTTTTCGTTGACCTCGACCTCCATATTGTAGAACTTGACCTCCACGCCGTAGAGCAGGGTATCGTCTCCCGCGGTGCCGGGCGCGATGCGGTCGAGGGCGTAGATCATTTCGATGATGCCGTCAAGGATGCGTTTCGGAATGACGAGAGAAAGGTCGCCGGGCGTGGCGTTCAGCGTGGGCGCCATAAAGTTTTCCTGAATGCGCGCCTCGGTGCTGCGCTTGCCGCGGATCAGATCGCCGAAGCGCTGTACCATGACGCCGCCGCCGAGCATATTGGAGAGACGTGCGATGCTTTCCGCGTAGGCGGTGCTGTCGTTGAAGGGCTCGGTGAAGTGCTTGGAAACGAGGAGGGCAAAGTTGGTGTTTCCGGTGTGCTTTGTGGGGTCTTCATAGCTGTGACCGTTGACCGTTACGATGCCGTTGGTATTTTCGTTTACCACGACGCCGTGGGGATTCATACAGAAGGTGCGGACGAGATCGCCGTATTTTTCGGTGCGGTAGACGATCTTGCTCTCGTAGAGCTTGTCGGTGAGGTGAGAGAAGATCTCCGCGGGAAGCTCGACGCGAACGCCGATATCGACGCGGTTGCTGTGGGTCGTGATGCCGAGGGAACGGCAGACCGATTCCATCCATTTGCTGCCCGAGCGACCGACCGATACGACGCAGAATTCCGAGGAATACGCCTCGCCTCCGGCGTGTACGAGATAGCCGTCATCCGTCTTATCCAGTGTTTCGACCGGGGTGCGGAAGAAGAAATCAACATGAGGCGAGAGCAGGGAATAGAGGTTGGATAATACGGTATAGTTCTTGTCGGTGCCGAGATGGCGGACGGAGGCGTCGAGAAGGTGGAGATTGTTTTTCAGGCAGAGGGTGCGGATCCCGGAATCGGCGGTGGAATAGAGCTTCGTGCCCTCGCCGCCGTTTTCGAGGTTGATGCGGTCAACGTACTCCATTAGTTCGGTGGCTTCCGCCTTGCCGACGTGCTCGTAGAGGGTGCCGCCGAACTCGTTCGTGATGTTGTATTTTCCGTCCGAGAAGGCGCCCGCGCCGCCGAAGCCGTTCATAATGGCGCAGGTGGGGCAGTGGATGCAGGATTTCACGGATTTGCCGTCGATCGGGCATTTCCTCTTTTCAAGGGGATTTCCGGTCTCGAAAACGGCAATTTTCAGCCCGGGGCGCTTCTTTATCAGTTCATAGGCGGTAAAAATGCCGCCGGGACCGGCGCCGATGATGATGACGTCATAGTTATTCATAAAAAACGTCCTTTCGGAATTGGATTCGGGTCTTTTTCGACCGATACCATTGTACCATAAGGATGGGAAAAAATCAAGAAAAAGAAAGCAGGAGATTACCCGTGAAAAAATAAATTTTTTTCTTGAAAAAGGGTTGACAAAAGGAGAAGTGTGTGCTATAATAATGACCGTCGCGAGGCAAGCGACAGTAAAGTGGCCCGGTAGTTCAGCTGGTTAGAACGCCAGCCTGTCACGCTGGAGGTCGTCGGTTCGAGCCCGTCCCGGGTCGCCACTTTTGCCTTTGTAGCTCAGTTGGTAGAGCAGGGGACTGAAAATCCCCGTGTCGTTGGTTCGATTCCGACCGAAGGCACCAGCCGTGTGTGGCTGAAGCCCTCGATCCGGAAGCAGCCGTTTCCGATACAAATCGAAGGCTATGCGGATTTAGCTCATTTGGCAGAGCGCGACCTTGCCAAGGTCGAGGTGGCGGGTTCGAGACCCGTAATCCGCTCC
>JAKSPT010000061.1 GCA_024404495.1 Lachnospiraceae bacterium
GTCCTGCGCGCCAGCATCCGCTTGATCCCGTCGTGATCGCCGAGCATCGTCACGATCTCTTCCTTCGACAGAAGGATCTCCCCGGCTTCGTTCCGCTCAAACGTACCGCTTTCATACAGCACGCCGTCGGCAAGGATCCCGTGACAGACCTTTTCCGAAGGGGTGAGAACGTAGCCTTCCGGCGTTTCGGGCGCGGGAGCGCTCTCCTCCCCGACCTTTCGGAAGACCGGGATGACCGTGCCGCGCTTTTCCGCGACCCTGACCTCCGACCCTCTGACCTTGAGCTGCGGATTGACCTGCAGTTCAACGAATTCCCAGCCGGGATCGGGGACCGCGGTAAACGGGATCGTACTGCCCGGCTCGGTAACGAAGCCGGTGCCCGAACGGCGGAGCGGGATCCCTTCAAAGTACACCGTGCCGCCCTCGTACGGCTCGATCGCGACCGAGGTGTAGTCCACGCCGGTCCGATCCTCGATCTGCGGGAGAACGAGCGCCTGCCGCTGATCCGCGAAGGCACGCATTCTCTCGATATGGACGTCCCAGTCGTATGCCGACTCACTGTAATACACGTCGTATTCCGCGAGGTGGTACCCGACCTCTTTCGAGACCGTGACGGTGAAGCGGGTGATCGAATCGAGCAGATTACCCGGCTCCCCGACCGTATTGACGAAATACCGGACGTATTCGTTCACGCGCTCACGGAAGTCCGCGTTTTCGAGAAGATGCCGGAAGATGCCGTCGATCAGCTGGGGCGCACCGCCGTCCTTTTCGAGAACGGCGAAGAAGTCGGTGCCGATATCGCTCTCGTAGCCGAGGTCGATGTTGACAAGCGTGTTCATCGTGATGTCGAGGTCCTTCAGCACGAAGCGCCATCTGCCGTCAAAACCGGGCTCGGCGTCGGGATCGTAGCCGTTCACGTTCGCGCGCCAGACGCGGATATTGTTTCGCGGCCAGTCCCAGTTGTTGAGGTAGCATTCGACCGTGATATACTGGATGAAGTTGTCGAGGTCGAGGTATTCCTGTGCGCGCTCGTAGTTCCGTTCGTTCGTGTAATCCGCGTAACGGAGAAAAACGAGAGCGCGTTCAAATTCTTTGAAGTCCTCTTCGCTGCCGTCGTCGTGCTCCCACCCGAGATAAGGGTTCGCGGTATTCAGCACGACCGTCATATTCGCCGTCGTGACCGTATCGGGATCGACGCCGTAATAGCTTGCAAAATACTCGGGGGAGTAGTCCTCGGTCAGCATCATCAGCCCGTAATACTCTCCGTTTACGAACGCGGCGACCGGACGGACGCGGGAGGTGGTCAGCGCGTCGCACGCCTGCGCCATTTCAAGCACGGCGCTGTTCGTAATGAGGGTATTCCCTACGTTCGAGGCGCAGCCGCGCAGCAGCAGGGTATCGAATTTTTCAACCTTTTCCCCGGTCACGGCAGAGAACTGCCCCGGGAAAAAGGCGTATTTCAGCTTGCCGGACGCGGAGCAGTATTCTTTTCTCGCAAAAATCCGGAAATTCTTCTGTGCTTCCTTTCTCGAACCGGTACCGTTCAGCCGGACGCCCACGTTCTGGGAAAAACCGATCTTTCCGTCCTCGGTAAAGAAGGAAAAGCTCGCGGGGCGCTCCCATTCCCTGCCCTTGCCGTTGTAGTTGGCGGAAATGACCGATTTGTTTTCCCGATAAAGATCCGCCTGCTCGCCCTCGACGAGAATGCCGCGCTCGTAGGAATACAGATCGTCCGGCTCGCAGACGAGCGAGACGATCCCTGTCGAGAAGCGGTCGGGATCCTCGGAAAGGATATAGGTCACCGTCACCGTGTCCCCGACCTTATTTCCGCCCGCGTCAAAGGAGGCAAGGCGGAAGACCTTCACCGTGACGCCGCCGTTTTCATCGGCGCCCGCCTCCGGAGAAAGCGTGATCCCTTTCCCGGGGAATGCGGGCGAAGACGCGGTCGGTTCCGTGCAGTCGGCGGTATAACGGACGGTATGTCCCTGCGCGCTCGCGGCGGTCACGGTCGTTTCCGCGCCGTACACGCCGGGCGCGGGCGAGACGATCGGCATCCCGCCGGAAAAGCCGGTCTGCCCCCGATATCCGTCAACGCTCTGCGGATCCGCAGGCGGATCCACAGGCGGGTCCACCGGCGGATCGACGAAGATCGTATCCCCGCAGCCGCACGCCAGAAGGAGAAGCAAAAGGAGAAGAAGTGCAAAAAAACTTTTTTTCATGTGTTCCTCACGGATACGCCGCGGCTGTCGGCAGCCGCGGCGCATAATAAAGTCAGTTTCCGAAGACGCAGAAGCGGAAGATGCGGCAGTGGTCGTTGCCGTCGGCGGTCGCTTTCGTGATAAAGAGGCGGACGAATCTGCCCTTCACGGGAGTGAAGGAGCGGATCGTGCGGTTTTCGGTATTTCCGGTCACGCCGTCCGCGGTCTGCCAGTCGGCGCTTTCGTCCGAACGGTACTCCAAACGGAAATCGACCGTGTTCCACGCGGGATTTTCGTTCGTTCCGGCGTGAGAGACCAGCCACGAGGAGAGCTCCTTCTCCTCGCCGAGATCGACCTCCATCCACGCGGAGCCGTCCGGCTCGACGAGCGCGCACCACTTGGAGCGGCGGTCGGGACGGAGCGCCTGTTCGGGACGCTCTCCGCGCGAGTTGGACGAGCTTGCCTTGACCGACATTCCGTCCTTCGTCAGCAGTTTGCCGAGGAATTTGCGCTTTACGGCAGCGGTAACGTCACGGTCCGGGCAGAAGAGATAAGCGCTGAGCCCGTTCTGCGTGATCGGCGCGTCTGCCTCAAAGCCCTCGAAAAGACCGTCGTCGCTGATGTCGTCGGCACGGAGCAGAACGACCTTTCCTTCGGCGTAGGTTCCGCTTCCGGTGCCGCCCTTGACGGTGACGGTATGGGTCTTAATATCCTTTGCGTCCGCTCTGTCATAAAGCGGGCGCGCGGGCAGGATCGCGGGATCGGTCAGCGCGGTCGCGGCGAGGATCACGATATCCGGATCTTCGGGCAGGGTCAGCTCTGCCGCGCCGTTCGTCGGGATTTCGTACTGATAGACGTTGCAGTAGAGGTAGAGGCGGTCGCCCGCTTTTTCGTGCGTGTGGGTGAAGACGTGCGCGATGGCGTCGCGCTTGATCTCGCAGTATGCGCCGGTCGCCGGGAGGTCCCACGAGCCGACGAAGTCGCGGAAGTCCTGTACGCCGAGCGTGACGGGAGTTCCTGCGGTAAAGGTCGCTTTCTTGTCGCCGCCGCGCGAGAAGGCGAGGAGAGAAACGCGCGCGGTCCCCTCGGGGAGGGCGAGCTTCTGTCCCTTTGCGGTCAGAGCGTTAAGGTCAAGGGCGTCACCGGTCTCAAAACGGACGCCGCCCGCGTAGATTTCGTTTTCCCAAAGCTCGGCGGGAACCGAGATGCCGTCCGCGATCGGGAAACTGCCGCGGTGCGCGTTCGTCGTCGTGATGCGGGTATCGAAGTCGAGCGCGATCGGCGTGCCCTCTCCCTCCGCTTCGTTTCCGCCCTTTTCGAGGATCACCGCGAAGGTGCGGACGCCGTAGCCCTGCACCGAATAATACAAGGTATTGCCGTAGAATCTCGCCTCGCTGATCGGCTTTTCGTAGCCGTTCGTTTCGACGGCGGAAAGGATCTTTCCGGGGAAGGTGAGGGTCGCGGACCCCGCGTTTCCGGAGGTCTCCTGCACGCGGACGATCAGCTTGCCGTTCTTTTCGCCCTTCTTCGCGGCGCGGATGAGATGCTCGCCGTTCGAGGAGGAGAGGAAGGAAAGCTCGGTGAGCGTGCCGGGATGCTTTGCGGCAAAGAACGGCACGGCGGGCTCGTTCATGCCCTCCGCTTCGGCGGCGATGCCGTCGCGGGCGCCGATATGGGAAGCGACCGAGAAGCGGAAGATATTTCTGCCCCAGTCGAGGTAGTCCTGCGCGTGATTGGGCGAGAACGCGCCGGCGGGCGTGTGGATCAGGGTCAGACGAAGGGTGCTGTCATCCGGCTTGTCCATGCTGTACTTGCAGTCGTTGAGGATCGAAATGCCGAAGGAACCGTCGGTTTCGGTGAGATCCGCCCACTCGTGGACGAGATACTGATAATACGGGAAGTTATCGACCGAATTGCCGTTCTTTTCGGCGCCCAGACCGAGGTCGAAGGTCGCTTCGGGGTTCTTCACCGTCGTCGGGAAGGCAACGCGGAGCATCTTCTGCTTTTCCGCCCAGTCGATCTCGTTGTCGAAGTCGACGCGGGCGCCGTTCGCGGTCAGCGTGATATACTGCACGTAGACCGTGTTCCCCGATTTCCGCTCCACGCGGAGGGAGACGGCGGCGGGACCGTTTTCGGCGATCCCGACCTTCGGGGACGCCTTCAGGACCTCAAAGGGCTTGGAGAAGTCCTCGTATTTGTATTCCCACGCCGGGTAGGGTCCGGTATGGGTATCGGGCATCAATTCAAAGTGAATCGGTGCGGAGAGCAGTTCTCTGCCCGCCTTCTTATCGGTGATCGAGGAAACGTCGCCGTTTTCGTCGAGGACGACGGCAAAGCGGTCGGATTCCAGTCTGTTTTCCGAGACCGAAAGTCCGGTCTTCAGCGCGCAGGGCGTTTCGGACGCGCGGAGGTCGAATAGGGTCACGCTGACCGGCTTCACCGGTGCCTCAAAGAGGACCTTCAGGATCTCTCCCTCGCGCTTCGACTGTGCGGGAAGCTCGTTCCCGTCCTTATCGAAAACGCGGGCAAACCTTGCGTCGGTCTTCCACTCGAGGGTGACAAGATCGTAACGCGAAGCGGAGGCGGGATTGAAGACGAGGACGGGCTCGCCCTTGACCTTGTCGGTGCCGAAGCGCTTCGAGACCTTGCCGATACCGGCGGTCAGCTCGGCGGCAAAGGCGTTGAGCGAGATCACGTAGTCGTTATAGGAGAAGGTGTATGCGGCGCCCATCGAGGTGCCGGTCACGTCGTCGTGGAACTGATGCCAGAGGAAGTTTTCCCACGCGGTGCGCAGACGCTTTTCGGGGTATTCCCCGCCGAGCCAGACGGCGATGCTGTTCGCCTTTTCGGCGGCGTCGGCAAGGCGCTCGTTCTTGCGGTTCCAGCGCTTGCTGATCGTGTGGGATACCATCGCGCCGTAGCCGTGCGGGATGAGGATGTTGCCGGTATAGGCGGGGATGGCGTCGTGCTCCTCTTTCGTCAGATCCTCGAAGATCGCGTAGGAGGAAGAGGATTTCACGTCGTAAAGCGCGTCCTTGTCGGCGATCGCTTCCTCGACCATACGGACCGCGCCGTCGGTCGGAGATCCGCCGTAGTCGCCCGCGCCGTAATACATCGAACGGAGCGGAACGCCCGCGTATTTCTCGTTGTGCTCGATATCGCGGAGATACTGTTCCCTTCTTCCCACGGGCTGATCGGGATGCTGATCGTAGTTATAGGTGTAGCCGCCCTCGAGGAAGGAGCCGGTGACCTCGTTTCCGTCCGGTCCGATCCAGCGGCAGAGGTCCATACGGGGGGAGTCCTTGTCGGGCATCGGACGGGTGATCCTTCCGCCCTCGTGCCAGATCGGGGAGCCGACGCCCCAGACGAGCTTCTGCGTCGAGAAGCCGATCAGCCCCATGTGCGCGGCGATCGACGGGAGCGACCAGCGGAAACCGAAGCAGTCGGGGAGGAAGATATCCTTCGCCATTTCTTCGGCGCCGAATTCTCTTTCGATGAAGCCGTTGCCGTAGAGGACCTGACGCATGAACGCCTCCGAGGAGGGGACGTTCGCGTCGCAGGCGTCCCACGAGCTGCCCGCGAAATTCCATCTGCCTTCCCTGAAGCAGAGCTTCAGCTTTTCGTAAAGATCGGGAGAGTATTCCTTGGCGAGCTTATAACGGAAAGCACCCTCGAAGTTGAACTGATAGTTCGGGTACTTTTCGATCAGACGGAAGTTATATTCGAGCGTGTTTTTCACACAGTCCCGAATGGTATCCTGGATCGTCCAGTTCCATTGAGTGTCAAGATGGGCGTTTGCGACGGTATAGAGCGTCTTGGTTCTGTTTCCCATAATCGTCAGACTCCTTTTCGGAATATTTGTATCGTTTCCATAAAAAAAGTATACCATAAGAACCCCGGATAGTCAATAGCGTTTGCCGATTCCGCGCGAGAAAAACCGTCAAAGCCCTTGCGGTTTTTTGCCTTTTGTGCTATACTTGGAAAAAAAGAGAAAAGGGGTATCCGGTCATGTCTGATTTTGCGAGAACGGAAGAAATCCTGAAAGAAGGCGTCACGTCGGGAGCGCTTCCCGGCATCTCCTACGCCGTCGGGCGCGGGGACGAGGTGTATCTGAAAGGAGCGCTCGGGTACCGTCAGATCAACCCGACGCCGCTGAAAAACGAGGAAAGCACGCTTTTTGACCTCGCTTCCCTCTCCAAGCTGACCGCCACGACGATGGTGGCGCTGAAGATGATGGAAGAAGGCAGACTCGGGCTCTTCGACGAGCTGCCGACGTTCTTCGACCACTGCGGCAATTACGGCGGCGTGACGGTAAAGCAGCTCATGAACCACACCTCGGGGCTGACCCCGCATATCGCGCTTGACAAATATTCCCCCTCGCCCGACAAGGCGGTGGAAACCATCCTCGACACAAAGCCGCTCTGTGCCCCCGGCGAAGAGGTTTATTACAGCTGTATGGGTTACATCACGCTGGGCAAAATACTTGAAAAGATCGGCGGCGCGCCGCTTGACGTGCTGGCGAAAAAATACGTTTTCGATCCCCTCGGTATGAAGACCGCCTGCTACAACCCGACCGCGGAAAACGTCGCGGCGACCGAGTTCTGCGAATACCGCGGCGAGGGGCACTATATCAAGGGGCAGGTCCACGACGGCAACGCGTGGTACCTCGGCGGGGTCTCGGGGAACGCGGGCGTTTTCGCCTCGATCGACGATATGATCGCCTTTGCCTCGATGCTCTCGAAGCGCGGAAAAACGAAGGATGGGGTCTATCTGAACCCCCGCACCTTCTCTCTCGCCGTCACGAACTATACTCCCGGCCGCCGCGAAGCGCGCGGGCTCGGCTTTCAGCTCAAGGGCGACCGCTATTTCCCGGGCGGCGGCATGATGAGCGAGGGCAGCTACGGGCATACCGGATTCACCGGGACCTCCCTCTTCGTTGACGCCGAGACCGGCGTTTACGGCATTTTTCTCTCCAACTCGGTCCACCTCGGCAGAAACAACCGCGAGGAATCCTACCGGATCAGAAGAATGTTCTTCGGCTCGCTCATAAACGAATATTTTCGGAAATAAGGAAACGATATGAAACAAACAGTTTTTGCCGGTGCCGACCGCATCGAGGAATATGCCTCCCTTTTTGAAGGAAAAAAACTCGGGCTGCTGACCAACCCGACGGGGATATTGAAGGACGGCACCCCGACCGCGAAATATCTTACGGAGCGCTTTGATCTGCGCGCTCTCTTTGCCCCCGAGCACGGGCTTGCCGGTGCGGTGCAGGCGGGCGGCGAGATCGGAAAGGACGAAAGCGGCACCGTTCCGGTCTACACGATGTTCGGCGACCGCACAGAGGCGTACGCCGCGATCGACGGGCTCGACCTTATGATCTGCGATATTCAGGACGTCGGATGCCGGTATTACACCTACGTCGGCACGATGTCCGAAATGATGGAGCAATGCGAAAAGAAGGGCGTTCCCTTTCTCGTTCTCGACCGCATCAACCCGATCGGCGGCGCGATCGAGGGCGTGATCCTCGAAGACGGAATTTCCACCCTCGTCGGGAAGTACCCCGTTCCCCACCGTCACGGGCTGACGATGGGCGAGATGGCGAAGTGGATCGCGATGCGCTTCCTCCCCGCCCTCTCCCTCACGGTCGTTCCCTGCTCCGGTTGGACGCGGAACACGTTTTTTGACGAGACCGATCTTCCCTTCGTGATCCCCTCGCCCAATATGCCGACGGTGGAGACCGCCTTCGTCTATCCCGGCACCTGTCTCTTTGAAGCGACCAACCTCTCCGAGGGACGCGGGACGACCAAGCCCTTTGAGCTGTTCGGTTCGCCGTGGCTCCGTACCGCCGAGCTTGACCGTGCTTTCCGCGAGGCGGCGCTTCCCGGCTGTTTTCTCCGCGAAACCGGCTTCACGCCTACCTTTTCCAAATATCAGGGCGAACTTTGCCGTGGCTTTCAGCTCCATATCACCGACCGGAACACGTTTCTGCCGGTGAAGACCGGGCTCGTTCTGCTCTCGCTGATCCGCCGTCAGAACCCCGAATGCACGGTACGCGACTGGGGGCTGACCCGCCTGACCGGAACGAAAGCCGTCGTGGATCCCGCTTTTGACCTTCTGAAGTGGCTTGAGGACGGAAAAGCGGGCGTGGATGCCTACAAAAACGAGATCCGTCCGCTGCTGCTTTACGGAGAAGAGGCAGGCGTATGAAGCTTCTGACGCGGGACAGATCGTTTTACAAGTCCCTCATCACCCTTGCGATCCCGGTGGCGCTCCAGAATCTCGTCACCTTCCTCGTCGGCTTCGCCGACAATCTGATGATCAGCCCGCTCGGGGACAGCGCCGTTTCGGGCGTTTATACGGCGGGCACGATCCAGACCCTGCTGCAGGTCTTCAACGCCGGACTTGAGGGCGCGGTGCTGATCCTCGCCTCCCAGTACTGGGGCAAAAAGGAGATGCCCGCGATCCGCCGCATCGTTTCGATCGGGCTGAAATGCTCCCTGCTCTTCGGCGCGCTCGTCGCCGTCGTCTGCGCGCTCTTTCCCGCCTTCGTCATCGGGCTCTTCACGAAGGACGCTTCGGTCATCGCCGACGGCGCGGAATACCTCCGCATCCTCTCGGCTTCCTTCCTCTTCTTCTGTGCCACGCAGTCGCTGATCGCGGCGCTCCGCAGCGTGGAGGACACCCGTCCGGGGCTGATCGTTTCGCTGATCTCGCTCGTCATCAACGTTTCGCTCAACTGGCTGCTCATCGGCGGCAAATGGGGCTTCCCGGCGCTCGGCATCAGGGGCGCGGCGATCGCAACCGTGGTGGCGCGCGTCTTTGAGTTCCTCTTCATCCTGCTTTATCTCGTGAAGATCGACAAGACGCTGAAGCTGACCCTGCCCGATCTGAAGGGCTTTGACCGCACGCTCTTCCGCGATTTCGTGAAATACGGTCTTCCGGTCGCTGCCGGACAGCTCGTGTGGGCGGTGAACCTCCTTGCGAACACCGCGATCCTCGGCAGGTTCGGGGAGACCACGCTCACCGCCGCCTCGGTCGCCAACACGATGAACACCCTCGCCTTCGTTGCCGTGAACGGGCTTTCCGCCGCGGTCGGCATCATCATCGGCAAGACGATCGGCGCCGGAAAGACCGAACTGATCCGCGAATACTCCTATACCGTGCAGATCCTCTTTTTCGCGCTCGGTCTGCTCTCGGGCGGGCTGATCTTCTGCATCCGCAAGCCCTTCGTCGGGCTCTACCGCGGGATCACGGTCGAGGCGGCAAAGGAAGCGATACGGTTCTTGAACGTCCTTTCGGTCACCTTCATCGGTACCTGCTACGAGTGCGCGACCCTCTTCGGGCTCGTGAAATCGGGCGGGGACGTCGGTTTCGTCTTCAAGAACGATACGATCTTCGTTTTCCTCGTCGTTCTCCCCTCCGCGATCGTCGCATCCCTTCTCGGCGCGCCGTCGTGGGTCGTCTTCGCCTGCCTCAAATGCGATCAGATCCTCAAATGCTTCGTTGCCGTCGTGAAGATCAACCGCTTCGACTGGATGAAGAACCTGACGAGAGCGAACGCGGAAAGCTGACGGCGGAAAACGAAAACGGCTTCCAACTACAACATGACAAAACCCTCCGAAAAGGATTGAACAGGTCCGTTAAAAACGGACATTGAAAAAAAGAACCTCCTATGGTAGAAT
>JAKSPT010000062.1 GCA_024404495.1 Lachnospiraceae bacterium
GAGGGAATATGAAAACGTCCGAAGAAACCGTTATAGCGGAAGAGAATGAAACGGTCGGCACCGTTCATCCCGACGTCGTTCGATCCGTCGGTTCGATGATGCCTCCGGAGGAGACGTTATACGATCTTGCCGAGCTTTTCAAGATGTTCGGCGATTCGACCCGCATCCGGATCCTCTACGCGCTTTCCTTTCGCGAGCTCTGCGTATTCGATATCGCCGCCGCGCTGAATATGACGCAGAGCGCGATCTCTCATCAGCTCCGCGCGCTCCGGCAGGGCAGGCTCGTCAAATGCCGCAGGGAAGGAAAAACCGTCTTTTACTCGCTTGCAGACAAACACGTTATGACCATTCTCGCGCAGGGAATGGAGCACACCGAAGAATAAGGAGGACGCCGCTTATGAAAAAAGTATTCCGTCTCGAAGACCTTGACTGCGCGAACTGCGCCGCGAAAATGGAGCGCGCCGTTGCCGGGATCAAAGGGGTCAACAGCGTTACTGTCAGTTTTCTGACCCAAAAGATGACGCTTGACGCCGATGACGAGCGCTTTGACGATATCGTGAAAGAAGCCGTGAAACTGATTCATAAAGTCGAGCCGGACTGCACGGTGATCCTGAAATGATGAAAAATATGACGATGCGTCAGAAACGGACGCTTCTTCGGATCGGCATAGCCGCCGTTCTGTTTGCCGTGATCTTTTTCCTGCCGTTTGAGGGAATACGGAAAACGCTGCTGCTCCTCATCCCGTTCCTCGTCGTGGGATGGGACGTACTGTACGACGCCGTACGTGGAGTCCTGCACGGAGAACTGCTTGACGAAAAGTTTTTAATGACGATAGCCTCCGTCGGTGCGATCGCGATCGGGGAAGCGGAGGAAGGCGTCTTCGTGATGCTGTTCTACCAGATCGGGGAGCTGTTCCAGTCGGTCGCCGTCACGCGCTCGCGCCGCTCGGTCGCCGCGCTGATGGATATCCGACCCGATATCGCCCACGTTGAACGGGAGAACGAAACCCTTGATTTCGATCCTTCGGAGGTCTCGGTCGGCGAAACAGTCGTCGTCCGTCCGGGGGAACGGATCCCGCTTGACGGAGAGGTGATTTCCGGGGAAGCGTTGGTCGATACTTCATCTCTGACCGGAGAATCGGTTCCGCGTACCGTCTGCGCCGGGGATAGCGTCAAGGGCGGCTTCGTCGATACCTCGGGGCTGCTCCGTGTCCGCGTGACCGCGCCCTTTGAGGAATCGACGGTATCGAAGATCCTCGATCTCGTGGAAAACGCGGTCGAAAAGAAAGCAAAGGCAGAGCATTTCATTACCCGCTTCGCAAGGATCTATACGCCCGCCGTGGTCGCCGCCGCGGTCGTATGCGCGTTTCTCCCTCCGCTTCTGGGGCTCGGTTCCTTCTCTCTGTGGATCCGCCGCGCATTGATCTTCCTCGTCATTTCCTGCCCCTGCGCGCTCGTGATCTCGGTCCCGCTCGGTTTCTTCGGGGGGATCGGCGGCGCTTCGGCAAACGGCATCCTGATCAAGGGCGCGAACTTTATGGAGGTCCTCGCAAACGCCGAGACCGTGCTGTTCGATAAGACCGGAACGCTGACAAAAGGTACATTCCGTGTCACGAAGACCTCCTGCACCTCCGAAATCGACAAAATCCGCCTTCTGCGCGCTGCGGCTTCCGCAGAGGCACAATCACTGCACCCCATCGCAAAATCGCTTACCGAGGCGCTGAACGAGCTTACGGGAGAATCACCGGTGAAGCCAAACGCGGTGAAGGAAATCTCCGGCAAAGGGATCTCCGCCGACGTGAACGGAAAAGCGGTGCTTTGCGGCAACCGGAAGCTGCTTTCGGAAAACGGGATCAGCGTACCGGAGGTCGGTGAAGCGGGAACGCTCGTTTACGTCGCTGAGGACGGGTACTATCTCGGCTGGGTACTGATTTCGGACGAGATCAGGGAAGACGCCGCAAACGCCGTGAATACGCTCCGTTCGCTCGGCGTGAAAAAAACCGTGATGTTGACCGGTGATAATGAAAAAACGGCGAAATCGGTCGCCGAAGCGGTCGGACTTGACGCATACCGCGCGTCTCTGCTTCCGGAAGAGAAAGTCACGGCTATGGAGGAATATCTGAACGGTCCCGAAAGAAAGGGCAGCCTGCTGTACGTGGGAGACGGCATCAACGACGCGCCCGTGCTGATGCGCGCCGACGTCGGGATCGCGATGGGCGGTCTCGGTTCGGACGCCGCGATCGAAGCCGCCGACGTCGTCATCATGACCGATCAGCCCGGTAAATTGCCGGCAGCGGTTTCGATCTGCCGCCGGACCCTTCGTATCGTTCGTGAAAACATCGTGTTTGCCCTCGCCGTGAAGATATTGATTATGATCCTCGGCGTCCTCGGGATCGCCGGGATGTGGCTTGCCGCGTTTGCTGACGTTGGCGTCGCCGTGATCGCGATCCTCAATTCCATGCGGACGCTTGCGCTCCGCGGCGGACGCTTGCGCTCCGCGGCGGACGTTAACGTTCCGCGGTGAATAATGAACGGAGAATAACCTATGAACGCTTTGAACACTTATGAAATCGTGATCCTTGATTGGATCCATGAAAACCTCGTCTGTCCGTTTCTCGATTTCCTGATGCCCGCGATCTCCTTGTTCGGCGAGGCAGGTATCTTCTGGATCGCGGTGGCCGCGCTCCTTCTGATCTCCAAAAAAACGAGAAAGCTCGGTCTGACCCTCGGTCTGTCCTTCATTCTCGGTCTTGCGATCGGAAACGGGATCCTGAAAAACGTCGTCGGACGTATCCGTCCTTATGATTTCAATCCGATCATGAGAGACTGGCCGCTCGTTCATCTTTATACGGACGGTTCCTTCCCGTCCGGTCATACCCTCGTCTCAGCGGAAGCAGCGTCGGTGCTGATGCTCCGCAAACGGAATCCGTGGGGCTGGCTCGCGTCCGTCCTTTGCTTGCTGATGATGTTCTCGCGGATGTACCTATACGTTCACTATCCGCTCGACGTCCTCGGCGGACTCCTTTTCGGGACGCTGTTCGGATGGATCGCGGTGAAGACTGCCGATTATCTTGAACCCAAGCTCTTCGAGCTCGCCGCGCGCATCGCGGAAAAGAAAAAACAGAAGCAATAAAAAAGAGACCGCCCGGTAATCCGGGCGGTTTTCTTTCAGAATGCGTAGATGACCGAGACCGTATCCTCGATCACGATATCCTCGGGGGTGAAGTTGACGTTCATCGCGTCGCAGGCGCCGTTCGCGCAGAGCTTTGCGCGTTCCATCGGACGGACGGTCATATCGTCCTCGCCGTAGGCGTAATTGATGGAGATCACACCGCCGAGCTTCTGTCCCGCCGCTTCGGCAAGGACCTTTGCTTTTTCCCCTGCGTCCTTTACTGCCGCGGCGATCAGTTCCTTTTTGACGCTTTCGGGATCGGAAACGGTGTACTCGATGCGGAATTCGGGCATCGCGCCGTCCTTCGACAGCGCGGTGAGGATGCGGTTGAGCCGCTTCCCGTCGGAAGGAAATTCGATTCTCGAGGTGTGGTAAAATTCGTAACCTACCTGCTTCGTGCGGTAATTGCCGTCCTTGTCGCGGTAATTCTCATTTCTGACCGAAAGACTGTAATGGGTCGTCTTCAGGTCTTCCTTCGAGAAGCCACAGGATTTCAGCTTTTTCAGCAGGGAAGCGAACTGACCGTTGAAGAGTGCGAGCGTTTCGTCGTAGCTCTCTCTCCAGTCGTTCATATCGAAAACGATACGGGTGGTATCGGGTGCGACCGATATTTTGCTTCTGCCGGTGACCTTGATCGTATTTTCCATGCGGTTCAGCCGATCTCGACGTTGAAGTCGTTCTGATAGGTGCAGCCGGGTGCGAGGTGGATCATATCGCGCTTGGTCTCAAAGTCGTCGACCTTACCCTCGTCGGAAGGAACGGAGCACCACGGCTCGATGCAGATATAGGGAGCGTCGGTGCGGGGCGCGTGCCACAGACCGAGATACGGCATACCGGGATAGGTGACCTTCACGAACTTGTCGTTGGTCTTGGAGCGGAGGGTGACCTCTCTGCCCATATCGCGCAGGAAGATAGCGTCGTTGTCGAAGAGGTTATGACGGAGGGGAAGCACGGTGCCGCCTTCGAGCGGGAAATCAAGCGTATCGGGGGTATAGAAGCAGGTGGGGCTGAAGACCATCTGCTTCGCGGGCTTGACGTCGGTGAAGTCAAGATAGTAATCCTCGAACTTTTCACCGTCGAGCAGGGGAACGCGGAAGCCGGGGTGACCGCCGATCGTGAAGATCAGATCGTTATCGGCATCGGGATTGCGGACCGCGTAGATCGTGCGGACGGAGGAACCGGAGACCTCGTAGGTGACCGTGATCTCAAACGCGAAGGGATACTGCTTTTTCGTCTCCTCGTTATCGGTGAGGCGGAAAACGACCTTGGTCGGCGTCTTTTCGATGACCGGGATCTCGGTCTCGCGGAAGAAGCCGTGGATCTTCATATCGTAGCTTTTTCCCTTGTATTCGTATCTGCCTTCGATCAGTCTGCCGCAGATGGGGAAGAGATTGAAGGCTCTGCCGGTCCAGTATTTCGGGTCGCCCTGCCACAGATATTCGGTGCCGTCCTCCTTGAGAACGATGCTCGCGAATTCCGCGCCGTAACCGGCGATCGCGACTTTGATCTTTTCGTTTTCGATGGTATAAAGCATTGGTTTATCCTCCCGTTATTCGGATTTTTGATTATTATATCATACTTTTTTTCTTCCGTCAATGGGAAGAAAGGAAAAACGGCTGCCGGTATCTCCGACAGCCGTTAGTTGATTATGCAGCGTAGCTTTCGAGCTTTTCGATCTTATCGAGGAAGCTTTCGATGTCGCTTTCGATCTTGGATTCAGCGGAGGCGTAGGTGGAAGCGATCGCCTTCAGCTTCTTCGACTGGTTATGGGAACCGTAGGAAAGGAAGGTGGAGGAGAAGCCGCCGAAGTTGAAGATTTCGCCGATATCGAGGATGCGGTGCGAGAAGATCAGGTCGAGCATATCCTGCGATTCATCGTCACGGGCGGACTTTGTCTTCAGGGTGACGTCGTAATACGCCTTCTGCAGGTCGTAGTAGGAAGCGGCGGAGATCGCCTCAAGGCAGAAGCCGACGAAATCGGTGTTCTGCTCGCAGGTGAGGACGGACATAAGTCCGGAGGTATGCTGCGAAATCAGGCTGAGGTAGTTTTCCTGTTCCTCGTTGAATTTCGGCACGGGAAGGATACCGAAGTCGATCGCTTCCTCTCCTCTCATCGTGATGACGTCGTCCATACGCATCCAGAAGAAGAGACCGTGACCGTCAATGAAGAGGGAACGGTAGTAACCGTCGTCCACGTTCGAAATCGCGTGGTGGTTCAAAAAGCTGTCGTCGTACATGATATCGAGGACGGAGTCAACGATATCATAGTTCGATTCCGCGGCGAAGTTGAATTCGGGCAGGTCGTCTTCGTCTTTCTCGGTGAAGGTACCGCCGCCGCCGAAGAAGAAGGACATCATAACGTCGTCACCGCCGAGGAACCCGAAGATATCGTCGTCGGGATTCATCTTGCCGTCGCCGTTGGTATCGCCGTCGAATGCGGTCATGGATTCGTAGATTTTTTCAAAGGTCCATTGTCCTTTTCTGACGATATCGTAGAAATCGGGCATATTGTAGTCCTTCGCGTACTGCTTGTTGAAGGCGACCGCGGAGGTGGCGTCCTGGTCGCTCAGACACATCGAGGAGGACATCAGATAAACGCGGTTCGCGAAGGAAAGGGAATTGCGGACGCTCTGATCCCAATACGGCTTATCGAGATTGATGTATTTGAAAGAGGTCTCAAAGTCAAGGAAGGAGCCCTCAAGAAGCACCGGGGGAACGTCGTTGACACGGGCGGAGACCATATCGAACATATCGTCGCCGGTCGAGACCGCGGAACGGATCATGGCGATGACCTCGTTGTTGATATAGTTATCCATAGCGATCGTGAAGTTGTATTTTTCGGCGAGGCGGGCGTTGCGGCTGTAAACCGCGTCGTTGATCGGGTCGCCGGTGGTTTCGTCGGCAACGAGGTCCTTGTTCATTCGGTCGGGCCACGCGGTGACGTACCATTGCATAACGGTAAATTCGTACCCCTCCAGATTCATATCGGGAAGGTCGGACGTCACGCGGGTGTCCTCCGGTTCGGTTTCCGAGGGGGACTTTGTTTCGGTTCCGGGCTGATCGGGGTTGTCTGCGCAGGCGGCAAGAACGCCGACGACGGTGAGGAGCATTAAGAGCAGGCTTAAAAGTCTGACGCTGAATTTTCGTGCCATAGTTGTTTCCTTTCAGATTGATGAAATCCTTGCTGCGGGAGTAACTACAGTATAGCATTCCGTTCCAGCTTTGTCAATCCCGTTTTCCCGCCGATGAAAAAAACAAAGCACCGGGATCCCGGTGCTTTGAAAGGAAAGATCAATAGTAACGCTGTTCGAGGCGCTCTACCTCGTCGTAGAATTTGTCGATGGCATCCTCGATCTTGGACTCGTACTGTGCGTAGGAAGAGGCAATGTTTCTGGTCTTGTTCTGCGAGCAGTAACGGAGCATGATATCGGTAAAGCCGCCGAAGTTGAAGACGTCACCGATATCGGTGGTGCGGTGCGCGAAGATGAGGTCAAGCATATCCTGGCTCTCGTCGTCACGGGTGGATTTGGTCTTCAGCGTCACGTCGTAGTAAGCGTAGGTGAGGTCGTAGTAGGAGGCAGCCGCCATCGCTTCCATAATGAAACCGACGGTGTCGGGATCTCTCTCGGAGTTCAGAACCGACATATAACCGGTCGTGTGACGGGAGACCATCGAGATGTGCTCCTTCTGCGTTTCGTCCCACTTCGGGATCGGGAGGATACCGAAGTCGATGGCTTCCTCACCGCGGAGGGCTCTCGCGTCGTCCATACGCATCCAGAAGAAGAGGCCGTGTCCGTCAATGAAGAGCTGACGGTAATAGGGGTCGGTTCCGTTCTTGATTGCGTGATGGTTCAGGAAGACCGGATCGTAGCAGATATCAAAGAGGTCGAGAATGATATTGATGTTATCCTCTTCGCCGAAGACGTAGAAGGGCAGGTCGTATTCGTCCTTTTCGGTGAAGCGTCCGCCTGCGCCGTAGAAGAAGGAGATAAAGACGTCGTCACCGCCGAGGAAGCCGTAGATATCATCCTGCTCGGTGAGATTGCCGTCACCGTTTACGTCGCCGTCAAACGAGGTCATCTGATCGTAGACCTGTTCAAATGTCCAGTTGCCGGCGTTGACGATCTCGTAGAAGTTGGGGAGCATCTGGTCCTTCGCGATCTGCTTGTTGAAGCCGACGCCTGCGGTGGCGTCCTCGTCGATGATATTCATCGAGGAAGCCATTAAGAAGGTGTGGTCAAGGAAGGAAAGGTTCTTTCTGATCTCCTGATCCCAATAGGGCTTGTCGAGATCAACGTATTTGAACGCGTTCTCGAAGTCGAGGAAGGAGCCGTCGATGAGCAGTCCGGAAACGCCCGACGCAAGGATGTAAACGAGGTCGTAAACGTCCTCCTGAGAGGAGACGAACTGACGGGTCTTGTTGACGAGCTCGCCGGCTTCGACCGCCTCGAATTCCACCTCGAAGTTGTACGCCTCACCGAGACGGGTGTTTCTTTTGTACACCGCGTCGTTGATCGGATCGCCGGTGAAATCTTCGGCGTAGATATCAATGTTGATTCTGGTCGGCCAGTCGTTGCGCAGCCAGTGTGCGACCGAGAAGGTATAGCCGCCGAGATTCATATCGGGGAGATCTGCGTGGACCTTTTCGGTTTCCGTGCTGCCTTCGGTCTGCTTCACCGTTTCGTCGGCAGGCTGCTTGGTTTCGGCGCAGGAAACTGCCGTCAGAATGACGGTGATCGCGGCAAGTGCAATGCAGATGACGCGGAGAATGTATTTATTCATATTACTTTCCTTTCTGTATTTTTTTACAAACAATAATTATAGCATTCAGCGCGGGTTTTGTCAATGGGTATTTATGCGTACAGATCAAGCTTTTCGATCTGTTCGTAGAATTTATCCATCGCACTCTGGATCTGATTCTTCTGCGAAGCAAAGGTCGACGCGATGTTGTATTTCCCGGGGTTCGTTCTCGCGTAGGAAAGGATGGTGTCGGCAAAGCCGCCGAAATTGAAGATATCGCCGATATCGATGACGCGGTTCGCGAAGATGATATCGAGCATATCCTGTGATTCGTCGTCGCGGGTCGCCTTGGTTTTCAGCGTAACGTCGTAATAGGCGCGGGTCAGATCGTAATAGGACGCCGCCGCCATCGCTTCCATGATAAAGCCGACGGTGTCGGGATTCTGCTCGCACATCAGTACAGACATCAGCCCCGAGGTATGACGGGAAAGAAGGCTGTGATAGTCGCTCTGCAGGTCGTCGTATTTCGGAATGGGAAGGATACCGAAATTGATCGCTTCTTCGCCGCGCATCGCTCTTGCGTCGTCCATACGCATCCAGTAGAAAAGGCCGTGACCGTCAATGAACATCTGACGGAAATAGACGTCGTTTTCGTTGCCGATCATGTGGTGATTGAGGAACATCGGGTCGTACATGATGTCAAGGACCGAGGAATAGATATCAAAGTTTTCTTCGGTATCGAAAACGTAGACGGGGAAGTCGTATTCGTCTTTTTCGGTCAGACGACCCTCACCGCCGAAGAAGAAGGTGGTCGCGACGTCGTTGCCGCCGAGGAAGCCGAAAACGTCGTCCTCATGGTTCATTTTCTGGTCGCCGTTGACGTCGCCGTTAAAGGAGGTCATCAGACTGTGAAGCGTATCGAAGGTCCAGTTGCCTGCGTTGACGATTTCGTATACGTTCGGGATATTCTCGTCGGCTGCGATCTGCTTGTTGAAGGCAAGCGCGGTCGTGGCGTCCTCGTCGTGAATATTGTAGGAAGAAGCCATAAGATAGGTGTGCTCCGCGAAGGAGAGCTCTTTTCTCACGCTTGCGTCCCAATAGGGCTTGTCGTAATCGCAGTAGTCGAAGGAGGTCTCAAAGTCGAGGAAACAGCCACCGGTCGAAAGACTCGGCGTTTCCGCAAGAAGAACGTAGACCACGTCGTAAACGTCGTCGCCGGTGCTGACGAACTGACGGACCTTGTTGTAGAGCTCGCCCTCGGTCACGTCGTTGTACTCGATCTCAAAATCGTATTTCTCGGTCAGAAGGGAATTCCGATGATAGACCGCGTCGTTGATCGGTTCTCCGTTCAGAGCCTCGGCGTAAACGTCGATGTTCCGTCTGCATTCCCACCCGGCAAGGAACCAGTGCGCGCCCGAGAAAAGCTATCCGCCACGGCCGAGGTCGGGCACGCCACCACGACCTTCGTCCTGTCGGTCAGCCGCACCATGGTAGAATAATCGGCCGACACCTCCGCGGGCTTCGGCATGAACTGATGTTTCCGATCCGGATAAAGCGCGGCGGAGGCCGTCACCGCCAAAAGCAAGACCGGCAGTGAGATTCCCTCCTTCATCAGATCCTCGCAATCTTTCCCGTGTTGATTGACTCGTAGCAACCGAGCATCGACTGGATCGTCTGCTTGTGCCACTTGAGATTGATCAATGGCTGCTTGTGCTCGCGGATGCAGGCGACGAACTCGTCGATGAGGCCGATCCACT
>JAKSPT010000063.1 GCA_024404495.1 Lachnospiraceae bacterium
CCGAATCGCGAACGAAAAAAGAGGGAGGGGGTAGCCGAAGGGGGAGGGAGAATGACGCCGAGAAAGTATTTTTAATAAAATGCGATCGAGGCGTCTCTTCCTCCCCTGCGGGTTTTTCTTTCCGCTCAGAGCGCTTTCTTTCGCAAAAGAAAGCGCCGTCCATAGAAAAAACAAAAAAAGAAGCTCCTTTTTCAAGGAGCTTCGCGATTTTGTTTTTTACTTGACGATCGTCATCTTGGGCTCGGGGAATTCCTTCGCGAACTTCAGGGTATCCTCATAGGAGCGGATACCGTCGGAAGCGCCCGCGGTGAGGATGGAGCAGGAAGCGACGGCGGTACCGAAGTTCATCGCGTCGATCATGTTCATGCCCTTGTATGCGGCGTAGATAGTACCGGAGCAGAACGCGTCGCCTGCGCCGGTGGTGCCGACGATCATCGAACGCGGGATGTCGAGCGCGTCGATGCGGACGTAGGTGCCGTCCACGTCGAGACCGTAGCTGGCGTCACGGGCGTGGATGATGATCCAGTTGGAAACGCCGAGCTCGCGGAGCCCGCGCAGGATCTTCGGCATATTCTCTTCGATGATGTTGCCGTTCTCATCCTTGGAGGGGATCCCGACGATCTTCGCGGATTCGACCTCGTTGATGATGCAGTAGTCGGTGTACTTCAGCGCGGGAGCGACGGTGGTGCGGTAACGGTCGCTTTCCTCGGATACGATGTCGATCGAGGTCTTGATGCCGTGCTTCTGTGCGTCGGCGAGGAGGCGCGCCATCTTGGTGCCGTACTCTTCGTCGGGCTCGTCGAGCGTGTCGAGCAGAAGGATGTAGCCGATGTGGAGGATATCGCCCTCGATCTTGTCGAAGTCGATGTCAGCCTGAGAGAACTCGGCGTTCGCGCCGCGGAACTGGAAGAACGCGCGGGTACGGCGGACGCTGTCGTACATAACGTCGGTAAAGGAGGTCTGACCGGCTTCCTTCACGAATTCGGTCGAAATATTCGGGTACTTTTCAAGATTGGCCTTGATGAACTTGCCGTAATCGTCCTTGCCGACGATGCCGACCGCCTTGAGGGGCAGGGTGGGGTCGATGATCGCGAGGTCCTGGATGCAGTTGGGAACCAGACCGCCCATCGACTGCTCGACCTTACGGATGGTCGTCAGGTTGCACGCCTCCGGATAAGCGTCGATCTTCTTCAGCAGGTCAACGATCATGTTGCCGGCTACGATGATACCTTTATTCATGAGAAATACCGTCCTTTTTATGAAATTCATTCATCTGTCCGACGAAAAAATAGGAAATCTTCCGAAATTGAAATTTTTTTGCCGAACCGCTTGATTTCTTTCATTATAGCATATATAATGTAGATTGTAAAGTAATTTTTCAAAATTATTTTGTGAAAGGACATACCAACAATGAAAAAGGCAGTAATGTACGGCGCAGGCAATATCGGCAGAGGCTTCATCACCCAGCTCTTCTACGAGTCCGGCTATGCGACCTCCTTCATCGACGTCAATATGACGGTCATCGACAAGCTCAACGAGGATCACGAGTATCCCGTTTATATCACGAAGAACGGCGTTTACGAAGAACACCCCGTGAAGAACGTCTGCGGGATCGACGGTAAGGACGTTGCCGCGATCGCAGCCGCCATCGCGGATGCCGACATCATGGCGACCGCGGTCGGCGTCAATATCCTCAAGTTCATCCACGCAAACGTGGCTGAGGGCGTCAAGCTCCGCCGTGCCCGCGGCATCGAGACCCCCCTCAACATCATCATCTGCGAGAATATGATCGGCGCGGACGCTTACTTCGCAGGTCTCGTCAAGGGCGACCTTGACGACGCGGACAAGGCGTACTTCGATTCCCACATTGCTCTCGTCGAGCCCTCCATCGGCAGAATGGTCCCCGCTACCCCCAAGGAGATCGCCGAGAAGAATCCCCTCGCCGTCTGCGTTGAGGAATACTGCGAGCTGCCCGTCGACAAGGCGGCGTTCAAGGGCGAGATCCCCGAGATCAAGAACATGATCCCCTTCACGCCTTTCGATTTCTATATCCAGAGAAAACTCTTCATGCACAACATGAGCCACGCCGTCACCGCGTATTTCGGCAAGCTCAAGGGTTATACTTACATCTGGGAAGCTTCCAAGGACGCCGAGATCAAGTATCTCTCCCTCCGTGCGCTTCTCGAATCCTCCCGTGCGCTCTCCGCGGAGCACGGCGTTGAGCTCGGCTCTCTGCTTGACTTCTCCGCGAACCTGATCAGCCGCTACGAGAACAAGCTTCTCGGCGACACGATCGACCGCGTCGGTAAGGACACCAAGAGAAAGCTCTCCGCGAACGACCGTCTTGTCGGTTCCGCGAAGCTCTGCCTGAAGCACGGCATCAAGCCCGCGAACATCTGCGCCGGCATGGCTGCCGCCCTCTTCTTCGCGCCCGCCGATGACGCCGCCGCCGTCGAGGTCTCGACCTACTGCGCAGAGAACGGCGTTGCCGCCGCTCTTGAAAAGTACGCCGAGCTTCCCGCCGACTCCGAGATCACCGCGATGGTCGCCGCCGACTACGATATGCTGAAGAACGGCACCTCGCTGATTGATCTGCTCTGCGGCATCAACGCCTGATTCTTTCACAAAAAACCATAAAAGCCGGAGCGCCTGCCCCGAACGGGTGCCCCGGCTGGCTGTTTTATAAGACGCGAGACCGAAATACAAATCCCCGAAGGAGACCGCGAAACGCGGAAAAACCGTTATGATCAGGACCGGATTCAATCAGGAAAAATATATCACCATGCAGTCGGAGCGCATCGAGGAGCGCATTGCCCGGTTCGGCGGCAAGCTTTACCTCGAATTCGGCGGAAAGCTTTTTGACGACTATCACGCTTCCCGCGTGCTTCCCGGCTTCCGTCCGGACAGCAAGGTGAAGATGCTCCTTTCCATGAAGGACAGCGCCGAGATCGTCATCGTTATCAACGCCTCCGACATCGAGAGCAACCGTATGCGTGCCGATATCGGCATCACTTACGACAGCGACGTGCTCCGTCTTATCGACGCCTTCCGCGAGATCGGGCTTTTCGTCGGTTCGGTCGTCATCACGCAGTACAGCGGGCAGAGCTCCGCGCTGAAATTCCGCGAGCGCCTCGAAGCGCTCGGGATGAAGGTCTTCTTCCATTATCCGATCGAGGGCTATCCGCACGACGTCTCCCACATCGTCAGCCCCGAGGGACTGGGCAAGAACGATTATATCGAGACCGTCCGCCCGCTCGTCATCATGACGGCGCCCGGTCCGGGCTCGGGCAAGATGGCGACCTGCCTTTCCCAGCTTTATCACGACAGCCTCCGCGGTATCCGTTCGGGCTACGCCAAGTTCGAGACCTTCCCGATCTGGAATCTGCCGCTCAAGCACCCGATCAACCTTGCCTACGAGGCGGCGACCGCCGATCTGAACGACCTCAATATGATCGACCCGTATCATCTTGAGGCGTACAAAGTCACCACCGTCAACTATAACCGCGATATCGAGATCTTCCCGGTGCTCAACGCCATTTTCGAGCGGATCTTCGGCACCAGCCCCTATAAGTCTCCGACCGATATGGGCGTCAATATGATCGGCTACTGCATCGACAACGACGAGGCGTGCTGCAAGGCGGCAAAGGAAGAGATCATCCGCCGCTATTTCCGCACCCTCTGCGACGTCAAGGCAGGGAAGGTCAAGAACGAGGCGATCCGCAAGATCGAATCTCTGATGCGTCAGACGGGGATCACCCCCGAAGACCGTCCGGTCGTTGCCGCCGCCATCAGACGCGCGGAATCCACCGGAGATCAGCCCGCGGTCGCGATCGAGCTGCCCGACGGCAGGATCGTGACCGGCAAGACCTCCGAGCTGCTCGGTGCCGCTTCCGCCGCCCTGCTCAACGCCGCGAAGACCCTTGCCGGGATCGAAAAGACCGTGAAGGTCATTGCTCCCGAGGTCATCGAGCCGGTGCAGGCGCTGAAGGTCGGCGTCCTCGGCAACCACAACCCGCGTCTCCATTCGGACGAGGTCCTGATCGCGCTTTCGATCAGCGCCGCGACGAGCGAGGTCGCAAAGAGAACGATGAAGGCGCTGAACGAGCTTCGCGGCTGCGAGGCGCATTCCACCGTCATCTTCCCGCAGGTCGACGACGACGTTTACCGCAAACTCGGGATCAATCTGACCTCCGAGCCCAAATACTACACCAAAAAGCTGTATCACAAATGAAGATTTACAAAGATATCACCGAGCTGATCGGCAGCACGCCGCTCGTCGACGTGACAGGCTTTGACGGCGCCGATCCTGCCGCTTCCGCCCGCGTCCTCGTCAAGTGCGAGGGCTTCAATCCCGCCGGCTCCGCGAAGGACCGCGTCGCCGCCGAGATGATCGCCGACGCCGAAGTAAAGGGGAAACTCGTTCCCGGTTCTGTCATCGTCGAACCGACGAGCGGAAACACCGGCATCGGTCTTGCCGCCGTCGCCGCCGTCAAGGGTTACCGCGTGATCCTCACGATGCCCGACTCGATGAGCGCCGAGCGCATCAAGCTTCTCGCCGCCTACGGTGCCGAGCTGGTCCTGACTCCCGGCGCGCAGGGAATGGCGGGCGCCATCGCGAAGGCGGAGGAGATCGCCGCCGCCACGCCCGGCAGCTTTCTTGCCGGACAGTTCGTTAACCCCGCGAATCCCGCGGCACACTATAAGACCACCGGTCCCGAGATTTGGGAAGACACCGACGGAAAGGTCGATATTTTCGTCGCCGGCGTCGGCACCGGCGGAACGATCACCGGCACCGGGCGTTATCTGAAAGAAAAGAACCCCGGTGTGAAGATCGTCGGCGTCGAGCCGAAGAATTCCCCCGTCCTGACCGAAGGACGTTCGGGCGCTCACGGGCTGATGGGCATCGGTGCGGGCTTCGTTCCCGATATTCTCGATACGGCTCTTCTTGACGAGGTGATCGCCGTGACAGAGGACGAGGCGTACGCCGCAGGGCGTCTTCTCGGAAAGAAAAAAGGCATCCTCGTCGGCATTTCGGCGGGCGCCGCGCTCCACGCCGCGCTCCTCATCGCAAAGCGTCCCGAAAACGCCGGAAAGACGGTCGTCGTCCTTCTCCCCGACGCGGGCGACCGATATCTCTCCACCCCGATGTACTGATAAAAATAACGTCCGGAAAGGCAGAGACGCTTTTCCGGACGTTGTTTTTTGTAAGGATCGAATACAGCCGATATCGCGAGGATCACTTTTTAACGCTCTTTTTTCCCGGTTTTACCGGAACGGTCGGCATCGGAACGCCGAAGCGCTGATAGACCTTCGCTTTTTTTCTGAAAAGAAGCGGGAAAAGCTTCGTGAAACGGTCGGGCGCGTCCTTGTGCCAGAGAGCGGTCGGTTCCGCGGCATTTCCCAACACATCCGCTCCTCTTTCCCACGGCGAGCCGTAATAGGGAAGGGGGAGCTTTTTCATGCGGTCGAGCAGATTTGCCGTCACCGAGGGGAACGCCACCCGCCGCAAAAAGCGGAAAAAGCCCATTTCCTTTAATTGCAGATAGTGCCCGTATTCGTGGAGCAGGATCCGCTCGCTTTTGACCTTACTGCCGAGAAAGATGATCCCGAAGGAAGCGGCGTTACGGCCGATCGTCAGCTTCTGCACGAAAACGCCCTTGTACGAGGAAAAGAACCGCGCGGAAAAGACGGCGGCGCTGTCCCCGTTTTTCTTATCGTAATTGCGGAAATCGGCTTTCAGATCGGAAAAGAACCTTCCGATCGCCGAAAAAACGCCCATTTCAGTCTTCCTCCAGCATGATGACCCCGCCGCAAAGACCTCTTTTTCCTTTGCTCGCGCGGTGCGAGAAGAACCGGACGGGATCGGAGGCGGTGCATTCGGGGCAGACGCCGATGTGCTCCTCTTTCAGACCCGCGTCAAGCAGGATGCGTCGGTTGAGCGCGGTGAGGTCGGCGTGGTATCTGCCGTCCTCCCACCTGACGAGGGTCAGGTCTGCAAGGTCGGGGGAGACCGCTTCTCTGACCGCCTTGACGAAGTTGTCACCGACCTCGTAGCAGCAGACGTGGATGCACGGTCCGATCACGCAGCGGATCTCTTCGGGTTCCGCGCCGAGCGCGCACATCTTTTCGACGGTTTTTGCCGCGATCCCGGCGACCGTTCCGCGCCAGCCCGCGTGGCAGGCGCCGATCACGCGGCGGACCGGATCGGAAAAGAGCAGGGGACAGCAATCCGCGGTGCGGACGAAGAGGGGCACGCCCGGCTCGTCCGTCACGAAGCCGTCAAGGCGCAGGTCGTTCCTGCCGAGGTCGTTCTTTCCGCAGACGATCACGGTGTCCGAATGGATCTGCGTCGCGTAAACGGCTTTTTCCGCCGGGTTCTCTCTGCCGAGCGCGGCGGAAAAGAAGCGCTTTCGGTTTTCAAGGACGTTTTCGGTACCGTCCCCGAGGTCGAAGCCGAGATTCAGCGAGGCAAGGTGGGGCAGGGTGCTGACGCCGCCCGCCCGCGTGGAAAAACCGTGCGGAACGGTGATCAGCGTCGAGCGGATGACCGGGACCGCGCCCGCCGTGTCGGTATAAAAAGCGTTTTTCTCCATAAAAGGGTTCCTTTCGGGCGTTTTCTGCCGAAAAAGTGCATCGTGTTACTATATTAAAGTGATAAATCGTTGACAAGCCGCTTCCGTTATGTTATAATAATACCGAATTATGCGGGAAATGTCAAGAGCTCCGCTCCCCGCAAAAAACAAATTTCCGTGAAAGAAGGAAAACCAAAATGAAATTCAGAAAAATTGCCGCTCTGCTTCTGGCGATCGTCGCCGTGCTTTCTCTCGCCGTTGCCTGCGCTCCGAAGGATGAAAAGAGCGACCTTGACTATATCAAGGGCAAAGGAAAGATGGTCGTCGGCATCACCTATTTCGCACCGATGGACTATTTTGATACCGACAACACCACGCTGATCGGCTTTGACCACGACCTCGCCGTCGCCGTCTGCGAAAAGCTGGGCGTTACCGCAGTATTTCAGGAGATCAACTGGGACACCAAGGAGGACGAGCTGAACGCCTCCACCATCGACTGCATCTGGAACGGTCTGACCGCAGACGCCGACCGCGCCGCGTCCATGAGCCTTTCCTCCTACTACATGAAGAACCGTCAGGTCGTCGTCGTCAAGAAGGAGAACGCCGGTACTATGAACACCATCGAGGCGCTTGCCGGCAAGAACGGCGCCGCCGAAGCGGGCTCCGCCGGTGAGGAAGCCATTCAGAAGAACGAAGCGCTCAAGCTCGTTTCGGTCAACGCGCAGTCCGACGCGCTTCTCGAAGTCAAGAGCGGTACCTCCGATTTCTGCGTTATCGACAGCGTGATGGCAAAAGCGATGACCGAGGCTCCCGGGTCCGATTTTGCCGAGCTGACCGTCGTTGATACCATCAATATGGGTGACGACGAGTTCTACGCCATCGCGTTCCGCAAGGGCTCCGACGTGACCGCCGAGGTCAACAAGATCCTTGCCGAGCTTTACAAGGACGGCACCGTCGCCTCTATCGCCGCGAAGTACGGTCTGACCGACGTTCTTCAGGAGATCAAATAAGTGACAGATTTTGCCTCCGTCTTCCCGAGCTTATGCTCGGGATTTTTGACGACGCTGTATTATTTCGCGCTGACGCTTGCCTTTGCGATCCCGCTCGGGCTCGTGATCTGCCTCGGCTCGATGTCGAAATTCAAGCCGCTCGCGTGGCTGACGCGCGGGCTGGTGTGGATCATCCGCGGCACGCCGCTGATGCTGCAGGTCATCATCGTCTTTTACGGTCCGGGTCTGATCTTCGGTATGAAGGTCGGCTCCAATTACCGCGATATCGCGGCGCTGATCGCCTTCGTGATCAATTACGCCGTCTATTTCTCCGAGATCTACCGCGGCGGCATCGAGAGTATTCCGCGCGGGCAGTACGAAGCGTTCCGCGTTCTCGGGATGTCGGAGCCGCAGGGCTTCTTCCGCGTCGTTCTGCTTCAGGTCGTCAAGCGCATCATTCCCCCGATGTCGAACGAGATCATCACTCTTGTGAAGGACACCTCCCTCGTCCGCGTCATTGCGATCACCGAGCTGATCAAATCGGCTGAAAACTTTACGAAAAAGGGTCTGATCTGGCCGCTCTTCTTCACCGGGCTGTTCTATCTCGTCTTTACCGGGCTGCTCAGCCTTCTTTTCCGCGCCGCGGAAAAGAAACTCGACTATTTCAAAGCGTGAGAGGTGCCTATGAATATTCTGGAAGTATCGGGTCTGCACAAGACCTTCGGTGAACACGAAGTCCTCAAAGGCATTGATTTTTCGCTTGAAAAGGGGCAGGTCCTTTCGATCATCGGTCGCTCCGGCGGCGGCAAAACGACTCTCCTCCGCTGCATCACCGGGCTTGAAAAAGCCGAAGCGGGCGTGATCCGCGTCGGCGGCGACGTCTTTTTCGACGCCTCGATCGAAAAGAAGCTTTCCGCGAAGGAAAAACGCGAACGGCAGAGAAAAGTGGGTATGGTCTTTCAGTCCTATAACCTTTTTCCGCAGTACACCGTGCTTGACAACGTGACGCTCGCCTGCCGCCTCGCGGCAAAGGAGCGTCCCGATTACGGACAGCGCAAAAAAGAAATTCTGGAAGAGATCGACGCAAACGCGCGTCAGCTCATCGGCAAGGTCGGTCTGACCGACAAGCTCTCGTTCTACCCCTGCCAGCTTTCGGGCGGTCAGCAGCAGCGCGTCGCCATTGCCCGCGCTCTCGCTACCGGTCCCGATCTCCTCTGCTTCGACGAACCGACCTCCGCACTCGACCCCCAACTGACCAAAGAGGTCCTCCGCGTCATCCGCGCCCTCGCCGAGGATAAAATGACGATGGTCGTCGTGACGCACGAAATGAAATTCGCCCGCGAGATTTCCGATCAGGTCATCTATATGGAAAACGGTCAGATCTCGCTCATCGGTTCCGCCGAAGACGTCTTTTCCTCCTCCGATCCCGGCTTCCGCGCCTTCCTCGGCGATTCCGAAACGAACTGACACGGGGTTGGGGATGCGGGGACGCAGGGACGCGATGTTCTTTCTCTGAGAGAAAGAACCAAAGAGGCATAGGAGGAACTTATCAATAATTTCTTCGGATGAAGCCTTTTTGAAGCAGGGAGAGATTATCTTCGGTGATTTTCCGTCCCGATCCGCCTCCCTCGGTGTCTTCGCATTGCGCGCTGCTGCGTCAGCTTTATCCGAAGCACCGCGCCTTCATTCAGTCGGTTTATTAGTAACAGAAAAAGGCATCTCCGTGATTCGTCACGGGGATGTTTTGTATCTTTTTTCTTCTTTCCCGTCCGCGTTTCTTTGGGAAT
>JAKSPT010000064.1 GCA_024404495.1 Lachnospiraceae bacterium
AATAATTTGCCGCCGTCAATGATATATCGCCTCACGGCGATATGATATACTTGCTGCGCAAGCATGATATATTTTCGCTTCGCTCAAATATGAGATAATATCCGTTCCCTTATACGCGAAGCGTATATCATCGCACGAAGTGCGATATCATACCGAAGGTATATCACCCGTTCCGACGAGGAACGGATATCATTGTAAAAAACCACTTTTGTCCGGTAGACAAAAGTGGCTTTTTACATGGCGCGCCCGAGAGGATTCGAACCTCCGACCAATCGGTTCGTAGCCGAGTACTCTATCCGCTGAGCTACGGGCGCATTGCTGACCGGATCCGGTCAACGCTATATATTATACACACCTTTCCCCGATTTGTCAAGGGATTTTGAAAAATTCTTTTTTCTTTTTCCTGCGGCTCATAGGGACGTGACGGGCACCATAGAATAGGGAAAAGGGGTGAGAAAATGAGGGACGAAAGCGTTTTCCGCTGCGGGATCGTGCTGATCCTGCTTTGGGCGGTCCTTTTTGCGCTGTTCACGGGCGGCGCGGCGCTGACGAGGCAAAAGTACGCGGCAAAAAGCGGAAATGAGACGGGATCTGACGAAACCTCGGAAGAGACCGGGGGACCCGACGCGGAGCCGTGGTTCCTGCCCGACTGGTCGGATCTTGAAAGCGGCACCGCGCTTCCGGCGGACGTTCTGTCCGGCAGGGACGCCCTGCCCGGAATCCTGCCGCCGGTCGAAGGGACCGGAACCGAAGACCTTGAGATCACGGTTTACCGTTCTGCCGACGGGAGCGTCGTGACGATGCCGCTTGAAGACTACGTTCTCTGCGTCCTTTCCGCGGAAATGCCGCTTTCCTTTGGCACCGAGGCATTGAAAGCGCAGGCGGTCGCGATCCGTACGGTGACGCTCTATCAGCTTTCGGTCGGCAGGGAGCACGGTCAGACCGACGCCCCGGTCTGCGACGATTACCGCCACTGTATGGCGTTTCTCTCTCCCGAAGAGGGACTCTCCTGCTTCGGCGCGTCCTATATGGAAGGTCTCCGCGAAGCGGTGGCTTCGACCGAAGGGCTGATCCTGACGTCGGGCGGCGCTCCGATCGCGGCGATGTTCCACTCCTCCTCGCACGGCAGGACCGAGGACGCCGAAGCGGTGCTCGGTTCCTCTTTGCCCTGCCTCGTTTCGGTGACGAGCTGGGAGGACGACCGGGTGAGCGGGAAAACGCTCGCGTTCTCTTCCTTCCGCGCGCTGTTTACCGACCGCAGGGACGTCCCCTTCGAGGGGCTTTCTCTTTCGCGCGATCCCTCCGGACGGGTCGCTTCCGTTTCCGCCTTCGGCGTCTCTCTGACCGGAACGGAATTCCGCGCCCTTGCCGGACTTGCCTCCGCCGATTTTGAAATATCGCTTGACGGTGACACGGTTTCGATCGTCTGCCACGGCAGCGGACACGGCGTCGGTCTGAGTCAGTACGGCGCCGCCCGGATGGCGGAATTCGGCTATTCCTTCTCCGAAATCCTCTCCCACTATTATCCCGGCTCGGAGATGAAGGACGCGGGGGACGCGAGGGACGCGAGGGACGCGAGGGACGCGAGGGACGCGAGGGACGCGATGTACTTTCTCGACCGAGAAAGTACCAAAGAGGCATAAGGGGTAAGTCATAACTGCTTTTTTCGTATAAAGTGAAGTTCAGGGCGCGTTTTACGGCGGCGTCGCCCCGGCTTCTCCGTATTGCGCGCTGTTCGCCGATCGTGCGGTAAAAGAAAAGGAACAAAGGGGACGGAAACCGCTTTGTTCTCATTTTCCGTTTTCCATTTTCAATTATCAATTGTCCTTTGACACTTTGCACCGAAAAAAGCGGGGAAAATGTGGATAACGCCGAAATTCCGCCGCTCCGCCGGGAAAATGTTGACTTTGATTTTGCTTTCTGTTATACTGTAATCAGAAAAATCGGTTTTGAAAGGAGAAAAAGCAGTATGCAGGATAAGATTATCATGGATTCCAAGGAGATCGTCTACGACGACGGCAAGGGAATGGTGGTCAATATGCCCGCGTCCCGCGTGACCGGTATCGTTTTCGCGACGAAAGAGAAAAAGCGTCTCTTCGGCAAGAAACTCGTCCGTTCCATTGAGATCGGCGCGATCGGGCTCAGCAACCCCCTCGTTATCACGGAAGACACCGATCCTCTGTTTGAGAAGTATCTCCCGAAGCTCCGCGAATTCGCGCAGAAGAACAACGTGAAGTTTACCGACTTTGAATGATCTCATAATTAAAAAAACTGCCTCCGGGCAGTTTTTTTAATTTATGGGGTCCGGGCGGAGCGGCTTCAGCCGCGCGCCGTGTATTTTTCAAGCGCCATGACGATCACGGGGATCAGCACGAGCTGTACGATGATGCCGGGGATCGCGTTGGTGAACGCGCCGGTGAGGAAGGCTGCCCAACCGAAGGCGGAGCTGCCGAAGCCGTACAGGATGACGCGCGCCGCGCCCCACACCAATCTGCCGATGAGCATCGCGCCGATCAGGGAAACGTAAAGATACCCCTTCTTTTTGGGCAGGAGGCGGTAGAGAAATCCGGCGAAGAAGCCGTACGCGGCGAGCTCGAACGCCATTCCGATCCCGCTCGGCATGATGGGAGGCATCCCGAAGAGCAGGAAGCGGAGAAGCGGAGCGACGAAGCCGACGACGGCGGCGCACAGCGGACCGCAGAAGAAGCCGCAAAGCAGCACCGGGAGGTGCATCGGACAGAGCGCGCCCCCGATCTGCGGGATCTGTGCCGTCAGAAAGGGAAGGATCAGCGCCAGCCCGAGGAACATCGCGCCGAGCACGGTGCGGAAGGTTCTGTTTTTCGACGGCATCTTTTCGTCCTTGTCACGGTCGGTCTTCATTCCGCGCTTTCCGTTTCCTCCTCTTCTGCGGGCGGTTCGGAGGACTTGCGCAGGCGGAGGAGCGTGTTGAGGCGGGAAACGGTATAGACGAGGATGCCGATCTCGATGCCGGCGTAGAGGCTGTCGAGGTTCATCGGCTTATTGAGAATAAAGGAAAGGGAGATGGTCGGGAGAGCGGAGGAAACGCCGACGATGACCGAAAGGCACCCGGTCATCACGAGGATGACGGGCTTCGGCTCGCTTGCCAGCATTCTCGACTCCGCGGCAAAATAGAGGAGGGAGAAGCAGACCGACATATGGGTGCCGATCCGGATCGGGTTGCTCAGCGCGCAGGAGGTGTCGAAATAAAGCCCCATCAGGAAGAAGGCGAGGAAAAGGATCGGCGCGAAGGAAAGGTAACCGGCAAGCCGCTTATCCGGCTTGCTGCGGAAGAGATACAGCAGGAAATACGCCGCGGCGAGGGGGGCGAAGACCGTGGAAAGCAGGGTGGGGAGGTATGCGCCCGAGCGGGCGGCGGCAAGCACGGCGAGGGACTTTCCGACGCGGGGACGGAAGAAGAGATAGGCAAGGAGCAGGAACGCGGTCAGGACCGAGCCGAAGAGCAGGGGGGTATCGCACGCGGGAAGCTCGGTCGGGAGCGGCTGCTTTCTCTGACGTACGCAGACGGTGATGACCGCCGCGACGAGAAGGACCAGGATCAGAAGCCCCAGCGAGCGCAGCGCCTCGGGACCGGTGTAAAAGCCGTTCAGATCCTTCAGCCCGATGATCAGCTCAAGAATGCGGAGCGCGGCGAGCAGGAAGGAGGAAATGATGCTGAAAAAAGTCAGGTACCGTAAAACGGTCACGTTCTGCCGGCGCTGACGTCCGGCGGTCTGTTCATGATTCATGGGGTTCTCCTTTTCGTTCGGGAAAATACCTTACAATTATATTTAACAACATTATATACCCGCAGGTCACAAAAAGCAAGTGGCGGGAAGGAGTTTTTCGATTTTTCAGAGGAAAACCATCCGGCGTACGCCTTCCGTTCACAAAATGAAAAAGAACCGCGGAAAGCGGTTCTTATTTTCAGGCGTCGAGCTGGTTGAGCTTGAGGGTGAACTGGCTCTTGTGTCTCGCGGCATTGTTCTTATGAACGATACCCTTGGCAACGGCCTTGTCCATCTTCTTGATCACGTCGGCATACGCGGCGTTAGCGGCAGCCTTGTCACCGGACGCGCAGGCGGCGTCGAACTTCTTGACGGCAGTCTTCAGCGCGCTCTTGGTCATCTTGTTCTGGAGCGTCTTGACAGCGGTGATCTCAACACGCTTCTTCGCGGACTTAATGTTCGGCAATTCATTCACCTCCAAACGTGAAACGTTTTCGTACTGCACTATCATAGCACAGAAAGGAAGAAAAAGCAAGGTTTTTTTCAAAATTTTATATATTAAATTTTTGTGAATTTTATCGAAAAGATTGACAAGACGGGTTCGGTATGATATAATGATAATCCACTCGTTTCGGCTTTTTGCGGAAGAAGAGTGGGAAGACGGAGCGAAAAAGCGGCGTGGAAGGCTGATTTCCTGCCCCTCGCGGCTGCTTCGCCGTTACAATCGAACGATTCGGATCCGGGTGTGATCATTCACGCGCCGCGCCGGAGCACTTTATAATTCAACGGTAACCAGCTTGTTGTACGGAGTGGCTTTCGGTGCAGGGCGGGGATTTTTGCGCCCGATTTCTGCGTTTTTCGGAAAGAACATACTTCAAAAAGGAGTGTAAACGATTATGGTCAAACCCCAGAAGCTCGGCAGAAACGTAAGAATGAGCTTCTCCAAGATCGACGAAGCCCTCGAGATGCCGAACCTCATCGAGGTGCAGAAGAAATCCTATCAGTGGTTTCTTGACGAAGGTCTGATGGAAGTTCTGCGCGACGTTTCCCCGATCACCGACTATTCCGGCAACCTGCAGATCGAGTTCGTCGATTTCTCCATCGACAAGAACCCGAAGTATCCCGTTGAGGAATGCAAGGAGCGCGACGTCAACTTCGCAGCCCCCCTGCGCGTGACCGTCCGGCTTTACAACAAGCTGACCGGTGAGATGATGGAGCGCGAAATCTTCATGGGCGATTTCCCGCTGATGACCGACAACGGTACCTTCGTGATCAACGGTGCGGAGCGCGTCGTCGTTTCCCAGATCGTCCGTTCCCCCGGCATTTACTACGGGTCGGAAATGGACAAGAGCGGCAAGCGCATCTACAACAACACCGTGATCCCTTACCGCGGCGCATGGCTCGAATACGAGACCGCCGTTGACGACGTTTTCTACGTCCGTATCGATAAGAACCGCAAGATCCGCGTCACGATCCTCATCCGTGCGCTCGGTATCGAAAACGACGAGGACATCATCGCCTTCTTCGGCGACGATCCCCGCATCACCGAAACGCTGAAGGACGACTGCACCCGTCTTGCCGTTGAGAACGGCACCACGCCCGGCGACGAGGCGCTGAAAGAGATCTACAAGAAGCTGCGTCCCGGCGAGCCTCCGCTCGTCGAGTCCGCACAGCTCCTTCTGAACAACCTGTTCTTCGACCCCAAGAGATACGATCTCGCGCCGGTCGGCAGATACAAGTTCAACCGCAAGCTCGGCATCGCGCGCCGTATCGAAGGCTTCACGCTTTCCCGTCCGGTCGCTTCCGCGATCACCGGCGAGCTCCTTTTTGAAGCCGGCGAGCTGATGACCCGTGAGAAGGCGCTTGCCGTCGAGCACGCCGCCGTCAACGAGGTCTGGCTGAAGCTGGAGGGCGGACGCGAGCTGAAGGTCTTCTCCAACGGCACCGCGTTCCCGAAGGACGTCCTCGGCTACGATCTTGACGGTGTTTCCGGTCTGAGCGAAAAGGTCAGCCTTGCCGTTCTGAACGAGATCGTCGAGCAGTGCGGCGGCGATCCCGAAGCCGTGAAGAAGATGTGCGCCGAAAGAGCCGCCGAGCTCGCGCCGAAGCACATCACGAAGGACGATATCTTTGCTTCCATCAACTATATGGTCTGCCTGCCCTACGACGTGGGCACCACCGACGATATCGACCATCTCGGCAACCGCCGTCTGCGTTCGGTCGGCGAGCTGCTCCAGAACCAGATGCGCATCGGCTTCGCCCGTATGGATAAGATCGTCAAGGAGAGAATGACCGTTCAGGACAACGAGACCCTGACGCCCGAGAACCTGATCAATATCCGTCCGGTCGTCACCTCGATCAAGGAATTCTTCGGTTCCTCTCCTCTGTCCCAGTTCATGGACCAGAACAACCCCCTTGCGGAGCTGACGCACAAGCGCCGTATTTCCGCGCTCGGTCCGGGCGGTCTTTCCCGTGACCGTGCCTCCTTCGAGGTCCGTGACGTTCACTACACGCATTACGGACGTATGTGCCCGATCGAGACCCCCGAAGGTCCCAACATCGGTCTGATCTCCTACCTTTCCACCTACGCCCGCATTTCGGACTACGGCTTCATCGAGGCGCCCTACCGCAAGGTCGAGCACGTCACCTGTGAGGACGGCAGCGTCCGTACCCGCGTCAGCGACGTCATCGAGTACATGACCGCCGACGTTGAGGATAACTACGTCGTCGCGCAGGCGAACGAGCCTCTCGACGAAAAAGGCTTCTTCGTCAAGAAGAAGGTCACCGCGCGCGACCGCGCCGAGATCATCGAGATCGACGCGAACAAGGTCGACTATATGGACGTCTCCCCGAAGATGGTGGTCTCCGTCGCGACCGCGATGATCCCCTTCCTCGAAAACGACGACAACTCCCGTGCGCTGATGGGCTCCAACATGCAGAAGCAGGCGGTGCCGCTGCTCACCACCGAGTCGCCGATCGTCGGTACCGGTATGGAGTACAAGGCAGCCGTCGACTCCGGCGTCGTGGTCTGCGCGAAGGAAGCGGGCACCGTCGAGGCGGTCTCCGCGGACGAGATCACGATCCGCAACGAGTCCGGCAAGAAGGACGTCTATCACCTGATCAAGTTCAAGCGCTCCAACCAGGGCACCTGCGTCAACCAGCGTCCGATCGTGGAGCAGGGTCAGACCGTCATCAAGGGTGAGGTCATTGCCGACGGTCCCGCGACCGCGGGCGGCGAGATCTCGCTCGGTAAGAACGCGCTGATCGGCTTCATGTCCTGGGAAGGCTACAACTACGAGGACGCCGTCCTGCTGAACGAGCGTCTGGTCCGCAACGACACCTACACCTCCATTCATATTGAAGAGTACTCGCACGAAGCGAGAGACACCAAGCTCGGGCCGGAAGAGATCACCCGCGAGATCCCCAACGTCGGTGACGACGCGCTGAAGGATCTGGGTGCCGACGGTATCATCCGCAAGGGTACCGAGGTCCGCGCAGGCGATATCCTCGTCGGTAAGGTCACCCCGAAGGGCGAGACCGAGCTGACCGCAGAGGAAAGACTTCTCCGCGCGATCTTCGGCGAGAAGGCAAGAGAGGTCCGCGATACCTCCCTGCGTCTGCCCCACGGTGAATCCGGTATCGTCGTTGACGTCAAGGTCTTCTCCCGTGAGAACTCCGACGAGCTTCCCGCCGGCGTCAACAAGGTCGTCCGCGTTTATATCGCCCAGAAGAGAAAGATCTCCGTCGGCGACAAGATGGCAGGGCGTCACGGCAACAAGGGTGTCGTTTCCCGTATTCTCCCGCCCGAGGATATGCCGTTCATGGCGGACGGTACGCCTCTGGACATCGTTCTGAACCCGCTGGGCGTTCCTTCCCGTATGAACATCGGTCAGGTGCTTGAGGTCCACCTCGGCATCGCGGCGAGAAAGCTCGGCTGGAAGGTCATGACCCCCGTCTTCGACGGCGCGAAGGAGAAGGACATCTCCGAGCTCTTCAAGATGGCGGGAATGTACCGCGACGTGCTCCCGAACGAAAACGTCGAGGGCAAGGCGCTTTATCTGGAAAACACCGACGAAAACGGCGTGAAGACCTACGTTGACGCGCCGGCTGACGTCACCTCCGATCCCGAGCGGATGAAGGAGCTCATCGAAGAGCGCAAGCTCAAGATCATCGACGGCAAGACCATCCTGTACGACGGCCGTACCGGCGAGCGCTTCGACAACCCCGTCACGGTCGGCATCATGTACTACCTCAAGCTCCATCATCTGGTCGACGATAAGATCCACGCGCGTTCCACCGGTCCTTACTCCCTCGTCACGCAGCAGCCTCTCGGCGGTAAAGCCCAGTTCGGC
>JAKSPT010000065.1 GCA_024404495.1 Lachnospiraceae bacterium
TGAATATGACGCCGCTTGACATCATGTACGGCTGCGTGGACGAAGCGCGTTACGAGAAGATGCTGAAGCTCGCGAAAGACGGCAACGTCGATATCATTCGCGTCTGGGGCGGCGGCATCATCGAGAAGGAAGCCTTCTACGATCTCTGCGATCAATACGGTATTATGATCTGGCAGGAGTTCATCCAATCTGCTTCGGGGATCAACAGCGTTCCTTCCAAAGACCCGCGTTTTCTTGCCCTTGCGGAAAAGACCGCGGTCGCGGCGGTAAAAGAAAAGCGGAACCACGTTTCTCTGACCTTTTGGAGCGGCGGAAACGAGCTCGGCGATGAATTCCATAAACCCGCCGGATATGAAGACGAAAATATCGCGATGCTGAAATCGGTCTGTGACCGTCTGAATTCCGATGTTCTGATGCTCCCGACCTCCGCCTCGGGCCCCTCCGAGATCAACGTGCCGGGAAAACCGGAAATGAACCACGACATCCACGGCCCGTGGAAATACGGCGGTCCGATCGGTCATTATACGCACTATAATGAATCCACCTGTATGCTTCACAGCGAATTCGGTGTTGACGGCATGACCAATCTGCCGATGATCGAAAAGTATCTTGCCCCCGAAAACCGTGATAAGGTCTATACACCCGCAAACAATCTCACGTGGCGGCATCACGGTGAATGGTGGGATACCTCGGTACGTGATTTCAAACGCTTCGGGGATATGACGGATGACCTTCCGTCCTTCGTGAAGGTGTCACAGTATATACAGGCGGAAGGGATCCGTTACGCGCTCGAGGCGCACCGACGGAGGGCGTGGAATTGCTGCGGCGCGATCATCTGGCAGTTCAACGAGCCGTGGCCGAACGTCTCATGCACTTGTGTGGTCGACTACGAGTGCAACCCGAAGTTCGCTTACTATTACTACCGCGACGCGATGAAGCCCTACCATATCTCGATGCGGTATGACAAGCTCATCTGGGATGCGGGCGAGACCTTTGACGGCAAGCTCGCTCTGCTTGACGATACGAAGAGCGATAAGCCCTCGAAGATCCTTGCTACGGTCACCGATCAGGACGGAAAGGTCCTCGCTTCCTCTGATTCCGAGCTGAAATTCGTCATCCCCGCAGGGACGAAGTATTTTACGGTGAAATGCGGAGCATCCGACGGCGAGCGGAACGACGAGAACGTCTATCTGTTCTTCGTCAAGGGCGAAGGCAGACCGGACGCGGACAGAAATGCCGTCATCTCTCTCGTTGACGATTATCTGAAAAAAGAAAAAAAGACCGAAGGGAACAGAAGAATATGAAAATCAAAACAATCTTTTCCGTCGTTTTCGGTTTTCTGCTCGGCGTTCTTGCCCTTTGCGGATGCGAAAAGACGCCCGTTCCTCCCGCCGAAACGAAAGCACCGGATGCGGAAAAGGTCGTGATCTTTGAAAACGGACAGATGTATTTCAACGTCGTCCGTCAGGATACCGACGATAAAAAGCTGATCGACGCTTCCGTCCGCCTTCGCAAAGTGCTTGAAGAAGCCTCGGGTACGGAGATCACGCTCGGGAACGATTTCGTTCGTACCGGCGAAACGCCGCCCGAGGACACGCCCGAGATACTGATCGGCATCACGAACAGAGCCGCTTCCAAAGCGGCTTACGAAGCGCTCGGGAGCGAAGGACTGCATTATTCGATCACCTTTGACGGGAAAAAGCTGATCCTGACCGCAACCGATTTCAACGGGATCGACGAGGTTCTGAACGTTTTTGTCGAAAAATGCCTTTCGGAAACCGTAAACGGCTGTCTTTCCTTGCCGGTCGGTCTCGATATCAGGGGGGAGTATTTTATGCCGGTCGCAGAAATGCTTGAAAAGGCACTCGGTCACAAATTCACGTTCGATTACGACAACGGCTATTGCGCCTCCGATCTTGCCGACTGCAAGGAAATCTACAAGGGCGATCTCTATTATATCGACGTGTACGATATGTGCATGAGCATCCTCGGGCGCGATTCGATCCTTGCCTACGATACCGAGCTTGCAATCTCGGTTTTGCAGGGGCTTGCCAACAGGGAATCGCCCTCGCTGATCGTTCGCGCACGTCCGCAGTCGAACGGCAACGCGGATCAGTGGGTCGACGGGATCGAAACCGATCTTTACTGGCTCTATATCTATTCACAGCCCGGACAGTACCTGAGCGGCGCGAATCTCCGCCTGATCCCGTGGAAGGCAAACGAGGAGCTGGACGCAGTGAAGGAGCTTTTCACCGCACTTTCCTCCTCTTATAAAGGACTTGTCGTATGGGACGGCGATCTCCCCGCCACGATGCCGGTCGCCTGCACGGTCGCCGGCGTGGAAGACCTCATTCCGGTCCGCTACGATACCGGGAAAAACAGTCTTTACACGCTGTTTACCGAAAAAATGGGGCTTGAGGTCAATGTGAATCTTGTCGGTAAATTTACGGGAAAAACGGGGACACGGATCCCCGATACCGCGATCCCATCCACTGGCTCCGCAAAGAACGACGCCTATCTCTGGGCAAAGGACCAGTATCTTGACGCCGGGCTCACGAGCGCGGAATATATCTGCCTCACGAGAGACGCCGCATCCTATTCCGCGGGCAAGCTCTCCTATCAGGCACCGCACAACACCGGCGTCAACGGCTACGACTGGCCGATCTCGCAAAAAGCGTTTTTCTTCTCGCTGAGCGGTACGGGAAGAGGCGCGCCCGAGGACGAGCCCGATCAGCCCGCAGGCACCGATTACGATACCTTCAATCAGATCCTGCAGTCACAGTACGACCGCGCGGAGGGCGGCTTCTATCAGGTCTGCGGATGGCCGCAGGTCGGAGACGGCGTTTCCGACGCGACCGCGACCGAATGGTACACCACCGAGCTGCTTTCCTCGTATCACGGCGTCATTGAAATGATGGCGGGCGGCTTCAGCGCGAGCGCAAACAGCTCTCTGTATCTCGGTCTGCCGCAGATCACCTACCGTCAGACCGCAATACAGCAGGATTTCGATATCGACGACGATACGATCTGCGTGATGTTCTATATGGGCGACTACGACAGCGTCGCGTGGCTCAGTAACGTCATTCCGGTCGTGTGGGAAAGCGAAGGAAGAGGGAAGCTTCCGCTTGCGTGGGGCATTTCCGGAATGCAGGGAAAACGAGCGGGATATATTTACAATTATATGTATCAGACGGCGACCCCGAACGATTATTTCGTTGCCGTCAACAACGGCGCGGGCTACCTGAACCCGCAGTTCCTGATCCCTTCAAATACCGACAAAAAGTACGCCGGAAAAACGATCCCCGACGGACTTGACGACTGGGTCGCTCTCTGCGCCGATCTGTATGATAAGTACGATCTGACGGCAACCCCCTTCTTCATCCCGAACTTCCTGCAGGACCTTTCCTCAAAATCCACGCTGACACGCGTTCTGACGGCGTACGGTGAATTCTCTCCCGACGGTTTCGGATGGTATCACTGGTCGGACGACGGTCTGCGCAATATCGGCGGTACGCCGCTCGTTACGTCATTTGCCGGCGAGAACAACCTCGCGACCGGCGAGGCGGTCTATCAGAACCTTGTAAAGATTCTGACGAACAGCGCCTATCTGAAACGCGAAAAGAATATGATCCTGATCCGCGAGGTCATCGTCGATCCCGCTGCGATCGAAAAAGCCGTGGAACGCCTCCGCGACGAATACCCGAAGATCAATTTCGAGGTCGTCGATCCCTATACCTTCTTTGAAGTTGCTGCCGACCGTATGAAATAATTCTTCATAATAAAAAACCTTCTCTACGGAATCGGTGCGGATTGATAAGGTAGTTTTGGGGTTGTTCGGTAGGATCCAATATGCCGCTATATTGACAAATAAGAATTTACGAAGGTGAATCAATGTCAAAAAAATATTGTTTTGTATTTCACGGGACAAAGGAAATGTTTGCAGAAAAGATAAATCGGTTTTTTAATGATACAAACAATAACGAATCCTTGTGTGACAACGATTATTCTATGGACATTCGGCAAAGCGATTATGCTTTTTGCATAAAACGTGGAGGTCACTCGGGCAGCTATTGGTTTGATCCAAATATTACAGAGAAAAACGGCAACCTTGTTATTAGCGGACGGATAGAATATTTGTCCTATCCCTATGATAAATCAAAAGTTAAAAATTTTTATGACAAAATAGAAGCGTTCTTTTTATATGTTTTTCTGGCTCCACTGATATTGGTTGTGAAAGCGTACAAATTGATTAAGAGACTCGTATTTAGAATAAGAAGTAAACCAATTCCAAAAGAAGAGACTGAAGAAGACAGATTATTCTATCTTATGGAAGTTATTCTTGAGTGTACACGAATGTAACAACTCTCGGTTTGTCGAGTAAAAAGGAAACGACCCTCTGAAAGAGATTTTCTTTTTCAGAGGGCATTTTTGTCTCATACCATAGCAAGCAGGGGAAAAATATATTTTTTCCTTATTCTTTAGGAGCAAGCCCCTAACACCCCACAGGAAGAAAAGAATAAATGAGAAAATACTTCCTTATCGACCCGCGCCGATTCGGAGAGAAGGTTTTTCGGTTCAGGAAAGAAGAGGGAGGAGATACGCGTCGGGGTCGATATCTCCTTTTGATACGACGTCGATGACGTAGAGATCGTTTCCCGAAACGAATCTTGCCTGAAAGTGGTTCGCTCCGTCGTTTATTACGGAATACCGTACGGCAACGCCGCCGATCTCTTTTTTCAGACCCTGTTCTTCATAGCCCGCGATATAACAGTCCTTCGGATCCGTTTTCCCGAAGAGGACGTAGTAGTCCGCGCTTCCTTCCGGAATTGCTTTTCTGACCTTCATCTGGATCGGTTTGGTTAAATCAGCCGCTCCGTCGCTGTCCGAGGCGTAAGAAACGCTGACTTTTGCGTCGGTTTCCTCCTTTGTGAGCAGGGTAACGATCCCGAGAGCGTCTTGTGCTTCTTTAACGCTTTCATATTCCACCGTGACGGGCGCCGGTTGGTTTCCGCCTTTGAGGATCAGTTTTACGATGGGAAAGAGACAAACGACGATCGCTGCGCACGCGGCGATTGCGGCGCACGCGACGATTCCGGTTTTCATTTTTCGGTTCATTTTTTCCTCCGCTTTTTGTTTTTTGTTCAGATGGTCGGCAAGCAGCTCTGCGTCGAGCTGTCCGACCGCTTCAATAATGCTGATCGCTTTCATAACCTGATACCGTTCCTTTCAAGATGATCTTTCAGTTTGCTTTTGACCGTATTCAGTTCACGGTAAACGGTCGGGACCGAGACCGAAAGCTCCTCGGCGATGCGCTCAACCGATTCCGATAGATAAAACCGCTCGATAAAGACGAACCGCTGCCTTTCGGGAAGCTCTTTTACGAAACTGCTTATGAGCGTGCCGAGCATTTCCTTTTCGGCTGTTTCCTCCGCGGTTGCTTTGCTTTGAAGGATTTCCGAAAGCTCGTCGATACAAACTGTCAGTTCGGAAGGGATCCTTTTTCCCGCCGTGAGCGCGTGATAGCGGTTGATCGCAATTCGTCTTATAATCGCCGTAAGAAACGCTGAAAACGAAACGGGTTCCGCCGGTGGGATCGCGTTCCAAACGGCGAGATAGGCGTCGTTTCTGCATTCCTCGGCTTCCTCCCGGTCGTGAAGGATATTATAGGCGACGCGGAAAAGAAATTTCCCGTAGACACGGTCGGTTTCCCGTATCGCCGCCTCGTCCCGTTTCCGGTACAGACTTGTAATCCGCTCGTCAGCGGAAGGTGTCTGTGTTTTTTGGTGATTCACCGTTTTGCCTCCTTTCTGAAAACGTCTTCATAAAGATATGTCAGTTTTTCTTTCTGCTTTTATCACGTTCCGGTATATTTTATGAAAAAAAGATTCCCCTTCCGCTGAAAGAAGGGGAATCGGATGGCTTCCTTATCGGATCGCGTTCTCGATCGCATGATTGATGCGTTCGCGGAAGGCAAGGATGTATTCCTGCTCCTTCGGGTAATCGAAAACGGTGATCGGTCGGTCAAGACCTTCTTCAAGCAGTGCCATCGTTTTTTCTCTGCCGATCAGCGATTCGCAGAGTCGTAGCGCGCGGAGGTCGGTCAATGCCTCGGTGAACTGCACGCCGTGGAGCGAACGCCACGGTTTGCCGTCGTCACCGGGATAGACCGAGAAGGTATCGCCCGCCGGGACCATATAATCGCCGCAGGTATCGGAGAAGGGATTGACCGGGTAGTAGGAGAGCGAGCTGTTATAGAAATTGAAGCCCCACTGCAGAAAGCCCTTGAGGTCATACTTATAGAACATCGTGCCGATGATGCGCGTTCTTGCGCCCGGCATCGCCATAAAGCGGTTGGATACCTCCTGCGACTGGCTGCAGCAGTAGTAGGGGCAGAGGTCGGGGAGCTTGTGCTCGGCGAAGGTGTCAAGATGATTGAGCGAGGGGATCGGCTTCTGCACCGCTCCCGATTCGTACAGAGCGTAATCGGAAAGCGCGTCCATAATGACGTAACCGTCGAGCAGATTGCCGATCGTTTCCTTTGCGTTCAGATACGCTTCGATGTGATTGGGTCTGGGTTCGTCGGAAATATGGTAATAGCATTTCTTATCGATCCCGAGCGCCTTCACGTGCGCGACGAAGGCGGTGAGGAAGGCACGGACGAAGGCACGGTATTCCGGTCCGTGCGCGTCGGTCTCCCATCCGAAGATACGTTTCGTTCTCCCTTTGACCTTTGCCATGATCTTCGGCGCGTGGGCGCAACCCCACTGCGTATAGAGGTGTGCGATCTCAAAATACTTCATACCGACCTTCGTCATCGTTTTGACGAAGCGGTCGAATTTTTCAAACCCGAAGAGGTAGCCTCCGTCCTCCGTGACCGTGACGTCGATGAGCTGCGCGGTCAGGCGTTCGGTGCCGACGGCGGTATCGAGCGCGGGCGTGAAGACGGGAGTGAGGATCATATTGATGCCGGCTTTCACGGCTTCGGCGGCGAAATTCTCAACGATCTTCCAATGCTTTTCGGAGAAGACCTTCACGCCGTAATACTGGGCAAGCCCGTCGTAATGGAACCACTGGGTATGCTTGAAGGTGCTTTCGGGCAGCATCGCGTTGACGACGTGGATGACGAGAGAAGACTCGGCACGGATCTCGCCGCCTTCCTTCGCCCGTACGGTCAGCGTGTAGTCTCCCGGAGTCAGACCGTTTTCGTCTTCAAGGAAGAAGAAAAGGGAACGCAGCTCTCCGGAAACGAAGAGAAAACGCGCCTTCTTTTCGTAGGGAAGGAGAAGGTCGGGGTAGAGACCGGGCTCCGTGCGGAGATAATTGTCGTTTTTCAGCCCCTGATAGACCGGCATCTGCACCGGGACCTGCTCCACGCGGCAGATACGGAGCTTATCCGGGAAGGGAAAGTCGATCTCAAGCGCGGGGGACGAGGCGTACTGCGGATGGCTGCCGTCCTTCGTGTAGCAGAGCTGGAAGCCGAGCCGTTCGTTACGCATCATCGAAAGGCGCGTGATCTCCGGCTTGCTGTTGATCGTATCGTCCATAAAGCACTTTTCGGTGGACGGAATGAATTTCATGGAATATTCGGACATCTGTGATTACCTCCGGTCTTTTTTACTATTTTACCATAGGCGGAAACGAAAGTCAAGGAAGGAAAATATTTTTGAAATCGGTTGACAAAACGCGTATGGTATGATATGATGATATCAACAAATGAGCAATCGTTCATATAAGGAGGGAATATGAAAACGTCCGAAGAAACCGTTTTCACGGAAGAGCGCATGCAGGCTCGCCCCGTTGCCGCTGCCCATCAGGGTGCTGTCGCC
>JAKSPT010000066.1 GCA_024404495.1 Lachnospiraceae bacterium
TTTGCGGGGGCTGTTGATCGCTTCCGCTTTGCGGAAGCAGATGCAACAGCCCCTTCATTTTCAAACAGCGCAGATCACATCAGCGCGTCGATCTTATCGAGAAAGTCCTCCATATCCTGCTGGATCTTGGATTCGTAGGAGGCGTACGCGGACGCCATATCTCTGCCGTGATGGTTGGAGCAGAAGCGGAGGAAATGATCCGGGAAGCCGCCGAATTCGCCGACCTCGACGATGTCGATCACGCGGTTTTTGAAGATGATGTCAAGCATATCCTGCGATTCGTCGTCACGGGTGGATTTGGTCTTCAGCGTCACGTCGTAGTAGGCGTTCTGCAGCTCGTAGTGCGACTCCGCCGCCATCGCCTCCAGCATAAAGGAAACGAACTCGGGGTCGGTCTCACAGCGCAGCACGCCCTGCGAGGTAGCGCCGTGCTTGGAAAGCAGGCTGAGGTATTCGGGCTGATCCTCGGAATACTTTGGCGTCGGGAGGATACCGAAGTCGTCACCCTCCATTCCGCGCATCTTGATGACGTCCTCCATACGGAGCCAGTTGAACACGCCGTGAGTACCGAGGAAGTAATAACCCGGTCCTTCCGGCAGCACGTCGCGCTTTTCCCAGAAGTTGATGAAGCGCTCGTTGTACATGATATCGAAGATCGAATCGAGAATATCGTAGTTTTCCTCGATATTGAAATCAAGGACGGGATAATTGTACTCGTCTCTGACGGTGAAGTGACCGCCGCCGCCCATGAAGAACGCCATCATCACGTCGTCCGCACCGAGGAAGCCGGCGATGTCGTCTTCGGGATTGATCTCGCCGTCACCATTCAGGTCGGCGTTAAAGCTGTCCATCAGGTCGAGCATCTTATCCATCGTCCACTCGCCTCTTCTGACGATGTCGTACAGATTGGGAAGCTGAAGGTCCGCCGCAAGCACCTTATTGAAGGCGACCGCCGCGGTCGCGTTCTTATCGCTGATCGTGGTATCGGAGGTCATCAGGAAGAGCGCGCCCCCGAAGGAAAGCATTTCTCTGACGCTCTGATCCCAGTACGGCTTATCGAGGTCAACGTAAGGGAGGTCGCAGTTGAAATCGAGCAGGCTGCCCTCGAGCATGATCCGGGGCGCGTCGGCAATACGGATGCCGATCAGATCGTAAACGTCCTCGTTGGAATTCATCCACGTGCGGATCTTGCTGACCATTTCGTTGTAGTTCAGCTCGTCAAGCTCAAATTCCACGTCATACCGTTCGGTAAGACGGGAATTGCGGTTGAAGACCTCGTCGTTGATCGGGTCGCTGTTCAGTTCCTCGGCATAAAGGTCGGTCCCGTGGATCGTCCAGCCGTCAACGAACCAGTGCAGCATCATAAAGGTCTCCCCGTCCCACTTTATTTCGGGCAGATCGGAGGTGATCCTTGCGGTTTCCGGCTCTTTCGTCCCGGTCGGGTTCGTTTCTTCTCCGGTCGAAGGCGTTCTGACGCAGGACACGACGGTCACGAGAAGAAGAAGACAAAGGGCGCTGATAAAACTCTTTTTCATTTTTCCTTTTATTCCTTTCTGAAATAATATGGAGCCATTTACAGAATAGCATAAACGAAGGAAAAAGTCAAGAAACAGCGAACAAAATGCGGTTTTCGACCGACGTTTATTGCGGTCCGGAGAGGAACCTGTCTGCCGGGACCGTGACCGGCGCCTCGTGAAGGACCGCTTCCTTCAGCGTCTGCGTTTCTCCGTTCTCGTTGTACGCGTTCGTGATGAAGCACCCCGTCCTTCCCGCGATCCCGGCCTCCTCAAAGCCCGGCTGAAAATCGCCGGAGCAGGTCTCCGGGTTTGCCGAGGCGATCCGCGCACGGAACGCGCCCCTGCCCTCGCACCAGTTCCCGAGGAAGAACGAAAAACTGTTTCCGCGCACCGCGACGCCGGTGCATCCGTCGGCGACGATCCCCGCCGCGGTGCAGATATGACAGCCGTCGGGGGTATAGTTGTTCATTACCGTCCCGCCGAATTCACGGTCGGTCATTCCCGCCGCCGTCCACGGCTGTGTGGAAAGGGTAACGGCAAGATGGGTGTGCGCCGTCATCGAGGTCCAGACCTGATTTTCGTACAGGACGAAGCCGGTGAAATTTGCCGGGTTTTCGGGATAATTCTGCGTCGTACCCGGCATATATTCCTCCGACCAGTTGATATTGTTTGATTCAAAATCCAGCGTAACGTAAGAGGAATTCCCCGCCTGGATCACCTTGTTGAATCGCACGACCGAGTTCTGCGCCCGGAAATAGGTTTCGGGTCCGACCTTCGTCTGCCGATACATCACGAGTCCCTTGATGTAGCGGAACACCGCGATCCCGGCGTCGGTCGCGTCGATCACGTCGTTGTATTCGATCAGGCTGTCGGTGCTCATGCACTTGATCCCGTCCAGCCACGTTTTCGTGTGGTCGGAGGCGTAGCAGGTGATCAGGTTTCCGCCGAGATACTCTTTTTCGGTCCCCGGCATCGTGAAGAAGCCGAAGGTCGAGCAGGGATCGGAGGCGCGGCAACTCCGCACGGCGCAGCCGTTCCCGTCGATCCGGACGTTTCCGCCCGCGCCGAACGCCGTTTCCTGCGTTCCCTTTGCCTGCGCCGAAAGATTTCCTTCGAGATACACGTTTTTCAGCACTGCCCCGTCCTTCATTTCAACGAGATTGTGCGTGATATCCCCCGTGCGGATGATCCTTGCCATCTGCGCGTAGTGCTCCGGCTCGCCCTCGGTGGCAAGCACCGCTCCCTCCGGCAGAACGACAGTCTCGTCCGCGAGGATCAGCGTCCCCCGCGGAAGGGTGACCGTTTTTTCTTTTTTCAGAAGGGCGTTGACCTCTTTCGCGGTCATGACCCCGCTTCCGGTATAAGCGTCGGTACGGTTCTTCCCCCAGAAATACGCGCCCGATCGGATCGCGGGCAGCAGAGCGGCGAATTCCCCGCTACCGCAAAGAGACCGTGCAAGCGCGGCGGCGTCCTTTCCTTCGTTTGCTTTCACCTCCGCCGCCGTCGGGTCGCGGTTCAGGATCGCACGCGTCACGGCAAAGACGGTCTCCCTGCCGTTCAGCCCGGCAGAGCGGAACGCTTCGGAGGAAAACGTCCTCTCCGCAAGCGCGGTCAGCGTCGGAACGGTACAGCCCTTTTCTTCGATCACACCGACGTAATCGGCGTATTCCGTCCCCTCCGGCGCACGGGAAAGCCCCTCGGTAAAGAGCTTGACGGCGAACTGCGCGCCGCCGTATTTTTCGCTCCCTGCCGATACCGTTACCGTCATTCCGGTCTCGTAAGCGCCTTCTTCCCACGTTCTTGCCGGAACGGTCGAGGGAACGGCGTCACCCGTCGGACGGTTTTCACTTCCGTTCGTTTTTCCCGCGTATCCGGTCAGCCCGCCCTCCGGAAGCGCCTCGGCATAGCTGCCGTGCGTTTCGGAAATAACGGTTCCGGAGCCCGAACCAAACGTCTTTTCAAGCACGGTCACGGCGTAAGCGGTGATCCTCGGGGAAGAGCCCGCGACGACAAGCTTTTCCCCGTCGACCCGGATCAGATATTCCTGCTCATCGAGCTCCGCATACGCCCGTTTGCTTTCTTCCCTTCCGGTCTCCCCGATCAGGATCTCCCGGGCGGGCGGCTCTTTTCCTGCCGTGAAATCGTCGTGATATTCGGCATTCCATCCCCTGCCGTTCAGAAACGCGGTCAGTTCCTTCGCGGCGGCGTAGACCGCGGGCAGCGGCTCTTCCCCGTAAACGACAGGGGTCACGCCGTCCTCCTCCATCCGGAAAACGGCGGTTTCAGCCGCAGTTCCGGCATTGGTTTCTTTTTCGGTTTCTTTTTCGGTTCCTTTTGCTTCGCAGGCAGTCATCCATAACACCCCAATCCCAAGCAGCAGACAAATCAGTTTTTTCATTTTCATTTCAGAACAGCTTGGAAAGCAGCTTCTCCAGCGCTTCCTCCGTCTTGGATTCGTTTGCTTCCCATACCGAAGCGATATTGCGGTTATAGGTGTACATCATATCGACGAGCGTGAACGAAATATTGGAAAGGTTGAAAATCCCGCCGATGTCGTAGACCGTGTTGCCGAAAATATAGTCGAGCATCTCACGGGAATCGTCGTCGCGCGCGACCTTGTAATCGAGAAGCCGGTCGTAAAACTCGGGAATGATCAGCTCCCTGCCCATGCAGGAATAGAGCTCCATGAACGCGCCGCGCAGGGCGTTGTTGTCGGTATTGTTCTTCGGAACGGTCAGGATCGAAAGGAACAGCGGAGAGGTCGCGGAAATATAAACCTGCTCCTCTTCGTATTTCGGCATCGGCAGCATTCCGAAATCAGTCTCGGTATTGCGCATCGAGGGACCGTAGTACACGCCGCCGAGCGTGAAAAGGGTCTTTCCGTTCGTGAAGATATTGATCTCGTCGCCGCCCTGCACGTGGCAGTTGTAAACGACGTCCTTGTCGTAATAGATATCAAGCAGATGCAGGAACTTATCCACGTTGTCCTCGGTATAGAAGGTGAATTCCGGATAATCGTCTCCGTCCTTCTCCATCAGCGTGATGCCCGAGGTGTTCATCGACCCGGCAAGAACGTCGCGGATCATCGAGATCCCGTGCTGACCGTCGTAGCTCTGCGGATCGTTTCCGTTCACGTCTCCCGCAGCGACTTTAGCGAGATCGTACATTTTGTCAAAGGTCCATCCGCCGTCCCGGACGAGATCGTAAGGCGATTCGAGCTGATAGTCCTTGATCATATCCTTGTTGAAGAAAACGCACCAGTAGGTCAGATCGTCTGCCGTCGTGAAATCGCCGGTGATGCCGTAATGATAATCGGCGATGGAAAACGAGTCGTAGGAATTGCGGTCCCACCAGATCTTGTCCGGATCGAAGATCCCGAGCTCGCCCGAGCCGATGTCGTTCAGCATTTCTTCGCCGATCGCCGTCGTAAAGCCCGCGCTGCGCATCAGCCAGAGATCGACGTCGCTGTCCCCGCTCGCAATCAGCTTGCGGATCGCGGTCATTGAGGAGTCACAGTCCGGATAGACGTCGGACTCGATCTTCACGTCAAGCGCCTGCTCCACACGGCGGTCCCGGTTGAATGCCGCCACGTTGATCGGTTCTCCGGTGTCCTCCTCCACGGCAACGTCAAGCACGTCGAGCAGCGAGAAAAACGCCCACCCCTCGACCTGGATCAGCATCGTGGAGCCGTTCCCCTTCACGTCGTCCGGGATCACGGGCGGCACGGTACGCGGATCGGCGGTTTCCTCGGGCGCTTCGGTCGGAGGAACCGTCTCTTTTCCCTCGTTTCCCGCTTTTGCGCAGGAAAAAGCGGAAAGCAAAAGAAGAAAAGCAAGCAATGCGATCAGCGTTTTTTTCATGGCAGACATTCCCTTTCAGTTAATACGGTCTTTGTGTAAACGTTTACGCGTTCATATTAACACATTTGCGCGAAAAAGTCAAGATAATATCGCAGTAAAAACAGCGGAAAGCTCTCGGCTCTCCGCTGTATTTTTATTCATGATCCGTCACAGTCGGCACGATGCGGATCGAATCCTTTTTTGCTTCCTCGGTCGGCTCTCCGGAATCAAAATCTGCAAAGAAGGCAAGGACCGCCTCCTCGTAAGCCGCCTGGTTGTTGATATAGCTTCTGCCGTGCTCCGCGCCCTCGACGATCAGAAGACGCTTCGGAACCCTTGCCGCGGCGTAGTTCTGATAGGTCATATCCACGGGAACGAAGGTGTCGGCGTCGCCGTGGACGAACAGGATCGGAATTTTCACCTGTTCCATCGCGTCGACCGTCGAGAACGAGTCCGGCTTTTCCCCGGTCTTTTTCTCAAAATCGCGTTCGACCGTCTTTTCGCAGGCGCGGTAGGGGATCTTCAGATTGTCCTCCGCGACGTGCTGCCAGATCTCGTGAGGCGAGGTGAACCCGCAGTCGGCAAGGACGCCGCGCACCCGTTCGGGAAGCCCGTCGGTCCCGGACGCCATCAGCACGGTCGAAGCGCCCATCGAAAGCCCGACCAGATAGATCGGCAAACCGGGAGCGCAATTTTCGTCTGCCCATTTCGCCCACTCCACGCAGTCAAAACGTTCGGTGATCCCAAAGGACATAAACGCTCCCTCACTCTCGCCCTGCCCGCGCTGCTCGGGATAGAGAACGGTACAGCCGTTGTCCCGGAAGAAATCGGCGATCGCAGCGTAATCCGACGCCCACGTCGAGCGCCAGCCGTGCATCGCGACGAGGATGCGCTTTTCCTCTTCCGCGCGGTAAAGATGCCCGACGAGCCGCGTCCCGTCCGCAGCCGTGATCCCGACCCGTTCGGTCGGTGCCGCTTCGAGAGCCGCGCGGCGTTCCTCGTTCTGACGGAGAAGTTCTTTTTCCTCTTCGGTCATAACCTTTCCCGCAATACGGTCCTTCGCTTTTTTCATCGTTCCGGGCTCATTCCTGTCAAGTGCCTCTTCCACGATCACCTTTTCCGCGCCCTTCACGGCGCTTGCGCAGACCGCTGCCGCCGCGGCGGCAATTCCCGTCGCGATCAGCGCTTTCTTCCCGCTGCCGGATTTTTTCGTTTTACTGCGTACCGTTTTCATCGGACCGTTCCTCCCGTATCGGATCGTTTTTTATAGTATAGCACGAATTCTTGCCGAAAAAAAGAACGGACTGCTACAATGCTGTAAACAGTGCCGTCATCCGCAAAAAGAAAATCTCCGATCAAAGGATCGGAGATTGACAAATGTTCGTTTATGAACGTCCATTGAAAACCGAATAAGCAAAGGCTGCAAATTTCACAAGGATCGTAGTTCAAGCCCTCGGTCTATTAGTATCGATCAGCTGCACGCATTACTGCGCTTCCACCTTCGACCTATCAACTTGTAGTCTGCAAGTGACCTTACCAACTTTCGTTGTGGGATATCTCATCTTGAAGCATGTTTCACGCTTAGATGCTCTCAGCGTTTATCACTCCCGCACGCGGCTATCCGGCTATGCTCCTGGCGGAACAACCGGTGCACCGGTGGTGCGTCCGACCTGGTCCTCTCGTACTAGGGTCAGCTCCTCTCAAATATCCTACGCCCACGACAGATAGGGACCGAACTGTCTCACGACGTTCTGAACCCAGCTCGCGTACCACTTTAATCGGCGGACAGCCGAACCCTTGGGACCTTCTCCAAGCCCCAGGATGTGATGAGCCGACATCGAGGTGCCAAACCTCCCCGTCGATGTGAACTCTTGGGGGAGATCAGCCTGTTATCCCCAGGGTAGCTTTTATCCGTTAAGCGA
>JAKSPT010000067.1 GCA_024404495.1 Lachnospiraceae bacterium
GGATGAAGCCGCTGCTTGAGATCCGCAACGTATCGAAAACCTTCAAGCCGGGCACGATCAACGAGAAAACCGCACTGAAAAATCTTTCCCTCACCCTTGCCGACGGCGATTTCGTGACCGTCATCGGCGGCAACGGCGCCGGAAAATCGACCCTTCTGAACGCGATCTGCGGCGTCTGGAAGCCCGACAGCGGCTCGATCGTGATCGACGGCGATGATATCACCGCCCTCCCGGACTACAAGCGTGCGCGCTATTTCGGGCGCGTCTTCCAGGACCCGATGATGGGTACTGCCGCCGACATGGAAATTGCCGAAAACCTCGCTCTCGCACGCCGCCGCGGCACGCGCCGCGGCCTGCGTTGGGGCATCACCAAGTCCGAGCTGAACGAGTACGCCGATCTTCTCGCGCCTCTCGATCTCGGTCTGGAGACCCGTCTTACCGCAAAAGTCGGTCTTCTCTCCGGCGGACAGCGTCAGGCGATCACCCTTCTTATGGCGTCGATGAACGACCCGAAAGTGCTTCTCCTCGACGAGCACACCGCCGCTCTTGACCCGAAAACTGCCGCGAAGGTCCTTTCTCTGACCGAAAAAGTCGTTTCCGAAAAGCATCTGACCACCCTCATGATCACCCACAATATGCGCGATGCCATTACCTACGGCAATCGTCTCATTATGCTCCACGAGGGACGCGTCATTCTCGACATCTCCGGCGAAGACAAAAAGAACCTTACCGTCGAAAATCTCCTCACCGCCTTCTCCCGCGCCTCCGGCTCCGAGTTCGCGTCGGACAGAGCGCTGCTGGGGTAAGGGGACGCGATGTCCTTTCTTTGAGAGAATCGGTTCCCGGCTTCGCCGTGGAACCGCGGACCAAAGAAGCATAAGGGTTAATTCTGATTTGGATATCCCCGTATGAAACACAGTCAGGATTAGCAACCAATAAAACGCAGGCATCCCCGCACCGTCAGCATCGGCACGGGGATGTCTGCGTTTTCTTACCTCTTTAGGCTTAAGACTTAAGGCTTAAGACTTAAGGCTTAAGACTTAAGACTTAAGGCTTAAGACTTGAGTCTTAAAACTTAAAACTCTCCAGATACTCCCCGACCGAGCGGCTCATCTCGATCGAGAACGCGGAATTATACTTTCTTTCGCAGAAGCGGCGGAGCCACTCCTCATACGGGATGGCGACCGCCTTTTTTTCGAGCATTTCCTTCAGCTCGCCGCCGTCCATTTCCCGATAGGTATTCTCGTGAACGATATGCCGCATTTCGACGCGCTCCGGTTTTTCGCGTCGGATCTGGCTTTCCGTCGGGTAGCCGAAAACGAGCATACACGCGGGAAAGACGTATTCCGGGAGGCGGAGCAGCGCCCTTTGCTCCTCGCAGTTTTCCATAACGTCTCCGATATAGCACGATCCGATCCCCATGCTCTCCGCGGCGGTGACCGCGTTTTCGGCTGCGATCGCGGCGTCCGTCACGGCAAGCATCAGGTCACCGAAGCCCGGTTTTCTCGGTTCCGTGCCTCCCGTCAGGAAGGCGTCGTACCACTTTTTGCAGTCGGCGAGGAAGATCAGCACCATTTTCGCCTCGGCAATGAAGGGCTGATGGTCGCAGGTATCGACGAGCCTCTCCTTCAGCGCCGGGTCTGTGATATCAAGGATGGTATAGAGCTGCTGATTGCCCGCCGTCGGCGCCATGACCGCTGCTTTCAGGATCGCGTCCTTTTCGTCTTTTCCGATCTCACGGTCGGTAAAAGCGCGGGTGGATTTTCTTTCATTCAGAATACGAAGTGTTTCGTTCATACAATTCATTCTCCTTTTGAAAAAACCGAAAAAACGTTCTTTTTTGCTTTGGATGTACGCTTTATGACCCATCCGACGCGGTATAATGGATTCAGAAAAAAGGAAAGGGAACGGCCGGAAGAACGTCTTCCGGTCCCGGTAAGGAACGATGACTAACGAAAAACACGATGCGAAATGGATGATCCGCCGCGACGGCAAGGCGTTCGCCTGCCGCGATTTCGTTTACTGCGGAACGGGCGACGTTGAGGAAGCGCTGATGGCGGCGGAATGGCTTTACCGTCACACCGCGAACGAAAAAACGAAGAAAACGGTGCTCCGCCTCTTCAAGACCTACGGTCAGCTTCAGAGCTGTTACCGCGACGCCGTGACCTCGCTTCTGATCGACATCGCGTCCCGCGAGGACGGCACCTTCCTCGATCCGGTCTTCATCCGCTCGATCTCCGAAAAGATCCGCGCGGCGCCGATGGGGAAGCTGCCCGCGCTGATCGCCGCCGTCGATACGGCTTTGAATGAGGAATTCCTCCGCACGTCCTGCGTGACCTCGGGTGTCAGTCCGTGCGGCACGGGATACGAAGCTGCCGATCCGGATCAGGAGACCGACGGAGCCGGTGAGCGCGGCTTTCAGATGCGCGTTTCCTCGGTCGGCTTCGACTGGTTTCCGGTCATCCGCAGATTTCTTTCCAATCCCCGCCGCAGCGTCGGCGTCCGTTCCGTCTCTGTCGTACGCGAGGAACGCTGCGCAGGCTGAATAGAATGGATAATTGAAAATGGAAAATGGAAAATCGGGAATGCTGTCATTTTCGGTTTTCCGCTTTCTTTTTCAAATCTCATTTTCAATTGTCAATTTTCAATTCTCATACCGTTCGAGCGTTTTTTCAAGCCGCTTCTTTACCTTGTCCTTCAGCTCGGGCGGGTCGATAAGGATCGCCTCGGGCGCGAAATTCTGTGCGAAATGAAGGACCGACATCTCGTTTGCGTAGACCGAGACGGTGATCCCGCCGTCCCCGGTATCGCGGAAGGAAACGTCGTTTCCGAAGAGGTCGATCACGTCGCTGATCAGCTTTTTTTCGATGCGGAAGGTCGCGCGGCAGTTCTCGCCCGAGAACATATAGATGTGCTTTTTCATATAATCCGCGAGGTCGAGCGGGAGACCCTTGGAGTCGCGCAGGGAATCGAACGGGAGAACGTGCTCGTCGTGCAGGACTTCGATGTCGGAAATACGGTCAAGACGGTAGTTCGCGGCGGATTCGTGCCCGTCAAGGCTGCATATCAGGTAGTATTTGCCCTCCTTTGCCGCCATCTGGTACGGGCTGACGACGTAGCGCTCGCTGCCGTCGCTGCGCTTGCGGGGATGCTGCTTCTTGTCGGTCCCGTATTCGAGGTAGCGGAAGGCGACCTTGCACTTCTTCGTGATCGCCTCGTCGAGCAGCTCGACGTTCAGAAAAATCTGCTTGTTGTCGGTATGTTCCTCGGGCGCGGGAAAAACGTGCGCGGAGCGGGAGCTGAAATAGATATTGGAAAGACCCTCCAGCTTTTTCACAAGCTCCTTGCACTGACTGCCCGGGACGTGACGGGAGAACAGAAGGCTGTCGATCAGCAGACGAAGCTCGGCGTCGGTGAAATCCCGCACCAGATAGAGATCGGTGAGAATGGTCGATTCCACGGTTTTTCCGGTCCGCGGGTCGGTGTACGCGCGTGTGACCTCCCTGCATTCGATCTCGTAGCCGAACTCCAGCAGGTCGGTCAGATTCCGCTTGACCGCTTTGCGGTCGATTACCATATCGTATTCGCTTTCCAGCTTGGACAAGATCTCCGTTTGACTCAGACGGTGGTTCTCGTCGGAATATTTCCGTAAAATATCGAGGATATTGAACGTGATGAGTTTTTTCGGCTGTTTTGCGTAGAGCGGCATCGCTGATCCCTCCCGGTTTTTTCTTTTTTTATTATATCATACCTCCTTCCGCTTTGCAAGCGGCGGAAGATGAAAAATCGTCCGGACGGCGGTTGACAAGGGAAAAGCCGGGGATTATAATAAAAGAAAAACGGAGGAATGCGATGATGACAAAAATGAAACGGCTGCTCTCCCTGCTTCTCACGGTGCTTTTGCTCCTGCCGGGCGCGATCCTTCCCGCGGCGGCGGAGGAAATGTCCGTGATCGCCGACGCGATTTCCTTCATGGAGATCACGAAGGACAACGCCTCGAAATTCGGCAATTCCACCTCATATTCCGCCGCTCTCGTCCCCGAAGGGCGAAAAGAGGGAAGTATCACCGGTCTGAACCGCCCCGTTCCCTATTGGACGCCCGTGACCCCGGTCGGAGACGGCGTCGAGGTGCTCGAAACGCTCGGTATCAGCTGGACGCCCGGCAAGACCTCCGATCTCGGCGTCGCGTTCCGCCTCTATATCGCAGACGAAAAGTCGCTCGGCGCGCTTCTGAATTCCTCCTTCGGTCTGATGGTACAGTTCGGCACGACCGATTCGCAGAACGGTCCCTGCTTCAATCAGCAGGCGAGCGGAAAAGCACTCGGTTCGCTTTCGGTCGGCTGGAACGACGTCGTCGTAAAGCACAACGCCGCGTGGATGGCAGGCGGCACGCCCGACCTGAACGACGGGGTGTATTGGATCAAATTCCGGCTTGAAAGCCTCGGCGAGAACGGGCTGAGCTACGCGATCAACGATATCCGGCTCGTCAGAACGACGCAGACCGATACCTTTTCCTTAAGTATTCCGAAAGAAGGTGGCTCCGACGTGAAGCCGGTCGACAAAGTGGTCAAGGACGTTACCGACGGTACGGGCGTCATTGAAAAACAGCTTTCATTCATTGAGATCACGAAGGAAAACGCGGGGGAATTCGGCAGCTCCTCCTCCGCCTCCTCCGATTATCTTCCCGAGGGTGCCGCAGGCGGCTGCTCTCTGACCGGGTTCAGCCGCACGGTGGAATACTGGTCTCCGACAACCCCGACGCAGAAGCCGGTGGACGTCTCGGTGCTTGACGTGACCGCCGACGAAAAGAACTCCGACCTCGGCGTCGCGGCGTGGCTTGGGATCGGTGACAGGGAGGCGCTCGACTGCCTTCTGAATTCGGATTTCGGACTCGCCGTCGAATTCGGGACCGACGTTTCCTCCTCCGGCGACCGTTGGATCCAACAGGTCAAGATGGCGGCGCTGAAGGACCTTTCGGTCGGTTGGAACGAGATCGTCATGAAGCACAATCCCGCGTGGACGTCGGGCAAGCCGGTGCTTGACGACGGCATCCGCTGGATCCGCTTCCGCCTCGAAAATCTCGGTGCGACCGGGCTGAACTTCGCGCTTTACGATATCCGCCTCGTACGCACCTCGCAGACGAACGCTTTCGCGGTCAACAACGCTCTGCCGAAGGAAGAGGACGAGCAGGAAAAGATCGAGGTCGGCGTTCCCTTCGGCATCACGATGCAGCCGGGCACGAACGAAACGGAGCTCGGCTTCAACTGGCTCGTTTACGGCAAGCCCGAATCTCCCGTGCTCCACCTCGTCCGTGCCGCGGACAAGGGCGGGGAATGGCTCACGCTTCCCGCGGCAGCAGAAAAAACGTCCTTTGCCTCGGACGGCAGCGACCTCTATACCGTCAAGGTCAACGTCACGGGGCTCCTCCACCTGACCGAGTACGTCTATACCGTGGGCGACGCGAAGGAAACCTCCCCCGAATACCGCTTCACGACGCCCGCCTCCTCCGATTTCAAGGCGCTCATCCTTTCGGATATCCACATCATCGAGGATATGAACTGGGGGCGCGAGCTTTCGGTTTCGGGCGATTATTGGAGAAAATCGCTTTCACACTACGCGGAAACGCGGGATTTCTCGCTGATCGTTTCGCTCGGCGACCAGATGCAGAACACGACCCGCGCCGAGTATCTGAAGCTTTTCCTCGCGCCCGACGAGCTGCGTTCCCGCACGCTCGCGGTGCTCAACGGCAACCACGATACCTCGCCGCAGTCGGAAAATCTGCTCGCCTTCTTCAATCAGGGCAATCAGATCCCCTCCACCGCCGAGTGCAATATGGGCGACTACTTCTTCCGCTACGGCAAGGCGCTCTTCGTTATGCTGAATATCTCACAGAACGAAACGTGGGACAAATACGATCATTCGCTCGTTTTCAAGGCGGCGAAGGAGGCGTTCCCGGACTATAAGTGGCTGATCGTCGGCGCGCATTACCCGATCTACGGTCCCTCCTCCGACGTTTCCGACCGCACGATGGAGGGCATTTACGACGCGTACGGGCAGGTCTGCGAGCTGCTCGACACCTATCACGCCGACCTGTTTATCGACGGTCATACCCACGTCTACGCGCGTTCCCATCTGATTTCCGAAGGGCAGATCGCCGACGGCGGCGATCCCGCGCTCAATACCTACACCGACGCGAACGGTACCGTTTTCGTGACGATGGGCTGCGCTACCGAAATGTGGGAGCTCTACGTGAACGAACACTCGAGGGGCGGGGAATGGATCAAGACCGAGCTGGAAAATACCCCGACCTATCAGATTCTCGAAGCCGTCGGCAATAAGCTGATCCTTACCGTCTGCGGTCTGAAGGACGACAAGCCGATCGATACGCTGACTCTCGTTAAGACCTCGATCCCCGAAAACGACGGCGCCGGGGAAACCGCCGAATCGCCTGCGGATTCGTCCGCGCCCGATACCGCTCCTTCGGATACGCCCTCCTCCGTCTCCTCCCCCATCGGTTGGATCATCGGAGCCGCTGCCGTCACCGCAGCCGGTCTCGTTATCGCACTCAAAAAGAAAAAGTAACGGAGACACGGGGACGCGGAGTGTTCTGAAGGACACTCCGCGAACGATGTGTTCCACTGCGTGGAACATGATGTGCCTGACGGCGTGATGTTCGGCTTCGCCGAGTGATGTGCGCCTCGACGGCGCGTGAGTGGAACACATCACATCACTTTGCGGCAGCGCCGCAAAACATCACTATGCCGACAGGCATAACCTCACTTGCCCGACAGGGCAAACATCACTTTTTTCGGAAATTATATATAATATCCCTGCTTGATACGCATGAGACGAAAATATACCTGCAGATCGAGATTTTTCTCTTTTCGGCAGGTATATTCTTTATTAACCTTAATACTGTC
>JAKSPT010000068.1 GCA_024404495.1 Lachnospiraceae bacterium
AGGGACTTCTCGTAAGCGTCGAGAGCGTTCTTGACGTCTCTGACACCCTTGGTGATGTCGGTGCCGAGCTGAGCCTTGACGATGTCTTCAAGCTTTTCGGCTTTTCTGGAGTAGGAGTTGTACGCCTTCTTGACGGCGTCGAAGTTGTCGGCGTTGATGCCGTCCTTGATGGAGTCGATCAGAGCCTGAGCAGCCTCGATGATCGGAGCGGCCTCAGCCTTTGCAGCCTCAACGGCAGCGGCGTAAGCCTTGGTCAGACGGAAGTTATCGTACTTCACGGTGATGCCGGTATCTTCGGTCTCGTTGACCATAAAGATGCGGATATAGTTGATTGCGGCAAGGTTCAGATCGCCCGCGGTGGCAGCCTCGTCGAGGTAAAGAACGACGTGGTTCCATCCGGTGGTCAGCTCTGCGCCCTTGTTGAGCCCCTTGATCTGGTTGATGTTCCACGATTTTTCCTCGGCGTCGCACTTGCCGGAAGAAGTGATCTCCAGACCGGAGTTCATGCCGGCACCCTGGAACTTATCAAGGATAGCGAGGTCGGAAAGGTACCAGTCAAACTCGAAGGTATCGAAGCCGGTACCGTCAACGGGAGTCTCAAACTTGCATTCGTTGACAAAACTCTTACCGACGGTAAGGGAGAGGCAGCCGGAGCCGGCGACCTGATTCTCGTTATCGACCTCGAATGAGCCGAACTTGGCGTTCATACCGTGCAGGGAGATGGAGTAATCGTCTGCCGCGGTCTCGTAAGCGTCGAGTTCTTCGGCGGTAAGGGGCTTATAAGCGACGTCGAGATAGTTGTCGGCATCCTTGAAGATGGAACCGCCCCAACCGTTGTCGGTGGTAGCGTCGCCGATGCGGATGAAGAGGTTGTTGCCCTTTGCGGGATCAAAGAAAGAGGTCAGGTCGTATTCGCGCTCTTCAGCGGGAAGACCCTTGTCCTGAGGCATATCCTCAGTCCAATCGAACTTGTAGACCTCGGTCCACTCGGTATCGCCGTCGGTGTCCTCGCTCCACTTCTGGGAGACCTGAAGAAGGAGCTGCGCGCCGTCCTTGGCGTGCCAGGTGATCTTTTCGATGGAGTAGATGTTCTTGATGGTGAAATGGTAGATGGTCTGCAGGGTCGCGTCGGAGAAGCGCTGGTTGCCGTTGTTGCCCGCGTTGGTGTAAGCGAGGTAGGGTTCCTCGGAGTCTTCAAAAACGCGGAAGGTGTAGGTCTCATGCGCAAGTCCGTCGCCTTCTTCGCCGCCCTCGGCAGGCTCTTCGTCCGCATAGACGGAAATCATCATGCAGGAAAGAAGCGTGCAGAGTGCGAGAAGAATTGCAAGAAGCTTTTTCATATGAGTTTCCTCCATATTCTTTTTTGCCTTTCGGCTTTTCATCATTTTATCACAAACATACATTTTTGTCAAGAATTCTTTTATCATTTACAAAAGGAGCCGTCCTGTCTCCTTTCGGGTTCCGACGGCTCGCTTTTATTATTCACTTCTCGTAGAATTTTCCGTCAAGGAGATTTCTTTCCAGACAGCTTCCGATCTCGAGCCGGAAGAGGCGGACCGAGTCGACCGTCTTCGTTTCCATCGTGTCCGGATCGGTATAGGTCAGGAAGAACGTTTCGCCCGCGGAATAGTCGAAGTTGGCGGAGAAGGTGTTTCTCGCCTTCGCGCCGACGTTGGTCTCCCCGAGAACGGTGATGCTCTCCCCCGCCCCGACCGTCATGACCGGAAGCGGATACCGTCTGAGCCGGAGCGCGTCGTCCGAGACCGCCCAGCCGAGCGTGGTGGTCGCCTCGCTGCCGATATTCGTGATGACGACGGCGTCTTTTCCCGTGTGGTAGGTCGCCTTCGTGATGACGAGGCACGGTCCTTCGATCGGCTTCACCGACAGCGTGACCTTCACCTTTCCGCCCGAGATCATCGAGGTGCGGATGAGAAGGGACCGTGAGGTGTAGGTCTCGTTTCCGACCTTCCAGCAGTCGAACTCGTACCCCATTGGGATGACCGGACGGAGCCACGTATCGTAGAAGGTATCGTAGGTGCCGGTAAAGGTCTCCTCGGTATAGATCGTATTGACCCGCATCGCGCAGTTCTCCGGAAAGGTGACCTCAAGCTGATAGAGCGAGCCGGCCCCGTAGACCTGATCGATATACTTTTTCATATATTTGGCACGGTCCAGGGCGTAGGTCGCGATCCTTCCGGCGCGGCGCTCGAACGCAGCCTCGTCGCAGTTATCCGCCGCGTAGGGGCTGGTGCGGATCGCGAGACCGATGCCGTTCCGGATCTCCGCCGTGATGCCCTCGATCGTCGCCGCCATCGTTTCCGGTTTGAACGCGAAGTTCATCATATCGTAGAAGTAGGAAACGAAGGTGTTCACGCAGTCCTCGCGCTTCATCAGCGAGGAGAAGAGCGCGCTGTACTGGATCTGGCTCTGGTCGTAGTTGCGCAGAAGCGTGTTGTTGTCCACGCTGTTGAAAAACGCCCAGTCGGTATCGTGCGGGACGAAATACCACTTTCCGTCCATCCCGTAAACGTCGGAGAAGTCTTCCCCCTCCGCCGCGAAATACTTGAAGACGCGGTTGTTGTTCTGCGGCCAGTCGCCGTTATCGACGTAAGCCATTGAGGCGTTGAGGCGGAGATAGCTGTCAACGTCAAGCTTTGAGCAGAGCTCGGCGTAGATATCGTCGTCGGTCAGGTCCTTCTTTCCGTAGGCAAGCATTTCCTTGTAATCCTTCAGCGGATCGAAGCCCTTGTGCACCTCGCCGTCCGGAAGCTTTCCCGTTTCCGGTCCGTCGAGAACGACGAATTCGCCCTTGTAATGGTAACCCGCAAAGCGGTTCTCGAAATAGTCTTCCTTATACGGCTCGTGCAGCCAATAAAGACCGTAGAGCGTCCCGTTGATGAAGACGAGACAGGGGCGGACCTCCTCGGTGAAGACGAAGCCCTGATTCTTCATCAGCGTCTGCACGACCTCGTCACGCATGAAGGCGGTGCCGTAGTCGTTGCCCGCGTTGCGGAGGATCAGATCGCTGAAATCGGTCACGCGCGTCCCGTCGCAGTCGTACAGCTCCCCGAAGAGGGTGTCAAACTCGAAGGACGGGTTTTCAAGGTCGTATTCCGAGCGGGAAATGAAGCGCATCGGCTTCTGACGCATCGTGCGGGAGTACGCGCCGTAAATACGCATTCCCGCGTACTGGGAGAGGAGCGGAAAGCCCTCCTCGTCGTACAGCTCCAGATGCATCGGGCGTTCCCACGCGCGCCCGCGGTTATTGATGTTGCGCTCGTTGAAGATTCCGGTCTTCGCCGACCAGAGGTCTTCCTCCGCGGCGTCGATCGAGAAAACGAGCATATCAAGCTGTTCCTCCACGCTATGCCCGACGAAATAGGTGCGGTAGACCAGCTTGGAGTAATCGAAGTCGGGAGTGAGCTCGACGCACGTGAAATGGTACGCCTTGGTCTCCTTCCCCGCCTTCAGGGTGATCGGGGTCGTATAAAGCTCGCCGTGATCGACCGAGGGGATCGTGCCGTCGGTGGTGTAATACACGTCTCCGCCGTCCGGACAGGTCATCGTGAGCGTTACCGTTTCCGAAAAGAACACGCTGCCCTCCGCGTCGAGTGAGAACTCGATGGGCTCGGGCGCCTTCGTCACCGTGGTATGGTGTTTTTCCCCGGAAAGCTCCTCGTTCACGGCGTCGATCCCCTCCATGAACGCCCCGACGCTGATCCGCTTCCCCATATCGGGCGCGGAGGACGCGGGCAGAAGGAGCCACACCATCATCACGGCGGCAAGCGCGGAAACGAGCGCGATCAGTACGAGCAGCCTCGTTTCCCTCTTGTTTTCATCCATCTTTTTTTCTCCGGTGTGCTCTTAAATGTCTCCGGTGTATTCGACCAGCGTAGCGGAGGTGACCTTCGGGATCGCGAGGAGGTCGGCGTCAAGGTTCTTTTTCTTCGGCAGCATCCGGAAGGAGGCGGTCACCTCGGTGAATTCCGGATAGGTGCTGCGGCTGCGGACGCGCGCGTGCGCCTTTTTCAGGATCTGATTCACGGAATCGACCGCTTCCTTATCGCAGCGGACGACGACGAGATACGTACGGAAGCCGAAGCGGAGGAGCTGCAGGATCGCGTAGACGACCGCGATGAAGAGCGTGCCGGTCAGCGAGAACATATAGAGTCCCGCGCCGCAGGTGATGCCGACGGCGACCGACCAGAAGAGGAAGCCGACGTCAAGCGGGTCCTTGACCGCCGCGCGGAAGCGGACGATCGAGAGCGCGCCGACCATACCGAGCGAGAGGACGAGGTTTGCCGAGATCGTCAGGATGATGGTGCCGGTCACGAGGGCGGTGACGATCAGAAGAACGCCGAAATTCTGGCTGTAGCAGGGTCCGCGATAGAACAGACGGTAAGCGAGGAAAACGATGAGGGAGCATACGAGGGTCATTGCGAGGCACACGATGATATACTCAGGAGTCAGTTCCATCAGCAGGTTCGCCTGTGCGACGCTCTGCTTGAAGGTGTCAATTAATCCGGCAAGTGTCATGACGTTTGTTTCCTTTCCTGTGGGCGTATTTATTTGGTATAGGGTTTTCCGAAGGTAAAGAGACGGTCGCGGCAGAGGACGTATTTCGACGCCGCGAGAAGCTGCCCGCCCGTCTGAAGAGCGTCGGCAACGAAGCGGGGAAGGTATTCGTCGTATTTGATCTCAAGGATCACGGCGTTGTCGTACGGATAGTCGGGCGCCGGGAAGGCGGCAAACGATTCCGCCTCCTGCGAAAGCAGAGCGGCGCTTCCCCACCCCGCGCGCAGCTCCTTATCGAAGGTGATGCGGGTCGTGGAAAGGGGATGCAGATACGCCTCGCGGCGGTAGGTCACGGCGACCTTCGGGGCAAGTCCCTTTGCCTGCGTCAGGGCGTAGACCTCGCGGGCAAGCGGTCCGGTCTCCTCCGAGAGCGCACGGAAATCACCGCGGGTCAGTCCTTCGTAGGTTTTCAGACCGATCGGCTCCGAACGCTTCCCGATCTTATCGCCGTATTTTTCCTTGCATTCCAGCCGGATGAACGAGGTATCGCCGTTGTAAAGACGGACGCGGTATTTCCGGCGGTAATCTTTGCCCGACAGCTTTTCGTAGTATGCGGTTTCGTACTGATCGTCGAAATAGAGGCTCGCGATGAAATAGCCGTCCGGCGAGGGCATATGCGGGTCCGCCTGAAGCAGTCCGCGCATTCTCGTCGAGAGAACGAAATACTGTTCCCGCGTCAGTACGATTTTTTTCTCATTCCGGAGTGTCATTGGCTTCCTTTCCGTCCCGAGCGGTTATTTTCCCTTCTTTTTCGGGGCTTTTTTGGACGTTTTTTCCTTTTTATCGCCTGGTTTTGCGAATAGAAGGACGAGGAGGAGCAGCACGAGGATCACGGCGATGACGATAAGAAGGGTCTTCAGCGATTTGTCCTCATCCTTTTCCGGTTTCGTTTCGGCGTCGGTCCCTTCGGATCCGGTATCGGCGGGATCCGTGGGAACGGGTTCGGTTCCGGGGCTCTGCGTTTCGGCTTCGGTATCCTGCGCTCCGGTATCGGGCGCGTCGGTCACTCTGCCGCTGATCTTTTCGGCGATCTCGTCAAGCGCCTGCTTATACGCGGCGATCCGTTCGTTGACCGAAGCCGGAATAAGGGCTCTTGCGGCGGGCGAAAGCTTTTCCGCCGCCTTTACGATCCCGTTGTAATCCCCGATCTTTTCCAGATAGTTCTCCTCGGTCACGGTTCCGAAGCCGTCGACGAGAGCGGTAAACGCCTTTACTTCCTTTTCGGCGGCGTTTTCGGTCTCTGGAACGTCGGTTTCCGGCAGATCGGTTTCGGCAGGATCGGTCCCGGCGTCGGTGACGTTCACGCGGCAGACGGCGCGGTAAGCGGTACCGCCGAATCGGAAGAGCGCCGTGATATCGGTCGTTCCTTTTTTCAGCGCGGTGACCGTTCCGTCCGTACCGACGGAAGCGACCGCGGGATCGGAAGACGTCCACGTCACGCTTCCCTCCTCCGGCGTCAGCACCGCGCGGAGAACGAAGGAATCGCCCTTTTCAAGGGTGCGGAGCGTTTCGGAAAGACGGACGGACGGTGTTTTCACCGTAACGCGGAAGGAAGCGGTCTTGCCGCCGTATTCGACGGTGAGGGTCCGTTCCCCTGCCTGATTCGCCTCGAAGCCGCTCACCTCGAAGCCGCTTTCGATCGTTTTTTTCGTGCCGTCCGACATGGCAAGCGTGATCTTCAGCCCGGTCGGGTCAAAGCTCTCGCCGATATAATACACGGTTTTCGCGGGAGCGGAGGCGATCGAGATCCCCGTGAGGGTCGCGGGGGCTTTCTTTACGGTGACCGTAAAGGTCGTCTGCTTCCCGTCAAGGGTGACGGTCACCGTCTTCTTCCCTTCCTTCGAGGTATCGACGGCGGAGAAGGTAAACCCGGCGGTCACGTTTTCGGTCGTTCCGTCGGAATAGGTCTTGCGGACGACGAGACCCGCAAAGTCGGGGCTCTCGCCGACGGCAAATTCGGTCTTTGCCGGGCCGGAAACGACCGAAATGCCGGTCAGGATCACGGGGGCTTTCTTAACGGTGACCGTGAAGGTGGTCTGCTTCCCGTCAAGGGTGACGGTCACCGTCTTCTTCCCTTCCTTCGAGGTAT
>JAKSPT010000069.1 GCA_024404495.1 Lachnospiraceae bacterium
TTTTCTACTTTAGGGGGCTTTTTTGTGCTGTCCGTACAATTTGGGGCAGTTCAAAACGAGATCCGGCTTTTTGGCGTTCATATAACGATATGGTCAGCTTTACAAAAAGGCTCACACTACAAAAAGAACAATACGGCTTACGGGTTGAAAAATGCAAAAAACGTGGTATAATAATGGCAAAAAACGAGCGGGAGGAATAAACGGTGTATAAATACGAAATGATTGCAAAAGAGATCGTCAGCTATCTGGCAGAGAAGAAGAAAGCAGGAAACAAGAAATACGTTCTCGTCGCCCTCGACGCGGAACATATATTCCGCGTCAGCGAAAGATGCGGAGCAAAAAAAGGGCAAACCAGATACCCGTTGATATGCCAGGCTATGAAAAAAGCGACCGAGCAGTTCAGCGGCGTGCAAGTAAGCGAAAAATGCCCCAGCAGCACGTTTGCCGTTGAATATGACCTCTCTGACTGAACCCAAAAACGCATTGAGGGGGACAAGCGCAGGACGTGCGCCGCGAACGGCATGTACAGCCATTTTGCTTTATAGTCTGCAAAGCGCCAATTAAAAAGCCGGATCCCGAAACGAGATCCGGCTTTTGGCGTTCCCGGGCCGATTTGAACGGCTGACCTACCGCTTAGGAGGCGGTCGCTCTATCCAGCTGAGCTACGGGAACATATATGAAATTGTTTTATAACCGATTTGAACGGTCGGTCTCGCCTGCGGGCTCGGTCCCTCCGCGGCTCTGACGCGCCCCCGGCGCGTCATTCACTCCCGCGTCGCAAGCTCGCTTCGCTCGCTTTCCTACCGTTTAGGAGGCGGTCGCTCTGTCCAGCTGAGCTGCGGGAACATCCGACCGTTCCATATTATAGCACGGCGGGAGGAAAAATGCAAGGGGATTTTCCGCCGGGGATCGGTTTTTCCGCATTTTTTGCGCGTTTTGTCCTCCGAAAAATGAAAATTCACAAAAAAGTGTGGATTTGGGGGCGTATTTTTTTGCTTCTGCCCCTTGAAAAAATCGGGAATACCCGCTATAATATAAAAGATATAATATTATCTTTTTTCGGATTTTTATTTTCCGGCGGTCCTTTGCCGGAACAACCGCATTGAAAGGTGGCGTTCACCCTGTCCGCGTTCAGAAACTTTCTCATCACGCTGATCGTGTCCCTGCTCGTTTTCGGGTTTCTCGGATATACGATCTGCGGATTTGCCGCCGATAAGCTGCACTGGAACGACGATCTTCCGCCCGAAGAGTCCGGAAAGGTCACTCCGGTGACCGGAGGCGAGACCCGTCCCCCCTCCGAGACCGATGAAGGTGAGCTCAAGCGCTCCTCCTTCACGGTCCTCCTCGTCGGCAGCGACTATCAGCCCGACGTTTTCGACGATTACGACCTCACCGAGCTGAACAAAGAGGTCACCGGATTCCCGGTCAAGGAACGGAAGATCACCGCAGACGAGATCGTCCTCCTCTACGTCAACGGCGAGAGGAACGAGCTTTCGATCTGTTCGATCCCCTCCGAGACCCGCGTTACCGATAAGGGCGTCGTCAAAACGCTCGGCATGGTCTACGGGGAAAGCGGCATCGAATACCTCACCGAAAAGCTGACCGGTATGACCGGCATCCGCATCGACTATTACCTCTCGGTCGGCATCCCCGGCATGAAGGCGATCATCGACGAGATCGGACCGATCACCTTCAACGTCCCGGTCGATATGGAATACACCGACCCCTCCGAGGGTCCCGAGGGCTACGAGATCCGTCTCCGTCACGGCATCCAGCGTCTCGACGGTGAAAAAGCGCTGATGCTCCTCCGCTTCAACGGTTACCGCGACAACGGCTCCAGCCGCCGCGAGACCGGCATCAATTTTCTCAAAGCCGTCCTCTCCAAGCTGACCACCGACCCGACGACTTACGCACGCGCCGGCGAGCTGCGCGAAACCTTCGCGGAATACGTCGAGACCAACTTCACCGAGGTCGCCCTCACCGAGGAGCTTGACCTGATCTTCCGTTATCCGGATATGAAGATCACCGTCCTCACCTATCCCGGTTCGGTCACCGTCAGCGACGGCAAGGTCTGCTACGAGCCGGATATCGCCGACGGAAGAGAGCTCTTCCGCGGACTCATCAGCAAATAAAGAATCCATCAATAGGAGATCAATATGAAAAACACCGAAAAAACAATGGAAAAAATCGTCGCGCTCTGCAAAAACCGCGGCTTCGTCTACGCGGGCTCCGAGATCTACGGCGGCCTCTCGAACGCGTGGGACTTCGGTCCTCTCGGCGTTGAACTGAAGAACAACGTCAAGCGCGCGTGGTGGAAGAAATTCGTTCAGGAAAACCCCTATAACGTCGGTCTGGACTCCGCGATCCTGATGAATCCCGAGGTGTGGGTCGCCTCCGGTCACGTCACGACCTTCAACGATCCCCTCATCGACTGCCGTTCCTGCAAGATGCGCCACCGTGCCGACAAGCTCGCCGAGGCGTACAACCACGACAACAACGTCACCGACGTCAACATCGAAGCGATGACCGGCGAACAGCTCGTCGCCTACATCCGTGAGAAGCAGATCCCCTGCCCCGGCTGCGGCAAGAGCGACTTCACCGACATCCGCAAGTTCAACCTGATGTTCAAGACCCACATCGGCGTCACCGAGGACACTCAGAGCGCCGTTTATCTCCGTCCGGAGACCGCGCAGGGCATCTTCGTCAACTTCCCGAACATCCAGCGCACCACCCGCCGCAAGCTTCCCTTCGGCGTCTGCCAGGTCGGCAAGAGTTTCCGCAACGAGATCACCCCCGGCAACTTCATCTTCCGTATCCGCGAATTCGAGCAGATGGAACTTGAGTTCTTCTGCAAGCCGGATACCGACCTCGAATGGTTCGACTACTGGCGTTCCTACTGCCACAACTGGCTGAAATCCCTCGGCGTGCAGGATGAAAACCTCCGTCTGCGCGACCACGAGAAGGAAGAGCTTTCCTTCTATTCCAAGGCGACCACCGACTTCGAGTATCTCTTCCCGTTCGGCTGGGGCGAGCTCTGGGGCGTCGCGGACAGAACCAACTACGACCTGACCCAGCACATGAACCACTCCGGTCAGGATCTCACCTACTTCGATCAGGAAACGAACGAGCGTTACGTTCCCTACGTCGTCGAGCCCTCGCTCGGCGCAGACCGTATGACCCTTGCCCTGCTCGTGGAAGCCTACGACGAGGAAATGATCGACGCCGAAAAGAACGATATGCGCGTCGTGATGCACTTTCATCCCGCCGTCGCGCCCTTCAAGGCTGCGGTCCTTCCCCTCTCCAAGAAGCTCTCCGAAAAGGCAAACGCCGTCTACACCCAGCTCGCCGCCGACTTTATGGTCGACTTTGACGAGGCGGGTTCGATCGGCAAGCGCTATCGCCGTGAGGACGAGATCGGCACGCCCTTCTGCGTGACCTACGATTTCGAGTCCGAGAACGACAACTGCGTCACCGTCCGCGACCGTGACACGATGCAGCAGGAGCGCGTCGCCATTTCCGAGCTGAACGCCTATATCGCCGAGCGGATCCGCTTCTGATCCCCCGGGAAAGAGAATGGTATTATAAAATGAAAAGAACGACTGTCAAGGAGCTCTTTGCGGCTCCCGAAAAATACGCCGGACAAACGGTCACCGTCTGCGGCTGGTGCCGTTCGGTCCGTGCCTCCAACGTCTTCGGCTTCATTGACCTGAACGACGGTTCGGTCCTCACCAACCTCCAGATCGTCTTTGAAGACGCGAAGCTCGACAACTATCAGGCGATCGCCAAGCTGAACGTCGGCGCGTCGGTCGTCGTCGAGGGCGAGCTCGTTCTCACCCCCGAGGCAAAGCAGCCCTTCGAGGTCAAGGCAGCGAAGATCGATATCGAAGGCGCCTCCACGCCCGATTATCCGCTGCAGAAGAAGCGTCACTCGGTGGAGTTCCTCCGCACGATCGCGCATCTCCGTCCCCGCACCAATCTGTACGAGGCGGTCTTCCGCGTCCGTTCCGAGGCGGCGTTCGCCATCCATAACTTCTTCCATTCCCGCAACTTCGTTTACGTCCACACCCCGATCATCACCACCAACGACTGTGAGGGCGCGGGCGAAATGTTCCGTATCACCTCGCTCGACCTCGACGATCTCCCGAAGACCGAGGAAGGCAAGGTCGATTTCACGCAGGATTTCTTCGGCAAGAGCACCAACCTGACCGTTTCCGGTCAGCTCAACGTCGAATGCTACGCGATGGCGTTCTCGAACGTCTACACCTTCGGTCCGACCTTCCGCGCCGAAAAGTCCAACACGCCCCGCCACGCCGCGGAGTTCTGGATGATCGAGCCCGAAATGGCGTTTGCCGATCTGAAGGACGATATGGAGACCATCGAGGCGATGCTGAAATACGTCATCGGCTATCTGCTCGAGGCGTGCGCGCCCGAGCTTGCCTTCTTCAATCAGTTCGTTGACAAGACCCTGCTTGACAGACTGCACCACATCGTCGAATCCGACTTCGCCGTCTGCCCCTACACCGAGGCGATCCGTCTCCTGAACGAGAGCGGCAGAACCTTCGAGTACCCGATCGGTTGGGGCGACGACCTCCAGACCGAGCACGAGCGCTACCTCACCGAGGAGGTCTTCGGACGTCCGGTCTTCGTCACCGACTGGCCCCGCGATATCAAGGCGTTCTATATGCGCGTCAACGACGACGGCAAAACGGTCGCCGCGGTCGACCTTCTGGTTCCCGCGGTCGGCGAGCTCGTCGGCGGCTCGCAGCGTGAAGAGAGACAGGAGATCCTTGACGAGAGCCTGAAGAAATTCGGTCTCGACGAGGAAGCCTACCGTTGGTACACCGATCTGCGCCGTTACGGCGGCACGAAGCACGCGGGCTTCGGTCTCGGCTTCGAGCGTCTGATCATGTACGTCACCGGCGTCAACAACATCCGCGACGTCCTTCCCTTCCCGCGCACCACCGGGCAGGCGGAATATTGATCGGGAAGAGAGGTTCACCGTCATGCGTTACCTTGATTATTCCGAAGCGGAGCTGAAAGCCGAGCTTGCCGCGCTGAACGGCGCTTGCGAAGCCTTCCGCAAAAAGGGTCTGAAGCTCGATATGTCCCGCGGCGTCCCCGCAAAGGCGCAGCTCGACCTTTCCCTCCCGATGCTGACCGATCTGCAGACCGCAGAGGACTGCATTTCGGAAACCGGCACCGACTACCGCAACTACGGCATTCTCGACGGTATTCCCGAAGCCAAGAAGCTCTTTGCCGACCTGCTTGACGTGAAGCCCGAGAACGTGATCGTCTGCGGCAGCTCCAGTCTGAACATCATGTACGACACGGTCGCCAGAAATATGCTCTACGGCGTCTGCGGCTCCGAGCCGTGGTGCCGTCTCCCCGAGGTCAAGTTCCTTGCCCCGGTCCCCGGCTACGACCGTCACTTTGCCGTCTGCCAGTCGCTCGGCATCAAGCTGATCCCCGTCCCGATGACCAAGACCGGTCCCGATATGGATATCGTGGAAAAGCTCGTCGCCGAGGACGAAAGCATCAAGGGCATCTGGTGCGTGCCGAAGTTCTCCAATCCCGACGGCACCGTCTATTCCGACGAGACCGTCCGCCGCTTCGCGGGTCTGAAAGCGAAGGCGAAGGATTTCCGCATTTTCTGGGATAACGCCTATATCATCCACACGCTCTATCCCGACTGCCCCGAGATCCCGAACATTCTGAAGGAAGCCGAAAAGGCGGGCAATCCCGATATCGCCTACGTCTTCACCTCCACCTCGAAGATCACCTTCCCGGGTGCCGGCGTTGCCGTCGTCGCCTCCTCCGATGCGAACATCGCTCACATCAAGTCGGCGATGAAGTTCCAGACGATCGGCTTCGACAAACTGAACCAGCTCCGCCACGTGAAGTTCTTCAAGGACGTTGACGGTCTGAAAGCGCAGATGCAGAAGCACGCCGACATCCTCCGCCCGAAGTTCGAGTGCGTTCTGAACGCCTTCCGCAAGGAGCTGACCGGACTCGGCATCGCCGAATGGAGCGAGCCGCGCGGCGGTTACTTCATCTCGCTCAACGTCCTCCCCGGAACGGCAAAGCGCGTTTGGGATCTGATGGTCTCGATGGGCGTCAAGCTGACCGGTGCGGGCGCCACCTTCCCCTACGGCGTTGACCCGGAGGACAAGAACCTCCGCATCGCGCCCTCCTTCCCCACCGTGGAGAATCTCTCCCTCGCCGTCGAAGCGCTCTGTCTCGCGGTACGGACCGCGGCGGTCGAAAAACTGCTCGCAGACAAATAAGGAAACAGAAAAAGCGTTGTTTTCCGTTTTTCGGAAAGCAGCGCTTTTGCCTTTTTCTCCATTCGGAGAAAAAGGCTTGGCGAAAAAGAGGGACCAAAGAGAGGGGCTATATGTCATTTTTCAAAAACCGTTCCGGATTTTTGAAAAATAACAAACCGCGCCCCTCCCTTTGGATTTCCTCCCGCGGAGGAGAACGGCTTGCCCTCTTGCTATCTTTCTCTTTCGTTCGTTTACCGGACTAACCCCCGCTTTCTTACGGAGAACGACAGTTACCGCACCGAACGATAACGGATCGCAAACGAAAAAAAGAGGAAGGGGGTAGCCGAAGGGGGAGGGAGAATCGCGGATTCCGCGACTTTTCATCGAAA
>JAKSPT010000007.1 GCA_024404495.1 Lachnospiraceae bacterium
CTGCGGGTGCGGGTCCGTCTTCCGCCTCGGGCGCGGGCTCTTCAGCGGGTGCCGGCTCGGGTTCTTTTTCTTCCGCGGCGGGAACGGGTTCCGGCTCGGGGACCGTTTCGGTCACGGGTTCCTCCGGAATCTCCGCAGGCTCCGCCGCCGATTCGGGAAGCGTTTCGGGCTCCGCTTCCGCGGCAGGTGCGGGCGCGAAGTTGACCTCCGGCATCTCGAAGAGCTCCTTCAGATGGTTGAAGACGAGATCGCCCTTCGCGTCGCCGTATTCGCGGCAGAGGGAGGTGTAAAGCTCGAGACGGGATCTGGTGCGGAGAAGGAAGGTGAGGTTCAGGCAGCTTTCGATCGAGTCGGCGAGACCGATCTCGCAGAACATATCGCCGTAGCATTTTTTCAGCATCGTGATCGAGGGAACGTAGCCCTGATCCTGGCTGATGATGTAGGCGAACTGCACCTCGTTTTTACCGATGCGGACGCCGAGCTCGGCGACGATCTGAAAATCGACCGAATTCTTGCCGTCCTTCACGCTTTCAATGAACGAAACCTTGGCGCGGCTGGTCGCGCAGCGGGCGCGGATCTTGGAGAGCGCCATACCCTGGCTGTGGAAGACGAGGACGGTATCCTCCTCGGTGAGGTGCTGGAGACCGTTCAGACCGGTGGTGATGTTGTTGTCGCCGTCAATAAAAAACAGCATTTTCATAGGATCGTTTCCTTTTCATTTGGCGGACCGCAGAGAAAAGCGATCCGCGGCGGACGTATGCCGCGAATTCAATGAATTGAAAACGGCAGGGGAAATCAGCGGGAGCGAAGCTTTCCGATCAGCGAAAAGATCCCGAAGAAGACGAGGTCGGCGCACACGATACATCCTCCCGGGGGAAGGGAAAACAGATAGGAAAGAACGATCCCGCAGACGACGCCGGTCACGGAAACCGCGGCGGACACGCCCATGACACCGAGGAAGGACCGGCAGACGCGCATCGCTGTAAGCGCGGGGAAGATGATGAGCGCGGAAATCAGCAGCGCTCCCATCATTCTCATACCGAGGACCACGGTGACGGCGGTGAGCGCGGCAAGCATCATATCGTAGATGCCGACCCGGACGCCGGTCGCCCTTGCGAACGTTTCATCGAAGGTAACGGCGAAAATGCGGGTGTAGAAGAGGAGGAAGAGGGCGAGAACGAGCACGGCGAGCAGAAGGCAGAGGATGACGTCCCCCCGACCCACGGCAAGAATACTGCCGAACATATAGCTGCTCACGTCTGTGCTGACACCGCCTGCGGAAACCACGATCACACCCACGGCAAGCGCCGTCGTCGAGATCAGGGCAATGGCGGAATCGCCGCCCACCCTGCTGCCCGACCGGAGACGGAGGAGGAGAAACGCAGCCGCCACGACCACCGGGATCGAAAACGGGACCGGGGAGAGCCCCAGCGCCGCCGCGATCGCCATCGCGCCGAAGCCGACGTGGGAAAGACCGTCGCCGATCATCGAATACCGTTTGAGGACGAGGCAGACGCCGAGCAGCGCCGCGCAGAGAGCGATCGGAATGCCGACGAGAAAGGCACGGACCATAAAGGGGTAGGAAAGCATTTCGGCGATCATTGCGTTTTCTCCTTTCCGAAACCGTCCGAAAATGATAACGGTTTTCAAATCATTCGATTTATTATAGTAAATGTTCGTTCTTTTGTCAAGAGCCCGGCGCAAAATGAGCTCATTTTGACCGGAAATATCGAAAAAAATACTGGAAAAATGAAAAAAACTGTGATATAATAATATGAATAAGTAAAAAAGGAGCCTGCCATGTCCGACGTGTTTTCCCGCTTTTCCCCCTATATTCAGGATTATATTTACGCGCACGACTGGAAGGAGCTCCGCTCGGTACAGGTCGCCGCGGCGGAGGTCATTTTCGGGACCGACCATAATCTGCTTCTCACCTCCTCGACCGCGTCGGGGAAGACCGAGGCGGCGTTTTTCCCGATCCTGACCGCGCTTGACGAAAATCCGTCCTCCACCTTCGGCGTGCTCTATATCGCGCCGCTGAAATCGCTGATCAACGATCAGTTCGAGCGGATGGACGACCTGCTCCGGCAGGGGAACGTCCCGGTCTACCACTGGCACGGGGACGTCGCGGCTTCCCATAAGAACAAGGCGCTGCTGAACCCGCGCGGGATTCTGCAGATCACGCCCGAATCGCTCGAGAGTATGCTGCTCAACCGTCCGAACGACTGCGTGCGGATGTTTGCCGACCTCCGCTTCGTCGTGCTCGACGAGGTGCATATCATGACGGGGACCGACAGAGGAAATCAGGTGCTCTGTCAGCTTGCCCGGCTTCAGCGCATCATCGGCAGGGTCCCCCGCCGCGTCGGACTTTCTGCGACGGTCGGCGACCCGCGCATCGCCGCGCACTGGCTCGGCGCCGGGACCGGAAAAGAGACCGACGTGCCGAAATTCCCGGAGGGCAGGACCGCGTGGCGGCTCGGCGTGGAGCATTTCTTCATTCAGAACGTCAACGAGGATCAGGTCGCTCCGGTCCCCGAGGCGCTCGGACCCGGTGAGGAGGGCGGAGAGAAAGAGGACGCCGTCCGCGTCGCCGAGCTTGACGCCGGCTTTGAGTACGTTTACGACTGCACGAAAAACAAGAAGTGCATCATCTTTTCCAACTCCCGTGAGGAGACCGAATACGTCTGCGCCACGATGCGGCAGATCGCCGACAGAAGGGGAGAGCCCGACGATTTTCTGATCCACCACGGCAATCTTTCCGCCGCGCTCCGCGAGGAAGCCGAGGCGAAGCTGAAGGATGACGAGATCCGCGCGGTCACCTGCGCGACGGTCACGCTCGAACTCGGCATCGACATCGGCAGACTTGAACGCATCGTACAGATCGACGCGCCGAACACCGTTTCCTCCTTCCTTCAGCGCCTCGGGCGCAGCGGCAGAAGAGATTCGGTGCCCGAAATGATGATGGTCTTCCGCGAGGAGGACCCGCTCCCGAACACGCCTCTTCCGCAGCTCATTCCGTGGGGGCTGCTCCGCGCGATCGCCTGCGTACAGCTCTATCTGGAGGAGCGCTTCATCGAACCGCCGAACGTCAAAAAACTGCCGTTCAGCCTTCTGTTCCAACAGACGCTTTCCACGCTTGCCTCTGCCGGCGAGCTGACCGCGCAGGCACTTGCCGCCCGCGTTCTGACCCTTCCGCCGTTTGAAAACGTGCCGAAGGAGGAGTACCGGACGATGCTCCGCGCGATGATCGAGCAGGATTTTATCGAGATCACCGAGGATCACACCCTCATCATCGGGATGAAGGGCGAGCGGGTGATCGGCAGCTTCAAGTTTTACGCCGTCTTCAAGGACAGCGAGGATTATACCGTCAGATGTCAGTCGGACGAGATCGGCACGATCACCTCTCCTCCCCCCGTCGGCGACCGCTTCGCGCTTGCCGGAAGGGTTTGGGAGGTCGAGGAGCTCGATATCGCCCGCAAGCTGATCTACGTGAAGCAGGTCAAGGGAAAAATGGAGATCTCGTGGCCGGGCGATTACGGCGAGATCCATACCCGCATCCTTGAACGGATGAAGCAGGTGCTTGAGGAGGATACCGTCTATCCGTATCTGAAGCCGAATGCCCGCCGCCGCCTTGAAATGGCGCGGAATCTCGCCCGCAATACCGGGATGCTCCGTCACAGCACCGTCTGCCTCGGCGGATATACCTGGTGCCTCTTCCCGTGGCTCGGGACGCGCTCCTTCCGCACGCTGCGGAAATTCATCATGAAAAATGCCGCCGCGCTGAAGATCTCCAACCTCGAATTCGAGGGGTGCTACTATATGACCTTCCGAATGGAAAAAGGAAACGGCGAGGCGCTGATCTCCCATCTGTATAAGGAACTGCAGAGTAACGGCATCGACCTCGATTCTCTCGTTTCCCCGACCGAATCCCCCGTTTTTGAAAAGTACGATCCCTATCTGCCGGGCGAGCTGCTCCGCAGCGCGTACGTCGCCGACCGTCTCCGCGCCGACGAGATCATGCGCCGCGTCCCCGAGCTGATGGCGGAATACGCCGATAAAAAGAAATCCCCGGAGTCCGCGTCGGAACGCGGTCCCGGTCTCTGAACCACGAAAGGAATCGGTATGTCAAAACTGACCCTGTTTGAAAAATGGAACGCCCCGAAGCCCCCGAAGCCTCCGAAAAAGAAGAAAAAGGACGCCGACCTCCCTCCGGTCCCCGAAAAGCCGAAGGAGATCCGTCCGTTCCCGCTGACCTTCGTCGGTGTGATCCCCTCCAAGCGGCTTTTTGAGGAGAAAAAGATCCTCGTCGTCGGGAACGGAAGCTGGGGACCGCTGCTTCTGAAGGAGGGCGCAGAGCGGGTCGTGTCGTTCGTTTCCGAGCTGCCCGACGGCAGACAGTCCGACGACAGACGCACGCCCGTCCTGCCGATCCCAAACGGCGGAGAATATCCCTGTCCGGACGGCTGTTTCGATACCGTCTTCCTTTCGGGCGCTCTCTCCGCGACCGAGGAACCGGAAAAGCTGCTTGCCGAGCTCGCCCGCATCACCGTCCCTGCGGCGACTGTCTGCATCGAGGAAACGCCCTACCGTTCGCCGCACGGCTCGGGTCTCGACGACGTGATCCGGATGCCCTACGGGCATCTTCTGTTCGATAAGAAAACGATCGTCCGCGGCTGTGCCGACGCGTGGAAGGACCTTCCCGAAGCCGAACGGAAAAAGAAAATGCGCTTCACGGCGCGGCGCGAGCTCGACGGGACCCTGCGCTTTCTGCCGAAGGAACGCGGGATGAGCGGCGCGAAGCTGAAGAGAAACGTTCCTGCCGTTTTTGAAACGAAGAACCTGATCTTCCGTCCGATCGAAAAGGGGATCTGCCCGACGCTCGCGAAGATCCCGGGCGTCCGGGATTTTGCCTCCGAAAAGATCGTGATGGTGCTTGAAAAGAAGACCGTGACCGCGCAGGCGGCGGAGAAGAAGGACGCCTGAAATGGAACTGAACGAGATCAAGGAAAGAATGGCGTCGGGAAAGCTCTATTTCTGCGACGATCCGACGCTGATGCGGGAGCAGCTTGCCGCGCTCGATCTGCTGTACGATTTCAACGCCACCCGTCCCACCGAAATGGAAAAGCGGACGGAGCTGCTCAAAAGGATGTTTGCAGAGATCGGCGAAAACTGCTATATCGAACCGCCCCTTCACGCAAACTGGGCAGGGAAGCACGTTCACTTCGGCAAAAATATCTACGCCAATTTCGGACTGACGCTTGTGGACGACGGGGATATCTTCGTCGGCGATTCCACGATGTTCGGTCCGAACGTCATCGTCGATACCGGGACGCACCCGATCAGCCCGAAGCTCAGGGAAAAGGTCGCGCAGTACAATCTTCCGGTCCGTATCGGCAAAAACGTCTGGATCGGCGGCGGTTCGGTGATCCTTCCGGGCGTGACGATCGGGGACAATACCGTCATCGGCGCGGGAAGCGTCGTGACCCGCGATATCCCGGCAAACGTCGTTGCCTACGGCTCCCCCTGCCGCGTCGCGCGCCCGATCACCGAAGAGGACGACCGGGTTTACGACAAAACGAGAAAGGTCGATATCGGGTGATGGAGATAAGAAAAGCGGAGGAACGCGATCTTGACCGCGTCCTCGCCATCTATGCGGCCGCACGCGAAACGATGCGTAAAAACGGCAACCCGCACCAATGGGGCACCGAAAAGCCCCCGGTCTACGAGGTCGTTGACGAGATTGAAAAAGGGCATCTGATGCTCGTTACAGAGGGCGAAGAGATCTTCGGCGCCTTCGCGATGATCCCCGGCAGAGACCCGACCTATACCGTGATCGACGGCGGGGAATGGCTGAACGACGAGCCCTATATCACGCTCCATAAGGTCGCCTCCGACGGCAGACGCCGCGGCATCGTCCGTGCCGCCGTGGAGTACGCCCTCCGGTTCACCGATAACGTCCGTGCCGATACTCACGCCGATAACCGCCTGATGCAGCGCGCGCTGACCTCGCTCGGCTTCGTTTACTGCGGGATCATCTATCTGGTCGACGGCGACCCGAGAAGAGCGTATCAGCTTGTGAAAAAAAGTTATGTCGCAGAAAAAGGCTGATATCAGATAAAAAATGCAGTAGCTTTGACGGTCTGACAGAACACGGCAATCGGAATTTGCGGAGGCAATGAAATGAAAAAGATCGGAACATATTTTGTTTTTGGCTTAGTTGTTGCATTTGTTGGTGTGCTGTTTTCCGATATTTTTGCTGATATTTTTAACGGCTTACCTTATGGCACAGGAGCAATTCTCGGAATGGGTGCCTTTCTCTGTGTTGTTGTAATTACTTGTACAGGAATAATTGTCTCAAAACTTGAAGAAAAGCCGGATAAAAAAGAAAAGGAAAAAGAGTAAGGTGAATCCCGGTTTGCAGGGAAGTCCGCCCGTATTCTGTTCGCGGTACTATGACGGTTGAACGAAGAGCGTTTATTCTCTTCCGTTCGCTTTCTCTCTATGGGACACCTCATCCACCGCTGACGCGGTGGATGAGGTGTCGGTTATCGAAACGAAAAAGGAAATAGTATTCCCCCTGCGTGGGTCCCTTTCTGCGAAAAGCGGGGTCCGCGTCAGCGGCGGACGCGGTGCCCCGATGCTGAAAGCCCACAATAAAAAGCCCGTTCTTCCTGGGTTATCTCGAATCTGGTGGTGTTGGCATAAGTTAAGCCACTCACCCCTTCAAAGACAATAGTGGAGATTTGCCTAGCCGTGACGAAAACAAACAGATCAAGAGCGGTGACACTCCCAAAGAATGGGAGGAAAATCCCCATAAGCTTGCTCAAAAGGACACTGATGCCCGTTGGACTAAGAAAAACGGTGAAACGCATTACGGATATAAGGATCATGTCAAGGTAGATGCCGACAGCAAGATCATCACGGATTATGCGACCACATCCGCAAATGTGCATGACAGCAATGAATTCACCGAATTTCTGAACGAAGAAGACAAGGTTGTTTACGCAGACAGTGCCTATGTCGGCAAAGAAATCCCCAACCATGTGGAAAACCGTGTCTGCGAAAAAGGGTATCGCGGCAAACCGTTGACCGATGAGCAAAAAGCAAACAACAGAAAGAAATCCAAAACCCGTTGCCGGATCGAGCACGTATTCGGCTTCATGACCGGCTCCATGCACGGAATCAAGCTTCGTTCGATTGGGATCGGACGTGCTGAATTCAATATCGGTCTGACCAATCTTGTTTACAACATTTGCAGGTACACGATTTTGAAACGAAAAGAGGTGCATATGGGAAACTATGCCCAGTTGAAGGAAATATCCCGTTTTTCGGGGCTGATTCACCCCGATATGACAGGAAAACAGCATTTTCGGTTCTCGGTTTTGGAATTCGCTGTTTAAAAAATACAAAAACCGATAAAATACGATGGATAACCTAATTATTAGAAGTTACCTATGGTTAATCCTGAGTTTTACAAAATTGTGAGGGCATATGCAAATCCGTAATGCTATATACAAGATTTTGAGTATTCTTCTGCTGATTTCGGGAACGGTGGTTCTTAGCACAAACAACATTTTTCCCGCAATCGTATCTTTTGCCCTATCATTGTTTTCTCTGTCGTTTCTCACGCTGAACAATGCCGCGGGATACAGGCGCATGAGAGAAGCCGGCGAAAACGCGGAATTTTCCGTCAAAAACGCACGGTTCCCGTTCTCTTTGCTTCTTTTCGCAAATTTTGCGGCGTATCTCTCCTGCTTCGGTATGGCGATCCAGCTGTATTCCCTCTTCACGGAACCCGCGCCGTATCTTTATCGGACGTACGCCGGGATCGTGATCGTGTATTCCGTTCTTTCGTTTCTGTGCTCATTCCGGCTGACCCGGTTTTATACCTGCTATTTTATCGGAGAAACGATCGTCAGATACGATGGAAAGAAAGAGGAGGTCTGCATTCTTTCTGATCTTTCCAATACCGAACGCACGTTTTCATTCAAATATCAATCGAGGTCAAGATTCGACCCTGAAATTGCTGTTTGCCGCATTTTGATCCCGCAGCATGACCTATATTTGGATGTTTACGTGTATCTCGGAGAAATTGAGAAGGCGGATCGGCTTTTCCGATTCACAAAAAAAGAAAAGGAAGAACTCAATGCCGAATTGATTAAACACGGTTATGAAAGTGATATGCTTGAATAACTGTTGAAATTCCAAATAAAGCAGTATTTACAAGGGGATTACAGTATGCTTAATATTTCTTTTGGCGCCCTCTGAAAATTAGGCTCATCACAAAAGTATGTACCATTCAGCGTTTATGCCGCGAAAGCCACTTGACAATGAGCGGCGGCGTGGTAGACTTATTGCCAAACAGGCAGATAGCGAAGCGTCCTATCTGCCGGTGCCTGTTTCAATCCACGCCGCCTGAGGCTCGTTGTCAAGTGGATCGTGGAATAAATGCTGATTCAATTTTTTCAAAAAGGTACTACTTTTTGTGAAGAACCAAAAATTCATTTCAAACGTATTGAAAAAACCTCAGAAATAAGGCTCTTCGGTAACAAGTGTGGGTGAAAAAAACGGATAAGGTATAGCGTGCAAAGGAAAAATCGTTTAGAATATAAGTTACCATACAAAACTCTAAGCGAGGAATCCAAATGCGTTGCAAATACCTTATCAAGGAACACCAGAGCGCATACAATTCAACACCACCAAATCCGACTGCCTCGTAAATCATAAAAAAGAAAAGCCTATCCAATCGACTCCACTAAAGTCGAGAGAATAGGCTTTTTCAAATTAGGCGATTTCGGGCAAAACACCACTAAATCTTAAATATCCTCTTCCTGCTTGAACCGTTCGGAAGAATGGGCTTTTTCTATTGAAAAATCAGATATCGAACACCCCGAGCACGACGATGCCGAGGACGATCAGACCGACGCAGAGGTAATGCTTCGGGGAGAGCTTTTCTTTCAGGAAGAGACGGCTCCACAGGACGCTCGCCGCGCAGTAGGCGGAGATGATCGGCACGGTGAAGACGACGTGCTCCGAATCGGCAAGGGCGAAGACGTAGGCGAACTGTCCCGCCGTTTCGCAGAGCGCGCCGGCGTATTTCCACCCCTCCGCTTTCGGCAGATAGGACTGTTTCCGGATCAGCTTCACGTAAACGAAGGAGAGAAGCCCCGCGAGGAAGAAGGTCAGCTCGTAGGCGCAGTTGGCGCTGTTTTCGTCGAGCGTTTCAAGGATCACGCTGTCGGCGTAGGTCCCCGCCGCGTCGAGGAGGCAGTAAAGGATCGGGATCAGGATCGCGATCCACGATTTCGCGTAGCGGTAGTTGGAAGCCTTCTGCCGTTCGGCGCGCGCCTCGTCGTCCTCGGTGAAGTCGACGATCCCAAGCCCGATGACCCCGGCGCAGACGAGAAAGACCGCGCCGAGCACGACGATTTTCGCCCACCCCGTGATCCCCTCGTCAAGCCCTCCGGTCGCAAGACAGACGACGGCGACGATCGCGCCGCTCGCGTTGCAGATCGGGGAGGAGATCGAAAGCTCGATATAGCGGAGGGCAAGGTAGCCGAGCGCCATCGAGGAAATATAGAAGAGGGAAACCGGCAGATAGGTCAGGATCACAGACAGCGAGATATCGACCTTGTTGACGAAAATTTCAAAGCAGGCGTGCAGACCCATCACGGTGCCGACGGCGGTGACCATTTTGAGGTACCCGTATTTGTCCCCCGCGTCGCGGCAGCCGAGTTTGGAAAAAGTATCCGCTCCGCTCCAGAAGAGCAGGGCGATGAGGGAAAGCCAGAACCAGGTCATAAAAAACCGTTCCTTTCGGAAAAGATAAAATAACAATATCAGTATAACTGTTTTCGCCTTTTCCGTCAAGGGGGGAGAAAAATATATTGACAGTTATTGCGTTTCGGTGCTATAATATTGCGGAAAAAAGAAGAAGGAAACCGAAATGCTTGATCTGAATATCGTCCTCGTGGAGCCGGAGATCCCGCAGAACACCGGCAATATCGTCCGCACCTGCGCCGTGACCGGTGCGGCGCTCCATCTCGTCCGTCCGCTCGGCTTCGAGATCGACTCTGCAAAGCTGAAACGCGCCGGGCTCGATTATTGGGATAAACTTGATATCACCTATTACGATTCGCTCGCCGATTTTCTGCGGCAGCACGGGGAGGACAACCTCTTTTTCTTCACGTCGAAAGGGAAGCGCAGTTTTTCGGAGGTCGCCTATCCCGAGCGTTCCTTTCTCGTCTTCGGCAAGGAGACGGCGGGACTGCCGGAGGAACTGCTCCACGACAACCCGGAGCGCTGCGTCCGCATCCCGATGCGCAATACCCTCCGCTGCCTGAATCTTTCCAACGCCGTCTGCGTCGGCGCCTACGAAATGCTCCGCCAGCATTCTTACGAGGGTCTGCGCGGCGACGGCAAGCTGACCCGCTATTCGTGGGACTGATAATACGATCACTTGCAAATTGAGGTGACTGTTATGATGAAACGAATTCTGCTGATTTTCGTATGTGTCCTTCTCACAGGCGTACTGCTCTGCGGCTGTGCCGAAGAAACCGGAAACCCGTCCGATTCCACCGGACCGCAAACCGAGGCTGCCACGGAAGAGCCTGCGGTCACGCTCCCGCCGCTTCCCCCCGAGGAGATCGCCGCCTCCCTTTCCGCGGAGACGACCACCCTTCTGATCTCCCCTCTCTGCCGTCAGGTCACGCTTTCGGGGCAGGATCTTGCCTCCGTCCGGAAAGCGTTTACCGAACGCGGGTATCTTCCCGTTCCCTACGTGCCCGCCGAAGGCACGAAACTGGAAACCGTCGTTCTGAAAAATGACGAAAAGATCGTCACCCTGATCAAAACCGCGGGAGATACCGTCCACGTTCTGTGGGAGGACGCAGACGCGGTCAGCGTTGCTCCCCTCGCACATCCGGAAAATCCGCAGACGGGCGACGTCACGATGGTGCAGATCGGCATCGCGCGGGAAAGCGAAAAAGACAACCCGATGATCGGGATGTGCTATCTCTACCGTCTCGGCGACGGCTCCGCGCTGATCATCGACGGCGGCAGCGGAAACGACACCTGCGCCGAGGATATTATGAAAGCGCTGAAAAAAGCGGATATCGCAAAGACCGGAGACGGGAAATACCGTATCAGCGCGTGGATCTTTTCCCACGGTCACGGCGACCATATCGGTGCCTTCAAAAAGTTCACGGCAAACTACGCCGGTCAGTACGAGGTCGGCGCCGTCATGTGCAGTTTCCCCTCCGCAGAGATCGGTCTGAGCGGCTGTGACGCCGAAGCGTTTGAGCAGACCGTGAAGGACACCTGCCCCGGCGCCCTCCGCATCGTTCCCCACGCCGGACTGCGCTACCATTTCGGAAACGTCACCGTTCACGTTCTGTACAGCCCCGACCTGCTTTACACGGGAAAAAGCGGGATCCAATATTTCAACAATACTTCTTTGATCCTGAAGCTCGAAGCGAACAAGCAGACCGTTCTGCACATGGGCGACGCGGGCGAGCAGGCGTCTGAGGAAGCGTGGAAAGAGAACGATCCCTCCGCGTTTTCAAGCGATATGCTCCAGATCACCCATCACGGTCTTTATACCGGGTCGGAGTCCCACCGCTGGGAGAACGTGAAAAACATCTACGACGCCGCGTTCGCTTCCTACGGTCTTCTGCCGATGGGGACGCGGTACCCGGGGGATTCCCGCAACGGGCGCTATACCGTCCTGATTGACTGGGGCGCAAAAAACGGCTATCAGGTGTCCTACGTTCTGGACCGGAAAGACAATCACGGCTATTCGTCGCTTTCCCAGAGCGACTTTGACAAATTTGTCGCAGGCGCGGAAAAGGGAACGGCGGAATTCGATACGCTGTTCGGCTTTGACGGCATCAATATCGCGGAAAACCCGGACGGCATGGTGACCTATCTGTCCGCCGCCGATACCGTCCCGATGGCGACCGAATTCGTTCTCGGAGCTGCCGGGATCACGGTCAGAGCAAATACCGCCCTCTCCGAATGGCTGGCAGGCTGAAATAACGTCAAAAACGATACCCGCCCGAAAGGATTTCACTCCTCTCGGGCGGGTATCGCTGTTTCCCGACCAAACCGGGATTTGCTAATTCGTATTAATAGATTTATTACTACTCCAAATGCTCCGTGAAATAGTAGTAATAAACTTGTACTATATCATCAATATCCTCTTGTGAAATATGACATGACAAATCACTTTGGTCGGACGAAACAAATGGGTAAGAAAAATAAGCAATTCCACCGGCAAAATCAAAGTGTATGTTAACAGCAAGCTGGGAATATTCATTCTTTTGTGTAAATGTGATATAAGCATCTTGACTCTCTTGCTCGTACAAGTCTCTGTCGGCGGACTGCCATTGTTGGTCTTGTAAAATATCAAAAAGTTGAGAAATTTTAGCATCAGAATACTCAAAATCTTGTTTCTTACCAACATCCCATAGTTTATATATGTTCTTCACGTAGTCATCTTTCAGAATACATAGTTCTATTTTTTCTTCTTTGACAATATTACCAATAGGAAAATTCTGGCTTGAAGATGTATGTGAAGAATCATTCGTTGAAGCATCCGAATCTTGTGTAACAGATGTATTATGGCATCCTATCAACGATAAAATGGAAACGATTACGACGATGATTGTAGAAATCTTTTTCATTATGATTCTCCTTTTTGGTATGAATTTTGTTTGTCCTCTTTTATATGGATACTTCGGGATTCAACAAATTCTGACTCGTCAGTCTCCTTACCGTCTCCGCGATATCCTTTTCGATCAGCGGGCGCATACTGTCCCGGTACCGTGACAAATCGGCGTTTTCAAGTGCCGTTACGATTTCCGGAACCAGACGGGGCTTTGCCGAACCGACCTCCGCGAGCGCCTTGACGCACTGCCGCGCGGTGATCGGCTTTTCGTCGGTGATATGCGAAAGGAATTCCGGCAGGATCAAAGCAAACTTTCCTTCCGTATCCCATTTCGCGTTTGCGGCGAGGATCGTCAGCGCGCGGTTTCGGACGAGCGATTTCGGATGGCACAGAAGGGAAGCGAATTCGTCGAAATTGCCGTACCACTGATCGCTTTCCCGGCTTTCCGATACGATCTTCTCGGTAAAGGCGCAGGCAGTCCTGTCGTCTTTCATGGTCAGCAGGGAAAGGACGTCGTTTTCCGTCGTCATCTCAGATCACGCCCGGATCGGACTTCGTTTCCGCGCGGCATCCGGTGATCCCGGTGACGCGGGGATCGGCGTTCAGCGCGTAGCGGTGCAGGAACCATACCGGAACGGCGGACCAGCCGTGGCAGAGGCTTCCGGCATTGCCGAACGCTGTCTGCCCTTCGATCGTTTCGTAGAAGGAGGTTGCTCCGTCGTCGAGCATCCGTTTCCAGAGGGCGCGGATCTCGGCGAAGACCTTTGCGGGCGCGACGCGGTTCCCGAGCAGCGCGTCATATTTGAAAATGCTGTAGGAGAGGGTGACCGGGATCAGATTGCCCTCAAGCAGAGCGGAAAGGACGGAAGCGAGCCGTTCCTCCTTTGCCGCGCCGCAGACGGCGGCGAGGGAATTGGTCAGTTCGCAGTAGTGGGAGAGATTGCCGTTCAGGTCAAGATAGGTCGCGTAAACGCCGCGTTCCTCCGAGAAAAAGGCGGCGTCGATCGAACGGTTGAGGGCAAGATGTGCCTTTTCGTATGCCTCCGCCTTTTCGTTTCTGCCGAAGAAACGGCAGACCGCGGAGAGGGAGCGCAGACCGATCGAGACGAAGGCGTTCAGCGGCGCGTCGTAGGTCATATCCTCCGGCTCGATGTGCCCGGAGATCGAGCCCTCAAGCCCGCTCTGCCATTCGTAGAAGTTCCAGTATTGCTGTTCGGGATAGCAGGGGATCAGCCCGTTCTTCGGATCGACGCGGGAAAGGAAGATGTCGGCGATCTTTATCATCGTCGGCAGAAGCTTCAGCGTTCCCACCGCGTCGTGCGAGTGATCGAGGTATTCCTTGACCGAGGTCAGAAAAACGGCGGTGAAGGAAGGGATCGTGATCGAATTGCGGGCAGGGGAGCAAAGCTCGAGCATCCCGTCTTCACGGAGGGAGGATGCCATCAGATTCAGCGAGGCGAGGGCAAACCGCGTCTCTCCGAATGCGTAATAGCCGCAGAGCATCTGATTGCGGGAGTCCATCGCGTAGAGCGCCTGCTCACGCCACGGGCAGTCCTCGTAATGCTCGTGCATACAGAGACGGAGCGTGCGGACGGAGATACGGTATATCTCGTTCCAGACAGGGTCGTCGGTCACGATATCGGTCACGCTTTTCACGGGGTAGATCGCGGGAATGAGCGCGAGGGAAGAGACGGATGCCTCTTTCGCTCCGATATGGACCTCCAGATACCGGCAGCCGAACCGCAAAAACGGGGAAACGAAGACGTTTTTCCCTTTCTTTCCGTGATAGACCGCGGTGAAATTCCGTCCGCCGATGTCGGTGCGGACGCGCCCCATCGGGCTTTCGGGGCATTTGCCGTCGGCGAGGTGTTCGCCCCAACCGATGAGCATTTCCGCCTCTTCCGGCAGGTCGATTGCAAAGGAAAGCTGTCCCGCCTGTTCGCTGCCGAGGTCGGCAATGAGATAGATGCCGTCGCCTTCGGTCACACGGAGCGGGTGCGGTCCGCTCCCGTCGGGCAGGAAGGAAAAACCGGCGGTACGGAGCGCGGCGCCGTTCATGATCCGTGCCGTGCTGCCTTCGGTTTTGTTTTCAAAGGAACCGCCGTCCACGACCTTCGCCGGGATCGGCTTGCCGAAGACGAGCTTATCGGTCGGACGAGGCAAAATACGGTCGGAAAGGGAAATCGCCTCCGATTCCGCGAGCGCCTTTTTGTCCTCTCCCCTCGCGTCGAAGCGGAAGGAGAAACCGAGCTGCCCGGTGACCTTCACGGGATCGCCCGAAACGTAATGCGCCTCCGGCTCGGAAAGCGTCTTTTCGGAACTGAACGCGAGGATATCGTCCCCGTCGGTGATCTCACAGATCAGGGCGTGCGGGGTCTTTCTGTGCGTGGAGGTATTGTCCCCGACGGTATAGAGCACGATCTTCAGCTCGTGCTTCCCGGGGGCAAGGATGCCCGAAAGCGGGATCTCGTCGTAAACCGGCTCCTCCTCGTAGCAGGCGAACTGTCCGGAGAGCGGCAGGATCGGCTGCCCGTTTTCATAGACGCAATAGTCGGAAAAAGCGGCGATGCGCAGTACCGGCGCGCCGTTTTCCTTTACGGTGATCGTTTCATAAAAAGCGGAATAGACGTTTCTGCCCCCGTTATTCCGGGGGCAGGTGATCCATTCCGCTTTCTGAAAGGGTGACGGCATTAGTCGTCCCTCCTTGTTTATCAGAATTTTACGTACTTTTCAACGATGGCTGCCTGTGCGCCTCTCGTCTTTTCCATATCCGAAGCGAGCTTGAACTGGGTGCGGCAGCGGTCGAGGTTGTGCTCGGGATAGGAAGTGCCGAAATAGACGTCGCCGTCGATGTAGTCGGTGAGGAAGCGGACGCCGCATTCCATCGTCATCATCCACGCGGAGAGGGGAAGCAGCTCGGCTTCTCTCTTCGTGATATCGCCGTTCAATGCCTCGGCGTAGCCCTTGACGTAAGCCTCGAAGAGGTTGAGGTCGAAATCGACCTTGCTCAGATCCTTTTCGTCCTCCGCGGCGGTGGACGCGCCGAAGCGGATCGCGTCGCCGAAGTCGTAAAGCATCGAGCCGGGCATAACGGTATCGAGGTCGATGACGCAGATCGCCTTTCCGGTCTGCTTATCCATCAGGACGTTATTGAGCTTGGTGTCGTTGTGGCAGACGCGGAGCGGGATCTCTCCGGATTCGATCGCGTCCACGATGATCCCCGCCTGCGAGATACGGGAAAGGGCGAATTCGCATTCCTTCGCGACGTTTTCCAGTCTGCCGGAACGGTTTTCGCGCATTGCGCGCATCAGGTTGAAGTAGCGTACCTTCGTGTTGTGGAAGGCGGGAATGGTCTCGGTGAGCTGACTTGCGTCAAACTTGGAAAGCCGCTTCTGGAAGGTGCCGAAGGCGACGGCGGAGGAGGTGAAATCCTCCGGCTTCTCGACGGTCTGAAGGGTATAGGAATCGGTGATGTTGTAGTACATCCGGTAGGGGGTACCGTCCTCGACCGTGAGATAGGGCTTGTCGTCCTTCGTCGGGATGACGGTCAGCGTTTCGCGGTCGGGATCGCCGCCGTTCCACTTGATGACCTTGGAAAGGAACTCGGTCACGGCAACGACGTTGTCCATCAAAGCCTTGGTGTTCTTGAAAACGGTATTGTTGATCGACTGGAGGATATAATCCCTTTCGTCGGTCGAAACGAGATAGGTGTGGTTGATGTGACCCTCGCCGATCGGGCGGACTTCCTTTACCGTTCCTTTGATCTTGAAACGGTTCGGGAGTTCCTTCAGTTCAGATTCCGTCATACAGCCCCTCCTCGGTCAGAGCCGCGAGCGCGCGCTTTACTTCTTCCTTGTCCTCGCGGTAGGTCATGCCGTACCATTTGTCGCGGTTCGGGAAAGCGCGGACGGTCGCCTTGCCGGCGGTCACGAGCTCGCCGATGACGGTGGGGATCAGGAACTCGTCCTTCAGCAGGTTCGCGTTTTTCAGGAAGTATTCGTATTTCTCCTCAAGGACCGGGAAGATCGCGGGGGTGAGACCCCAGAGGTTCATCGAAACGAGGGTGTTTTCGGGGAGCGCGGTCCAGGTCTCGCCGCCGTCCTCGGTGAAGGAAAGGTCGCTTCTGATCTTGGTGCGCTCGACGATCTTCCGCATATAGCCGTTCTCGATCTCGCAGACGCCGCGAGCGACCGTGCCGTTTTCGCTGACCGTGTTCTTCAGCATATAGGCGACCATCGAAAAGTCGGTGGGACCGGCGGTGAGAAGGTGATTATGGATATCGCCGAAGGCGTTCGAGCCGTAGTAGTCGTCGGCGTTGAGCGCGACGAAGGGATTCGTCACGGCGTCCTTGCAGCAGAGGATGGCGTGCGCGGTGCCCCACGGCTTCTTTCTGCCCTCGGGGAGATTGTCGCAGGTCTGCATCACGTATTTGACGTCGGTTTTCTTTTCGATCTTTTTGCCGACGATCTCGCGGAAATCGTGCTCGATTTCCTTTTTGATGATGAAGACGACTTCATCAAAGCCGGATTTCATCGCGTCGTAGATCGAGTAATCGAGCAGGACCTCGCCGTTTTTGCCGACGGGTTCCATCTGTTTCAGACCGCCGAATCTGGAACCCATACCGGCAGCCATGACGACAAGAGAAGTTTTCATATTCGTATTCCTCCGGGAATCGTATTTATCTGTTTTCGGTTTCGGAAAAACGATCTTCCGTAAAAGCTCGGCATCGTATTTTTTCATTTTTCCGTCCTCTGTGCGAGCATCCACGGGATCAGGTCGGTTTCGGTGTAGGCGCGGTCCCAGCAGTTGTGGTCGTTGCTCTCGTAGATCGTCAGCTCTGCGTGCCCGCCGCAGGCGTTGGTCACGCTGACCATATCGACCGAGCAGAAGAGCGGGACCGAACCGTCCCCTCTCGAATGGAAGGCGCGGATGGGAAGATTGCGGAGCGCGTCGCACCGCCACGACATTCCGCCGCCGCAGCAGGGAGCCGCACAGGAGAAGAAGCCGGGGAAGGTAATCGCCATTTCCCAGGTGCCGAAGCCGCCCATGCTGAGCCCGGTGACGGCGATGCGTTCCACGTCGATCGGGAAGCGGATGACGAGAGAATCGATCAGATCCTTCAGCGCGTAGATCTGCGTGTTCCAGACCATTCCGTCGGGGCACTGCGGCATCAGGACGAAGCAGCGGTTGCCTCCGTAGGTCCGGTTTTCAAGAAAGAGCTTGGAAAGCCCGGTACCGTGAAGCAGTTTGAGATCGTTCCCGCGCTCACCCGCACCGTGCAGGAAGAGGATGAGGGGAAGGGTCTCGCCCTCCTTCAGGTCGTCGGGCGCGGTCAGACAATACCGTACCGGAACTCTCGGCTGATAGGAGGAAAGAAAGGATTCTTCAAGGATCAAAACTGTCACCTCACAATGTTTTCACAATTATTTACATTATATCAAAGAATGCGGGATTTGTAAACACCTTTGCCGAAACTTGACAAAAAAGATTGACGGGTATATAATGAGGAAAAAATCCGGAAAAGGAGAATAGACCGGGATGGAAGAACGGTACCTGCTCGGGATCGACGGCGGCGGAACGAAAACGCGTTTCGTGCTGACCGATCTCTGCGGACGCCCCCTGCGCGTGACCGACGGGAAGAGCTCGAATCCCTCGGATATCGGGCTTGACGGTATGGCTGAGGTCCTTGCCGAAGGGATCGGAAAAGTGACCGCCGGGATCGGAAAAGAAAAGATCGCCGGGGTATTTGCGGGTCTTGCCGGGGCGGGCGCAAGGAAAAAGGAAGCCCTTGCGCGCCTGCAGCCGATGTTTGCGCCCGGTACTGCCGTCACGGTCGGCACCGATGCCGTGAATATGCTCTCCTGCGCCCACTTTGACGGTGACGGCGGGCTGATCATCGCCGGGACAGGGTCGGGCTGCTTCGTGCGGACGAAAGGCGATATCTTCATGGTCGGCGGATGGGGCTATCTCATCGACGACGGCGGCTCTGGCTTTGCCGTCGGACGGGACGGGCTGAACGCCGTGTTCCGCGCGGTCGACGGGAGAGGAGAAAAGACGCTCCTTTGCGATACGGTCTCGGAGGCGCTCGGTTACGATGCGTCGGAAGCGGTCCCCGAGGTCTATTCCAAAGGAAAGCCCTTCATCGCGTCTCTCGCGCCCGCCGTATTCCGCGCCGCGGAGGCGGGGGATCCGATCGCGGAAACGATCCTTTCGGAAAACGCCGCGAAGCTGACCGAGCTTGCCCTTACCGCCGTGAAGCGGGCGGGGAAGGACCTCTCCTTTGTCTGCGGCGGTGGAATGTTTGAGCACCATCCGGGTTATCTTGACGCCGTGCGTGCCGGTCTTCCCGACGGGATCAGGCTGTTTCCGCTCCCCGCCGATCCGGTTTTCGGAGCGGTATGCGAGGCGGCGAAAAGCCTCGGGCTGCGGCTCGGGGAAAAAGAACGCGCCGCGTTTCAGAAAGAATTCACCTCTTTAAGGAGTTAATCAATGGAAAACTATAAAGACTATCTGACCGAACAGCAGAACGAAAACAGTATGCACATCGACGAGATGAGCTCGTACGAGATCGCCGCGCTCATCAACAAAGAGGATCATAAGGTCGCCGACGCCGTGGAGACCCAGCTCGAAGCGATCGGAAAAGCGATCGACGAGATCGCCGCAAGGCTGAAGGAAGGCGGCAGACTGGTCTATATCGGCGCGGGCACCTCCGGGCGCCTCGGCGTCATCGACGCGACCGAATGCCCCCCGACCTACGGCGTTTCTCCCGAGGTGGTGCAGGGCATCATCGCGGGCGGCAAGGAAGCGATGTTCTATTCCGCCGAAGGCGCGGAGGACAGCGCGGAAAACGCCGTGACCGACCTGAAAAAGATCGGCTTTTCGGAAAAGGACGTCTGCTTCGGGCTTTCGGCAAGCGGAAGCGCGAGCTACGTCTGCGGCGCGCTCGAATACGCAAAGGGACTCGGCGCGCTGACCGTGGCGCTGAGCTGCCGCACGGGTTCTAAGATCTCCGGCATCGCCGATATCGCCATCACGCCCGAGGTCGGCGCGGAGGTCATCAGCGGCTCCACCCGTATGAAGGCGGCGACCGCGCAGAAGATGGTGCTGACCACCGTTTCCACCGGCGTCATGGTCCGCCTCGGCAGGGTAAAGGGCAATCTGATGGTCTATATGAAGCCCTCCAACGTCAAGCTGAAGAACCGCGCGGTCCGTATGGTCGCCACAGCCTGCGGCGTCGATTTCGGGGCGGCGGAAAAGGCGCTGAACGAGAACGGCTTCGTCGTCAGCAAGGCGATCGAGGCGCTGAAAGGCTGAAACGGCTGCCGCATAATGTTGAATAAATAAATATCACTAATTTTGTTTATAATGTCTCAATAAAATCCCGAAAGATTCGGTAAAACAACCATAAGTTGTGGGAAAAGATTGTGTAAAACGAATATTGAGAATTTGCGGTAAATGCGGTATAATATGCTTGCACAGTAATGTGACGAATATTCTGAAAGGAAAACACTATGAAAAAAGCACTCGTGCTTCTCCTGACCCTGACGATGGTTCTTTCCGCCATGCTCATCAGCGTCAGCGCAGAAGGCAAGGCACCCGTTACCGAGGTTGAGGTTCCCTACAAGGAAGCGACCATCGACGGCGTTGTCGATCCCGGTGAATGGGACGGCGCTACCGCACTGGTCCTCAACATCTCCGACACCAAGGATTGGACTACTCCCGGCGCAGGCCTCGTCGGCAACAAGGACGCTGCCCTCAAGCTCACCGACGCAGACTTCACCAACTCCATCCGCCTGATGTACAAGGACGGCTATCTCTACTATCTCGAAGAGAGAACCGATACCACCCCCTTCTTCAGATCCGCTAACCTGACGATGCCTTACTGCCAGGACTCCACTCTCGTGTGGTTCGTTGACAGATGGCACACCGACGTGACCCCCGACTCCCTCGCGGTCTTCCCGCGTTCCCTGAAAGACGGTCAGGTCAATGAAGAGCCCTTCATCTCCCGCGGTATCCAGAACAAGCAGGACGACGCTGAGCCCCTTCAGGACACCGTTTACGGCGTCACCGTTACCGATAACGGCTTCACTCTCGAGGCAAAGATCCCGCTCGAACAGCTCGGTCTTACCGAAAGATATCTTGCTCTCGGTCTGTACGGCGTGACCTACTGCTGCGTCGATATCACCGACCCCAACTTCTCCGGTAAAAATACCGACCTGTGGGCTGAAAACTTCCAGGCTCAGTACACCGGTGTCAACACCTGGCAGGATGCTCCCGTCATCAAGCTGACCGGTGACAAGACCTACGACTACGAGCCCGAGACCACTCCCGACCCCAACAAGGTCAAGGCTGATGAAGCAACCGAAAAGATCAACGCGATCCCCGAGATCACCGCTGACAACTACTCCAAGTCCGGCACCAAGGTCAAGAATGCCAGAAACGCTTACGATAAGCTTTCCGACGAGGCTAAGGCACTGGTCAATCCCGACGTCCTGAAGAAGCTGACCGACGCGGAAGCAGCGATCGAAAAGTTCAAGGCCGAGGCTGAAGCAGCTAAGGAAACCGAAGCTCCCGCTACCGAAGCTCCCGCTACCGAAGCTCCCGGCACCGAAGCTCCCAAGGCTCCCGAGAAGAGCAGCAACGTCGGTCTGATCATCGGCATCGTTGCCGCTGTCGTCGTCGTCGCCGCTGTCGTTGCGATCCTTCTTGCAAAGAAGAAGAAGCAGTAATCGACTATCCGACATAAAAAAAGACCGCCCGTGAGGGCGGTCTTTTCGTTATGCTTCAGTCAAAAACCTCTTCGCAGGAGATCAGGTATCTGTGATCCCGGATCTCGTAGGAATTCAGACCCTTCGAGGCGAACTCGATCTCGCCGCGCTGATTGTCGAAGGGATCGGCACGGAGATACTTTTTCGCGGGAACGAATTCACCCTGCACGTTGTTGCAGGTGACCATACGGAAGGGATCGAGGTTGCCGAAATAATGGTTCAGCCTGACGTCGCTGCCGACCGAAACGGCACCGACCGAGTAGGAAAGGTCGGCGTAGAGCCAGCCGTAGGGGGCAACGTAGAACTGCGCCCAGTCGTGTCTGCCGATGTGACCCGGATGGACCGAAAGACCGGACTGCCAGCGCGCCGGGATGCCGAGGATGCGGCAGAGGGTGATGAAGGTCAGCGCCATCACGCCGCAGTCGCCGCGCATATTGAGGGCGCAGGTGTCGGCGATCGGTTCGAGGAGAACGTATTCTCTCGTGTAGGAATAGTGCAGATGGTGCGCGAGGTAGTCGTAAACGCGGCGGGCGAGGATCAGCGGATTGGTCTCCTCTCCGGCGATCTCGGCGGCGAGGGCACGCAGATAGGGCGTGAAGGTGATGTGCGGCGGCAGCTCGTCCGTATGGAAATCGGGCTGCTCGGCACTCACCGCGTCGGGATCGAGGCGGGTGTATTTCGCGCGGTTGGTGAAGGAGAACTCGACGAAGAACTTATCTCCCCTGTGATAGATCTGCTTCCACGAGACCGTTCTCTGGACGTCTCCGGCGATCACGCCGCCCGGGGTCATATCGTGCAGGACGATATCGCTCTGCTCGGGGCAGAGAGCGGGGTAGGGCAGATGGACGAGGATCTCCTCCCCGTCGATCGCGGCTTCCTCTCTCGGCTCGATCTCCAGACGGATGCGGTGACGGAAGGCACGGTAACCGTTCTTTTCCATCACGGCGTGGTTGTCCTCGCGGTAGACGTTCGGGTCGCCCGTTTCGCGGACGTTCACCCGTCTTGCCTTCAGATCGGGACGGCGGGTATAGAAGGATTCCATGAAGTAGCTCTGGAGCATCGGCTTGCCGTTGACCATGTGCCAGTCGACGAGCGAATCCTCGAAGATCCCCTCCAGCTCCTCCTCGGTGAAATCGGGAATATCCCGTCTGATCTCTTCAAGCGCCTCTTCGGGCGTCGTGTCGTATTCGCATTTCATCTGCTCCGCGATCTGCCGCTGGAGGGAAAGACGGTCGCGCATCGCTTCGGAGCAGTCGTCACGGGCGAGCAGACGGTCGATCGTGCGGATCTCACGGTCGAAATAACCGCTTTCGTGGAAGGCGCGGACGGCGTCGGGCAGACCGAAGGCGATCGTGGGGATCGTTTCCTGAATCGTTTTCTTCATATCGGTTCCTTTCGTGGGCTTTTTTCTCATTATATCCCTTTTTCTTTCTTCTGTCAACCGCAAGGGAAAAATAAAAACGCCCCGCTGTTTGAACAGCGGGAACGCTTTTATCTCGTTCGGATTACAGATCTTCCTTGACCTTGGAATCCTTGCCGACCTTGTCGCGCAGGTAGTAGAGCTTAGCGCGTCTGACCTTACCCTTGCGGATGATGTCGACCTTTTCGACGTTCGGAGAATGGACCGGGAAGGTCTTCTCGACGCCGACACCGTAGGAAATACGTCTGACCGTGAAGGTCTCGGAGATTCCGCCGCCCTTCTTGGCGATGATGACGCCCTCGAACATCTGAATACGTTCGCGGTTACCTTCCTTGATGCGGTTGTGGATGCGGACGGTATCACCGATATTGAGAACCGGGACCTCCGCTTTGAGCTGCTCATTCGTAAAAGCCTTGATTAAATCCATGATGGCCTCCATATTATTTTCGGATGTTCATGCAGAGCTTCGCAGCGGACCACCCGTATTGCAACAGACTAATTATAACAGAATGACCCTGCAATTGCAAGTGTCTTTTTCCGAATTCACAAATTATTTACATTAGCAAATTCCGGAACCGTTCGGCAGTATCGTCAGCCGGTTCGGGCAGGGAAAGGAGGGTGTCGCGGATCGCTTTCCGCCTCTCTTCGTCCCGCGCGAGGGAGAGGGCGCCGTCCTCAAGGACGTCCGTCACGGTCCCGTAAGCGCCGTGACCGAGCTGCTCTTCCGCCGCGCCGTAGGGCAGAACGACCGACGGCACGCCGAGCGCCTTTGCTTCCTCGACCGAAACGGGGTATCCCTCGTTTTTCGAGGGGAGCACGAACAGATCGGCGGACGCGAGACAGCCGTAGGGGTTCTCCGTCGGGGGAAGGCAGGCAAAGCGCTCCGAAAGACCGCTTGCACGGATCTCCTTTTCGATCACCCATTTTGCGCCCTCGTCCTTTCCGATCAGCGTCCAGCGACAGTCAAGCCCGGCAAGCGTGAGCCGTTCAAGCACGGCGGGGATTCTGTCACAGCCTTTTTTCACGCTGACGCGGGAAAGGGTCAGGATGCGGAGCCCGGGTCCCGTCAGCCGCGTTCCTTCTTCGGCAAGCTTCCGGATCAGCGCCCGGTCAATCCGGTTCGGGAAGACCGTGATCTTCTCCGTAAGATCGGGGAACGCGTTTTTCAGGCTTTCCGCCGCGGCGTCGGAAACGGCGGCGATCCGGTCGGCGCGGGAGAAGTACGCGTATTCCGCCGCGGGGTCGGTCTCCTTCGGATCGAAGGAAAAATGGTGCCAAGCGATCTTCTTTATTGCCCGTACCTTTTCCACGGTATGGAAAAGGGTCCGCGCGCCGGAAAAGGAGATCGCGGCGTCGTATTCGGTTTCGGGTTCAAAGGCGGGAAAATACCGCTTTATCAGATCGGAAAAGAGCGTTACCGCCTCGCTTTTCCGTGTTTCGGGATGCTTTTTCGCGTGCAGCGCCGCTTTCGCGATACGGGGAAGCGCGGAAGGATGCCGGAGCGCAAAGGCGGAAAGCACGCGCTTCGCGTTCCTTGCGGAAAGGGAAAAGAGCGCCCCGTCCCGCCCGATTTCTTTTACCCTGATCTCTTTCGGGATCAGCGGCAGCAGCGGTCCCTCTTTTTGCGCGAGGAGAAGGGTGATATCGTATTCCGAAAAATCGAGCGCCCCGAGCAGGGAAAGGAGCGCCCGCTCGGTTCCGGCGGCATCCATCCGGATGGCGCTGAAAAGAAGCTTCTTTTTCATCGGCAATATCTCCTGTCGGTGCCCGGGGCGATAATATCAGTTGAACGCGGCGAGATAGGCGGTCTGTTCGTCGGTCAGACGGTCGATCGAAACGCCGAGCGCCGAAAGCTTGATCGCGGCGACCTCGCGGTCGATCTCACGCGGGACCTGATAGACGCGGTTTTCAAGCGCTCCCTTATGGGAGGCAAGATAGGCGATCGATTTTGCCTGAATGCCGAAGGACATATCCATGATCTCGGCGGGATGTCCGTTTCCGGCGGCGAGGTTGACGAGACGTCCCTCTGCGAGCAGGTTCAGGATCCTGCCGTCCTTCATCTCGTAGCCGACGATGTTCGGTTTTCTCTGCCAGACGCGCACGGCGCGGGCTTCGAGGTCGGTCTTGTTGATCTCAACGTCGAAATGCCCGGAATTGGCGAGCAGGACGCCGTCCTTCATCGAATCGAAATGGGAACCGTGAATGACGTCCCTGCAGCCGGTGAGGGTCACGAAAAGGTCGCCCTTTTTCGCGGCTTCCTCCATCGGCATCACGGTGAAGCCGTCCATCACCGCCTCGATCGCCTTGACGGGATCGACCTCGGTGACGATCACGACCGCGCCCATGCCCTTTGCGCGCATCGCGAGACCCTTGCCGCACCAGCCGTACCCGCCGACGACGACGGTTTTTCCGGCAATGATGAGGTTGGTGGAGTTCATGATGCCGTCAAGGGTGGACTGACCGGTGCCGTAGCGGTTGTCGAAGAGGTGCTTGCAGTCGGCGTCGTTGACGTCGATCATCGGGAAGCGGAGCTGACCGGACTGCTGACGGGCAAAAAGACGGTGAATACCGGTCGTGGTCTCCTCACAGCCGCCGATCAGATTCTCGGCGTAAGCCTCGCATTCGCCGTGGAGGAGGGAGGTGAGGTCTCCGCCGTCGTCGATCATCAGATGCGGGCGGATCGAAAGCGTCTTTTTCAGATGCTCCTCGTATTCCTCCATCGTCACACCGTGGCGGGCGTTGACCTCGAAGCCCTGATCGTAAAGGGCGGCGGCAACGTCGTCCTGCGTGGAAAGGGGATTGCACCCGGTGACGGCGACCTCGGCGCCCGCCGCCTTCAGCGTCATCGCGAGATAGGCGGTCTTCGCTTCGAGGTGGATCGACATGGCGACCCGCATCCCGGCGAGGGGCTTGGTCTCCTCAAATTCTTTTTTGATCTTATTCAGGATCGGCATATAGGAGGCGACCCAGTTGATCTTATCGTAACCGGAGGGGGCAAGGGAAGGATTCAGAATATCGCTCATATGATTTCAACTCCAATTCGGAATAATGTACGGGTAATCAGAAACCGCGGTTTTTCAGGTCGGAAACGAGCCCGACGTAGAATTCGGTCACGTCAAAGCCGGGATAATCGGCGCGGTCGAGGTCGATGACGTCGGCGTGGGAAATGCCTCGGCTGCCGGGGATCTCAAGGAAGGTGTAGTCGTCACCGAAGGCAAAGGAAGGCTCCGAAACGAGCCCGTCGTTCGGCCCGTCGAAGTGACCCGCAAGGTAATAAGTCAGCCCGAGCGGGAAGGGAGAGGCGAGGGGCGCGTTCAGAACGGAACCGACGCTGTGGCAGTAAATGCCCTCGGGCTTGTCCCATGCGGCATCGTACGCTTTGCATTTTTCGTCGGTCAGATCGGTCACGGCGGCGAGAAAATCCGGGCTTTTGTCCCCGAGCTTTTTCGCGGCGGCGTTGTAGGCAGCGGCGACCTTCTCCTGTACGCCCTTATCCACCTTGTTCAGCAAATAGTCGGCGAAGAGACAGCCGCGGTGCGGGGTGTTGACCGTGGTCAGCGAGGCGACGAGCGGGGCGATCCCTTCGTTCGCGATCGCACAGCGGCAGTCGAGCCCGCCCTTGGAATGGGCGATGATATTGACCTTTTCGCATCCGGTCTCCTTCACGATCTGCCGGACCCTTTCGGCGAGAAAGGCGGCGGAAACGGCGACCGGCTCGGCGGAATCGTGATTGCCGAAATATACCTCCGCGCCGTTCTTTTTCAGCTCCTTCGGGATCCTGCCCCAATAGCAGAACAAACGGGAATCCCGGAAAAAGACGCCGTGAACGAGAAGGATCGGATATTTCGTGCGGCAGACGTTATCTCCCTTCCTTGCCTTGTTGCGGTTAATGCGGCAGCGCTCGGTATTCAGCTCGAAATCAACGGTGCGGATGATGCGGAAGAGACAGATGACGTTCGCGACCGGGACGAGCCCGAGAAGAAAGCCGATCACGCGGGTTTTGATTCCGAGCCCGGCGGAGGTCAGATAAACCGACACGATCCCGTTCCAGAAGGTGACCGCCTCAACGCCGACGCAGATCGCCGCGCCGATGAGAAACCGTTTCCGGTCGTCCGGGACGAGAAAGCAGGCGGCGGTCAGCTGCAGGACTGCCGACCCGACCGAGGAATATAAAAACGCGCGCAGAACGGTCAGCCCGTGCCCGAGAAACGTCAGACGCAGGGAGGAATACCCGGCGCAGAGGAGGAGGGGGAGCAGGTTGACGAGCAGCGCGATCCCGGCGGCAACGTAATACCCGACCGGAAACCATCCGGCGGGGAGGAAGGCGGAAAGCGTATATACCGACGCCGCGGGGATCAGAAGAAGCGCGAGGAGAAGCGGAAGAAAATACCGCGTAAAAAGCCGTTTCTTTTCCATCGTGTTCAGCTCCGTAAAAATGATCTTTCCTTATTATGCCACACCGGCGGCTTTTTGTCAATCTTTTGCGGGAAAAAACAAAAACGCCTTGCAAATGACGGGGTTTTCGGTTATAATGGAAGCAAAGACGAACCGACGAAAGGAACCGAAAATGAAACGCTTTGACAGACCCGAAAACGGCGCGGAACAGACGCTGATCTACAAGAAAACGAAGGAACGCGATATCATCATGGAGTTCCGCCCGCCGCTGAACAAGGTGTGGGAAAAAGCTCCCGTTTACGTCATCATACCGGGCGGCGGATGGTGCCGCGCCGTTGCCGTTGATATGCTCGGCTTTTCTGCGCTCTCGGTCGAAGCGCTCCGGAAGGAGGGCTGGGCGGTCGCCTCGCTCGAATACCGCACGGTCGCCGAAAACAACGTGAAGATGGATACCGTCGTTTCGGACGTCATGGACGCCGGCAGGTACCTCTCGAAATTCCGGAAGGAGCTCGGGATCGATCCGTTCCGCATCGTCACCTCCGGTCATTCGGCGGGCGGGCATCTTGCGCTGATGATGGCGCTTGCGCCGCAGGAAGCCTACACGGTCGATTCCCCCTTTGACCCGGTGAAGGACCGCTTCGGCGTCGTCGCCTCGGCGCCGCTCTCCGCTCCGACGATATTGTACCGCGATTCGGTCGGGTATCTCCCCGATCGCTTCGGTACCGAGCATCTTTTCCCGGAAGGCGACTATTCCCTTTCCGCGCACAAGAACTCGCCCTACGATTATATCACGCCGCTCTCCGTTCCGATGCTGATGGCGTACGGCACGCACGACAACCTCGTTTACGCCGAAAACAGCGTCCGCTTCCATGAAAAATGCCGTTCGGTCGGTGCGCCCTGCGAGCTCTGCGGCTCGGTCTACGGCGGGCACTGCTTCGAGCCGATGATGGAAGGGAAGACCTCCGAGCCCGGTTTTGAAGGGGTGCAGAAGATCGTGACCGATTTCGTCAGACGCTTCGCGCCGAAAGGATAACGGTATGATGATTTTTGATTTGCGGAAAACGAACGGCGTCCTTCTTGCCGCGCACCGCGGGGTCAGCGGCGGGAACATCCCATGCAACTCGCTTCCCGCGTTTCAGGCGGCGATACGGCAGAAGGCGGAGATCGTCGAGCTCGACGCGGATATGAGCGAGGACGGCGTCCTTTTCGTTCAGCATCCCGGCATGGAAAAGGTGCATCTCCGCATGAAGGACTCGATTCGCAATTTCTCCGCCGAAACGGTGAAGTCCTTCGTCCTTTCCAACTGCGACCTCGGACGCACGCAGTATCATATCCCGACTCTGGAGGAGGCGCTCCTTCTGCTCCGGGGCAGGGCGGTCGTCAACATCGACAAGTTCTGGGATCACCCGGCGGAGATCTCGGCATTGGTGCGCCGCCTCGGGATGGAGGATCAGATCCTCATCAAATCCGCGCCCAAACCGCAGTACCTTGACGCCGTGGAGGAATACGCCCCGGACCTCGCCTTTATGCCGATCGTAAGCGGAGAAAACACCGTCCACGACGAGTTGAACGCGAGAAACATCAACTATATCGGTACCGAGGTGATCTTCTCCGAGGAGGAGATGTCGGTCGCCTCGAAGGAATACGTCGATATGCTGCACGGAGAGGGCAAGCTCGTCTGGGCGAACGCGATCGTCTATAACTACAAGGCGGTGCTTGCGGCGTGGCACAACGACGACGTTTCTGTTATCGGCGACCCCGCGCGCGGCTGGGGCTGGCTCGCCGACCGCGGTTTTGATATCATCCAAACCGATTTTCTCTACGAATGCCGCGATTATCTCGTGAAATCCGGAAGAAAACCCGAATAACGCTATTCTGAATACACGGAGGAAACGCTTATGTCATCCTACAAGACGAAAAAAACGCCCGGCAATACCGCGTGGTTCACGCACGACCGCTTCGGTATGTTCATTCATTTCGGCATCTACGCGATGGCAGCGCGCCACGAGTGGGTCAAATACTACGAGAGCACGCCCGAGGCGCAGTATCAGAAGTATTTCGACCACTTCGATCCCGATCTTTTTGACGCCCGCGAGTGGGCGAAAGCGGCGAAGAAGGCGGGCATGAAATACGCCGTGCTGACGACCAAGCATCACGACGGCTTCTGCCTTTTCGATTCCGCCGTCACCGATTACAAGATCACGAACACGCCCTTCGGACGCGACCTCGTGAAGGAATACGTCGAAGCCTTCCGTGCCGAGGGGCTGAAGGTCGGCTTCTACTATTCGCTGATCGACTGGCATCATCCGATGTTCCCGCTCGACAAATTCCATCCCCGCCGTAACGACGCGAACGCGCCCGAGCTCGATCGGGGCAGGGATATGACCGTCTACGCGAAATATATGCGCGATCAGGTGACCGAGCTTCTGACGAACTACGGCAAGATCGACATCCTCTGGCTCGACTGGTCTTATCCGGAAGAGTGGAACGCACCGGAATGGATGCAGTTCGGCGGCACGAAGGGCAAGGATCAGTGGGAGAGCGAAAAGCTGATCGCGACCGTCCGTTCGATCGCGCCGGAGATCATCATCAACAACCGCGCCGACCTCAAACAGGACCTCTGGACGCCCGAGCAGTTCCAGCCGATCGAATGGGTGAAGGACGAAGAGACGGGCGAAAAGGTCGTTTGGGAGGCTTGTCAGACCTTCTCGGGCTCATGGGGCTACTACCGCGACGAATTCACCTGGAAATCGCCCGAAATGCTGATCAATATGCTGGTCAACACCGTTTCCATCGGCGGCAACCTGATCATGAACGTCGGACCGACCTCAAGAGGCTATTTCGATCACCGTGCGACCGAGGCACTTGACGCCTACGCCGCGTGGATGAAGGTCAACGGCCGCTCGATCTACGGCTGTACGATGGCGGAGCCGGAATTCAAGGCGCCGGAAGGAACGAAGCTGACGCAGAGCGAGGACGGCAAGCGGCTCTATATCCACCTGCAGACCTATCCCTTCGGTGCGCTTCAGTTCCCGGGACTCGACGCTTCCCGCGTGGAGTACGCGCAGTTCCTTTCGGACGGCAGCGAGGTCCGTTACCGCGCCAAGGCGCCCTCCGCGGTCCCAAGCGACCACATGGCGGACCGTTCCTCCTGCACCGTTCCCACCACCGTTTTTGTGCTTCCCACCGTTCGTCCCTACGGGCTTTCTCCGGTCATTGAAGTGTTCCTGAAATAAGAACCGGCAAAAAGCAGGGAGACCGAAATGAAAAAGATTATTACCGCCGTGACGTGTATTCTTCTCGTTGCGTGTCTGTGCGCCTGCGGCGGAAAAGAAAGCACGGTAAAGGTCATCGACGTGGAGTCCGGTACCTATTCCGAAAAGGATATCGCGTCCGCGATTGACGTGATCGTAAAAGAATTCGGGAAAAACTGGAAGGGCTGCACGCTGAAAGAAATCCGTTATGCCGGAGACGAGCTCTGCGCGAAAGAAAAGGAGTATGCCGAAAGGTTCGACGCTGACGAGGTGATCGTCCTGCTCTCTTCCTTTGACGTCGATTCCTCGGGCGGAGACGGTTCTCTGAATCCGGACAGCACCTATACCGATTGGAACTGGATTCTGGTCAGGGCGAACGGCGGCAAGTGGCGCCACGTAGAACACGGATATTGGTAAAAAACAAATAATACCCGCCGCAAGGGACTTCATAATCCTTTGCGGCGGGTTTCGTTATGCGTTTGGATTCAGGCGCCGATCGCTTTCCGGAACGCCTCCGCGATCGCGTTTGCGATCTCGGGACCGACCGAGTTGGTCTCCTCGTAGTGGTCCTCGCCGGTTTCGTCCTTGATCCTGTCGATATAGGGCGCGTCGGGGTTCAGAAGGAACTGAGAGGGCGGAATGACGTAACCCATCTCGTCGTTGCAGAGCCCGACGAGGAGGAGCTTTTCAAAGCCCGCTTCCGCGGCGATACCGTTCAGCGGTTCGGGGTCGGATTTTTTCAGAGCGGAACCGCCGAGAGCAAGCTCGGGCGTCAGCTCGCAGGGAAGGAGCCCGATCGCGAGTTTCCCGATCTTTACGACCGAAAGCTCGCTGACCATATAGTATTCGCCGTTCGGATCCCCGCCTTTGATCTCGGAGCCGAGGATGCCGAGGAATTTATAATACTGGAAGACGATATTATCAAGCGGAACCTCAAATTTGACGGTGCTGACCGCTGCCGACGGGGCAACGACCGTCTCGTTGTTGATCGAAAGAGCGTATTCCGCGAGCCGTTTTCCGGTAAGATCGCGGTTCTTCACGGCGTCGTCGCCCGAGAAGGGCTCGGGAATCTGCGCCTCGGTCATGATCAGCCCGCCGATCGCACCGGGGAAGAAGATGCCTTTGTCCCCGGTCTTTTCCTCCACGGTGTCGATGAGGACGCCGGGATAATCGCGGCTGACGAGCTTATTGTCGCCCCGCATCGATTCGGCGTGCGCGGCGTAGAAGAAGAGACGGACGCCGTTTCCTTCCTCCTTCGGCTGAAAACGGAGCTGATAGAGGTTCGGGTCAAAGCATTTCGGGTTTCTCGAATCCTTCTGGAGGTCTCCGGTGTCGACCGAGCCGCAGTACAGTCTGCCCGCGGCGCGGTTTTCGTAGGCCTCCTTTGCCGCTTCGGCCGCCGCCGCTTTCAGGTTCTCCATAAAGTCCTTGTTCTTCCCGTCGATCCCGGTCGGACCCCAGAGCCCGAGGGTATCGATCCCGGCGTGGGTGTGGGTCGCGTAGACGTTGACCGAGACGCATCCGCTCTCCTTCACGAGGTCGGAAAGACGGGAACGGATCTCGTTCACGACGTCGGAGCTCAGCCCCACGCAGTCGATCCCGATCATCAGAATCCCGCCCTCGCCGCCGTCAAGCCAGACGGCGTTTGCTCTCTGCAGGTCGGAAACGCCCGCGATCTCCCATCCCTGATGGTATCCGGCGATATAAAGCGGTTCGTCGGTCTTTTCGGGGATCGCGATCTCACGGCTGCCGAAGCCAACCGTCCAAGTGGGCTCATCGTCCGGGATCGGCGGATCGGTTTCGGGTGCGGGTTCGGTCTCTTTGACCGGCTCGGTCGCGGGTTCCGTTTCCGGTTCGGTCTCGGCGCCTGTTTCCGGTGCGGTCTCGTCGGTACCGGGGTCATCGGTTTCGGTCGGCTTTTCGGTATCTTTCGTTGTTCCGGACGTTTCGGGAAGGGTATCGGAGGCGGCGGGATCGCTTCCCGGCGGGTCGGTTTCCTTCGCGGGCGGATCGGCTGCCGCGCAGGAGGAGAGGAAGAGCGCGGAGAGAAGGAAGAAAATCAGTAATCTTTTCATATCGGAATCCTCACATCCGGTCAAGCAGACCGTTTGAAATCAGACGGAGCAGGGAACGGAGCACGTCGAAGAGGCGCACGCCGTTGACCTTGGAAAAAAGGACAGTAAACAGAAAGGCGAGAAGCAGAAAAACGAGGCAGAGGATCAGGTACAGAACGAAAACGAACGGTCTCGTTTTCCCCTTCGGCAGACAGAACCAAAAGAGCAGAGAAGGGAGGAGGAGCAGAAGGAAGGGGATCACGCATTTCGGCGCGATCTTTGCCGTGATCAGCTGATCAAAGATCGGCGCGAGGAGTTCCTTTGCGTCCTCTCCGACCGGGAGCAGACGGATCAGCCCTCCGAGATGCCGGAGCAGGAAGCAGGCGGAAAGGACCGCAAACGCGGTCAGGAGCAGCGCCGTTCCCACGGCAAACGCCAAACGGCGAATTTTATCTTTTTTCATTTTTCGACAGGCGTGATCCGAAGCACGAAGAGATCAACGGGATTCCCGGAAACGCGCAGGAAGCCGCGCTTTCCGATCTCTTTTTCGGCGATCTTTTCGTTCTTCTCGTTCAGTACCTCGACCTTGAAGGCGTTTCCGTCAAGATAGGCGCCGGGGTCGAGTGACAGTCCCGCGCTCTTCGTCTTTTCGTCAAGCACGGCGAAGCCGAGCATCGTCCCGTTCAGACGGTAGAAACCGGCGCGCACGCCTTTGGGCTCCTTGAAGAGCGGGCAGTCGCCGATATTGTCGCCGTCGGTGAAATAAGGCAGATACGCCTTGCGGAGCGCGGCGAGGCGCTTCAGCGTTTCGCCGAAGACCGGGTAATCGCCGATCAGCGCGGAGCCGTTCATCAGACCGGGCTTCGAGGGGTAGGCGTTCATCATCGCGTTGTCCATGAAGATGTACTTGGCAAAGAGCGGGGAGGAGTCGACGTTGATGTTCGGGCGCTCGGTTTCGACGACGTAGAGGTAGGGACGGTAGTCGGTCATGCCCTCGTTCCACCACAGCCACGTCCACTGGGTGTCGCAGTTGTCGATATCCGATTCCATAAAGAAGGTGGATTCGCCCGAGAAATGCGCCTCGGGGTATTTTTTATAGGTTTCGAGGCGGTAATTGTTGATCAGCTCGTGGAGCGCGTCGTTGCCGCCGCAGAGGATGTACTGATCCCACGCGATCGAGGGCATACCGAGCTCGTCGCGGCAGAAGCGGAGCGACTCGTTGACCGCGTCCTTCCACCAATCCTGATTGAGGTCGCCCATATTGAATGAGCTCCAGCGCTTCATATAGGGTGCGCGGAAGACCGGGATCGCCTTGATGGTCTCTGCCCACGTCGCGTTGACCGGAAGACCGCGCTCGGTCGCCTGCTTGTACCAGATCTGCACGAAGGAAACGAGCGGATAGACGTCAACCCCCTTTTCGCGGCAGACCTTCACGTTCTTCTTGAAGGTCTCGATGCCGCCGTACTCGGGGTAGAGGGTGTCCTTCGTATAGGGGAAATAGTCGGAATTCGACCAGCCCCAGAGGTTCATCGCGGAAAGTCCGTGTTCGGCGATATCGTCTGCGAGGCGGGGCATATCGTAGTAGGTCCACGCCGCGTCCTCCGGGTCCTTCGGATAACCCGAGCCCATCCACACGGTACGGAAGCCCATCCATTCCTTCATGCACCGCGGCACGGGAACGACGCGCTTCTGATTCTTTTTGACGAAGGCTTTATAGGCGCCGATGCCGTTGACCCAGCCGCCGAGGTGAGGCGTCAGAACGTAAACGCCCGAATCGTAGGTCTCGCCCTTTTTCAGGTCGAGGTACTGCATCGAAGCGATACGGACGGTCCGGTCGTCGTGATTGAGCTTGACCCAATAGGTATCGTTCGAGCCCATCCAGTATTTGTTTTCGGGACCCCAGCCCCACGCCTGCCGGTAGAGCGAAAGACCGGCGTTCAGCGAGCCGTAATCCAGCCAGCGTCCGCCCATCGCGCGGTCGGCGCCGTTTGCCGGGAAGAGACCGGCGGGGGAGAAGAACTGACCGGAAACCGTGCGGTTTTCGCCGTAGAAGCGCTCGCGGGAGCGCTCGTTGCTGTCCTGCTCGGCGTAGGGATTCATATGAAAAAGGGTGGTCGTGAAGCGGGCGTTTTCCTCCCCGCTGACGGCGGCGAGCCCTTCGAGGTTCGGGAAAAGGATCTGACGGACGGCGGTGTCAGAGTGATTGGTGACCGTGCAGCGCATCTCCACCGAAACGCCGTCGGGATCGGGGGTGAGGAGGATTTTCACCTCCACGCCGCCCTCGGTCTCGGCAAGGAACGGCATCTCGATATTTTCGGAGAGCATTTCGTAGCGGATCTCTACGCCGCCGTTCTTCGCGCGGATCACGGGGGTTTTCTTATTGTATTTCCCGTTGGGAGAAAGGCGGAGCAGATCGTAGTCAAGGTGGACCGGATAGGCAAGATCGACGAGCCCGCAGGGGGAGGCGATGAACTCGGGAGACCCCGGTCTTCGCAGAGAGACGACGGCACCGGTCGAAAGGTCAAGGACGAAGCGGTTTCCGTTCAGCGTGAACGCCGCGGTATTCGCCGTTTCATTTCTCATGACGCGCATAAGTGATACCTCGTTTCCGGTCGGCGATTATCGGAAACGCCGACCCCTTTTTCAGCATTATAACAAAAATCCGGGAGGATGTCAATCTCTTCGTTTGACGGTTTTTTCAAAAAAAAGAGAAAAAACCGAAAAGCCTCTTTTCAAATCGGGCACGGTATGCTATAATGAAAAAAACGAAAGGAAGCGGAACGTATGGCTTTCCTCTGCAATCCGCTGAATCTGCCCTACGCGCTCCAGTTCGACGGCAATACCGCCTTCCGGGAAGCCGCCGATCCCTCCGCCGTCTTTTTCGGCGGGAAATACTATCTGTTCCTCTCGATGAACGCGGGATATTTCGTTACCGACGATTTCACTTCGTTTTCGCACCGGGACTATCCGCCGGAGATTTCGCTTTACGATTACGCCCCCGACGTCTGCGTGTGCGGAGATAAGCTCGTCTTCTGCGTGCGCCATCCGGAGGGAGGAACGGCGTTCCTTTCCTCTTCCGACCCGGAAAATCTGCCGTTGGCGGGTTTTCGTTCCCCGGTCCCGTATTCCGATCCCTGCCTGTTCCGTGACGACGACGGGAGACTGTATTATTATTACGGCTGTTCCGACCGTGACCCGATATACGGCGTCGCCCTCGGCGATGATTTTCAGCCGCTGTCCGCTCCGGTCCCGCTGATAGCCGAAAACCGTACGGAACGCGGTTACGAGTATCCCGGCGACGGGCATCTCGCGCCCGAGACGCAGCGCCCTTGGATCGAGGGCGCGTGGATGACGAAGCACGGCGGGCGGTATTATCTCCAGTACGCCGCGCCCGGCACGCAGTTCGACGTGTACTGCGACGCGGTCTTCGTTTCTTCCTCTCCGCTCGGACCGTTTTCTCCGGCGGAGAACAATCCCTTTTCCTACGAGCCCGCGGGCTTTCTGACCGGAGCGGGGCACGGCTCCACCTTCCTTTCGCCCGGCGGAAAACCGTATCATATCGCGACGGCAAGGATCAGCGTCAATCATATGTTTGAACGCCGCATCGGGCTGTGGCGCGCCGGTTTCGACCGGGACGGCGAGCTCTTCTGCGATCAGCGCTTCGGGGATTTCCCCTTCGATCCGGAATCGGAACCCTTTGCGCCGCCGGAATTTATGCTCCTGTCCTACCGCAAAAAGGTCACCGCCTCCTCGGGAACCGGGGCGGAAAACGTGACCGACGAAAACATCCGGACGTGGTGGACGGCAGCGGAGGACGATCCCGTGCCGACGCTGACCCTCGATCTCGGGAAAGAATACCCGGTCTCCTTCGTGCAGGTCAATTTTGCCGATAACCGGGAAGACCTTCTCCGCGCGTTCAGACAGCCGCACGGCGGCAGATACACCGACAGAGTACTCCGCCCGCTCCGCTGGCTTCTTGAGGGAAGCGGAGACGGAAAGGCTTTCTTCACGCTCGCCGACCGCCGGGATGCCGCCGCCTGCCTCCCGCACGAGCTGAGCGGCGCCCGGGAAAAACGCCTCCGGTATCTGCGCCTGACCGTTACGGGAACGCCGTTTTCGCTTCCTCCCGCCGTTTCGGGGCTCCGCGTCTTCGGAAAGGGCGAAGGGAAGAAGCCGGAAAAGGCGATCCTTTCGGGGATCCGCACCGCGCCGACTGCCGCATCGCTTTCCTTCCGCTCCAAAGGAGAGGACGGCTTCCTCCTTCTCTGGGGACACCGTCCCGACAAGCTGTACCACGCGATGACGGTGTGGGGAAGGAACGCCGCCGATATCCGTGCCCTGACCGCGGGGCAAAAGCTCTTCGTCCGCGCCGACGCCATTAACGAAAACGGCGTGACGGAGGGGGACGTACTTGAAATCAAATAAAAAAACATATACGGAGAACACAATGAAAAGAATGATTGCCATCCTGCTGACCGCGCTGATGCTTCTGACCGGTCTCTGCGCCTGCGACGGAGGAGAGAAGAATCCCGCTTCAACCGATCCCGTGACCGATCCGGAAACGGCACCGGAGACCGACGCGCCCTTCGATCCTTCAAACGTGAAATACGACGGATATAAGACGCCATGCGTCGTCGAAACGTATTATACCGACGAGGTCATCGTTGCCGACGCGGTCGTGACAGACAAGCTCTATAAAGCCGACCCTACCGGCGTAAAGGACTGCTCCGACGTTCTGAACAAGGCGATCAAGGCGGTTTCGGGCAAGGGCGGCGGCACCGTCTTCCTTCCCGCGGGCACCTACCGCATTGAAAAGCCGATCGAGGTCCTGCCCTTCGTCACGGTCATCGGCGACCATTCCGCAAAGGACGACGGCAGCGAGGGCACCGTGATCCTTGCCTGCGTTCCCTCCGCGGAGGAGGAGCTTCCTGCGCTCTTCCAGGTCGGCGGTTCTGCGGGCGTCGTCGGTCTGACGGTCTACTATCCCGATCAGTCGATCGACAACGTGAAGCCCTATCCCTTTACCTTTGCGATCCCGGGCACCGAGAAATCGGGCAAACCCGAGTATTATATGCTTTCCACGATCCGCGACTGCACGGTGCTCAACGGTTACCGCGGCATCTGGGCGGGCTCGGTCAACGAGCAGATGAACATCTGTAACGTCCGCGGCACCTTCCTTGACCGTGCGCTCGAGCTTTACGATTCCGCCGACGCTTCGAGCATTTCCTATATCAGCGCTTCTCCCGATTACTGGGCATCCTGTGCGCTCGGCAGTGCGCCGAGAGCGAAGATCGCGGACTATACCGGGCTGAAATCCGAAGCGTTCGTCCTCGGCGATATCGAGTGGGGCTCCTTCACCGAGCTGGTCTGTGAGGATTACAGCGTCGGTATCCATATTGTCAAGGGACCGCGCGCGAAGTTCAGCGGTATGTTCTACTGTCCGGTCGTGAAGAGCGCGTCGATCGGTATGGTCGTTGACGATATCGACGAGCGCGGAGGCTACGGCATCGGCGTGACCGGCGGTATGCTTGACGCATACGAGTATGGCGTTGTCAACAACACCAAGGGTAAGGTGCAGTTCACCGATACGGTCATTTCGGCGGAGAACAGCGGCAGCGTCGTGATCAACCGGGATGCCCCGTCGGAGTACCCGGTCTATAAAAGGAATGCGCCGCAGCCGTCGAAGGACATCACCGTATTGAAGGGCATCGATACCGCGGCGGCGTTCGACTGCTCGGAAAGACTGCAGTCCGCGCTTGACAAAATGGGCAGTACGGGCGGCATCCTCTATATCCCCGCCGGCTTCTATCTGCTGGAAAAGCCGGTCACCGTTCCGGCAAACGTCGAGCTGCGCGGCGCGGGAACCTCTCCCGTGCGTGATCAGATGAGTTTTTCCGCGGGCACCGTCTTCTTCTCCCACGTCGATCTGAAGGCGGGAGAAAGCGCGCTGACCCTCGGAGAGGGCGCAGGCGTCAGATACATCGACTTCGTGCAGGCGACCGGAAGCAATCTGACCGAATATCAGAAGAACGGAAACAAGTTTGACGATACCGCCTTCTTCCTCAGCATGAGAGGGAAGAACTGCTACGCCGTCGGCTGTGCGTTCTCCGGCATGAAAAACGCGATCGAGATCGTGAAGGGCAACGGCTACTATATCTCCAACCTCTCGCTCAACGCCTATCAGACCGGCATCCGCGTTGACAGCTCGGATCACGGCTATATCGGCTACGTTCTGACGAATACGACGGTCGGCTTCCGCAACGGCTTCTGGAAGCTGGCAAACAATAACAAGATCTTCTCCAAGGGTCAGGACAAGAGCTTTGAAGCCTCGCTGAAGGATAACGATCCTTACAATACCGTCAATATGATGATGGATAACTTTACCGAGGTCCTGTACGAGTATTCGGACGACTGCTTCTGCGAGAACGTCTTCTCCTACGGTGCGCTCCATACGATCTCCGCGGTCAGCTCGACCGTGACCGGCATCAATATCGGTAAGGACTGCAACTGGCTCTATAAGGTCACGACCCCGATGATCACGGTCGCCGACGGCTCCGAGGTCGCGATCTACAATATGACCCGCTTCAACGGCACCTCCTACGACGTTGACGATATTTCGAGCCTCGATATCTGGACCCGCGTCACGATCAACGAAAACGAAGACAACGTCTCGGTAAGCAACTGAAAATGGTACGCCGCCTCTTCCTTCGGGAAGGGGCGGCGCGTTTTTTATGATTTGAGCTTCCGGTCTTCTGCGTCGATCATGTCGGCGAGTTTTCCCGCCGCCTCTCCGGCGTGACGGTAATAGTCCCGTATGCTCCACCCGTCGTAGACGTGCGAATTGCCGTTTATGACCTCAAGCATGACCGAGCCGGTATATCCTGCCTTCGCAATCTCACGGGCGGCAAGGGCAAAGTCGACCGTCCCGTCGAAGGGGATCAGATGCTCGTCCCGGTTGAATTCCCCGTGGTTGTCGTGGATATGCAGCGCGGAAAGCAGATTGCCGAAAAGGGGCATATATCTTCTCCCCGGCGTGAAGCAGGACTCGTGACCGATATCCCAGCAGAAGCGCGCGGCGGGAAACTGCTCGAAGGCGTAGGCAAGATTGGAGAGCATCCGCTGATTCTCAAAGCAGACGATGATATTCTTCTTTTCCGCCTCCTCCATCAGCCTGACCCAACGCGCGTGCCCGGTCTCCCCGACGATCGGCGGCTTCAGCCCGCTCGAAAGGTGAACGACGAGCGCGGGGATGCCGTGATCGGCGCAGACCGAGACCGAATCGGTCAGACGCTTCAGCATCGTCTCTCCCGCCTCTCCCGGGATCCAGATATCGTTGATTTTGTCAAAGGGCGCGTGCAGAGTCTCGAACGCGATCCCGGCGGCGGCAAGCTTCGGCGCCATCCGACCGATAAGCCCCCGGTTCTCCGAGCAGATAAAGGTCGCCCCGAATCCGTTTTCCTTCATCAGCGCGATCTGCTCGTCGATTTCCGTCTGACCGAAGCAGTTCCAACTGATCCCGATTTTCCGTTTCATACCGATCCCTCTTTTCTTTTTCCGATTATATCACATATTTCGCCCCGTGACAAGAAAAAACGGAAAATCCTTGATTTTTTCGCTATTTTCCGATATAATGAAAGCGGTCGCCGGACCGTATTCCCGGCGCCGGAAAGGAATCCCGATGAAACTGACCCGTACGATCGCGGCTCTGCTCCTTGCCGCTTCGCTGCTTTCTTTCTCCTCCTGCGGGGAAAAGCCCGCGGCACCGGAGGTGACCGAACCCGAAACCGAAAACGTGACCGAAAACGTGACAGAGGAGGATATCACCGTGAAGGATCCGAAAAACACGCCCGAGGGCTTCAACTACGTCATCAGCACGCAGGCGTTCAACCCCAACTATCAGTTCACGAAGGAACCCCCGCTGATGGAGATCGGCGGCAGGATCATGGAGATGGGCGCAAACGCAATCAAGTTCTACGCCACGAGCGACACGATGGTCGATAAGCTCCTCAAGAAATACGACTACCGCTACGTCATCATGTGGTACCGCTCCGATCCGTATTTCAAGGACGGCGTCTATTCCGACGAGGAACGGAAGAACGACTACAATGCGTTCTATAATTATACCAAAAAGCTGCTCACCAAGTATAACGGCTCCGGGATCGAGTTCTTCCTCGGTCACTGGGAGGGCGACTGGTATTTCGTCGATAACTACAATACCGCGCAGAAAACGGTCAGCGCTGATATCACCGACGCGATGATCGAGTGGATCAACAACCGTCAGCAGGCGGTTGACGACGCGAAGCGCGACGTCGCGCACGAAAACGTGTGGGTGTGGAACTACATCGAGATCAACCGTCCGACCGACGCGATGGACGACAAAATGGACCGCGTGATGAACCGCGTCCTGCCGTTTACGAACGTGGACTACGTCTCCTATTCCGCGTACGACTCGATGGCAATGGCGCCCTCCGCCGTAAAAAAGATCATCGACAAAATATACAGCTATCTGCCCGAGAAGGAGGGGATCATCGGTCCCCGCGTCTTCATCGGCGAATTCGGTCAGCCCGCCGCGAACGAGGGCTTCGACGACAGGAAGCACTGTCAGACCAACCTGAAATACTTTGCCAAGTACCTGAACTGCGACGTCCGCTTCGTTCTTTACTGGCAGATGTACGACAACGAAAAGCTCGAGGACGGACGCAACCGCGGCTTCTGGCTCGTCAACGGCGACAACGAGGAGACCGAGCTGTACCACGCGCTCGAGGACGTGCTCGCGCGGGCAAAGCAGTACGTTACCGATTATTATGAGCAGAACGGCACCGTTCCCACGCACGAAGCGTATATGGAATTCCTGCGCGAACAGCCGGAATTCAAATGAGGAAGACAATATGAGAATTGCAAAACGCACGCCCTTTTCGGGCAGACCCTTCATTACCTCGCCCTCCGTCCTCGGCTGTTCGCCGGACAAGCCGTTTTTATATCGCCTTTCGGCGATCGGCGCCCGCCCGATCACCTTTTCGGTGAAGGGGCTGCCGGACGGACTGAAGCTTGAAGGACAGATCGTTTCCGGCACGCCGCTGTTCGGCGGCTGTTATACGCTCACCGTAACGGCGGAAAACGGAGAGGGAAGAGCGGAAAAAGAGATCCGTCTCGAGGTCTTTCCCGGCAATATCCGCCGCACGCCGCTTCTGGGCTTCACGACGTGGAACGCTTTTGCCTCCGCCGTGACGGAGGAAGACCTGAACGACACCGCCCTCTGTATGGAGGAAAACGGGCTGATCGACTATGGGTATCATTATATCAATCTCGATTCCTCGTGGCAGGGGGAGTACGGCGGCGAATTCGACGCCATCCAACCCTGTTCCCGTTTCCCGGACCTGCCGGGGACGATCGCGAAGCTGCACGGGAAGGGATATCTTTTCGGCATTTATTCCTCCCCCTTCATCGAGCCGTGGGGCTGTCCGCCCGACCGCAGGAGTATCCCGGGCTGTACGCTTCCCCCCGCCGATCCCCGTTTCCCCTCCAATAACGGCGGGATCGGGACCGACAGAAGGGAAAAGAACAACGTGCGTCAGTGGGCGGCGTGGGGCGTGGACTATCTGAAATACGACTGGGGTCCCACCGATCCGGTCAACGCCGACATCATGCGGAAGGCGCTTGACGAAAGCCCCCGCGATATCGCCTACTGCATCACGGTCATGGCAATGCCCGATTCCGCGGAATACTGGCGCAGAAACGCCGCCTCGTGGCGCTGCTGCCCGGACACCGACGGCAAATGGGAGACCGTAAAGAAGACGGCGGACGCCTATCTGCCGTGGCAGAGGATCTCGGGACACGGGCACTATATCGACCTCGATATGCTCGCCATCGGCAAAATGCAGACATTTGTCTGCGATCTGACCGAAAACGAAATGGTTTTCGACTATTCGCTCCGCGCCTTCCTGACCGTGCCGATACAGATCAGCAGCAAGCTGCGGCAGGCGGACGATTTCGAGCTCGACCTTTACGAAAACGAAGAGGTCATCGCGCTGAATCAGGACGGGCTCCTGCTCGCGCCGACCCTCGCGGCGGCGGACGGGGACCTTCGTATCTACGAAAAGAAGCTGGAAAACGGCGATCTCGCGCTCGGCATCTTCAACGGTTCCGACGCGGAAAAAGAGGTCGTATATACCCTCGGGAAAAAGCGCACGGTGCGCGATCTGTGGCGGAAAGAGGATCTGCCCCTTTCGGACAGGATCGCGGTCCGCGTCGAACCGCACGCGGCGCTCCTTTACCGGATCGAAAAATAAAAGCGTAAACAGGATTCCATTATGAGAAAGAACGTCATTCTGATCGGGATGCCCGGCGCCGGCAAGAGCACCGTCGGCGTCGTGCTTGCCAAAATGCTCGGCTATTCCTTTCTTGATTCCGATCTCGTCATTCAGAACGCGACGGGGAAGCGTCTCCCGGATCTGATCGTGGAAAACGGTCCCGAGGGCTTCATCCGGATCGAGGAGGAGATCCTTTCGGGGATCGAGGCGGAGGGCACCGTTATCGCCACCGGCGGCAGCGCGGTCTACGGCGAGCGGGCGATGAAGCATTTCCGCGAAAACGGCGTCGTCGTTTATCTGTCGCTCCCGTTCCGCACCGTCGCGTCCCGGCTCGGCGATCCGAAAAGGCGCGGGGTGGTGCTGAAGGAAGGGCAGGATCTGCGCGCGGCGTTCGGCGAGAGGACGGTCCTTTACCGGAAATACGCCGATCTTACCCCGGATATCCGCGGCAAGCGCCTGCGGGAAACGGCGGAAACGGTTTGCGCCGCCGTTGAAGAATGGCTGAAAAACGGGAAAGTATGAGCGAAAAAGAGAAAACGAAGAAAAAAGAAAACGTGCACAAGGATCACCGCAGCCGGATGCACGAAAGGTTTCTGAATACCGGCTTCGAGCATTTCGAGCCTCATCAGGTATTGGAATATCTCCTTTTCTTTCCGATCCCGCGGCGGGATACCAACCCGACGGCGCACAGACTTCTGAACGCGTTCAAGGGGGATTTCGACCGCGTGCTCCGCGCGAAGCCCGGGGCGCTGACGAAGGTGGAGGGCGTGGGGGAAAGGACCGCCGGGTTTTTCTCTCTGCTCGGGATTATCGACCGGAAATACCGCGGCGGCGGGGAGAAGGACGGCGCGGAGCTGAAGAACCGCCGCGAGGTTCTGGAGCGGCTGATCCCGTTTTTAAGGAGAGAGCCCGACGGGACGGTCTGCGTGATGTTTTTCAATAACTCGGTCGAGCCGCTCGACACCGTGCGGTACGACGGGAAGCGGTTCGGTTATCCGACGCCCGATTACCGGCTGATCGTAAAGGACGCGATGGACCGAAACGCGGGCTCGCTCGCGACCGCGAGGAAGTGCGGAGGAAGGATCTCGTTTTCCGCGAAGGAACGGGCGGCGTTCCGGGAACTCGATCATCTGCTTCGGCGGCTTGATATGTGTCTCATCGATCATTTCGCCGTGACCGATACCGACGGGGAAGCCTGCTTCGGTCAGAACGCGCTGGATCTCGCGTTTTTCACGGAAGCGTAAATGGGGTTGTTGCACTAACGCGCAGCAGCCCCTTTTTTATGAAAAAATGGCGTGAAAAGGGGAAAATACTTGATTTTTTTCCCGGAATCGGTTATAATAGGAAAGTATTTTTTGAAAAAATAAAAATATTTTCAGATAAGTGTTGACTTTAACACTTTACCGTGATAAAATACTAAAGTGTTTTGGATCCGGAAAGGAATGACCCTGCGATGAATTACAAAAACGAGGCGACAGACCGTCTTTTCGAGGCGATCCTTTCTTTGAAAAACGAGGAGGAGTGCGCCGCATTTCTCGAAGATCTGTGTACGGTCAAGGAGCTCCACGATATGGGACAGCGGCTCGAAACGGCGGTCCTGCTGTCGGAGGGAACGTCCTATCAGAAGATCAGCGAAAAGGTCGGGATCAGTTCCGCGACCGTCAGCCGCGTCAACCGCTGTCTCGTCTACGGCGACGGCGGCTACCGCGAGATCATCAGCCGACTGAAGGAACGGAAAACGAATGAATAAAGGAGAACGGCAACTGATGAAAACCGCCGAATTCACCGACGGAACGGACCCGATCCTGAACGGGCTCCGCACCCTTTACGCGAGCCGCGGGTACACGCATTACAAAATGAATAAATTCGAGGAGTACGATCTGTACGCCGGGAACAAGGACTTTCTGATCTCGGACAGCGTCATCACCTTCACCGACGGCACGGGAAAGCTCCTCGCCCTGAAGCCCGACGTGACCCTTTCGATCGTCAAGAACACCCCGGATACCGTCAACGGTACGAAAAAGCTTTGGTACAACGAAAACGTCTACCGCGTGGCGAAGGGAAGCCGCAGCTTCCGCGAAATCATGCAGGTCGGGCTGGAATGTATCGGCAGCGTGGACGGCGTCTGCGTCCGCGAGGTGCTTTCCCTCGCGCTGAACAGCCTGAAAACGGTCGGCGGCGCCTGCGTGCTTTCGGTCTCTCACCTCGGCATTCTGAACGAGCTGATGGATTCGCTCGGTATCCCGGACGCCGAGCGCCCCGCGCTGCTCGGTCTGATCGGGGAAAAGAACCTGCACGAGCTCGGTTCCGCGCTTGACCGTCTCGGCGTCGGGAAGGAAAAGGCGGATCTGCTTCTTTCTCTTCCCGTCCTCCGCGGCTCGACCGAAGAGATCCTTGCTTCTCTGAACGAAGCGCTTCACGGTCTCGTCAGCAAAGGTACTCTTTCGGAATTCACCTCGGTCCTCGGCGGTCTTGCCGGGGAAAAGGAGATCGTGATCGACTTCACGGTCGTCAGCGACCTGCATTATTACAGCGGCTTCGTGTTCAAGGGCTACGTCGAGGGCATCCCGGCAAGCGTCCTTTCGGGCGGTCAGTACGACCGTCTGATGCGGAAAATGGGCAAGCGTGCCGGTGCGATCGGCTTTGCGGTCTACCTCGATCTGATCGGACAGTATCAGAAGAGCACGACCGCCTTCGATGCCGACGTGCTTCTGCTTTACGACGCTTCCTCTTCTGCCGCCGCGGTCTGTGCCGAAGCCGACCGTCTGGTTGCCGATGGAAAGAGCGTCCGCACCGCGAGCGTCGTTCCGGAGGGACTGTCCTTCCGGGAAACCGTCACGATGCGCGAAGGGAAGGTGATCTGACGTGAAGACGATGCTGAATATCGCGCTCCCGAAGGGACGCCTCGGCGAAAAGGTGTACGATATGTTCGCCCGTGCCGGTTACCCCTGTCCCGCGCTGCTTGAAAACAGCCGCAAGCTGATCTTCGAGAACGAGGAAGCTGGCGTCCGTTATTTCTGGGTCAAGCCCTCCGACGTCGCGATCTACGTCGAGCGCGGCGCCGCCGATATCGGGGTCGCGGGGAAGGACATCCTGCTCGAATACCGTCCCGACGTTTACGAGCTTCTCGACCTGAAAACCGGGATCTGCCGTATGGCGGTCGCCGCGAAAAAGGACTTCCGCGACGATACCACCCGCGCGCTCCGCGTCGCGACGAAATTCTCGAATATCGCCGAGCACTACTATCTGTCGAAGGGCAGAGACATTGATATCATCCATCTGAACGGTTCGATCGAGATCGCGCCGATCCTCGGGCTCTCCGACGTCATCGTCGATATCGTCGAGACCGGAACGACGCTGAAGGAAAACGACCTTATCGTTTACGACACGGTGGTGCCGATCAGCGCGCGTCTGATCGCGAACAAATCGGGCAGCCGCTTCAAGGGCGGAGAGATCGACCGCCTCGTCGCCGAAATGGCGAAGATTGTTGAGGAAAAAGAATGATCAGGATCATGAAATACGGCGAGGAGCCGAACGAAAAGATTTTTGCCCGCACGGTCCCGACGGTGAACGTCGAGGCGATCGTTGCGGATATCATTAAAAACGTCCGTGAAAACGGAGATAAGGCGCTTTTTGAATATACGAAGCGCTTTGACGGCGCCGACCTCACCTCGCTTGAGGTGACAAAGGAAGAGATCGCCGAGGCGGTCGGCAAGGTCGACCCGAAGCTCGTCGCCATCATGAAGAAGGCGGCGGAAAACATCCGGAAATTTCACAGCCGTCAGGTTCGCAACAGCTTCATCCTGAACGATACCGACGGCGTCGTCGTCGGGCAGAAGATCATCCCGGTCGACCGCGCGGGTCTGTACGTTCCGGGCGGCACGGCGGCGTATCCCTCCACGGTGCTGATGGATTCCATTCCCGCGAAGATCGCGGGCGTGGGGGAGGTCGTGATCGTGACCCCGCCCGGAAAGGACGGGAAGATCAATCCGGTCATCCTCGCGGCGGCATCGGTCGCGGGCGTGGACCGCATCTTCAAGGTCGGCGGCGCGCAGGCGATCGCCGCGCTTGCCTACGGGACCGAAAGCGTCCCGAAGGTCGATAAGATCGTCGGTCCCGGCAACGCCTTCGTCGCCGAGGCGAAAAAGCAGGTCTTCGGCAGAGTGTCGATCGATATGATCGCCGGACCGAGCGAGATCCTCGTCGTTGCCGACGGCACGAACGATCCCCGCTTCGTCGCGGCGGATCTGCTCTCGCAGGCGGAACACGATAAGATGGCGAGCGCCGTCCTCGTGACCGATTCGGCGGAACTTGCCGAAAAGGTCAGCGCCGAGCTCGAACGGCAGATCCCGCTTCTCCTTCGCGCCGATATCGCCCGCGCCTCGATCGACGTCAACGGCAAGATCATCGTTGCCGACACGCTTGACGCCGCGATCGGGATCGCAAACGAGATCGCGCCCGAGCACCTTGAGCTTTCGGTCGATAATCCCTTTGATTATCTTGATAAGATCCGTCACGCCGGTTCGGTCTTCATGGGCAAGAACTGTCCCGAGGCGCTCGGCGACTACTTTGCCGGACCGAACCACACGCTCCCGACGAGCGGAACCGCGAAATTCTCCAGCCCGCTTTCGGTCGACGATTTCATCAAGAAGACTCAATATACCTACTACACCCGCGACGCTTTGAAGCGCGTCGCGGACGACGTCGCGTCCTTCGCCGAGGCGGAAGGGCTCACCGGTCACGCGCGCAGTGCCGTGATCCGTACCGAAGACGACGACTGAAAGGGAAGGCATCACCGTGAGCAGATTTTTCAGTGAAAAATACGGGTCTCTGGTCCCCTATACCCCGGGCGAACAGCCGAAGGATCAGAAATACGTCAAGCTGAACACCAACGAATCCCCGTTTCCCCCGTCCTTAAAGGCAAGGAGGCTGGCAAAAGCCGAGGCGGATAAGCTCAAGCTCTATTCCGACCCCGAATGCCGCGATCTGACCGCCGCGGCGGCGGAATATCTCGGGATCCCGAAGGACCGCATTATCTTCAATAACGGTTCGGACGAGACGCTGAACTTCGCGTTCATGGCGTTCTGCGACAAGGATCACCCCGCCGTCTTCCCGGATATCACCTACGGCTTTTATCCGGTCTTCGCCGAGCTGAACGGCGTTCCCTACGAGACGGTCCCGCTCCGCGAGGACTTCACAGTCAACGTCGACGACTTTCTGAACGTCGGAAAGACGGTGCTCCTTGCCAACCCGAACGCCCCGACCGGCATCGCCCTCCCGCTCTCCGAGATCGAAAGGATCGTCGCCTCCAACCCGGACAACGTCGTCGTCATCGACGAGGCATACGTTGATTTCGGCGGAGAAAGCGCGATCCCGCTGACCGAAAAATACGATAATCTTCTGGTCATCCAGACCTTTTCCAAGTCCCGTTCGCTTGCGGGCGCGCGGCTCGGCTTCGGCGTAGGCTGCCCCGCGCTGATCCGCGACCTCAATACCGTCCGCTATTCCACCAACCCCTATAACGTCAACCGGATGACGATGGCGGCGGGCGTCGGCGCGCTTGCCGATCAGGAATACTTTGAAAAGAACTGCAAAACCGTGATGAAGACCCGCGCGTGGACGGTAAACGAACTGAAAAAGCTCGGCTTCACCGTTCTCGATTCGTGCGCGAACTTCATTTTTACCTCCGATCCCGATTATCCCGGTGCCGAGCTCTACCGCGACCTGAAGGAAAACGGCATCCTCGTCCGCCACTTCACGGCGCCGAGGCTCGATCCCTATAACCGCATCACGATCGGAAGCAGGGACGAAATGAAGATCCTGATCGACACGATCAAAAAACTGAAAGAGGAAAGAAAATGAGAAAGGCTGAAATCACCCGCAAAACCGCGGAAACCGATATCGCGCTTTCCCTCGACCTTGACGGGAAGGGCGTTTCCGCGATCGACACCGGCTGCGGCTTCCTTGACCATATGCTCACGCTTTTCGCAAAGCACGGCGGCTTCGATCTGACCGTTTCCTGCAAGGGCGATACTTACGTTGACGGCCATCACACGGTCGAGGATATCGGCATCGCGCTCGGCACCGCGTTCCGCGAGGCGCTCGGCGATAAGAAGGGGATCACCCGCTACGCCGATACCACCCTCCCGATGGACGAGGCGCTGATCCTCACCGCCGTCGATATTTCGGGCAGATGCTTCCTCGGCTACGAGGTTTCCGTGCCGACGGAAAAGGTCGGTACCTTCGATACCGAGCTCGTCAAAGAGTTCTGGCTCGGCTTTATCCGCAACGCGGGCGTGACCCTCCATATCCGTCAGCTCGCCGGTGAAAACTCGCACCACATCCTTGAGGGGATCTTCAAGTCGGCGGCGAGAACGCTCCGCAAAGCGGTCGAAACCGATCCCCGTTTTGCCGACAGCGTTCCCTCCACCAAAGGAGTTCTTCAATGATCGCCATCGTTGATTACGGCGTCGGCAACCTCTTTTCGCTGAAATGCTCCTTCAACCGCATCGGCGCGGAAACGGTCGTCACCTCCGATCCCGCGGTCATCCGCGCGGCGGACAAGATCCTGCTTCCCGGCGTCGGCGCCTTCGGCGACGCGGCGGAAAAGCTGCGCGAAAGCGGTCTTTCCGGTCTTCTGAAAGAAGAAGCCCGCTCCGGCAAGCCGTTTCTCGGCATCTGCCTCGGGATGCAGCTTCTTTTTGAAAAAAGCTATGAGTACGGGGAACACGAGGGGCTCGGGCTCATCCCGGGCGTGATCCGTCCGATCGCGGACGTCATCCCCGAAGGGCTCAAGATCCCGCAGATCGGCTGGAACGCGCTCCGCTTCCGGAAGGAAAGCGATCTTTTCTCGGGCATCAAGGACGGCGATCACGTCTATTTCGTCCATTCCTTTTACGCCGCCGACTGTGAGGAGCACGTCATCGCCGATACCGAATACGGCGCGTATCTGACCGCCGCGGTGCAGAAGGGCAACGTTTACGGCTGTCAGTTCCATCCCGAAAAGAGCGGTAACGTCGGTCTGAACATCCTGCGCGCCTTTGCGGGGCTGAAAGGAACCACGAAATGCTGATTTATCCTGCAATCGACTTATACGAGGGCAAGGCGGTCCGCCTTCTGCGGGGCGAGTATAACGCCATGACGGTCTACAGCGAGGATCCGCCCGCCGTTGCACGGCTTTTCCGTGACGCGGGCGCGCGTCAGATGCACATCGTCGACCTTGAGGGCGCGAAAAACGGCACGACGCCGAATTATAAGACGGTATTGAAGATCAAGGAAGCCGGCGGTCTCTTCTGCGAGGTCGGCGGCGGCATCCGCACGATGCGGACGGTCGGCAAATACCTGAACGCGGGGATCGACCGCGTGATCCTCGGCACCGCCGCCGTCACCGAGCCGGGCTTCGTCGAACGCGCCGCGGCAAAATACGGCGATCAGATCGCGGTCGGCATCGACATCAAGGACGGGTTCGTCGCGATCAGGGGCTGGACCGAAAAAAGCGACCGGACGGCGTTCGATTTCTGCCGGGAGATGGAGCGCATCGGCGTGAAAACGCTGATCTGCACCGATATTTCCCGCGACGGCGCGATGAAGGGCACGAACCACGCCCTCTACCGCGACCTGATGAACGAATTCAGCATGAATATCATCGCCTCGGGCGGCGTTTCCTCGATGGAGGACGTGACGAGGCTGGCAGACACCGGACTGTACGGCGCCATCATCGGCAAGGCTTACTATACCGGCGCGATCGATCTGAAGGAAGCCGTGGAGAAAACAAAATGATCACGAAAAGAATCATTCCGTGTCTTGACGTCCGGGACGGGAGAGTGGTGAAGGGCGTCAACTTCGAGGGACTGCGGGACGTTTCCTCCCCGGTCGCGCTCGCCGAATATTACAGCGACTGCGGCGCGGACGAGCTCGTTTTTTACGATATCACCGCCTCCTCGGACGGCAGAAAGCTCTTTACCGAGATCCTGACCGAAACGGCGGGGAAGGTCTTCATCCCCCTCACGGTCGGCGGAGGCATCAATACGGTCGAAGATTTTGACCGCGTGCTGAAATGCGGCGCCGACAAGGTCAGCGTCAATTCGGGCGCCATCCGCAATCCCGATCTCATTTACGAGGCGGCGAAGCGTTACGGCGACCAGTGCGTCGTCCTCTCCGCCGATATCAAGCGGGTGAACGGCGAGTTCCGCGTCTTTGCGAAGGGCGGAAGGGTCGATACCGGACTTGAGGCGATCTCGTGGATCCGCCGCGCCGTGGAGAACGGCGCCGGGGAGATCGTCGTCAACTCGATCGACACCGACGGCGTGAAGGGCGGCTTCGACCTTGAAATGCTCCGCGCGGTCTGCGACGCGGTCAAGGTCCCGGTCATCGCCTCGGGCGGTGCCGGAAAGATTTCCGACTTTATCGACCTGTTTGAAAGCGTTCCCGGCGTGGATGCCGGACTTGCCGCCTCGATCTTCCATTTCGGAGAGGTAAAGATTGCCGATCTGAAGGCTGAAATGAAAAAGAACGGAATCCCCACGAGGATTTAAGGAGAGAATTATGATCAATATTGACGAACTGAAATTTGACGAAAAGGGTCTCATTCCCGCGATCGTCGTGGACGCAAAGACCAAAAAGGTGCTGACCCTTGCCTATATGAACCGTGAGAGCCTGCAGATCTCGATGGAAAAGGAACTGACCTGCTTTTTCAGCCGCTCCAGACAGGAGCTGTGGCTGAAGGGCGAGACGAGCGGCAACTATCAGCACATCGTTTCGATCACCGCCGACTGTGACCGCGACGCGCTCGTCGTTATGGTCGAAAAGGACGGTCCCGCCTGCCATCTCGGAAATGAATCCTGCTTTGAATTCCCGGTTTATCAGAGCGAAGAACGCCAGGAATTCTCCTACGAAATGCTGATGAAGCTGATCGAGGGCAGAAAGACCGATAAGCAGGAAGGCTCCTACACGACCTACCTCTTTGAAAAGGGTCTTGACAAGATCCTGAAGAAGGTCGGCGAGGAGAGCACCGAGGTCATCATCGCCGCGAAGGCGGAGGATAAAAAGGAGACGGTCTATGAGATCGCCGATCTTGCCTACCACGTGATGGTGCTGATGGTCGAGGCGGGCATCAGCCTCGAGGATATCCGTGCCGAGCTTGCTTCCCGTCACGTCATCGACCACAAGGTGAAGCAGGAGAAGATGACGAAATGATCTTCGATCTCCACGTCCACACCGTATTCAGCGACGGGAAGAACACCCCGGAGGAAACGGTGCTTGCGGCGATCGGAAAGGGAATGGACGTGGTCGGCTTTTCCGACCATTCCTTCACGCCCTGCGACCTCTCCTACTGTATGAAAAAAGAGGACGTACCGCGCTATAAAGCGGAGATACGCCGCCTGAAAGAAAAATACGCCGGGCAGATCACCGTTCTCCTCGGGCTGGAGCAGGACTACGACACCCCGGGCAGAGTATGCGGGTACGATTATAAAATCGGCTCGGTGCATTATCTGACCCCGGAAAACGCCGTCGTCCCGGTCGACGAGAGCGCGGTCATTCTGCGGAATGCCGCCGACACGTATTACGCGGGCGATATCTACGCGCTCGCGGAGGCGTATTTCGATAAGGTCTCCCGCGTGATCGAAAAGACCCGCGCCGATATCATCGGGCATTTCGACCTGATCCGCAAATTCAATAAGGACGGCAGTCTGTTAGACGAACGGTGCCCCCGCTACCGTGACGCCGCCGTGAACGCGCTCGATCGGCTCCTCGAAACGAAAAAGCCGTTCGAGATCAATACCGGCGCGATCTCCCGCGGGTATCAGAACGAAGCGTACCCCTCGCCGATGCTTGTGGACTATCTGACCGAAAAAGGCGCTTCCTTCGTGCTTTCGGGCGACAGCCACCGCACGGACGGGCTGTGCTTCCTGTTTGAACGCTACCGAAATCTCCCCGGCGTTCTTACCGAGTGGAAAAAATAAAAAAGAGCTGTCGTTTTCTTCCGTCCACCGGAAAAAAGCGACAGTCCTTTTTTATTCTCTTACCGGTCTTACGACGCCCGCCGCAAGGCAGATACGGTCGAAAAGCTCGGCGCAATCCTTCGTCAGCGCGTGGGGAACGACAGGGCTTTCGGTCAGACCCGCGCGGACGCAGCGTACCGTTTCTTCGATCTCGTAGGTGAAGCCGTCGGGACCCTCGTCACGGAAATGCTCGTTTCCGTCCGCAGAGGTGAGGATCGCCTCGGAGGCGCAGTGCGGGTTCGGAACGACGATCTTTCCCTTCGTTCCGTAAATCACCGCCGCGTTGTCGTAAAGCGCCTCAAACGAGGTCGCGAGGGAGGCGGTCATATCGCCGTACCCGACCGAAACGAGGTCGGTCGCGTCCACGCCGCTTTCGGAACGGACCGCGGTGAACGAGAGCGTTCTGATCGGCTTTTCGATATAGAACCGCGCAAGCTCGTAGGCGTAGACCGTGATATCGGTCGTCGCGCCGCCGCAGAGCGTGGGGCTGAAATAGCGGAGCGCGGGGTCGGAGGGGGCGGGGAAGCCGATACGGATCTCCATGTGGACGGGTTTGCCGATCTTTCCCATATCAAGCCATTCCTTTGCCTTTTTGTTCGCCGGCAGGAATCGGCTCCAAAGCGCCTCCATTGCGAAAACGCCCTTTTCTTCCGAGAGGGAAAAGGCGTCGGCGGCCTCTTTACCGGTCACGAACATCGCTTTTTCGCAGAGGACCGGAATACCGTGGGTCAGACAGAGCTTCGTCAGCGCAAAGTGGGAATCGGGCGTCGTCGCGATATAAACGGCGTCTGGCTTTTCGCTTTCCAGCATTGTTTCATAGGAATCATAGGGGACGGCATCGGGACAGAAGGAGGAAACGAAGCGTTCCGCCTTTTCGCGGCTTTTGCTCGCGACGGCGGTGACCGTTACGCCCTCCATCCGGGAAACGACCCCGGCAAATCTTCCCGCGATGCCCCCGGCACCCATGATCCCGAAACGGAACGGTTTCATAAGACATTCTCCTTTTCTGTCGGATCGTAAGGCTGCTTCAGCGTCTTCCGCCCCTGCTTCCTCCGCCGGGACCTCTGCCGCCGCCGGGGCGTTTTCCGCCTCCTATGCCGATTCCGGGGACACCGTGACCCTTGACCGCGGTGCCGCCTTTCGTGCCGCCAAGGGGCTTTCCTGCCCGGTGAACGCCGCCGTTCGGCTTCATGCCCGCTCCGGGCTGACGCCCGTTCCCGCCGTGTCCCATCGGGGGACGGGACGGGGGAGACGTCAGGGGACGCGAACCGTGTCCGGTCGGTTTCGGACGCGGACGGAAGGCATGAGACGCACCGAACCCGGGCGCTCCCGCAGAGGCGGAGGTGCCGACCGAACCGAGCGAGGCAGCCGCTTCCGCTTTTTTGTCCTCTTCCGCCTTTTTCGAGGCGGTCAGATACTTCCCGTTGTCAAGCCCCTGAAGGTAGGTCCCGACCGAGACGCCGTAAGCGGCGGCGGTCGTTTTGATCTCGTCCTCGGTCATCTTGTCCCCGAGCGATTCGCTCTTCCCGCCGACAAGCTCCGAAATGCTTTCGAGAAGCCCGGAGCCCTTCTTCTTTTCGAGTTCTTCCATGATATAGGCGCGTTCAAAAATCAGATCCTGCGCCGCAAGCAGAGGGCTCGGGATCTCCTTTGCGTCGGTGACGCGGATCTTTCCGCTGTCCTTGCGGAGCTGACTGCCGCAGTATTCGCAGAAGTTCGCGCCGACCCGGTTCGCGCCGCCGCAATAGGGGCAGGGCGCGGTCCCGGCGGTCTCCGCGTTCGGAACGATCTCGTACCTTGCGTAGTATTCCTCAAGGTGATCTGCGTCCCAAACGAGGTCGAGCAGTTTTTTCTTATACGGCCCGCAGACCTCGCATCCGTCCGGATAGGCGGGGCAGGTCGTGGAGCAGTTCGCGTAGGGAAGCGCGGCGGCGTCGGTTTCCTTTTTCCCGAAAAGCTTACCGAACAGATTACCGATAGCAGACATCGTGACCTCCGATGGTTTTTTCTTTCATTATATCACAATTTCGTCAAAAAGCAAGCGGCATTGACAATTCCGCAAAACGGTGTATAATGAAAGCAGAAGAAAAAGACCGGAGGTCACGATGAAACGATACGATATCGCGGCGTATATCTGGCCCGCGTACACGGGAAACGAAGAGAGGACGCTGATGTTCTGGGGAGAAGGAAACGGGGAATGGCAGTCTGTGAAATCGTCCGTGCCGAAATACCCCGGGCATCTCCAGCCGAGAACACCGCTGTGGGGCTACGTCAACGAGGCGGATCCCGACGTGATGGAAATGGAGATCGACGAGGCGGCAGATCACGGGGTGAACGTCTTCATTTACGACTGGTACTGGTTCGACCGCAGACCGTTTTTGGAGCAGTGCCTGAACGACGGCTTTCTCGGCGCGAAAAACAACGGCAGGATGCGGTTCTATCTGATGTGGGCGAACCACAACGCGAACCACGTCTGGAACAAGGAGCTTGCCGATACGCGCGCGGGGGAGACCGTGATCTGGCAGGGTGCGCTCGACCGTCCCGCCTTCGAGGTCATGGCGAAGCGGCTGATCGAACGGTATTTCCATATTGAAAACTATTATAAGATCGGCGGCTGCCCGGTCTTTATGATCTACGAGCTTTCCACGCTGATCGAGGGCTTCGGTTCGGTCGAAGCGACGGCGGACGCGCTCTCGTGGTTCCGCGAAGAGGTGAAAAAAGCCGGGTTCCCCGACCTGCATCTGCAGTTTACCGGGCGGTACGGCAGCGTGATGAATTACAGCGGCGTGGACGGCAGACCGCTCGCGGGCGACTTTTATGAAATCGCGAAGCGGGTCGGCGCCGACAGCCTGACGCATTATCAGTTCGTCCATTTTCTGAATATCGACCGGGATTACCGCGATATCGTCCGTGACGCAGTAAACGAGTGGAAGCGGATCGACGAAACGGGGAAGGGACTGACGTACTTCCCGCATATTTCCTGCGGATGGGACAACAATCCCCGCTTTCACGGCTTCCGTCCCGGCATCGTGAAGAACAACACGCCCGAGGCGTTTGAGGAAGCGCTCCGCGAGGCGAAAAAGTACGTCGACACGCACGATCTTCCCGCGCCTCTCGTCACGGTCAACTCGTGGAACGAATGGACCGAAACGAGCTATCTCGAACCCGACGACCTCTACGGCTACGGTTATCTCGACGCGATTAAAAAAGTATTTCTCGGGTCTGACGACTGAAACAATAACGGAATCAAAAAAGAGCTCCGGATCACCGTCCGGAGCCCTTTTGACTCTTTACGCTTTTTTCGCTTTGAGAAAATCTCTGATCTTTCCTGCGACCGCGTCGGCGAGCGCGCAGTACCCGATCGGGGAATAATGTAGCCCGTCGCCCGAAAGACCGTCTTCCTTCAGCCCCGCGCTGACCGTAAAGAGGTCGTTCAGGGGCAGGTTCAGGTTTTCCGCGATGCGGTCAACGGCGGCGTTCAGCTTCGGGAGCTGATTTTTCCAGTTTTCCGCCCAGATCATCGTTTTCGGTTGATAGGCGATCGTGCTGTTGGCGAGGATGATGCGGTCGGTGCCGATGCGGCGGAGCAGCTCCTCGGTCTTGGACTGATACAGCCCGATATCCTTCATGTGTCCGCAGTGCAGACCGTGATTGAAGTGGATGACGTCGTATTTGTTCTCTCTTACCATCATCATCACGAGGCGGTGGTAGATCGGCATATCGACCGAGTAGGCGACGGCAAGATAATCGACGTAGCATTCACCGTTCAGCCGTTCGGCTACGGCACGGAAATAACCGTCGGTGATCGAATCGCCGACAAGCAGTACGCGGGGCAGATCGTGCTTTTCGGTCTCCACGCTCATGAATTTTACCCATTCCACGGTTTCTCTTTTGACGCGCATTTTCGTATCTCCTTTTTGCGCGGACAGCCGCGCAGTATTCTGTTCCTTTCCATCATACCACGGAATCGTTCGGGAATCAACCCCCGTTTTCGTTTTTTGTTAACAAATAAATTCGTTGTGTTATAATGAAATAAAAAACGGAGGAAAACGGTATTCCAACCATTTCAAGCGGGATCCTCGGAGATTCCAATATTAACAATCTTCATCCGATCGGTGAGGCGGATATGAACCGGAACCCGCTCACGATCCCGCGAGCGGGTTTTTCAGACCCGTTTCGACAAAAAACGTGGGTAAGCCGTTTCTTTTTCGGAGTATAATAATAATAACAAATGGTATCGTGCATAACTGTACGGTACGGAAAAATTGGGGGAAAGAACAATGAGCGAAGCAGAAAAGACCACGGAAACCGAAGTTACTTCTTCTCCGGCAGAGGAAGCTGCTCCCGTGGAAGAAAAAACCGCCGAGACCGCAGTCAAACCGAAGAAGAAAAAGGGCAAGATCATTCTTTGCGTGATCCTGATCGTTCTTGCTTTGATCGTCGTCGGCATCGGCATTGCGATCGCATCCGTTATGCTTACCAAGCGTCCCGCTGCCAAGACCGCTGAAGAATATGCGGCAGGTTATCAGGGTGCCGTGATCACCGTTACCGATAACGGTTCGGTCGAGATCAAGCCCGGTACCGGCGTTGAGGACCGCAAGACCGGTATCATCTTCTACGTCGGCGCGGAGATCGAACCCGAAGCGTACATCCCGCTTCTTGCGCCTCTTTCGGAACAGGGCTATTCCTGCTTCATTCCGAAGATGCCCGGCAACGTCGCTACCTTCAAGGCAGGCGAGGCAGGCAAGATCATTGACGCGAACACCGGAATCGGAACCTGGTATCTCGCCGGTCACTCGCTCGGCGGCTTTACCGCAGCCGGCTACGCGAAGGATCATACCGACAAGATCAAGGGTCTGATCTTCATCGCGGCTTACGCCGGAACCGATATCAGCGGCACGGATCTGAAGCTGCTCTCCATCTACGGAGATACCGATACCGTTCTGAACAAGGAAAGATACAACGCGGCGCTTTCCTGGAATCCCGCTTCGTTTGAGGAGCACATCATCGCGGGCGGCAACCACGCTCAGTTCGGTGATTACGGCGAGCAGCCCGGTGATACCGCGGCTACCATTTCCGCCGAGGATCAGCGCGCGCAGGCAGTTGCCTTCATCCTTACCTGGCTGGCGGCATAACCGAAAACGGAAAGATAAAAGCCCACGGGTAACCGCGGGCTTTTTCTTTTCGGTGAAACGCAGCCGTCGGAAGATTTCTCTTTCTGATGTTCCGAAAATGACCCATACGGCGCGTTATACTGAATTCGGAACGTGAAAAAGCGCACGGTTTCCGGCCGGATTTCCCCCTCGGGTACTTGCATTCGGTCCGGAACCGTGCTATAATAACAAGGATCAGAAAAAGGAGAACGAAAATGAGCCGCTACGCCGTATTGGACCTTGAAATGTGCCGGATCCCCCGCACCTGCACCGAGACCGCGCTTTCGCAGGAGATCATTCAGATCGGAGCCGTCCTGCTCGATGAGAACTACGAGACCGTCGATACCTTTATGACCCACGTCCGTCCGCAGTACGGTCTGATCGATCCCTTCATCGAGAAGCTGACCGGCATCCGGAAAGAGGACGTCGCTTCCGCTCCTCCGATCGCCGAGGCGCTGCAGTCGTTTCTGGAATGGCTTCCGGAGGACGCGGTGATCGTCTCCTGGAGCGACAGCGACCGTTATCAGATGATGGACGAGATCGATCTGAAGGAGCTCGGCTTTCCGGAATTCGATCCCTATTTTGACGAATGGATCGACTGTCAGTACACCTTCGGGGAAAAGATGGATTCCGACCGCGCATACAAGCTTTCGGAGGCGCTGAACATTACCGCCATCCCGTACGACGAGGGGGAGCACGACGCGCTCGTGGATGCCAAAAACACCGCGCTGCTCTTTGCGAAAATGGAAAGGGAACCTGAGCTTCAGCTCAGCCCGTATCTGATCCGCTGAAACTAAAAGAAAACCCGGCACTTGCGTGCCGGGTTTTTTTGATTGGACGGAAAACGTCAGTCGATCGAGTAAGTCGCTCTTTCCATTTCGGAAATGGTCGTGACGCCTTCAAGGACGAGCTTTCTCGCGGAATCGGCAAGGGTCTGCATACCGCCCTTGATCGCCGCCTCCTTGAGTTCGTCCGAGGTGCAGCCGTGGTTGACCATGCTCTTCAGCGCGTTCGTCAGCACGAGGACCTCGTGGATCGCGATTCTTCCCTTGAAGCCGGTGCCGTGGCAGATGGGGCAGCCTTTTCCGCGTGCGAGCGTTGCGTGCTCGACGCCGAGGATCTGACATTCCGAATCGGATGCTTCGTAGGTTTCGGCGCATTTCGGGCAAACGCGCTTGACAAGTCGCTGTGCGATGATACCGGTGACGGCGCTCGTGACCATATAGCTCTGAATGCCCATATCGATCAGACGCGTGACCGAGCTTGCCGTATCGTTGGTATGCAGGGTCGAAAGAACGATATGACCGGTGACTGCGGAACGGATCGCGATTTCCGCGGTCTCGTCGTCTCGGATCTCACCGAGCATGATGATATCGGGGTCCTGACGCAGGATGGAACGAAGACCGCTTGCGAAGGTCATACCGATCTTGGAGTTAACCTGAACCTGGTTGATACCGTGCATCTGATACTCGACAGGGTCCTCAAGCGTGATGATGTTCTTATCGGGGGTGTTCAGATCCTTGAGCAGGGAATACAGCGTCGTCGTTTTACCGCTTCCGGTAGGTCCCGTGACGAGGACGATACCCTCGGTGATACGCATCAGCTTTTCCAGCTGCGCTTCGTTGTAGGGGGAAAGACCGAGCTGCGAACGGTCAAGAACGTTGCCCTGGCTGTTCAGAAGTCGGATAACCGTTTTTTCACCGTGAACGGTCGGGATGAGGGATACACGCATATCCACCGTCTGGTCGCCCGTGGTAAGACGGACACGACCGTCCTGCGGGCGCTTCGTTTCCGCGATGTTCAGGTCGGAAATGATCTTGATACGCGTGACGATGCCGGAAAGGGAGTTCTTCGGGAGCTGCATGATCTCCTTCAGGTCGCCGTCGACACGGATACGGACGCGGATGTATTTCTCAAAAGGCTCGATATGAATATCACTCGCGCCGTCCTTGACCGCGTCGGTCAGGATACTGTTGACGATTCGGACGATAGGCGCGTTGTCGACGTCGGCACTGGAGGCGGCGTCGGCAAGCTCGCTGTTGTCGGAATCGGTATTTTCGTTCCGGAAATCCTCGATCGCCTGCTCGGTTTTATCGGAACTCTTGTAGTACTGATTGATCTTGGTCTGAATTTCCTGCGCGGTGGTGAGGATCGGGATCGTTTTTCTTCCGGTAATAAAACTGATGTCGTCAAGGACGGGAAGGGAAGAGGGATCGGAAATCGCAATTACGATCTCGTTCTCGTCCGCGCTGATCGGGATGATATTATGGGTACGCGCCAGTTTTTCATTTACGTATTTGATCGCGATGGGGTCGATGTCGATCGAATCCAGCTCGATAAAATCCATATTGAGGTTTTTGGCGATGGCTTTTAAGAATAAAATTTCCTCAGATGGATGGTCGTTTGTCATAAGTATTACTACTCCTTGATAGAATCAACGGAAGAGAAGATGAGAGAGGAAGCCGACGATGCTGCTGCCGCAGATCGTCATAATGAACGCGGAAATGCAGATGGAGGGACCGAGCGGGATCTCGGTCTTCATACCGACGCTGCGGCCCGCGATCGCGCGGATCACGATAAAGAGAATCGCAACGTATGCGGTAAGAAACCCGGTAACGATGACCTGAACCCACGGCAGACCGAAACCGATCGCGCCGAGGAGGATCACGTCGCCGAGCCCCATGCCTTCCTTTTTGAGGATCAGCCTCGCGCCGAGATACAGGATCCCGAAGAAAGCGGCGCCGACGGCACCTCCGAGGAGGATCTCAAGGATCGGACGCTTTTCCAGAAGCCCGAAACCGATCGAGAAAACGGCGATCAGGATCGAAAAGAGATCCATGATCATTCCGGTTTTCTGATCCATCACGGCGACGATGAATAAAAGCGACCAGATGACGAGATGCGAAAAGGGGCGGAGCGCGTTTGCGTCAAGGCTGTACAGGAGGAAGGAAAACGCGTAGAGCGCGCCGACGATCAGCTCGCTGATCAGATACCAGGGGGAGAGCTTCGCACCGCAGTAGCGGCATTTTCCGCGGAGGAAGACGAAGCTGAAGACGGGGATGAGATCGATCCATTTGAGCTTCGTCCCGCAGTTTTCGCAGGAGCTCCGGGTTGAAACGATGTCACGCCCCTCCGGCAGACGGTCGATGAGGACGTTGAAAAAACTCCCCATCGCGGTTCCGAGGATGAAAAACCATATACAAGCCAGAACAACCGACATGATTTCAAACACCTTTCCGAATTCTTACGTTTTATCAGCACCGGGACTGCCTTATCGAATTCCGTAAGAGGAGACGATAAGGCAGTCCCGCTCCGCGCCGGAGAAGGTCCGACGCGGGTACATTATACGATTTTTGATTCGCAATTATCCCTCAATTAAGAGATGATAAACCATGAAGTAAAGGATCATGAAGATGAACATTGCCGCGATCGGGGGAAGGAATCTGTGGACGACGAAGCGCAGCTTGTCAGCAAACTTCGTTTTCTCCTTGACTTCCTTCTTTTCGGGAGCGGCGGGAAGCTTCTGCTCGTCTTTCGCGGGCTCTTCGACGGGCTCGGCGGGCTGTTTCTGCTTGGCGGCGTTTCCCGTGGGAACGGTAACGGCAAAATCCTTCTTTGCGAGCTGCGGGATCTTTTTCGGCTGATTGTGAACGTCCTTCTCATCCGAAAGAGGCGGCAGGCTCAGTTCGCTCTTCAGCTCGGTCTTCAGTTCGGTCTTCAGCTCGGTCTTCAGCTCGGTCTTGAGTTCTTTCCTGAACTTGACGTCCTGCGCATCCTTCGGCGCGAGCTTCTGCTCGATTTTGCGATCGATCTTTAAGGGCTCTTCTGCCTTCGCGGCAGCGGCTTCGTTCTCCTGCTCTTCCTTGTATGCCTTGATCGCGGCTGCGGCGGCGACCGCGGCGGCGGCTTTGGCTTCGGCGGATTCCTTGCCGTCAAAGGAGATCTCGGCGGACTCGGCGTTGCCGTTCCCGGTAACGGGATAGGTCTTGCCGTTATCCATCAGAAGGGAGAGGACCCGACCGTTTTCGTCAACGTCGGTCGATTCGACGGTGCCGAAGGAGAAGAGGGTATAGCTTCCCACCTTGGCATTCAGATCCGTACCGATGAGATTGGCGTTCTTACCTCTCTCGGGGATATACGGAGCGTCGGGAACGAGGATCATCGTGCAGATGTCGTTCATAAAGCGCAGGGCAGAGAAGGGGAGGTTCAGGGTATCGCCGTCGGTAAGGGCGAGAGAGATGTACTCAAGCGTGAGAGTTGCCTTGTTATAGTACGGAATAAAAGCTTTGGCGATAACGCTGCCGGTCGCCATATTGACGACGGGTTTCCGGCAGATCTCGGCGTTGATGGTGAATTTAGTCATATGAATTCCCTCACATTATTTGGTTCAGAATTTTTGCTTTCCGGCGCGATCGTTCGTCATGGCCGGGCAGATGGGAACATCCCGGGCAAATCCGTGCCCGGGCGATTCATCGGCCGACGAACGTTGATCGCCGGCGGTGTCGGTTTTCGCTTTTCAGGTAATGGGGTAGGTCTTGCCGTCAGCCATCAAAAGGGAAATGACGCTGCCGTTTTCATCGACGTCGGTCGCTTCGATGGTTCCGAACGTAAATAGCGTGTATTCACCAACCACGGCGCTGAGGGGCGTGCCGAGCAGGTTGGAGGTTCTGCCCTTACCGGGGACGAAGGGCGTCTCGGGAACGAGGACCATCGTGCAGACGTCATTCGAGAAGCAAAGGGCAGAGAAGGGAACGGTCAGGATATCGCCGTCCTTGAGTGCAAGGGAGATATATTCAAGCGTGAGCGTATCCTTGTTGTAATGCGGGGTAAACGAGCTTGCGATAACGGAACCGGAAGCCATATTTACGATGGGCTTGCGGCACATTTCGGCATTGATTGTGAATTTTTTCATATTATTCCCTCGTACTGTTCAGTTCGGTGATCAGCTTGGCAGCTTCCGCACGGGCCTGCTCGTCCTTGCTGTAATAGGCGAGCATTTTGAGGTACTTGAGCGCCTCGTCTTTTCTGCCCTCGGCGATCATTTTTTTGATGAAGTCGATGGTGATATCGCCTTCGCCGCCGTTCTTGGAATCGTTGAGCTGAGCGGCGTTGTTGTTCAGCGCCTTGGGGATCGGAGCAACGAAGAATTCCTTTTCCTCGCGTTCCTCGACCTTGTTCTTGTTTTCAAGCATGGTCAGAACGGGACCGAACATGGCAATGATCAGCAGGATGTTTCCGACACAGATAAATGCCGAAGGGAGGACCATCCCGAGCTGACCGGGCAGAATGGACTTGCCGAACGCCATAATATCCTGGAAGAAGACGAAACAAACGACCTGAACGATGATGCATACCGCCCACGGAATGATGGGGCGCGCCTCACGGCGGATCACGAACCAGTAAACGACGAGAAAGTAGACCAGCCCGCAGGCGATGATCTGAGCAAATTCAAGCATGGTTAAAAACCTCCGAAAAATCTGTTGAATTAGGTATTGCAGTCGGAAGGATCGAACGGCGCTCAGCCGAACATATCAAGGAGACCCGCAAGGAAGCCGCTGCTTCTCTTGTAGGAACCGGTTTCGATATCGACCGGGAAAACGTAGGGAGGCAGGGGCTCGGGAACTTCAACGGAGCAGATGGAATTGATCGCGGGGACCTTGAGGAACAGAACTTCTACGTGAGCGGTGACGAAGGGATTGTCTTCGGCGCTCAGAATCTCGTTATCTGTAATATCCAGCGTAAGGTTGTTGATGATAATGTTCTTATCGTGATCGAGCATACCGTCGAGGAAATTCATAACGTTGTTGAATCTGCCGCTGAGGGCGAGCGAGAACGAAGTCGTGTAGATATTGGACTCCATTTTGCCCTTGGATTCCGTCAGCTTGTTGTAGTACGTATTGAACCCGACGACGTCAACGACGTTCTTGTCATCGGTGAGCAGGGGATCCTTGGCGAGTGCGGACCGGATCCGGTTTGCGGCACCGGAGGAAGAATAGACCGTGTAGGGACGGAGTTCGGACTCGTTGGAATCCAGGGAGGAGAAGGCCATATAATGCTCCCTCATATTGGTATTGAGGTGCTCGAGATAGACCTCCTGCTTTTCGTTCGAGAAGAAATACTTCTTGCATTCCTCAAGACCGTTGGCGTAGCCCTTCAGCTTTCCGAGGTTGGCATCGTACGAAAGGGTAGCGGCGTTGAGAGAACGGAGGATCCCCTCCTTCGTCTGGACCTGCTGTTCGAGAGCCGCGGTTTTTTCGTTGAGCGGCTTGATGAGGTAGTTATAGCCTGCGAACGCGATCAGAATGACGCCGAGGAGAGCGAGGATCAGAACTTCAGTCATCTGATTCTTTTTCATTTGGTCTCGCCTCCTTTATCGGAAAGGGTAAGCTTGCAGCTGAAGGACACGGCATCGGAACCGTTATCCACGAGGTGAGAGTCTTCTCTGGCGGAGTTGATATAGACGTTGGAGTAGAGACCGCTTTCGTTCAGCTTCTTTTCGACCTCGGTCATCGTTTCTATGCTGTCGGCGACGCCGTTGATGGTAACGGACTTCATTTCGATAGAGAAACGGAAGATCTTGGTTCCTTCGGGGAAGAAGGAGAACAGCTTTTCAACGGTTTCCTTGTCCGCGGTGGCAGCAAGCCCGGCGAACTGATCGGCGGTGGAGAGGAAGAGGTAGTTGTCGGAAGCGGAAACGAGCTTTTTATTCAGCTCGTTATTCATATTGTTGCGCTGGATGAAGAGGGGATTCTGTTCGACCGAGGTCAGATAGTCGAGCTGCTTCTGAACGTTGGTGTTCTTGATCTTGGCGTTGAGATACATACCCCCAACGACGAGGATAGCGCAGCCGATCAGCGCCGCGGCGATCGCGGGACCGCTCGAGGACTTCTTTTCGGGCGAAAGATTCGCAAAAAAGTTAAAATGGTTCATCGTATCCTCCTCAATCCATCAGAGCAAGGCTGAGGGCGTTCAGGTAAGTGGAGTAGTCGATCTTCTTATCCGTCAGCATACCGGTGGTCTCGAAGATAGTCGTATTGGTGATACGGTCCGCGGGGAGCTTGACGAGCATCTGGATGTACTGAACGAGCCAGATGATCTGCGGGCTGCCGCCGTAGATCAGGATGCGGCTTGCGGGCTCGTCGGGATGATCGAAGTTGAAGCGGGAGATCGCGGTGCTGATCTTGGAAAGCCAGTCCTCAATGGATACGCTGAACGCTCTTTCCTCGGCGGTAGCGTTTTCCTTGGTCAGGATAGCGCAGACCTCCTCGGGAGAAACGGCGAGCTTGAAGGGATTGGCGGTATCGGCGGCGCGGTTGCCCATCGCGTTGATTGCCTCGGAGACGAGTCTTCCGTCGCCGGCGTCGAGCAGGGTATTGCCGAGCAGCTTGCCGTCGCGGATGAAGGAGATCTCGGTATGGGTCATACCGTAATCGAGGCAGGCGACGGTCTGACCGGCGGTGGAAGCGGCATAGAAATCGTCCGCGGTAAGGAAGCGGCGGATACCGTTTGCGTGGATATCCATAACAAGGGGCTTGAATTTCATCGAGCGGAGCAGATCGAAAGCAGCGGTGCAGGTATCACGGGGCATGGCGACCGCCCAGACCTTGGTTTTCTTTTCGGGTTCGGTTTCGGGGTCGCTGCTTTCCTTGACGACGAGCTCCTCGATGACCTCGTGCTGGAAGAGGTAAGCGCCGGTTTCGAGAGCGAGAAGCTGGCTCATTTCGCTTTCGACCAGACCGGGGCGGTCCTTTTCCTCAACGTAGGGGATCTCGAGCTGACGGTGGATAAACGTCTTTGCGCCGAAGGTGCAGACGGCGTAATGATCGTCACCGCCGAGGTTGCGCTGGGAGAGAGCGCGCTGAATGCGTGCGCGCCAGTTTTTCAGGGTGCTCATGTCGAGGCGGGGAAGACCCTCCGCGTTTTCGACGGTAAAAAGATTGCGGATCTCTGCGCCGTTGCGTTTGATCTTCAGGACGGCGATCTTCACGGAATATTCGCCGAAGTCAAACGCGAAGACGACTTTACCGTTAGCGTACTTCCGGAAGTCGCTCTGTTTGCGCTTCGCCCCCGTTTTCGGGGCGGTATTGGTTGTTTCGGGCATAGGTTTTCTCCTTCGTACAGCTGACGCTGCCGATTTTAATTATTATTGGTATTGATATTGTACTTCGAACCGAGGTATTCGGCGATCTGTTTTGCCTCTGAGGAGGAGGGGTTACTGACGACGATCAGCTCGGCGATATCGACGTCGGCGTCTCCGACGTAGTAATAAAGCGACAAAAAATTAGCCAAAAGTATGTTGGAGTACTGGTTCATATCCATTCGGACGATACACCAGCCCCGGTCGTTCGGACCATACGTCTTGTACATTTTTGCGAAGCCGAAGGTGTCGGTGAACAGTCCATGGTCTGTCGCTACTTTGAGGAAATTCGGGCTCGTATCCTCTCCCGCGTTGTTTTTCACGACAGCAAATATGACGTCGTTCGCATTGTAGGTAAATCTGGACCGGATGAGTTCGTGATTATCGCCATCTTCCACGAAATGAATGAACCGGGTCTTGGTATCCTCGGCGCCGTCGATGTAAGCGCCGTTCAGATCGATATAAGGTGCACTGTATCCGATGCCGGTGACGGTAGAAAAGCCGGAATCATGCGAGGTCGTGGAGGGTGCCGCGCTCGTGCTGAGAAGACTACCGACGGGGATCGTTACGCAGTCGGCGGCACTATCGTGGTAGAGCGTCATCAAAGAAGGGTCTATGACGGAGCGGTATTTGATGTCCTGATTGCTCGAATTTTTGACGGGAATATCGTCGATATAGATCAGATTGCTTGCGACCTCCTGCCCCATCTTACCGTTTTTACTCAGAGGCGTAGCGACGCAGAGGATGAATTTCCCTTTGTAATCGGGGGTGACGAAAAGTTCCTCGGTGTTGCCGCTTGCGGTAACGGGGGTAAAATCGGCGGGGTAGATCGGCATCAACGCGCCGAGTTGCTCCTCGGGAACGCCCTGCAGCCCGTTAGCGTACCATACGGCGCGCTGTCTGCCGGAGGAAACGTACCAGCGGTACAGCACCGTCTGCTGATAGGTCTCGTTGATATCCGCGTAAGTGTAACTCACTTTTGCGGTGGTGTTCGAATAAGCGTTGAAGATTTCCTGTGCGGACCCTTTGCCGATGATCGAGATGGTAACGGTGTCGATGACCGGAACGGGCCGCTCGTAGCGGACACCGCCCGCGGTTCCTGCGTAAAGGGTGACCGTGTTGTCGTAGTCGTCCTCGAGGTCGTCACGGGAGATGGTCTTGTTGAGCGTGACCTTGTACTTGTAAAGGGGAACTTCTTTTCCGAAAAGAGTGGTCGAACCCACTTCTACTTCTTCTCCATCCCCGGCGGCGGCAAGCTCTTCCACAAGCGCTGTAAGCTCCGCATTGATTCTGCTTTCTTCTTCGTCGCTTAAGCCGCCGGCGGCGAGGACCTTTTCGAGGTTATACTTCCGGAGGAGCTTTTTTTCGTAGAAGTCGATCTTGTTCTCCACCGCGTCCTGCCCGGAGAAATAGGTGGCGGGGATCTTCTGGAGAAGGGTAGCCGTTTTGAACGTCGAGGTGACGGCGCCGCCGACCATCAGGATAAGGACGCCGATCAGCGCGAAGGACATCAGGATCTCGACGAGCGAATACCCTTTTCTGAACTTCGTGAGCCGTTTCATCATCCGAGCCTCGGTCCTTCATACGCCCACATCTGACCGTTGATGCGGTTGCCGATTTCGGAGAATACGGAAGCCATTTCCTCAAAGTTGCCGGCTTCAAAGGTCTGGACATCGGGAAATTGGGCTTTTATGGCGTTGAGATCGGCGTCTGCCATACCGCGATTCAGGTTGACGACGTAGACGGTAGGGTGAAATTCGTCTTCGATCTTTTTACCGATTCCGTTCGAAGCACTGATATATTTACGGGAATTGGCAGCTCCCGAACCCAATACGGCAGTGGAAGCCGTTCCCCCGGGCACGTTCCCGTCACCGGTGTAAAACGTAGTGGTTGACTTACCATTTTGATACAGGTATCTGTTCATTTCACCGTCGGAAAGGATCACAAGGTGGATGGGGTTTGCGATGCTGTTTCCTGTAGTATCGGGAGTTCGGGTGATGGTGGTACGGAGCGTGGTTTCATAATTATGAAGCTTCCAATAAGCGACGCGGAGACCGTCACCGAGGTTGGTGTTGCCGCTGATTATCATCTGGTCAATCGTACCTTTGAGACCCTCATCGTATTTATTCTTGGTCATATGGGTGCCGAGGTTCTGGCGGATGTTTACTACGTCGAGTATCGGAGTGTAATTTTTGAAATTATAATAACTTATAGCGGTGTTCGTGTGGTCGGCGTATTGGGCGAAGGGGACGAGGAGCGCGTTCATGTGTCCGTTCTTTAACGCGATATCATCCAGAAACTGTTTTGCCGTATCTCTCATCGGCTGAGCAAGTTTGTAGGTGTTCATGGAACCCGAGCAGTCCATCACCAGAACGACGGTGCCGTATACGTTTCTTTCCGCGGTGTACGAGGAGGAATAACTGCTCGAGTTGAAGTCGGTACGGAAGGCGATCGCCGTTGCGGGGTTGGTTTTGCTGCCCTGATACACGGTCTGGATCGCGTTGATCGACTCAAGCACGGTTTGAATCGTGGAATCGCTGTCGCCGAGCGTACCGAAGGTGTATTTCACCGACTGTGCGGCGTGATTGTCGGGGTCGGTCGGTTCAAAGGTAAGGGTATAATTGCGAGCGATGCCCGCTCTGTCGACGTAGGAGTGACCGAGAATGGTAATAATGAAATCACCGTCTTCTCTGCTGTGGTAGACACTCTGATTGTTGGCAAGCTTGGTTTCATCGGGTACGGGGTCATCTTCGGTTGGTTTGTACCATTCGACGTAAACGAGCGCGTCTGCATCCGGGATCTCTTCTCCGGTGCGGCTGATTGTCTTATCGATAAAAACGTGGGACATCAGACCGAGGTAGTTCCATCCTTGAGTGAAATTTGCTTGCTTAAAGGAGTTTTGCGGGATCGTAAAGGAAGTACCGCTGTTTCGGATGGCGGTGCTGATCCTCGTGGCAAAGTCGGTATCTGCCATCGTAACGTCGATGACCTGCTTCGTCGCGTTGAAGCCGTGGACGCCGAGCGTGAGAACGGAGACCGCAGCCGTGGTAACGAGCCCCATCAGGGCAAGCGAAACGACGAGCTCGATCATGGTTACGCCCTTGTGAAATAACTTTTTCATAATTTTAACCTCTTACGGTTGATTTGGTCGGTATCGGATCCGCGCGTTGGGATCCATACAGCCGAAGAGCAAATGAATCAATATTGAATATGAATATCAAAATGGAATGCGGATGCGCCTTGTGCTTTTTATGACGTTGTCCTTTTCTCAACCGCCGACGACAGGCTCCAGAGGACCCGGAATAAACGAGTCGGACGTGGTCTCGGCGGGCGTGTAGACGAGCTCCGAGGGATCCTTGTTGAAGAGCTGGACCATGGGGTTATCGACGAGAACGAGCGATCTGGTCTGGTAAGTGAAAACGGAGCCCTCCGGACGCCCGAGACGGTGATCCGGGATCGTGGTCGTAACGTCGATCTGGACCCAATCGGCAAATTCCACCTCGTAATAGGGATAAACCTGCCTCGACATTACGATATCGCTGTGCCCGACGGTATTGCCGTCGAAGGTATGCGTCATTCCGTCACTCATCGGGAAACCGTCGGCGTTGTACAGCAGGGCAGCTTCGTCATCCGCAAGGAGCGCCGAGATCGAGGCGGTGGTCGCTTCGTAGGAGAGGTAATACGCCTGCATCTGCATGGAGTAGGCATTGATCTGGTAAATTGCGTTCTGAAGTTGGTTTACGATATATACCGAAAATACAGAAATAAGGACGAGTACTCCCAATACGATGATGTGGGAGGATCCGACCTTCTTTTTCCTCAATAATTTCATCGGAAATTTCCTCCGATCATAATGACACCATTTCCCGCAGAGAGCTTTTTTGCTCCCTGCGGGAAAAGCATTTAAATTATGCAGAGATAATCAGATTATCTTGTTTTGTAATTAGGATCCGGAAGTGCTGGTGCTGGTCGGGTAGGTGAAGGGATGAGCAGTGCCTGCGTCGTCGGTGTAAGCAGCGGTGAAGGTACCGTCAGCGGCGATGGTGTAGGTAGCACCGGTGGGCTTGCCTGCCATAGCGGCGAAACCGACGTTGATGTAGGGATCGAGGGCAGTGCCTGCGGTGGGAAGATCACCGTTGTGACCTGCCTGGTACATAGCGTAAGCGGAAACGACGTTCTGGCAGTTGCTCTCGTAGGTCTTGATCTTAGCGTCTCTGGTGACGTTGTTGAACTGCGGGATGATCATAAGAGCAAGGATACCGATGATAGCGACAACGATAACGAGCTCGATAAGGGAGAAGCCTTTCTTCTGTTTGCGGGTGTTTTTCATTTGAGTGTACCTCTTTCTGTGTTTTTAGTCTTTTGGGGTGATTTATTTCCAAACGGGACTCTCTGCTATCCCGGATGGGACTGTGGGGAAGGGCGTCAGACGGACCCCTGAATGGCGCTGATCGCACCGAACATAGGCGCGTACAGCGAAATGACGAGCGCGCCGATCAGAAGACCGACGATGACGATCATGATCGGCTCAATAATGGTAGTGAGCTGCTCGACCGCGGCGGAGGCTTCGTCGTCAAAATACTCCGCACTCTTTTTCAGCATACCCTCGAGGTCGCCGGAGCTTTCGCCGACGGCAAGCATCGAAACGAGGATCTTGGGGAAGGCGTTGGATTCCGCCATCATCGAGGACATTGCTTTGCCCTGCCGCACGCCGACGATCATTCTGTCGATGTGCTCTTCCATATAGGTGTTCTGCACGTTTCGCTTGGCGTAGCCGAGCGCCTGTACGATCGGCACGCCGCTCGTGATCAGGGTGTAGAGGGTGCGGGCGAAACGGGAAGCGGCAAGCTTCTGCAGCGGTCCGCTGATTCCCTTCATCGTGACCTTCAGTTTGTCAACGGTGTACTTCACGCTCTTCGTGCGGAAGAGGAAGATGAGCAGGATGACGATGATCGGTACAAGCAATAATGCAACGTACCATTTCTTGGTGAGGAAATTGCTGACGTCCAACAGGATCTGCGTCGCGAGCGGAAGATCCGTATTCAGCGAATCGAAGATATCGACGAAGGACGGAACGACCTTGATCAGCATGAAGACACACGCCGCGATCGCGACGAAGACGACGACGAGCGGGTAGGTGAGCGCTCCCTTGACCTTTGACGCGACCTTTCCGTCTTTTTCGTACTGCTCCGCCATTCTGAGCAGGACGCCGTTCAGGTCACCGGTGACCTCACCGACGCGGACCATTTCCGCGAGCATATCCGGGAAGTCGCTCGGGAATTTGCTCATTGCCATCGAAAGGGATGAACCCGACAGCACGTCGTTTTGCAGGCTGACCAATCTTTCCTTCAGCAATTTATCCTCGGTCTGTGCTTCCAGAACCTCGAAGCATTTGACCATCGGGATGCCCGCCGTCAGCATCGTTGAAAGCTGTCGGCAGAACAGGGTAAGCGATTTTTTGCTTAACTTCTTCTTGAAGATATCTATATTCGCCGGGGAATCTTTTATCTCTTCAATGCGAATGACCCGGAAGCCGCGCTCCCGCATCATACCGTTCAGGTCATCGCGGTCTGTTGCGTGAATGGTTTCCTCTTTTACCTGGCTTTTGTCGTTCATGTAACGGCATAAAAACTGAGCCAACGGTATCACCAAGCCTTTCCGCGTTTTCTTTTATGGGAAACGCGTATTCAAAATTGAATTCTTCCATCTTCCGGTATGGTATCCGAAACAAGTGCGGGCAGGACCCAAACCTCCGGTTTTCCGAAACGCAGGGAAGGTTATCTTCCGAGCAGACGGCGCATCTCCATCGGATCTACGCTGTATTTTAATAGCGTGATCTCATCAATTTTTCTTGCACGGTACAATTCAATGAGGGATTGATCCATCGTGACCATACCGTTGTTGCTGTTGATCTGCATGATATTCTTGATCTGATCCGTTTTTCCTTCGCGGATCAGATTGGAGATCGCGTGATTGGAGACCATGATCTCCAAGGCAAGCTCTCTGCCGTTCTTTTCCATATTCGGCAGAAGCTGCTGTGAAATGACCGCCTCCAGAACGGAACCGAGCTGAATGCGGATCTGCTCCTGCTGTTCGGCAGGGAAGACGTCGACCACACGGTCTATCGTCTGCGCCGCGCCGATGGTGTGCAGGGTGGCGAGAACGAGATGTCCGGTTTCCGCCGCTGTCAGCGCCGCGGAGATCGTTTCAAGATCTCGCATTTCACCGACCATGATAACGTCGATGTCTTCACGCAGCGCGCTGCGGAGTGCACTTGCAAAGCTTTCGGTGTCCGTTCCCACCTGACGCTGGTTTACGATGCCGCATCCGTGGGGGAATATGAACTCGATCGGGTCCTCTATCGTTATGATATGCTCGTTTCGCGTGCGGATCATATATTCGATCATCGCGGCGAGCGTGGTCGTTTTACCGCTTCCGGTAGGACCGGTGAGGAGGATCAGACCGTTTCTTCTCGTACATAGACTGCGGAAGACCTGCGGCAGATGCAGACCGTCAAGGGTCGGCAGCTCCGATGGGATCAGACGCAGGACCGCGCCGCAGTAGCCTCTCTGACGAAAGACGTTGACGCGGAAGTTCACCGTATCGTCGATCGTGAAGGAGGTATCGCATTCACCGTCGACCAGATAGGATGCCCAAAGGCGTTCGCCGAGCAGCTGCTGTGCAAACGCTGCGGTTTCTTCGCCGGTCAGGGGTTCCTCTCCGAGACGGAGAAGCTTGCCGTTGACGCGGAGGCTCGGCGGGGTACCGACCGAAAGATGGATATCAGACGCCTTTTTCTCAACGGCGGTGTTCATTATGCTTCGCAGTGTCTGTTGTCCCATTCGGCGGTTTCCTTTCCGGCTCGTATAAAAGCCAACTATGCCAACGTTTTTATATATCAACCTATCCGTCGCACGTTGCCGGCTTTCCGGGACCCGCGGGCTAAAGCAGTTGATTTATTTCACTGCGGCGGAGCTTCACACTCATCCGGGCGTTTCCCCGGCTTGCCGATGACCCCTCCGGATTCATACCCGAACGGCGTCTGTTTTTTGCTCCTGCTCTTTTTTCTGTTCTTTGGCGTCGTTCCGTCGGTACCATTCGAGAATGTCGCCGAGGATGTATTCCCCCCACGAGTATTCGGAGAGGAATTCGCCGGAGAACTTGTCGCTGTCCTTCATATTGGAGTCCAGCATATCGTAATAGTCGCAGTCGAACAGCTCGGTGTTGGCGCGCTGCCCTCTGCCCGATGAGATCACGAGACCGGAAAGCCCGTTCTCTTCGAGCGCCTCCCGCAGACGCGTGAGGGCGTTGTAGTAGACCTTCATCGCTTTATTGCTGTACGGCCGGTCTTCCCAGATCGTACTGTATAGCTCTTCGTTGCTGATCTCTCTTCCTCTTCTGGAAACGATGAGGGCGAGGATCTCCTTCGCTTTCCCGGTAAGCTTCGCCGGGATCCCGTCCTTCAGGACGGAGAAGCGGCCGAACGTCTGGATAAAGACGCTTTTTCGCTGCCGTTTTTGGAGCAGCTTCATTTTCTCGACCGTCATTTCCAATATTTCCTGCGAACAGGGCTTGACGATATAGTAATCGCCGCCGATCTCGTTGCATTCGCGGACGTATCGGTCATAAGCGGAAATGAAGACGGTCAGGATATCGGGAAGGAACGCTTTGATCTTCTTCGCACATTCGATGCCGTTCATATCGGGCATCATGACGTCGAGGAAAACGATCTCCGCTTCGTTCTTTTTCAGAAATTCAACGGCTTCGCTTCCGCGGCAGAACTGTCCGACGACCGTGAGGTCGGGAATTCCGGCACTGAGAAGCTGAAACTGACTGAGCATCAGCGGTTCGTCATCGATGATGATCGCTCGCAAAGTCGGCGCCTTCTTTCGTTTTCGGATCGGCGTGGAAGACCTTTATATAATATGAAAGCAATACGCTTTCCGTTACACGGAGCCGTGTATGCGAACAACTCCCGATAGAAAACAAACCGGAAGCTGTCAGCGTTCCGGATCGTGAGGGTTTTTCTTCCTTTTTCATTTTTGATGGAAATGTTGGTTTTGAAATTTCTCACTTCCGGGACTTGCAATGCTATTATATACCAAATATCGGTTGATGTCAATAGTGAAATATAAAAATTTCCGGTAATTTATAAAATTTCCATTAGTGACAATTCCATCCTCCCCAAAAAATGGTTTTCTTGTACTTTTTGAAAACAATATATGGAATATATGGCTTTTTTGAAAAAAATGTGATATAATTTTTCCCGTAAATGTAATTTTTCCTTTCATCCGGGGGTATTATGGGTGAAAGGCACGAAAAAAACGAAAAAGGCAGGAAAAAATGATGTTACCGAAATACGGAAAATTCAAAGACGATCTGACGGCGCTCAAAGCAAAACTCGCGGAAGTGCGGGAGGAATTCCGCTCCTCTCTTTCCGGCGGCTGGAAGGGGAACGAATACCGCGAAATCTATGAAAGCGCGGTCCGTTCCTTCGATATTCTCGACGCGAATTTCGCGATCCTCGACAATGCGGAAAGCACCCCTGAGCAGCTTGACGCCGCGTGGGACGCGATCAAAGAAGCGATCCCGAACGCAGATCTCCGGATGCCGATGCCGAACGAAAACAACGAGGCGATCGGCGCGGAGCTTGACGCCGCCCTCGCGAAGGACGACTTCCGCCGTCTGTGGAGAACGACCAAGAAAATGAAGGAGCTTTCCTTTGAGACCGATTATATGGACAGTCAGAGCCGCTTCGCCGAATTCAACGCCGGTCTTGAAGCCTTCGACGCGGAAAAGCGCGGGTATCTGACCGAGCTGTATTCCTTTGACGGGAAGCTGAACTACAACAGTTACTACGATATGCTCGCCAAGGAAGAACAATTCCGCAAGGCTGCCGCCGAGAACGAAAAAAACTATAACGATCTGAAGAACAGCGGGGAGGTCGAACGTCTGCAGTCCGAGTATCACGACCTCAAGCTCGACAGCATCATGCAGATCGCGAACCTTGACCGTCAGATCGCCGATCATTCCAAAAAGGTTGACGCGCTCAGCGCGGACCTCAGTGCGCTCGACGAGGAGATCAGCGATACCGTCGCACACGAAAGCGAGATCGCGCAGAAGGTGCACGAAAACGCGGAAGTCATCAGCAAAAAATACGAGGAGCAGAACATTCTCAGCTCCGAGGAGACCCAGATTTCTCTCCGCTCCGCGAAATATCAGGAAACGATCGATCAGCTTCGGGAATCCCTGAATGGTTATGAGGAATTCCTCTCCGATAGGGAAAAGCAGACCGTGACCTCAAAAATGACCAAAAATGAAAAGGCAGCGGTCGAGAAATCAAAAGAATACGTCGGTCTGCTCCGCAAGGAAGACAGGCTGAACGATCTGAAAGACCGCTTTGACCGCTATCTTACCGAAAACGGTCTGAAGGACCTTTCTCCCGCAGAGTTTGAAGAAAAGCTGAAGAACGGCGAGACTTACGTCACGAAATTATCGCCCAAGCTTCTTCAATCTTACCGCGATCAGAAGGTCCGCTCCGTCACGGAAGCGGCGGATCTTTACGAGAAGTTTACGGGTTTCAAGAACGAGCTCGCGGAGATATACGGTGTCGAGGACGCCGAAATTCTCGACTCGATCGATAAGAACATCAGAACACCCGGCGAGTACCTCCGTACCTGGAACAAGGCGTACCGGAATATCGGGGCGGAGAGAGAAAAGATCCGCAGTGAAGCCGCGAAAAACCCGGATATGAATCACGATATTACCATGATTCAGGACGCGTATGACCATATTCCGCTTGCGAAGGGCAATATTGAAGAGATCGAAAAGCTCGACGCGCTCGAGATGAAACGCAAGGACGCGATCTTCGCCAGAAGATACGAGCTCGACGAGGAGATCAGGAAGCTTGAGGCAAAGGCAAAAGAGGAGACCTTCGACGCCAAGCTCGCGGGGCTGTACGCCCGCAGAAAGACGCTGCTCACCGAAAAGGAAGAGGTTTTCAATCAGGGCGAATACCTGAGCCAGGAAAGAACGACCATCAGAAACAAAGAACTCGAAGCGTTCGATAAGGTCGAGACCGCGGAGAGAAGACTTGCCGGATACAAGTCCGCATACGAGCAGAATAAGGCAAACTACGAAAAGACCCGCGCCGACTGCGACAAATTCGAGCGCCTCTATCAGAAGCATCTTGACCTGAAACGGAGCAGCGACGCCATCCGCGAAAAGACCGCGGCAATGCGTCCCGACGCCTTCAACAGAAACAGCGCGCTGTATCATATCAAGCTGTCGGTCAGCAGCGGTCTGTACGGCTTCCGTTCGACCTTTGAAAACGGCAGAAAGAAGGGGCACGTCAACCACGAGGAATTCGAGCGGATGAAGAACGCGGTCAACGCCTTCGTGAACGCCGATTCCGGTCTGGCGCCCACCCTTTCCGCTTCCACTTATAAGTACCATCTCGACCGCATCCGTGCCGCCGCGCAGGAATACATCACCGCAAAAAAGACGGAGATCCGTCCCATCCCCTCCTCGATGCGCAAATACCGCCTTGACCTCGCCAACCGTCTGGTCGCCTTTGCGGAAGCCGCCTCGAAGCGTATGGACGAATCCGACAAGACCCTCAAGGAGACCAACGAGCACCTTGCCGCTTCCGGCTTCTCCGAAGGACCGATGTCCGCGGAGCGTGACGACGTTTTCCGCCTCATCAATCAGGGCGTTGAGAAAAAGGAACAGTTCTTGAAGAACCGTCAGAACGTGAATCAGAAGCAGAACGCCGCGAACAAGGACCTTCAGGTCGGCGGCAAACAGCCTTCTCTCAAGTAAACGGAAATGAAAACGACCGCTTCCCGGCGAAAACACGGGAAGCGGCCGTTTTGCGTTTATGGATCAAAGCGCGCCGATGAGGAAGGAAACGATCGCGATGACGATCGCGGAGAGGGAAAAGACGTTTTGCTTTTCCCGGAAGCAGATCGAGGCGACCGTCGCGGCAACGACGCTGATCGCGGAGGAATAGGCGGAAAAACTCGCGACGTCCAGCATCGCGACGAGGGGGACGGTAACGAGCGAAACGACGTTGGAAGAAACGGTTTGCAGGACGATGACGGCGTAATCCCCGAGCTTCAGGCTTTTCAGCCCGGCTCCGACCATGTTCAGATCGCCTTTTCCGACCGAAAGGAGCCACACGGTACCTGCGAGGAGCATGATCAGGTTCGTCGCGAAATAGTAACTGTTCGCGTCGGTGACGTCTTCCCGCGCGGAAAAGCTTTTGGTGATCAAGGTCGTGAAGCAGGCGGAAAGAACGAGCAGCGCCATCAGCAAAAAGAAAACCGCGCGGTTTCCGCGTCCGGCTTCTTTCGCGGCGCCCGGTACCGCTTTTTGCGTCACCCTTGTCCGGGAAAAATAGATCAGGACGGAGGCGACGATCAGCAGAGCGATACGGACCCACGTGTTTGCGGCGATCTTCTCGGAAAAAAGAGCGGAGCCGAGGAGGGAGGTCGTGAGCAGGTTGAAGGTACTGCGGATCACGCTGACCGCCGGGATGCTGGCGCAGCGGTAGATCGCGAGGGTCAGAACGAGGGAAGAAAGAACGACAGCCGAAAACCCGCAGGCGTAGAGCAGGGTAACGGCGTTGAATCGGATCGCAAAACCGTTCATCGCGGCAAAAAAGAGGCAGGCGATGGCGGCAGTGATGATCACGAAGACGGGACGGTCGGTTTTTCCGCCGCCGAGGGTGGCGCTGTTCTTTTTGACGCTGCACGAACCGATGAAGGAAGCGGCAAAATACAGCCCGAGATACAGAAAGAGGAGCAAGGCGAATTCCTCCGGAAAGAAACGTTTGCGTTCCGCTTTCGTCACGGAACTTTTGACAGTTTAGCACCGTCCGTGCCGGTTGTCAAGATTCAAACCGGGTTTTCTTCGGTGGCGGGGCCGCGTATTCTTGACAAAAATCCGGGCGGGTGTTATACTGTACTCGAAAATGAGAGATACTGTTTTCGGAAAGGGGAGGATCGGATGAAACGGTTCCGTGTCACGGGGATGTCCTGCGCCGCTTGTCAGGCGCGCGTGGAAAAAGCGGTATCCGCCGTTCCCGGCGTCGAATCGGTCGCCGTCAATCTGCTGACCGGCAGCATGGGCGTCGAGGGAAGCGCGGACGACAGCAGGATCATTGCCGCCGTGGAAGCCGCAGGCTACGGCGCGCAGACGGCGGACGACCGTTCCGCTTCGCAGACCGAAGATCCGCTTGCCGATACCGAAACGCCCGCGATCCGCAAACGCCTTTTTGCGGGGCTCGGCTTTCTCCTCGTTTTAATGTACGTTTCAATGGGAAGGAATCTGTTCGGCTTCCCGCTTCCGCCGTTTCTCGAAGAAAATCCGGTCGCGGTGGGGATCGTTCAGCTTCTCCTTGCCTCCGCCGTAATGCTGATCAACAGAAAATTTTTCGTCTCGGGCTTCCGGGGCGTTCTTCACGGCGCACCGAATATGGATACCCTCGTCGCGCTCGGCTCCTCGGCGTCCTATCTCTGGAGCCTTTACGCGCTGATCCGGATGACCGGTGCGCAGATCACGGAAGGGACAGAAGCCGCCGCGGAATGGACGACCGAGTTCTATTTCGAGTCTGCGGCGATGATCCTCGTTCTGATCACGGTAGGCAAGCTGCTCGAAGCGAAAAGCAAGGGCAGAACGACCGACGCGCTGAGATCCCTGATGCGCCTCACGCCGAAGACGGCGAACCTTCTCCGGGAAGGAAAAGAGGTCACCGTTCCGGTCGAAGAGGTGAAAAAGGGCGATATCTTTACCGTCCGCCCCGGGGAAAGCGTCCCTGTCGACGGGATCGTTCTGGAGGGGGAATCCTCGGTCAACGAATCCGCGCTGACCGGAGAGAGCATCCCCGCCGATAAAACCATTGGCGACGCGGTCTCCGCCGCGACGGTCAACCAATCGGGCTTTTTACGGTGCGAGGCGACCCGCGTCGGGGAGGATACGACCCTTTCGCAGATCATCCGACTCGTCAGCGACGCCGCCGCGACCAAGGCACCGATCGCAAAGATCGCCGACCGGGTGTCTGGCGTGTTCGTTCCGGTCGTCGTCGGTATTGCCGTTCTGACGCTGGCCGTATGGCTGACGATCGGACGGAGCTTTGAATTTTCGCTCGCGAGGGCGATTTCGGTCCTCGTGATCAGCTGCCCCTGCGCGCTCGGGCTCGCGACGCCGGTCGCCGTTATGGTCGGCAGCGGCGTGGGCGCGAAGAACGGGATCCTCTTCAAGACCGCCGCCTCTCTTGAAGCTGCGGGGAAGGCAAGGATCGCCGTCCTCGATAAGACCGGAACGGTCACCGAGGGACAGCCGGAGCTCGTCGGGATTTACCCGGCGGAGGGTATTGCCGAGGAGGAACTCCTTCGCGCGGCGTTCACCTTGGAAAAGAACAGCGAGCATCCCCTTGCCCGTGCCGTGATCAGAGAATGCGATAAGCGCGGAATGACGCCGGACGAGGTCACGGGCTTCCGTGCGCTGCCCGGAAACGGGCTGACCGCCGTTTGCGAAGGTAAAAGGCTGCTCGGCGGCTCGGTCTCCTTCGTGACGGGAAAGATCGGGTCTCCCCTCGCTTCCGATAGGACCGACACGCTTGCCGACCGGGGCGAAACGCCGCTTCTTTTCGCGCTTGACGGGAAACCGCTCGGGGTCCTTTCGGTCGCCGACAGGGTAAAACCGGAGAGCGAAGGGGCGGTAAAGGAGCTTGCCGATATGGGCGTCACGGTCGTGATGCTGACCGGAGACAACGAAAGAACGGCAAAGGCGGTCGCCCGGAAAGCGGGGATCCCGCATCTGATCGCGGGCGTCCTGCCGGAAGGGAAGGAAGCCGTGGTCAGAAGCCTTTCCGGGCTCGGTCCGGTCGTGATGGTCGGCGACGGCATCAACGACGCGCCCGCTTTGACCGCCGCGGAGACCGGGATCGCCATCGGCGCCGGGACCGACGTCGCGATCGACGCCGCGGACGTCGTGCTGATGAAGAGCAGACTGTCCGACGTTCCCGCCGCCGTCCGTCTTTCCCGCGCGGTGCTGCGCAATATCCGGGAGAATCTGTTCTGGGCGTTCTTCTATAACGCGCTCTGCATCCCGCTCGCGGCAGGCTGTTATATCGGGCTGTTCGGCTGGGCGCTGAACCCGATGATCGGCGCGGCGGCAATGAGTCTTTCGAGCTTCTGCGTCGTGATGAACGCGCTGCGGCTGAATCTGTTCGATCCTCTGACGGCAAAGCACGATAAAAAGGCGAAGGATCCGGTCAGCGGCGACGCCGTCGAAACCGTTCTGAACGATATCAGAGAAAGAATGAGAGTAAAAAGAATGAAGAAAACGATGAAGATCGAGGGCATGATGTGTCCGCACTGCGAGGCAAGAGTGAAGAAGACACTCGAAGCGATAGACGGCGTGGAAAGCGTCGAGGTCAGCCATACCGAAGGAACCGCCGTACTGACGCTGAACGGGAAACCGGACGACGCCGTACTGAAAAAAGCGGTGGAGGACGCGGGCTATCCGGTTCTCGGCATCGAATGAAATGACCCAAAACGCGGGGCTGCTGCACGCACGCGAGCAGCCCCGACAAATCCGGCTCGGCGGCGGAACGCCGCCGTTTGGCACGTAGGCAGCGTAAAAAATGGCGTTTATCGAGCCAAAAACGCCGTATAATGCGCAAAACGGCGGAATCCTGACCGCTGTTTCGCCGATGCAAAGTGGATGGATGCTTATCGCTTCCTCTTTGCGGAAGCGGATGCGGCAGCCCCGTCCTTTTCGGAAAAGGGAAGGGCACCGGGGTGCGCGGTTTTCCCGTCGAAATTTGTTTTGAAAAAATATCGTCCGGGGTATTGACATTCCGATAATTCCGTGATATAATACTAACGTTGTCAGGAAACGAGGTTTCTCGTGCCGGAGTGGCGGAATAGGCAGACGCCCGGGACTTAAAATCCCGTGGGAGTAACATCCCGTACCGGTTCGAGCCCGGTGTCCGGCACCAACAATATCGCGGGGTGGAGCAGTCTGGTAGCTCGTTGGGCTCATAACCCAAAGGTCGTGTGGTTCAAATCCCGCCCCCGCAACCATATTAGGACTCTAATATCAACAAGGTATTAGAGTCCTCTTTTTATTCTCGA
>JAKSPT010000070.1 GCA_024404495.1 Lachnospiraceae bacterium
TCGTGACGATGCTCGGCGATCACGACGGGATCAAGCGGATGCTGGCGCGCAGGACGCACCTTTTCGCAAACGGAAAGATCACGGTTTCGGAGTTTATCAAGGCGTTTACCGGTGCCGGACGAGTGATCTACGAGCCGACCACCGATACCTACGTTTTTTCCTGCGCCGGTGACTGATAACCGTTGACAATCCGCCCGGAAGGGGCTATAATAAGAAAAAAATCAGGAATGAAGGGAATCACGATGAACGAATATCCGCAGTTTATGACCGATATGATCAATACCGTCTCGCTGATGTACGACCACGGCTGGGACGAGCGCAACGGGGGCAACGTCAGCCTGCTTCTGCACGAGGACGAGGTCAGCCCGTATTTCGATACGAAAAAGGTGATCCGCGAGATCCCGATCGGCTTTGCCGCGCCGGCGCTTGCCGGGGAATACTTCCTCGTCACAGGTACCGGTAAATATTTCAAGAACGTCAAGTACGATCCCGCCCGCAATATGGGTCTCTTCCGCCTGAGCGCTTCCGGTGACACCGCCGAGCTGATCTGGGGCTATTCGGACGGCGGCAGATTCACCTCCGAGCTTCCCGCGCACCTGATGTCCCACACCGTCCGCCGCGCGATCGACCCCGCAAACCGCGTCGTGATGCACTGCCATCCGGTCAATCTGCTCGCCATGTCCTTCATCCATCCGCTTGACGAAAAGGAATTCTCCCACACGCTGTGGCAGATGTGCACCGAGTGCATGGTCGTTTTCCCGGACGGCGTCAACGTCCTTCCGTGGATGCTCTGCGGCACCAACGAAATCGGCGAAGCGACCGCCGAAAAGATGAAGACCGCCCGCCTCGTCGTCTGGGCGCAGCACGGTATTTACGGCGTCGGCAAGGATCTTGACGAAGCGTTCGGTCTGATCGAGACCGCCGAGAAGGCAGCAGAGATCTATATGAAGATCGAGGGCAAGCCGTGGCTTCAGACCATCACCGACGACGACCTCCGCGTCATCGCCAAAGCCTTCGGCGTGAAGATCAGAGAAGGCTTCCTCGACTAATCGACTAAATATAGAAAACCGCCCATCGGGGCGGTTTTCCGTTGTGTGCATAAATGGTCGAACGATAGCCTTTTGTGTCTTATTCTTCCTTTTTCTTGAAGATAAACAGCTTGCTGAAAACGTAGTTCAGAATGATGACGATGACCTCGGCGCCCGCCTTGATGGCGAAATCGCCGTTCTGTCCGAAGAGACCCGCGCCCCAGACCACGATCCCCCATTTGTCGGCGTGGATCAGGTCGATGAAGAGGTACATGATCCCGTTTTCGATCAGCAAAGTCAGCACTCTCGCTCCCGCGAAGGAGAAAAGCTCGGGAAAAACGACTTTCGGCTGAAAGCTCTTCGACTCGAAGACGAAAAGCTTATTCGTAAAGAAGGCGAAAAGCACTGCCGCGACCCACGCGATCACGTTCGCGATCTGATACCACGGCAGGGTGAACAGCCCGAAGACCGGAATCGGACGGTCGGCGCCGAGCGCCTTTGTCAGCGGGGTATAGACGAGAAAATTGACGAGTGTCGTCAGAACCCCGAAGATGATATACAGCACGATCTCCCTCGTGCTTTTTTTCTTTTTATCCGTTTCTTCGGAAACGGGCTTTTTTTCTTCGTTCATTTCGTTTTTATCCTTTGATTTTCGTTAATATGCCGCGGTATTCCTCCTCGGAAAAGAGGAGATTGACCGCCTCCAGCAGCGATCCGGCGCTGATCTCCGGGGGAAATCCCGCTTCGGCGCAGAAGGCTTTCCGCAGCGCCGCGCTGTTTTCCCCGCCCGAAAGACCGTCGGTATAGAAGTCGACCTTCGTGAGCGAGGCTTTTTTCTTCGTTTCGTTTTCTCCCGCAGCGTAAGGGAGGAAAAGCGCGCGCAGGGTCTCGGCGTCGATGCCCTCCACGCCGAGCAGTCCCGCCTTCGAGGGAGAGACCTTCCTTTTTTCCTTGCCGGGGACGGCAGGGGTATAGAGGTGAATGACGTCGTTCCCGGAGAGGAGGTTTTTCAGGTGATTCCTTATCACGAGTCCCGCGCCGTCGGCGTCGGTGAGCACGATGATCCCCCGCTCCTTCGCGAGGCGGCGGAGCAGAACCGCTTTTTCCTTTTCGCGGAAAATGCCGAAGCCGTCGCAGGGAATCACGGTCGCGTCGAGGATGAAATCGAGCTTGATTTTGTCGTATTTTCCCTCAACGAGAACGATTTTTTCGATTTTCAGTTTGTTTTCCATTCTTTTGATTCTCTTTCGGGAGGCGTAACAGCAGTACGAGGCTGAAAACGGCAAGAAGGAGCGCGGGGATCGGCGTGAGAACCGTTTCGACCACGGCGGACGAAATGTCCAGAAGCCCGATCAGCGGCAGATAACTGACGGTCGGGAAATTGAGCGCGAGAAAGAAGAAATACACGCCTGCCCCCGTTCCCGTCATCACGCCGTTCAGAGGGATCGACACGAGCCAGACAAAGATCGCGGCGAACCAGAAAACGGTCTGAAAAACGAGCAGCTTTTTGCCGTGAGACCCGTGCGCGAGGATCGTGACCGCGATCCACACCGTGACCGACAGCAGGGCGAGGACGACGGTCGCGAGCGTGACCGGGGATCTGTCTCCCGAAAAGAGTGCAAGAACGGTGAAGAGGGCGGAAAGCAGGATGAAGATCAGTTCGACCGAGACCGGCAGAACGAAGGAAAACCTTGCTTTCAGCGATTCTTTCGTAAAGAGCTTCATCGGCGTCACCGGAGGGTCGCCGTCTCGACGACGAGGCGGTCGAGGAGAACGTAAGGATCGAGAGGCGTGGATTTGATCCGCAGGTCTGCGTCGGCGCAGAGCGAAAGCGCCTTTTTATAGACCGAAGCGCTCTTTTTGACCGCAGTACGCAGGTAGAGGTTCACGCGGTACTCGTGCATCCCGGTCTTTGCCGACATTTCCTTCGGCTGGCAGCCGTTGTCGTAGAGGAGACGGAGGGTGAGCAGATCGCAGAACACGGTGGAAACGCCCGAAAGAATGATCTCGGGCGGCTCCTTCCGCAGCTTCTTTTCGGAAAGGAGGGAAAGCGCCTCGGAGAGATTCCCGTCGAGGATCGCGTTCGCGAAATCGAACGCCTGCGGCTCGCGGTAACGGCAGGCAACGAGGGTGATATCCTCGTCGGTGAGGTGATCCCGTCCGTTCGCGCGGACGTAGGCGGCGAGCTTTTCGATCTGCCCGGAAAGGGCGTACATATCCTTGCCGACGTAGTCGGTCAGACGCAGGGCGAGATCGGAGGAGGCAAAGACGCCCTCCGCCGCGAAATGCTGCGTGATCCACTTGTTCAGCCTTGCGGGGGTCTCGCGGTCGAAGAGGACCGGCGTGAGGATGCCGGAAAGCGTTTTGAAAAGGGAAGAGGGTCTTTTCGGCGTGCCGGGATCGAATTCCTCCGGCTCGGTGTAAAGGATCAGGACGGTGCCGTCGTCGGGCGCGATCGAGGAAAGCGCGTCGGTCAGCTCGCTCATCTCGCCGCTTTTCATTTGGGAAAGAGGCAGGGAATGGAGCTCGATCAGCTTCTTTTCCGCCATCATGGGGAAGGAACTGATCGCGCCGCGCAGAGCGTCGGGATCGTAGCTTCTCTCGTCGAACCGGTAGCGGTTGAAGGCGTCGAGGGTGGGATCGGGAACGATCTCCTTCCGTACCGCCTCAAGATAGCGGTGCTTCAGGTAGGTCTCCTCGCCGTAAAAGAGGAACCCGCCCGAAATGCCCTTTTTCAGCAGGGCACCGAATTCCGCGCCGGTCACGCGTCCGCCTCCGGCGTCACGCGCAGACGGAGCAGGGTGCGCTGCGTGCGCGCGCCCCGGATCTCAAGGTCGTAGTCGAGGATCAGCTCGCCGCCCTTTTCGGTGAGGTTGTTCCGGATCTTATTGGTGTGGATGACGAAATCCACCGGGATCACGCCGGTGTTGTAGGAAACGACCTGGCGCGGTTCTTTGTCCGAGAAGCGGATCGCGGTCGAAACGCCGCCGGTGCGGACCATCGTGACGACGCCGGGCTCGGATTTTTTATAGTAGATCGTGGTCGTCGTATCGTCCGAAAAGCCCATATCCTCGCGCTCCGAGTAGGAAACGCGGAGATAATCGGGATCGGAGGTCATCCTTCCGGTGACCGCGCAGCTCACGGTCTCGCGCGCGGGCGCCTCCTCGTTTCCGGCGCCCGGGAAGAGCATCGTCATATCGGGCTCTTCGTCAGGGGGAAGCGGAACGGTCAGATCGGTGATGACCGAATGGATGCGGACCATAACGGGAATGGGATTCTGATTCATTTTCTTATCCTTCATTCAGTCGAGTGCTTCGGTATAGAAGCCGCGGAAGCGCCCTTCGCCGTCGGTGAATTCAAGACGGACGGTATTGACTCTGCCCGCCTTCAGCGGAACGGTGAAGGCGGCGGTCTCGTAACCCGCGGCGAGATTGACATAAGACCAATCGGTATCGTTGACGATAAGGCGGAGGTGCGAAAGGGGAACGGCCGATTCGTAAACGAAATGGAGCGATACTCTGCCGCCCTCCATCCCGTCGAGCTTGGTGAAGATCAGGTTTCTGCCCTTTTCGATCTTCGCGCTTCCGTCCTCGCCGAGCTCTGCGCGTCTGTCAAGACGGACGGCGGAAGAGGCGGGAACGAAGGGCGTATCGGCGGGGAAGGATTCGTCGGTGCCGACGGGGTCGAGCGGCTTTGCCGTCTGAACGACAGGCAGGATATCGCCGTCCTCGTCGAAGAAGAGCTCGTCGACGCAGACCGAGCGGAGGTTTCCTCTGCCGCCCGAGATCACGCAGTTATGGTAGAAGCAGTACCAATGGTCTTTGAACTCGACGACCGAGCCGTGCGAGGTATCGCATCCGGTCGGGGTCAGGTAGATGCCGCGGTGCTCCCACGGACCGAGCGGATGATCGGAAACGGCGTAGTGCATCCGGTTATTGCCGCCGAGGTTATCGGAGTAGGTCATATAGTAGAGACCGTTGCGCTTGAAGACGTAGGACGCCTCGTGGAAATCCTCAAGACCTTCCATTTCGTAAACGGTGCCGTCCTTCACGGTCATCATATCGTCCTCGAGGATGACGGCACGCGGCATCGCGCCGCCGCCGAAATAGAGGTAGTTGATGCCGTTATCGTCGATGAAAATGCTGGGGTCTATCATACACCAGCCGCCGATCCCCTCGATATAGCCCATATCGTGGAAGTCGCGGCAGGGGGATTTGCTGACCGCCACGCCGATCTTCCAGGTATCGTTCCAACGGGATTCGGAGGGATGGGGGTAGTAGAAATAATAGGTGCCGTTCTTGAATTTGCAGTCGGGCGCCCACATAAAGCCGCCCTCGGGTCTGCCCCATGTGACCTCGTCCGAGCGGAGGATCTCACCCTCGTCGCGGAAATGAACCATATCCCCGGTCGAATAGACGTGATAGCGGTCCATGCAGTCACAGCCGCGCGGCGGGTCCATATCGTGAGAGGCGTAAACGTAAAGTCTGCCGTCTTCCCCCACCGACGCCGCCGGGTCAGCGGTGTAAATGGCGGAGATCACCGGTTTCGCGATCACGGTCGGCTTTTTTTCGTCAAGCCCGAACGCCTGAAAATCGTACGTCATAGTCGTTTCCTCCGTGCATACGGTTTTTTCTATTTTATCATAGGATAGACAGAAATTCAACCTGTTTTTTATGAATAGATGGCTCTTTTTCTTCGGAGAAAAAGAGCCGGCAGAAAAAGAACGCCAAAGGGCGGCGCTGACGATACTTTTTCCAAAAACAAGTTTTTGAGAAAAAGTATCTAACCGCGCCCTCCCTTTGGGATCCCTCCCGCGGA
>JAKSPT010000071.1 GCA_024404495.1 Lachnospiraceae bacterium
AAGTTCCTCCTATGCCTCTTTGGTTCTTTCTCTCAGAGAAAGAACATCGCGTCCCCGCGTCCCCCGCGTCCCTGCGTCCCCGCGTTCCCTTACTTCTTCAGCTTTGCCTGTGCCTTGAGGCGGAGGGCGGTATCGAGGATCGCTTTGCGGAGACGGATGGTCTTCGGAGTGACCTCGATCAGTTCGTCGTCGGCGATGAATTCGATCGCTTCCTCAAGAGACATCTTCACGGGAGTGACGAGGCGGAGCGCTTCGTCGGCGCCGGTCGAACGGACGGCGGTCAGATGCTTCTGCTTGCAGACGTTGACGGCAATGTCGCCGTGCTTGGGGGATTCGCCGACGATCATACCCTCGTAAACGGGGGTCTGCACGCCGATAAAGAGGGGCCCGCGATCCTGCGCGTAGAAGAGGCCGTAGGAGGTGGACTCGCCCGCCTCAGACGCGATCAAAGAACCGGTGGCGCGCATCGGGATATCGCCCTTGTAGGGATGATAGCCCTCGAAGATGGTGTTCATAATACCTTCGCCGCGGGTATCGGTCATAAACTCGGAACGGTAACCGAAGAGGCAGCGGGAGGGGATCAGATACTGAAGCTCCATACGGCTGCCGCGTCTGCCCATCGAGACGAGGTCGCCCTTTCTGGCGCCGAGCTTTTCCATAACGGAGCCCATGGATTCCTCCGGAACGTCGATGACGACGGTCTCGTAAGGCTCGCAGTGCTCGCCGTCGATATCGCGATAGAGAACGCGGGGCGTGGAAACGGTCAGCTCGTAGCCCTCGCGGCGCATCGTTTCGATCAGGATGGAGAGGTGCATTTCGCCTCTGCCCGCGACGCGGAAGCAGTCGGTGGTCTCGCCGTCCTCAACGCGGAGGGAGACGTCCTTCAGAAGCTCGTTGTAAAGACGGGAACGAAGCTGACGGGAGGTGACGAATTTGCCTTCCTTGCCGGCAAAGGGGCTGTCGTTGACAGAGAAGGTCATTTCGATGGTCGGCTCGGAAATCTTGACGAAGGGCAGCGGCTCGGGATTGGTGACCGCAGTGATGGTATCGCCGATCGTGATCGTTTCGGCGCCGGAGAAGCAGACGATATCGCCGGGATAGGCAACGTCAGCCTGCACCTTGCCCAGACCGTCGAACATCGAGAGGGAGACGATCTTGGTGCGCTTCGGGGACTCGGTGCCGTGGTAGTTGCAGATCATCGCTTCCTGATTCTGACGGATCGTGCCGCGCTCGACTCTGCCGATACCCATTCTGCCGACGTAGTCGTTATAGTCGATCGAGGAAACGAGAAGCTGAAGGGGACCTTCCTCGTCGCCCTCGGGCGCGGGGATATAGTTGATGATGGTATCGAACAGGGGGAGCAGATCGGTGCCCTGCTCCAGCGGGGAGAGGGAGGCGGTGCCCGCTCTGCCCGAGCAGTAGACGACCGGGCTGTCAAGCTGTTCGTCGGTGGCGTCGAGGTCCATCAGCAGCTCGAGGACTTCCTCCTCGACCTCGCCGAGACGGGCGTCCGGCTTGTCGATCTTGTTGACGACGACGATAACGCGGTGGTTCAGCTCGAGTGCCTTCTGCAGAACGAAACGGGTCTGCGGCATCGGACCTTCGGCAGCGTCGACGAGCAGCAGAACGCCGTCGACCATTTTCAGAATACGCTCGACCTCGCCCGAGAAATCAGCGTGCCCGGGGGTGTCGATGATATTGATCTTGATATCCTTATAGTGGATCGAGGTGTTCTTCGCGAGGATGGTGATGCCTCTCTCGCGTTCGAGGGCGTTGGAGTCCATAACGCGGTCCTCGGTCGCCTGATTCTCACGGTAAATACCGCCCTGCTTCAGCATCTGGTCGACCAGCGTGGTCTTGCCGTGGTCAACGTGGGCGATGATGGCAATGTTTCTTAAGTCGTTTCTCTTCACAATCTTTCACTCCGTTCCGTATTACGATGGATGCAGACAAGTTCTTTCACAATTTATTATTGTAGCATAATCTTTCCGTGATTGCAAGAGCCTTTGTCAAAAAAGTGACGGAAGCGGTGCATTTTTTACGTTTTTCACGGAGAACGGCTTCTTTTTCCTCCGGTTTCGGTTGACTTTTGTGCTTTCTTATGATATAATACCCGGGTATGCGATCAAAAAAGGAGAAAACGAACCGTGTCACTTGCGGAGCTTTTTATTCTTGCGGTAGGACTTTCGATGGATGCCTTTGCCGTCTCGGTGTGCAAGGGCCTTGCGACCGGAAAGCTGAAACTGAAACATTATCTCGCGGTCGGACTGTGGTTCGGCGGATTTCAGGCGCTGATGCCGACCGTCGGGTATTTCCTCGGTTCCACTTTTGAAAAATACATCACGGCGTTCGATCACTGGATCGCCTTCATCCTGCTCGCCCTCATCGGCGGGAATATGATCCGCGAGGCGCTTTCCGGAGACGAGGAGAGCGCGGACGCCTCGATCGGGTTCCGTACTATGCTGACGATGGCGGTCGCCACCTCGATCGACGCGCTTGCCGTCGGTATCTCCTTCGGCGTCCTTCCGAACGTCAACGTCCCCGCCGCCGTTTCCTTCATCGGCGTCACGACCTGCCTCCTCTCGATGCTCGGGCTGAAGATCGGCAACGTTTTCGGTACAAAGTACAAAACGAAGGCGGAGGTCACGGGCGGCGTCATCCTGATCCTGATCGGGCTGAAAATTCTCCTCGAGCACCTCGGAATCATCGGATTTTAATTGAAAATTGATAATGGAAAATGGAAAATGCTTTTCCGCTTTCCGTTTGCCATCTGCATTTTTCATCAAAAGCACTTGCTTTTTGAGTGAAAATATGGTAGAATAAAAAAGCCGCCGGTGTGGTGGAACTGGCAGACGCGCTGGACTCAAAATCCAGTGGTAGCGATACCATGCGGGTTCGACCCCCGCCACCGGCACCAAAAAAATCATTCCGGGCTTCAGCCCGGGATGATTTTTTTATTGATATGGAGCGGGGGTCGAAGGGAGCGGCAGTGAATGGCGTGCCGGTGGCACGCCAGAGCCGCGACGTGCCTGAGCGCCGCAGCGCGAGACCGACCCCCGCTCCATACCGGAATCATCCGAACTTCGTCATCAAAGGTGACGCGTTCGGATTTTCTGTTTTATTCACATATCCGAATTTCAATAAGAAGAGATGAACTGAAAGCGAGGGTCACGCGCCCTCGCTTTTGCTTTCAATTCTTATGTGGTCGGCAGAAATCAGGATGTTTTCAAAAGACCAATCACAAACCGAGAATAATTCTCCCGATTCGAGATGTTTACTTTTTTTTCTGATTGTGATAAAATAAAACCACAATCAAGAAAGGAGCAAGAATATGAAACTCGAATTTGCAGAAAATCTGAAAAAAATGCGACGAGAGCGTGACATGACGCAGGAGGAGCTTGCCGAAAAGCTTTCTCTTTCCGTACAGGCAATCAGCCGGTATGAAACGGGAACAACCTATCCGGATATTGAAATGCTTCCGGTGATCGCCGGATTTTTCGGTGTTACCGTGGACGCGTTGCTCGGTACTTCGCCAGAAGTGCGGGAAAAACGGAAGGACGAGTATATCGAACGTCTCCGCATGATTACCGACAGAAAAGAACGTCTGACACTGCTCAGACAGCAGCACGCGGAGTTCCCGGAATGCTGGGGCGTCGTCAGCGATATGTTGTATGAAATGACATTTCTTCCGGAATGTCTGGAAGAAGCCCGTATGCTTGCGGAGGATGGTGTTCATCATTGTACGGAGATTCTTTGGCGGGAAAATATCATCATGCACTATCTTCACGCAGAATCGGATGAGAATAGGGCTCTTACGTTCATTTACAAATGGGCTTCGAAATATGATATGAAAACAGCTTCTTTGCTTCGCTTATATTACAATCTGCACGGCAATACGGAAAAAGAGCAACCTTTGAATCAGAAAATGCTGTCAGAGCGTTTGACCGAATCTTTATGGGCACTGGCAAAGGATATCGACTCCTGCGAAGAAATCATCTGCTTCCTTGATCGGATCACCAAAAAGACCGATCATACTGAGCCGGATTTGTGGCTTAATCTGAAATGGAAGCTGTATCTGAAGCTTGCCGATTGCGCTTTTTCCGATGGAAACGACGAAAAAGGGTACACCGTTTTGGAGGAGCTTGTATCTCTAATTGAAAAAGTATTCTCTCTTCCAGACGGAACGGTTCTGAGTCATCACATCGGGGCATTGAATCTTCTCGATGCCAAAACCAAGAAAGAAGTATTCTATCAGATTACGGAAAACAGAGGGATTGTTGCACACTCCGTTATGTTGAATATGTGCTATCTTTCCCAGGTCGCGCCGGTTGATATAGCCGCCGACACAATAAGAGATATGGAAGCCTTTGAAGGTGAGGTCTTTTTCGCAAAATGGGTTGAAGATTGCATCAATTCTCCGGGTATGCGCGGTTTTCGACGTGTGAAAGACGAAAAGCGATTCCAAAAACTGCGGGAACGGGTTTTCGCGGTTTCTTCCATCGAGAATACGGACAATCTGTTATTTGAATTACAAAGAAAAGCCAAATTGCGAGGCGATCAGCGCGGGGAATTTGGCGATTGGTCTGCAAGTCTGTTGGTTCACGGAGTAGGAGCGTATCCCATTTACGACAATGCCGATGCAATTCATTCCATATTGGAACGTATGAAGCGCGAAGGAAATACCCGTGTAGCAGTCGTTGTCGCTTCTAAGAACGGCGGCGGATTGATCCCCATGCCAAAGATACTGTTAAAAGAATTACTATCGCTGAATGCCGAAAACGCAGAGGCGGACGTGATCATAACTGACGCAGATGAAAGCATCTTCACTGTGAAAATGAAGAGCTATTTGTGATTATTTGGATACAGAAATCACAGAAAAAGCATTATGTATTCGGCATAAATAATTCCTATGGAAGCGAGGGTCACACGCCCTCGCTTTTGCTTTCGGCAGCGGCGATTTCTTTCTGCT
>JAKSPT010000072.1 GCA_024404495.1 Lachnospiraceae bacterium
TTTTCTACTTTAGGGGGCTTTTTTGTGCTGTCCGTACAATTTGGGGCAGTTCAGAGATTTCTTTTCGGCGGGTTTCTGTTTTTGCTTGATAAACCAGATTTTACTCAATGATTCGCCATTTTAATGAATTCGATATGATATATGTGTTAGCAGGTTCTTTTATCGGGCCTTCTGCATCTGAAGGGTTAAAAGATCCGTAATCTGTCCAAACGATAAGCCGACTTTGTGCTCCGGGAAGGATATTACTGCAAAAAGACAGTCCGGCTGAAAAAATATCACAAAAATAATTATCCTGCCATCCCACAAGATGCATTTGTCTGACTCCCGTAAAGCATAACTCAAACACTTTAGGATCCCATTGGCTATGAAAAAGCACAGTCATTTCCCGGTCATCCGGCGAGCCGGAATGCATTGCATATCTTTCGTCAACAAACGCACCGCTTTTATAGTTTACGGACACTATACAGGAATCATGAAAATCACCAAGGGTTTCCATGATTTCGTCAATATCACTTTCTGAACGGATTTCTTTCCATTCTGACACGTGTATTCCTCCTCAAATCCTGGCTTGTCCACAACTTTAGCGAGCATCGGATTTTGCTGCACAAAATCCACACCCCAAAAAACATCCTTATCGGGCTGGCGCTAATCACGCGGAACGGTCTTTTTTCAGTTTGCGAGTTCTTTCAGCTTCCGGTACATCCGGAGCATCGTATAGGTATCCATCGCGGAATAGGCGGTCAGCTCCCGCCTTGCCGCTTCCCTTTCCTCTTCGGTCATCGACGTCATCAGACGGTAGGCTTCCACGGCGTCGGAGCCGTTTTTCACGCCGTTCAGGGAATCGTAGGAAAGCGCTGCGTCCACCGGGAACATTGCGGGGGCAACGGCTTTCAGGGAAACGGAGCCGTTCATCCCGCTCGCGTAATACCATCCGCTCCGGAACGGGACGCTGAGATCGACGAGCGCGAGCCGGATCGCTTCGAGCCGCCCGCGGTATTCCGGAAAGCGCGCGGCAAGCAGCTTCAGAACCGAATTTTCGTAGTTCTTGTCGTAGGCGAAGACCGTTCCCGGCGCGGGTATCAGCGAGATCAGCGCTTCCGCCATCTTCCTGCGCGGGTCCTCTCCGGGCTCACCGAGAAACACCGAGCATTCGCCCGCTTCCGTGTGGAAGGAAAAGGCGAACGGAAGCGTTTCAAAGGGCTTCATCCCGGGAAAGGGCGGCACGGCGGAGGCGATGCCCTCAAAATCGAGGAAGCAGACCGGACCTTTTCTCTGTCCGAGCCAGCGCCCGAGCTCTTCCGCGTCGTATTCCTCCCCGTATCCGGCGCCGGTCATCCGGAGCTGACGCTCCTCCGCAGCGTTCAGAACGCCGTTTTCGGTAAGCTGCGCGTAGGAAAGGATCCCCTTTTCATAATTCCGCAGGATCTCCTTTCCCGACATTCCGAAGACGTCGAACACCGAGGGGAACGGAAGTTCCCCGGCGCACCGCTTCACGTAGGGACAGTCCGCCCCGGTAAAACAGCTTTCCGAGAGGACGGCACCGCCGTCGGTCTCCCCGTTCATACGTCGGGCAAGCTCGCCGCGGAATTCCTTGACGTAACGCTCCGCTTCCCCCGTCACGTCGGTGAGAACGATCAGCCCCTCCGGGTCGATCTCCTCCCCACGGACGTAATCGGGATTCACGCCGGCGGCAGTCAGTTTTCTGACCGGAAAGCCGCATTCCTCCGCAAAGACGGCAGCGAGCGCCGCCGTGCGGATCTGTCTGCCGTGTACTCTCGCCATTTCGCAGACGAGGATCAGTTCGTACCCTCCGTCCGCGAGGGGACGGAGAAAATCGGCTCTGACGGCGTATCTGCCTACCGTGAAAACGGCGCCCCCGACCGACCTTCCGACCGCAGCAGACGATGCCGCGGCAAGCGCGGAAATTTCTCCCGAAGAAAGCAGAATATCGGGAACAAAAAGCCGCGCGGCAGCGTCGAATAAGGAAGAGCGCGTTTCTCTCCCGAGCGTCCGGACAAGCGCGCTTTCCCCGGAAAGCGCTTCTCTCCTTCCGCAGGGAAAACCGTCTTCTGTCATGATCCAACCCTTTTCCGTAACCGATCCCTCCCTTTTACCGTTATTATACAGGAAAAACGCCGATCGGTCAATACCTCTTTTGCCCGGATCCCCGTTTTCAGTTTCATCGGCTCCCGAAAATTCGGTACGCGGAAAAAAGATTCCGAAAACCGTTGATTTTGCGGGACGGATATGGTATAATATAATAGATATGTATTCATCTTTTTATGAGAAAGGACAATCAGAATGAGTCAGACGAAACAGACGCGAAAAAAGAAGAAGCGTTCCGCCACGGGCAAGATCGTGCGCAGGATCCTTCTCGTTTTCGTTACCGTTCTTATCTTTTTGATCATCACCCTGTTTGCGGTCTGCGGTGTCGTCGCGAACGGTCCCTCCGAAACCATCCGCGATACCCTCGTGCTGTCCGCGATGCAGGCAAGCGCGACCAAATGGGTCCCCGGTCTCTTTCTGCCGAAGGAGGTCGTCGACGGGATCGTGAACGGTTCCCAGAAGACCGTTGCGGAAGAGGTCCCGATCGAGGATATCAACACCGGCAGCTACGAGGACGAGACCTTCCCGCCTCCTCCCGAGACCGATCCTCCCGTCACCGATCCGGTGCAGACCTCCGCGGGAGAAACGGAATCCAATCCGCCCGAAACCGAGCCCCCGAAGCCGAAGAGCGAATGGGACGACGCGAAGGACGGCATGATTTTCAAGATCGTCAAGGGTCCCACCTTCAAGGCTTACGTCCTCCTCGTGAAAGATCCTTCCCGCGTCTACGTCGGCACCTCCTCCGATTTCCAGCACGGTGAAACCGGTATGCGTATCTTCGATATGGCGGCAAAGGAGGGCTGCGTCGCCTGCATCAACGGCGGCGAATTCAACGACGTCGGCGGCTCCGGTACCGGCAACACCCCGATGGGTCTGACCTATTCCAAGGGAAGCTGCGTTTGGAACGAGAACCTCGGGACCAACTTCTTCGGCATCACGAAGGACAATAAGCTCGTCGTTGCGGATTATATGAGCAAAGACAAAGCGGATTCGCTCGGCATCCGCGACGCGGTCTCCTTCCAATGGGGCAACGTGCTGATCACGAACGACGGATCGAACGTCACCCTCCACCGCGCCGACGACAACTCCGGACTTGCACAGCGCACCGGGATCGGTCAGCGTGCCGACGGCACCTTCATTCTGATCGTCACCGACGGCAGAACCGCTTCCTCCCTCGGTGCCACCCACAACGATATGATCGACCTGATGCTGAATTACGGTGCCGTGACCGCGGGTCTGCTCGACGGCGGTTCCTCCGCGATGATGTATTATCAGGACTGGTATACCAAGTACAATTATCCGACGACCTATCTGGACGAGTATCAGATGAAGGGTCTCGTCAATAACTACAAGGCGTTCACCAACCCGCGCCGCATTCCGACGTATTTCTGCGTCAGACCGGAATCGTAAAAGGAGGACTCCATGAAACAAAGCAGCGTTACGAAAGAATCTCTGGATGCCTTCCGCAAAAGAAAAAAGAATCCCGATCTGTTCTACCCGATCTACCTCGGCGCCGTCGTGGTCGCCGTCCTTCTTCTGATCCTCGCGCTCGTCCTGCTCAAGGGCGTTCTGAAGGAATACGAGGACGCACAGCCCAAGCACCTTGCGGAAAGCATTTTCAACGAGCGATTCGCCTCCTTCGATTACGCGAACTTCAGCGACGAGGAATTTGATCCCGTTTCCGCCGCCTCCCTTCCCGAATTTGCGACGAAGGAGGAAAAGCTCCGTTATCTGAACGATTCCGTCCGCGGATCCGAAATTTCCTACACGAAAAAGCTCGGCAGCACCGACGAGAAGATCACCTATACCGTCAAGGCGGACAAGCGCAAGCTCGCGGAGTTTTCCGTCGTCTCCGCCGACCAAAAGACCGAGCACGGTTTCAGGACCTACGAAGCCGGTGATACCGTCGTCTTCTGCCTCACACCCGATTCTCCCGTCGTCACGGATCCGGTCACGGAGCCCGAAACCGAGCCGATCACGGAGCCCGTGACCGAGCCCGTCATCCTCACGCACACCGTTACCGTTCCGGCGGGCTTCACCGTCAGTCTGAACGGCACGGCGCTTACCGAGGATAAGATCACCGACCGCACCTTTGACAAAACGCTCATCGAATACGCCCCCGAGAGCTTCCCCGGCATCGAATTCGTCACCTATACCTTCACCGTGACCGAGGGCGAGCCCGCAGAGCTCACCGCCGTCAACACCGAAGGAAACGCGGCGGAGATCACGGCTGACGAAACCGGGCTCCTCCATTCTTCCCCCTTCACCTTCTCCGAGGGTCTGAAAAACAAGTATTCCGAAAAGCTGCTCGAAATCACGCAGGAAACCGGCAAATATATGCAGGCTGCCCTCGTCTTCGACGACATCGCGAAGTATTACGATTCCTCCGCAGAGCGCTACTGGCAGCTCAAGGCGATCGGCGCGGACGCGTGGATGGTGAACCATTACAGATCGGTCACCTTCGAGAACGTTGTGGCTTCCGAATTCTGGATGTTCCCGGACGGGACCTTCCGCGGACGCATTTCCTGCGTCATGATCGGAACGAGAGACGGAGCGACCTCAACCGACCCGATCGACTACACCTTCAATTTCCGCGATAACAACGGAACGGTTCTCGTCACCGACTTCAGAAACAATCTCTGATCGCAAAAAAATCAGCGGCACAAAGCCGCTGATTTTTTTAGGTTCTTCATAAATATTGGTGTTTTATCCTCGTTCTCGTCCGTTGACCGAAGGTT
>JAKSPT010000073.1 GCA_024404495.1 Lachnospiraceae bacterium
TGGAACTTTGCAGCATAGTATCGTCACCGCACGATACCGACGGCCGGAAACCGTGCGTGTTCCAATACCGTATAGTTGAATAAAGAACAAAAATATGACATCAACAAATCCCGGTTTGTCGAGCAAATGAAAAAGTGTACTTTTTGCGTTTTTACCTTGATTTCGCTGCGTTCAGGTAGTCTTTGACAACAAAAAACCGCCTTTTGTCTACCAGACAAAAGGCGGTTTTTTGAACGATGTGTTCCGCTGCGCGGAACGTGATGGCGTGATGCGTCCTTCGGACGTGATGTGCGCTTCGCGCGTGAAGGTGACTTTGGCGGAACACATCGCATCACTTTGCGCCGCCGGAACGGCGGTTGAAGCCGCAAAACATCACTGTGGCGATCACTTGCCACTTGGCAAGTGTGCCATAACATCACTTCGCCCGCAGCACTTGTTTCACAAGTGCGGGCAAACATCACATCATCCCTCGGAAACCGGCAGCAGTCGGAAACCGAGGGCTTTTTTGTCTGAAGCCGATTGAAAAGTTCACGATAATATGTTATAATGAAATCGCTGAATCAGCAGCGGGATACCCATGAAATACTTGCAGGAGAACGATACGCCGAATGAGTAAAGTAAAACTTACAATTACAGAAAGCAGATGCCGATGCGGATACGTAAAAAAAGGCGACGTCTTTATTGTTGACGATCTGTGCCCGCCGTTGTGTCATGAATTGTGGAACGCGATTTATCCTTCGGTATATGCCCTGAAAAACGGAGCGGAGCTTGATTACGGAAATACCCGTGTGAAATGCTTTGACGCCGCGTGCCCGGATGAATGCCGGGTGCATATTCATGGGGAAGCCATAGAATAAATAAGATTCGTTTGCCCGGAAAAGAAGCAGACAAGCCGCGTACCGATTCGTACGCCTTCCCGTCATCCTTACCTCAAAAAAATGGAAGCTCCGCTTCCGGAAAAGAGCATACTATGAACGATCATTCCCGCGTGATGGACGTCATCGCGTCCTTCCGCAATCAGCTCTGCCCCTGCGGCAGAGTTCACGAAACGGCGATACGGGATATCCGCGTCGGCTCGGGAACGGTACACCGTGTCGGCGAGATTTTGAAGGAGAACGGCTTTCCCCGCGCGCTCCTCGTCGTCGCCGATAAGACCACCCTTCGGGCGGCGGACGGCATCCTTGAAAGCCTGAAGGGTTTTGACGTCACCCTTCACGTCTGGGACAGCATCCGCGTCGCGGAAATGAAGCACGCCGACGAGATCGCCGCGCTGATCCGCGGAAAAGAGACCGGCGTTCTTTCGATCGGCACCGGCTCGGTCAACGACCCCTGCCGCCTCGCCGCCGCGCGCGAGGACAAGCCGCTCTGCATCTTCGGCACCGCGCCCTCGATGGACGGCTTCGCCTCGTACAGCTCGCCGATCGTCAGAGACGGCTTCAAGGCAAGCTATCCCGCAAAGAGCCCCGAGGTCGTCATCGGCGACACCGCGATCCTCGCGAAATCCCCCGTCCGGCTTAAATCCGCCGGGTTCGGCGATATGGTCGCAAAATACGTCGGTCTCGTCGACTGGAAAATCTCCCATCTGCTCACCGGGGAATATTACTGTGAACGGGTCGCCGCGCTGACGAGAAAGGCGGTCGACGATCTGATGGCAATGGCACCCCGCGTCCGCGAGGACGACGAGGAAGCGGCGGGAAGCGTGTTCGAGTCCCTGCTGCTCACCGGGATCGGGATGAGCTTCACGCAGAATTCCCGCCCCGCGTCGGGAAGCGAGCATATCGTCGCGCATCTGATCGAATGCGTGGAGCTGCGGGACGGCAAGCTCCCGAACTTCCACGGCGAGGATATCGGCGTATGCACCCTCGAGGTTATGAAGGTCTACGAGGCGCTGGCGCAGAAGGAAACGGTAAAAGCGAAAAAGGACGACCCGGACTGGGAGGAGATCTATTCCTATTACGGCAGTATGCGCCCGGAGGTCGAAAAGGTCAATACCCCGGACACGATCACCGACGCGGTCGATCCCCGCGCGATCGAGGAAAACTGGACGGAGATCCGAAAGATCATCCGTGAGGTTCCGTCAAGGGAGACCTGCCTGAAAGCGATGAAGGAGGCGGGCTGTAAGACGACCGTGGACGAGATCGGCAAGTCCCCTGCCCTCTTTGCCGACTGTATGAAGTATTCCCCCTATATGCGCCGCCGCCTGACCCTGCTCCGCATGAAGGATATGATTGAATAAAAAAACTCCGGACCGTCTGATAACGGTCCGGAGCATTTTCTTATTTCAGGAGAGGCTTGCCGCAGTTGATGCAGCGGTCGAAATGTGCTTCGTTCAGACTGCCGCAGAAGACGCAGATCACTCTGCGGTCGCGCTCGTTGTCTCGCTTTTCGTAGGGATACGGGAGCCCCGGATGATAGCAGAGGCGGTCGCCGATCTCGAAGAAGCGGTAATACTTCAGCAGAGCGCCGCTGCGGTCGTCCTCGACGATCTTTTTGCGCAGCCCCTTTTCGGTCTTGATCGTCAGAATGTATTCGACGTACTTTTCCTCGGGACGGTCCTTTTTCGCCTTGACCGTGCGGACCCGTTCGCCTTTTCCGACCACGGCACCCTCCCAATAGCGCTTCGGGCTGTTCTTCCACGCTTTCCATAAGAAGAAGAGAAGGATCAGAACCGAGGGGATCAGACCGACGAGCAGCGCCGTCGGGAAGAACTTGTAGCCGTCGATCACGAAGGAGAGCACGATCGAAAGGATCAGCGGCAGAGGAGAAAGCACGCACATCAGAACCGTGTTCTTCTTTTTCTTTCCGGCAAGATAGGAAACGATCTCGGGCGCGTTGATCTGATCGGAATACCCCGGACGCGGGAAAAGGAATTCTTCCTTCTTCGGCGCGGGCTTGTGCGGCCTCTCCGGCTTTTCGGCAGGTTCGGGCGCCACGGTCATTTCCGAGACGGCGGGCGTCTCAACGGGCTTTTCAATCGGCTGTTCGACAGGATCCTGAACGGGAGCGGGCACCTTCGTGCCGCATTCATCGCAGACGGTCGCACCGTCCGGCAGTTTCTTTCCGCAGTTTTCACAGAACATACTCGTTCACCTTCCTTTTTTTCCATTGTATCATAGAATCCGACAAAATGCAAGATGGGAAAGAAGGGTGAGAAGGAAAAAATTTCAGCAAGAAAAACGTGCTGCACGCCCGACGGTGCGATGACGTGCCGGGCCTTCGGTTCAACAAAAAAACCACTTGCTTTCACAAGTGGTTTTTGGTGGGGACGGTTGGGGTCGAACCAATGACCTTATGCATGTCAAGCATACGCTCTAACCAACTGAGCTACGCCCCCGGAACGAGTTATATTATACCATACTTGTTTTCTTTTTGCAAGAGGAAAAGAGATAAAATGTTGCACAAGAATTTCGATGCGATTTGTGGTTTTTGTACAATTCAAGAGGTCTTTTCGGCAGCAAACGAAAACAGCGGACGCGAACAAGGCGCGGCGGGTGAAGGATTGTACCGCGTTGGCTCCGCTTTCCTTTGGGCGAAGTCGTAGGGCGGGGGATAAGTATTTTCAAAGAAACGCGGACGAGAAAAAAGAAAAAGACAGAAAGCATCCCCGTGACGAATCACGGGGATGCCTTTTTCTGTTACTTTTGAACCGACTGAATGAGGGCGCGGCGCTTCGGATAAAGCTGACGCAGCAGCGCGCAATGCGAAGACACCGAGGGAGGCGGATCGGGACGGAAGATCACCGGAGATGATCTCTCCCTGTTTCAAAAAGGCTTCATCCGAAGAACTTATTGATAAGTTCCTCCTATGCCTCTTTGGTTCTTTCTCTCAGAGAAAGAACATCGCGTCCCCGCATCCCCGCGTCCCCGTCTCAGTACATTCCGCCCATGCCGCCCATACCCTGTGCGGCAGCGGCGTTAGCGGCGGGTTCGGGTTCCTTGATATCGACGACGAGCGCCTCGGTGGTGAGGACGGTCGAAGCGATGGAGGAAGCGTTCTGGAGCGCGGAGCGGGTGACCTTGGTCGGGTCAACGATGCCGGCATCCATCATATCGCAGTAAACTTCCTTCTGCGCGTCGAAGCCGTAGCTTGCCTTGTTCTCGGCGAGGATGCGGTCAACGACGACCGAGCCCTCGAAGCCGGCGTTCTCGGCGATCTGACGGACGGGCTCCTCGAGCGCCTTGAGAACGATGCGGACACCGGTCTTCTCGTCGCCCTCGACGGTATCGAGAACCTTTCTGACGTCGGCGATGACGTTCAGCAGAGCGGTACCGCCGCCTGCGACGATGCCTTCCTCAACGGCGGCCTTGGTCGCGTTGAGCGCGTCCTCGATGCGGAGCTTCTTCTCCTTCATTTCGGTCTCGGTCGCGGCGCCGACCTTGATGACGGCAACGCCGCCCGCGAGCTTGGCGAGACGCTCCTGAAGCTTCTCGCGGTCGAACTCGGAAGTCGTGGTCTCGATCGCGGAGCGGATGGAAGCGATGCGGTTCTTGATCTCGGCAGTGTCGCCGGAACCGCCGACGATGATGGTGTTCTCCTTGGAGACCTTGACCTGACGGGCGATACCGAGCTGAGCAACGGTGGTTTCCTTCAGTTCCAGACCGAGATCGGAGGAAATGACCTCGCCGCCGGTGAGGATGGCGATATCGCGGAGCATTTCCTTTCTTCTGTCGCCGAAGCCGGGAGCCTTGAC
>JAKSPT010000074.1 GCA_024404495.1 Lachnospiraceae bacterium
TCCCTCTTCGCGACAGCCGCCGTCTCTTCGCGACAGCTTGTACATTATAGCACCATCATTCCGAATTGTCAAGCCTTTTTTTCAAGTTTTTTTGATTTTTTTGAAGAGAGCAATTTGCGTCTGTTGATAACTCTTTTTCAGCAATATCCCGCCGTTTTTCTTTGCCAAAACCTTTCCGAAGAGGCAAAAAGGGATTGAAATTCCCGCCGTTTTGTGATATGATATAATATTGAAAGAAATTGCGGAACGATCGTTTCCGCCGGAAAGGAATCTCCGCCGGGAAAAATTTTCCGCCGGAAAGAATTTTCCGCCGGAAAGAATTTCCGCCCGTTCTTTCGGAAAGGACTTTTCCAATATGACAGATAAAGTTTCGATATACGCCTTTGCCGACGAAGCGGCGAACGACGTTGCCGGTCAGATCGCGGCAATGCGCAAAAACGGTCTGCAGGGTCTTGAGATCCGCGGCGTAGACGGAAAGAACGTGATGTCCCTCTCCGATGAAAAGGCGAAGGAGATCCGCCGTTCGATGGAAGAAAGCGGTCTTCGCGTCTGGTCGATCGGTTCCCCGATCGGCAAAATCAAGATCACCGACCCCTTTGCGCCCCATCTTGATTCCTTCCGCCGTTCGCTTGAGCTTGCGGATCTGCTCGGCGCGAGCGTGATCCGTCTTTTCAGCTTTTATATTCCCGCGGGAGAAGATCCCGCCGTCTACCGCGACGAGGTAATGGAACGGATGGTGAAGATGGCGGAGGCGGGCAAGGATTCCGGCATCGTTCTCTGCCACGAGAATGAAAAAGGCATCTACGGCGACAACGCCGACCGCTGCTTTGACCTTCTGACCTCGGTTCCCGGCATCAAAGCGGTTTTCGATCCCGCAAACTTCGTCCAATGCGGTGAGGACACCCTGCGCGCGTGGGCGATGCTTGCTCCCTACGTTTATTATATGCACGTCAAGGACGCCGACAAAAACGGCATGGTCGTTCTGCCCGGGACCGGCGAGGGCAACGTCCCCGCGATCCTCTCTTCCTATCTGAAAAAAGGCGGCAGAGCGATGACGCTTGAGCCGCATCTCACCGTCTTCACCGGTCTGAACGCCCTTGAACGTGAGGGAGACCGCAGCGGCATCGGCGTTTTCTCCTCCCGTGAGGAAGCGTTCGACACGGCGGCGACCGAGCTGAAAAAAATCGTCGCCTCCCTCGGCTACCGTTAATTCTTCATTATCATCATAAAGGAGTATCCGTCATGATCAACGAAAAACATCTTCCCGTCGCGGTCATCACCGGCGCGGGCGGCGTTCTCTGCTCCGTCCTTGCAAAAGCGCTCGCCGAAAACGGCTACGCGACCGCGCTCATCAGCCTTCACAAGGATCACGCAGACCGCACCGCGGATCTGATCCGTGCCTCCGTCCCCGGCGCTCCCGTTCTTCCGCTCGCCGTGAACGTCCTCGACAAAGCGTCTCTGGAAGCGGCGCACGAAGAGATCCTCCGCGAGCTCGGTCCCTGCACCGTGCTTCTCAACGGCGCGGGCGGCAACAAGCCCGGCGCGACCACCAAGCACGAGATCTTTGAAAAGGGCGACGAGAACGCAGAAGATTATCTGACCTTCTTCAATCTTTCCGAGGACGCCTTCGACGGCGTTTTCGACCTGAACCTGAAAGGCACGCTCCTCCCGACGCAGATCTTCGCACGCGATATGATCGGCAGAGAAGGCTGCTCGATCCTCAACATTTCCTCGATGAACGCCTTCCGTCCGCTGACCAAGATTCCCGCCTACAGCGCGGCGAAATCGGCGGTCTCCAACTTTACCGAATGGCTCGCCGTTCACTTTGCCGAGGAGGGCATCCGCGTCAACGCGATGGCGCCCGGCTTCTTCGTGACCGAGCAGAACCGTGCCCTTCTCTTCAACGAGGACGGCTCCCCCACAGCCCGCACCGGCAAGATCCTTGCCGCGACCCCGATGAAGCGCTTCGGCAAGCCCGAAGAGCTGGTCGGAACTCTGCTCTGGCTGGTCGATCCCGCGAAATCCGGCTTCGTGACCGGTATCGTCGTTCCGATCGACGGCGGCTTCTCCGCTTATTCCGGGGTCTGATATGAGGGCTTCTTTTGAAACGGTCACCCCGGTCGTCCTCGAGGATGACAGATTGACCGAAAAGGACGCGGAGCTTCTGCTTTCCCGTCTTTTTGAAAAGTATCAGCCGAAAAAGGTCCTTCTTCTCCCGCCCGACGCGACGCGCCTCTATTCGGGCGCCGGGATGCTGACCCGGATCGCGTGGAAACTTCTCTCCGGGAAGGCGGAGGTCCTCGTGATGCCCGCGCTCGGCACGCACGCGCCGATGACGCAGGCGGAACGGCACTCCTTCTTCGGTACCGAAATCCCCGAAAGCGCCTACGTCGTCCATAACTGGCGCACCGACGTCGTCAAGGTCGGCGAGGTCCCGGCGGAATTCGTCACCGAGGTCTCCGAAGGGCTTGTCACAAATAAGATCGACGTGGAGGTCAACAAGCTCCTCCTCGATCCCTCGTTCGACCTCATCCTCTCGATGGGGCAGGTCGTCCCGCACGAGGTCGTCGGGATGGCGAACTACACGAAAAACATCCTCGTCGGCTGCGGCGGCAGCAATATGATCAATTCCTCCCATATGCTCGGCGCCTTTTACGGCATGGAACGCATCATGGGACGAGCAGACACGCCCGTCCGCGCCGTATTCCACTACGCGGAAGAACATTTTCTCCGTCAGATCCCGCTCGTCTATCTCCTCACCGTCACGACGCAGGAGGGAGACGCGGCGAGAATCCGCGGGCTTTATCTCGGCAGATCGCGCGGGCTTTTCGAGCGGGCGGCGAAGCGCAGCTCCCTCTTTAATTTCATCCGCGTGAAAAAGCCGCTTGACACCGCCGTCGTCTTCCTCGATCCCCGCGAGTTCAAGAGCACGTGGCTCGGCAACAAGGCGATCTACCGCACCCGCCTCGCGATGGCGGACGGCGGAACGCTTTACGTTCTCGCACCCGGGGTCTGCCGCTTCGGCGAGGACGATGAAAACGACCGTCTGATCCGGAAATACGGCTATTTCGGCAGAGAAAACGTGCTGAAGCAGGTCAAAGCGCCCGAAAACGAAGACCTGAGAAACAATCTTTCCGCCGCCGCGCATCTGATCCACGGCTCGTCCGACGGGCGGTTCCGCATCGTTTACTGCACCGATCCTTCCCTTCTCTCAAAGGAGGAGGTCGAAAGCGTCGGCTTCGGCTGGATGGATATCGCCGAAGCGACCGCGCGCTTCGCGCCCGGGACCCTGAACGAAGGGGAAAACGGCGATCTCTACTATATCTCCAACCCGGCGCTCGGACTCTGGGCGGCTGACAAATAATCAAATATCATTGATAAGAAAGGCATATTTCATGAAAAAATCCGATATCGGTCTGATCGGCCTCGCCGTAATGGGCGAAAATCTCGTGATGAATATGGAAAGCAAGGGCTTCACCGTTTCGGTCTTCAACCGTACGGTGGAAAAGGTGACCCGCTTTGTGGAAGGACGCGCCAAGGGCAAGAACATCGTCGGCACTTACTCCCTCGAAGAGCTGGTCGCAAGCCTTGAAAAGCCGCGCAAGGTCATGATGATGATTCAGGCGGGCGCCGCGGTCGACGGCATGATCGACAGGCTCCTGCCCCTCCTCGATGACGGCGACATCATCATCGACGGCGGCAACTCGCACTTTCCCGACACCGCGCGCCGCACGGCGTACGTGGAAAGCAAGGGCAAGCTCTATATCGGCACCGGCGTTTCCGGCGGCGAAGAGGGCGCGCTCAACGGTCCTTCCCTGATGCCCGGCGGTTCTCCCGCCGCGTGGCCGTCGGTCAAGCCGATCCTGCAGGCGATCTGCGCGAAGGTGGAGGACGGTTCCCCCTGCTGTGACTGGGTCGGCGAAAACGGTGCCGGTCACTTCGTGAAAATGGTCCACAACGGCATCGAATACGGCGATATGCAGCTCATCTGCGAGGCGTATCAGTATATGAAGGATTACCTCGGCATGACCGCCGACGAAATGCACGACGTCTTTGCCGAATGGAACGAGGGCGAGCTCGATTCCTATCTGATCGAGATCACCCGCGACATCCTCGCCTACAAGGACACCGACGGCGCGCCGATCGTCGATAAGATCCTCGATACCGCAGGTCAGAAGGGCACCGGCAAATGGACCGGTATTGCGGCGCGCGACGAGGGCGTGCCGCTGACGCTGATCACCGACGCGGTCTCCTCCC
>JAKSPT010000075.1 GCA_024404495.1 Lachnospiraceae bacterium
CATTCTACCATAGGAGGTTCTTTTTTTCAATGTCCGTTTTTAACGGACCTGTTCATCTCTTTTCGGCGGGTTTTCTTATTCAAAATACTTCCTTATGCGGTTGTGTCATTGCGGAACGGTCTTTTCTTATTTGTGGATTTTTTTCATCCGTCTGACGTCCTTCAGCATCCGGACGGTGTCCCTGACCGGGTTGACCTTGGATTCGGACTCGCGGTGGTTGATGATGCGAACGGGGAATTCGGTCACTTTCATTCCGAATTTGTCGGCAAGGATCAGCACCTCAAGGTCGAAGGCGAAGCCGTTCGTTGTCACCTCGTTAAAGATCTTCTGTCCCGCCTCGCGCTTCATGCACTTGAAGCCGCATTGTGAGTCGGTATAGCGGAATCCCGCGACAAGGGAGATGACCTTGATATAGGTCTTCGACATGAATTTCCGCAGAGCCGTATAGCCCTCGTAGCCATCCGCTCTCAGATTGCGGGAGCCGATGACGAGGTCGGAGCCCTCGGAGGTGATCTCACGGTACATATCGCCGATCAGCGGCAGTCCGTAGGCAAGGTCGCAGTCGGTATAGAGGATATAGTCGCCCTCCGCCTTCAGAACGCCCTCTTTGACGGCACCGCCTTTTCCGCGGTTGACGGGGTAGCCCTCGGCGCGGATGCGGACGCCGTCGGCGAGCTTCGCGATGATATCGCCGCAGCCGTCCTTCGAGCCGTCGTTGACGAAGACGATCTCGTAATTCTTATCGGGGAACTGCGACGCGAGGTATTCGTCGAGCTGTTTTGCGGTATCGGCGCAGATGCCCGACTCGTTGTACATGGGAATGACGACAGAAAGCAGTTTGTTCATACCGTATCACTCTGTTCTGACAGTTTTCAGGTTTCGACCGAGACGAGGCGCGCCTGAACGCAGAGGCGCCCGTCACCGGAGACGTTCGTGCAGGTGGAAAAGGTGAGAATGCGGTCGTCCGGTGTGAACTCCGGCATCCCCTCCCGCTCGTACAGGGAATTGTTTTTCATTTCACGGCAGAAGGCGAGGAACTCCGTGTCCGAGTTGAAATCGTAGTGGATATAGTTGTAATACCGCGTGGTCTCGTAGACGGCGAAGACCTCGTAGGTGAATACGCCCTCGAAGGTGGCGATCGTCAGATAGGGATGCGTGGTGAAAAATTCCTCGTCTGCGAACTTATCGAGGTCGTGGAACATCGTGGAGCCGCCCGTCATGTGGTGACCGTACAGCGTGGTATTCAGATTGGTCAGCAGACTGTAACCCGCGCGGCAATCGACGAAGATGGCGCCCGCGGGGTCGTAGGAGCGGATGAAATCGTGATCGAGGTAGTAGTCGTTATCGGTGCCGTGAACGACCTGATAATTGACGGCGGTATCCGGGATCGAAAGATACCCGAAAAAGTCCTCGTTCTTTTGCTTGTACAGGGTCAGACGGACGAGCATCTTCTCGAACTCTTCGGAATAGCGAACCGGCGGGTCGATGACGTATTCGTTGATCTCGCTTTCGGAAAGGTTTCGCGAAGCCTCGTAATCCGGAGAGGATTTCGGAAGCTGCTCCTGCCTTGCGCTCCGCATCGGCAGCGCGGAAAGGTTATCGCTGATGATTTTTTCAAGATCCCGGTAGGTGACGTAGGATTTGTAATAGTAGTAGCAGCGGCTGCCGAGGAAGCCGAGACAGCAGACGAACACGGCGACCGCCGTGAGGACGAGCAGCTTCCGCAAGAGCGCCGCGGTCGATCCGCCTTTCCCGTTATCGCCGTCGGGCGCGGGAGCGATGTCGTCAGGCGCGATCTCCTCAAGCGAATTGAGAAAATCCTCTTCCGCCGTTTCTCCGGTCACCGGGGGCTCGTCTTCCGCGGGAGTGAATGCCTCCTCCGCGTTCTTTTCCGCCTCTGCGTTTTCCTTTTCCGGCAGCGGCGAAAGGACCGGAGAAACGGGTTCGGTTTCTTCGGCTTTCGCTTCTTCGGTTCCGGGGGTCACGTCCGTCGGGACTTCTTCTTTTTCGGAAGGGGTCTCTTCGGAAAAGATCCGGTCAAGAAGGTCTTTTTCCGGTTCTTCATCGTGATGAAAACGCATACGCTGCTCCTTGTATTGATTGGTTTCGGATTATTTGATCAGAATGACCGACTCGTCCCACATCGCGGGCGCCTCGTAGCCGAGGAGGTTGACGACGGTGGCGGCTTCGTTGGAAAGACCGAAGAAGCCTTCGTCGCGGAGGGTGTAGGCGTCGCGGGTTACGTTGTCGTAGATGATGAAGGGAACGGGGTTGAGGGTGTGGCTGGTCTTCGCCTTGAAGGAGCCGTCCTTGTTCTGCTTGGGCTGCTTGGTCTTCTTGTCGATCTCGTACATCTCGTCGGCGTTGCCGTGGTCTGCGGTGATCAGCGCGACGCCGTGAAGCTCGTCAACGACCTTGAGGATGCGGGCGAGCTGGAGATCGAGCGCCTCCATCGAGCAGCGGGTCGCGGCGTAGCTGCCGGTATGACCGACCATATCGCCGTTCGGGAAGTTGCAGCGGAGGTAGCGGTATTTGCCGGAGCGGAGCTCGTCGATCAGACGGTCGGTGATCTCCGCGCACTTCATCCACGGTCTCTGCTCGAAGGGAACGACGTCGGAGGGGATCTCGATATAGGTTTCAAGCTCGTCGGAGAATTTGCCGCTGCGGTTGCCGTTCCAGAAGTAGGTGACGTGACCGTATTTCTGCGTTTCGGAGATCGCGAGCTGCGCGATGCCGGTGTCGGCGAGGTATTCGCCGAGGGTGTTGGTGATCTCGGGAGGATTAACGAGGTAGCGGGAGGGGATATGGAGGTCGCCGTCGTATTCGAGCATACCCGCGTAAACGACCTCGGGGTATCTGACGCGGTCGAATTTATTGAAGTCCTTGTCGTCGAATGCCTTGGAGATCTCGATGGAACGGTCGCCGCGGAAGTTGAAGAAGATCACGCTGTCGCCGTCCTCCACGGTGCCGACCGGCTTGCCGTTTTCGGCGATGACGAAGGGAGGGAGATCCTGGTCGATGACGTGCAGCTCGGCGCGGTAGGTCTCAATGGCTTCCTTTGCGGAGGAGAAGAATCTTCCTTCGCCGAGGACGTGGGTCCTCCAGCCCTTTTCGACCATAGCCCAGTTTGCTTCGTAGCGGTCCATCGTGATGTTCATTCTGCCGCCGCCCGACGCGATGCGGATATCGTATTCGGGAGAACGGAGACCCGCGAGGAATTCCTCGAAGGGCTCGACGTAATCGAGCGCGGAGGTCTCGCCGACGTCTCTGCCGTCAAGCAGGATATGGACGCGGACGCGGCTGACGCCGTCCTTCTTCGCACGAATAAGCATCGCCTTCAGGTGGTCGATGTGGGAATGGACGTTGCCGTCCGAGAACAGACCGAGGAAATGAAGGGTGGAATCGTTCGTCAGGCAGTTGGAAACGAGAGCCTTCCATGTATCGGACTCAAACATTTTTCCGGACTCGATCGAGTTGGAGACGAGCTTAGCACCCTGCGCGAAGATCTGACCGGAGCCGAGCGCGTTATGACCGACCTCGGAGTTGCCCATATCGTCGTCGCTGGGCAGACCGACCGCGGTGCCGTGTGCGCGGAGCCTGCGCATCGGGTAGGTCGAGAGAAGCATATCAAGGGTAGGGGTGTAGGCGGTTCT
>JAKSPT010000076.1 GCA_024404495.1 Lachnospiraceae bacterium
TGGAGTTTGAATCAACGAATGATATTTTCATACGCACTCCTGCAATTTCTGATTTTTCATAATCTCGTATATCTGATTATACTGTACAAAACCAAAAAACTTCCTTACCAACCCGTGACCTTCTCCGGGCACCGTTTTTTATTCTCTTACCGGTCTCATTTCCCACGCGGCATATCCGGTGAGGACGAGGTCGCGTTTCGCTTCTCCGGCGTCGTGCTCGTTCTCGAAGATACCGAAAAACGCCGCGCCGCTGCCGCAGAGCAGGACGCTCTTCGCGCCGTGACCGCGTAAAATCGCTTCTCCGCGTGCGTAAGAGGGCGCGATCTGACCGAAGCGGTTGAAAAGACGCTCCGAGAGCAGGGAGAGGGAACCGGTCTCCAACGCTTCCGTGACGGGACCGACCGGGCGGGGCAAATAGGAAAGGGCGTCGATCCTCCGGTACGCCTCTGCGGTCGAAACCGCGTCTCCCGCTTTGATCGCCGCGACGAGGAAGCAGTCGGGCATGGCAGGAACGGGCACCATCTTTTCCCCGATCCCGGTACAGAGGCGCGCACCCCGGGTCAGGCAGAACGGCACGTCCGCGCCGAGGGAGGCGGCGAGCGAAAGCAGCTCTTTTTCGGTCGGTTTCTTTCCGGAGAGGGAAGCGAGCGCAAGGAGAGTCGCCGCGGCGTCCGCGCTTCCTCCGCCCATGCCCGCCTGCATCGGGATTTTTTTGTCAAGCGTGATCTTCAGCCCGAACCGTTCCCCGGTCAGCGAGAAAAACGCTTCTGCGGCGCGGACGATCAGGTTGTCCTTCCCGCAGGAAAGGCGCGGATCGGTGCAGGAAAGCGAAATCTCTTTGCCCGCCTTCTTTTCAAACGTCAGACGGTCGGCAAGCGAAACGGTCTGCATGACCGTCGTGATCTCGTGATACCCGTCGGGGCGCTTTCCGTCCACCTCTAAAAAGAGGTTGATCTTCGCCGGGGCGGTGACGGTCAGAACGCTCATTTGCGGTCTCCCTTCGTCTTCGTGTCCTGCACCAGACGGAGCAGGGGGCTTTTTCTGATCTTAACCGCCTTGAAGGTGCAGAGCTCCTGGCAGCAGTAGCAGCGGATGCAGCCCGCGCGGTTGATCTTTGCCTTCTTTTTGACCATCGTGATCGTTTTTCCGGGGCAGCTCCGCATACAGGTCCCGCATCCGACGCATTTTTTGCGGTCGATGACGGGGCGCGGTTCGAGAAATTTCGGTGTGAGGGAAAATTTGTTCTGCATATTGGTCTCCGCCTGCACGAAATCGGGCACGGCGAAGTCCTCCGCACGGTCCCCGAGGACGGAAATCTCACTCCCGAGCGGGAAAACGCCGTCACGGTCGGCGGCGCGGAGCAGCGGAACGGCGCCGGGCGTCAGTCCGATCAGCCCGGCGGCGACGGTATCGAGCGCGAAGGGGTTTTCGGAGGCGATGAGACAGCCGATCTCACGCGGATTGCCGCCCGAGGGGCCGTTCCCCTCCATCCCGACGATCGCGTCGCAGACCGAGATCATTCGCGCCCTGCCGCTCAGACACCGGCAGAGATCGACGAGCATTGCAAAGAAATCGTCCGGATCGCGGAAACGGGAGTGCATCTCGAACTTTTCGATGCCGGGGATGACCCCGAACAGATTCTTGACCGAAGCGGTCATCGCCGCGAGCGCGTGGGTCTTGAGCTTGCAGAGATTGACGATCACGTCCGCCTCGGCGATCGGGGTGAGGACGTGGAACATCTTCGATTTTTTGCCGTCCGGCGCGTGGAGATCGACGGCGGTGAGGTCCTGATTCAGCGTGATCTCCGCCCGCTCCGCGGCGTCCTTCATTTCGCAGTTACGGTAGATGCCGTTCAGAATCGGGGCGTGATAGGGACCGCCGGGGCTTTCGGCGAGCGTGACCGACGCGGCACCGCGGGATTTCAGATAAAGCCCCATCGCCTCCACGAGCGCGGGATGGGTGGTCGCCGCCTTTTCCGGTGCGTAGCCGAGGAGCAGATTCGGCTTGATGACGACCTTTTTCCCCCGGAAAACGTCCGCGCCGATCCCGAGCAGATCAAATTCCTTTTCGATCAGCGAGAGGAGCAGGGCAGGGTCGTAGGTCTTACAGCCGAGCAGAGCGACAGTATCCATAAAAAGCCTTTCTTTCCCGTGCACGCACGGATTTTTCCTTATTATAACATATCTTTTTCCTGTCCGCAAGACCGAAATGAAAAAAGAGCCCGCCCGAAGGCAGGCTCATTTGATCAACGCCGTGTCAGAAAATGAGGTCAGCGGGGGCATCCGCAGCCGCAGTCGCCGCCGCAGCCGCATCCGCTGCCGTTCCCCTCGCCGCAGGAGTAGAGGATGAGGATGATGATGACGATCAGGATCCAGATATTGCTGCTGTCAAAAAGATTGCAGAGGCAGTTCATTTTGCTCACCGTCGCTTTCGTCTTACGAAAGCTTCCTTTTTCTTCAGTTTCGGGAGGCTTGCACCTCTGCTTACAGAATATGCCCCCGCGTCCGGATCGGTGAATGAAAAACCGCGGCTGTTCGCTCCCGACGGTCATTCAGACAAACGCGGAGAAGGACGTATTCCCGAAGATATTCTGCGCGATCTCGCCCGTCTGCTTCTTCCGCAAATCATACAGATGTATGAATCGGAGGAAGGAAAGAAACAGCTTGAAGAATGGAAAGCCGAGCAGGAAAAGCAGAAAGAAATCGCCGCTGCCGAAAGCAAAAGCGAGGGCGTGTGACCCTCGCTCTTTGCTCGCAGGATTGGTTTACTTGGCGTATTCGTTCAGCTTA
>JAKSPT010000077.1 GCA_024404495.1 Lachnospiraceae bacterium
GTATTTGCCGGGGGTGTTGCACATTAGTGCAACACCCCCTTTTTCTTTTATTCTCTGTTTATTCACCGAGCATTCTGCGGAAGAGATCGGTCATCAGACGGTCGCGCCAGACGTGCGTCACGTACAGGCAGTATCTGCCGTCCCCTTCGTGATAGGTCCCGTCGGCAGTCGGCATCATGCAGAGACGCGGCGACGCTTTCATATACCGTCCGTCCGGGTCAAGGAGCCATGCCGCGGCGGTCACGTCCCAGATCACGCGGCTCCACGCCTGCCCTCCGGCATACGAATCCGCCTCTTCGATCGCGGCGGAGGCAAGGTGCTCCGCAAGCGGATTCTTTCCGGAAAGCCAGTATTCCAGTTCGGGCTTGGTCGTCGTGAATGCCGAGACGACGCCCATGCAGGGGAGCTGCACGAAGGGCGCGCCGCAGGAAAACAGGACGCGGGAAGCGTGAAGGTCCTGCCAAAGGTTGAATTCCTTCGCGTTCGCGTGGTCCCAGTGGTACGCGTTGCCGATCAGGGAGACAAGAACGATTTTTTCCGCGATCTCCGGCGCCATGAGCAGGGCGGAGGCAACGTTGGTCACACAGCCGATCGTCACGACGTAGAGCGGATTGTCCGCGGTGTATTCCGAAGCGATCGCGATCAGCGCGCGCGCAGCCTCCGATTCCACCGGAGTATCGGCAGCGGGAAGATAGGAACGGCTGCCGCGGAAAACGGGAACGTCGTCCCGCGTTTTGCCGCACAGCGCGAGCAGGCGCAGGATCTCGTCGTAGCTTTTTTCCATTCCGTCCGCGGGAGAGGAAGAACGGTTATTGAAAAAGGGCGCGGCGTAGATCTGCCGCAGATTCACTTTTTCGGGAGATTTCAGCAGCAATGCGATGGCGAACTGATCGTCGATCTCGTTGTAAGCGTCGGTATCAAGGACGGCGTCCACCCGTCCCGTCGGTCTTTTCGGTACTCTTTCAAGTGTCGTGGGCATAGTCTTCTCCTGTTCCGGATCGGATTCTTCCCTTCGCGGGGACGTGATCCGGTTTCTTTTATCATACCACGGTTTCCGTTTCTGTCAAGTCTTCGGGACGTATTTTGAGTGAAAAACGCCGCATGATCGCGCATAACGGCGGAATCCCGAACACTTTTTTGCCGATTTGCGGCATAAGAACGGTTTATCGCTTCCGTTTTGCGGCAGCAGAGCAGCAGCCTTTTGCTTGGAAAAATACTGTTTTCATTTCGCGTCTGCGTTCCCGTCTGAACCGCTTCTTTTCGCGTCTTCTCTTGACTTTTCCCGCGGTTTGTGCTATTCTGTCTTTGTATTGAACGATCTGAAAGGACTTTGAAATATGAAAAAGCTTTTCGTCAGTCTTCTTTGTCTGGCGCTTCTTCTTGTGACGGTCGTTTCCTGCGCGAAGACCCCGTCGGGCGGGGAAGAAACCCTCCCGCCCGAATCCCAAGAGCCGGAAACCGCAAGGATCACCTCCGACCTGCCCGATATGAAGTGGGACGGGAAGACCTTTTTGATGCTGCACTGGTTCGTTGACGGCTGGGAGATCCACGGCACCGACCTTTACGCCGAGGAGTTGAACAGCGACCCGATCAACGACGAGGTCTTTAACCGCAATTCCCGCCTTGCCGACCGGTATGACGTGGAATTTGAGCTTGACGAGCTGAACTACAACGAAATGGTCGGCAAGATCCGCACGTGGATCAACTCGAACGAGGACGTTTACGATCTGATCGGCGTCCGTATCGCCGACGCGCCCCGGATCATGCTCGAGGGCCGCCTGCTCGATTTCAACTACGATCTGCCCTACGTCA
>JAKSPT010000008.1 GCA_024404495.1 Lachnospiraceae bacterium
CTGTTAATCAGGGGGTCGTTGGTTCAAGTCCAACAAGGGGAGCCAAAAGAAAACACCGAAGCAATCGCTTCGGTGTTTTCTTTTGGCTCCCCTTTCACTGTACTTGAATTCGGGTTTGCAGGCGCGCTTTCGCTAAAACTTCTCAAACGGCAAACCCGTACGGTTCCGCTCTGCGGAACCGACAAGTCGGACAGCTTTATTGTTGACTATTTCAAGCCGCTATGTTATTATATAAAAAATACTTTTCTGAATGATTGGTATGAGGTGAAAAATGTTTCCTTCCGGCTTTATGAATTGTATAATTAACGGTGTGAAAATTGAGCAAATCGTTGTCGAAAGAGTGTTTTGTGACTTAGATAATAAAACCGATCTTCAGACTATGAATGAATGGGTTTATCATATAGGTGTTTGTGTCAGCAAAGGCAAATACTATCTGTGTCTGGAAGGAAACGATCAAAATTTATTGTTTTCAATAATTATTGATGAAAAAGAATATGAGTTTGATAATATCAAAGAGTTATCATTTGATGAAGCAAATGAAATAATAGATTATCTCCAATTATTGGGTGCAGAAAAAAAGGGTGAACTTGTACCGCAGTTTTCAAAAATGATGCTAATGATTATGAACTCTGTGCCTTTCCATATTTGTTTTGAACCCTGTGATACACATAATGGAATCTATAACAAAAAAACAAATACTATTATTATTGCCAACAATCAGAGTCAGCTTTCAATGATGTTTGCGCTTCTTCATGAGGTTACACATTGTTTATGTCATTCAAATAGGTGTTCTCCACGTCGAGCGGATCAATATCTTAATGATAAAGAGGAGAATATCTGTAATGCAACTGCGATCATACTTCTTGATTTTATCCTTAATAGTCCACTTGGGATGACTACCGACCTTTGGGATCAGAATCGAAAAGACATAATAGAAATCCATATAAATGATAATTATGAAAAATATAATAAACATATTGGGAAATACGTCCAAGAAGCGGGGAAGCTATATGAAAAACTAAAAAAAGGAAATTTATCTGATTATCAAAAAGTTCTATTGAGTGGACTTGAAGCACTGTTGTATTGTAAAAAACACAACTTAATGACTCGTGTTTTTTATTATGTTCTTCGTATTATGAAACAGATGGCAAAAGTGAAATTGGCAGAACCTGTTCCCGAGATCCCGCAGTCTGAATTGTATTGCATTTCGCTCAGTGAGGAACACAAGCAATTTATTCATAAATTGATATTGCCCAAAATGAAAATTGACGAATATGATGAAGGCGAATAAAGATTTTTTCTCTAACCGCCAATTATCGTGAGTTTTTGGGCGTTATCAAGATGAAAAAACGATGAAATAAAGATGAAATAAATATTCAAAATGCCTTTTGCGGAATATCCTCGGGGATGTTGACTGCAAAAGGCATTTTTTCTTTCCTTTAATGTATTAACTCCTCGTCTTCATAAAGCGCAGGATCAAGCGGCGTTCTGTCTGCCAGTACCTCTTTGTCGCCTTTTCTGTCGTTAATCATTTGCAGCACGGCTTTCAGCATTCCTGCGCGGCAGAGCATACTGTCTGCATTGCCGATTTTCCCCTTGACCACGGCACGATGATATTCAAACGCAGGCTGAAAGACGGTATAGTTGACTGACACGTCGCCGATGCCTTCGGCCCGGAGCGGCAGAATCTGCTTTTTGCGCAGGGTGCCGTCTTTGTACCGGACGGAGACGTCGATCATTTCCGATCCCATGCGGTTTTTCACGCCTAATTCTTCTTCAACGGTGTGCAGATAGGTGTTCTTGTTCTGTCCGACGCCGATCAGCAGAATATAGCCGTCTTCCCGCTCAACCTGCCCCAGGCAGCCGGAGGGATCACACATACTGCGTACGTCTTCGTCGTGTCTGATGAAATCAAGCGCCTTTTTTTCTTCTCCGAAAACGACAACCGAATGCGTCGGATGCGGAGAACGGTAACCCAAAGGACTTTGTGCGGCGATACGCGGAAAGGTGCCGATGCAGACGTGATCGGACCCGAGGTCAAGCGTGGGAGTGATATTTCCGAAGAAATTGTCCCAGGTGTGTGCCGGAACGACGAGCAAACCGCCCTTTGCGGTGATGTATTCCGATAATCCTTCCAGCAGCCCTTCTGCCCTTCCTTCGATTTCTCCGATCGCTTTCAGGGAGGTGTGTACGACGACCGGTCGGTTCTGCGGAACGCTCATGGAAGATAATTGTCTGAATTATTCTGATCTGGTCAACATCATATATCTCCGGAAACTGTATTTTGAAAAAGTATATCATATCCGACAGGCTTTGTCAAATCGGTTTCTGATAATCTTTGCGGCGAGTCTTGAAAAAATGGAGATCATGTGATATGATGGAATCAGCAAACGACGAACCACCGGGAGAGTGATGCAATGAAACTGATCGCCCACAGAGGCGCATCCTTGGAAAGACAGGAAAACACCCTTGACAGTCTGCTTCTGGGAGCGGAGCTTGGCGCCGACGCGGTCGAATGTGACCCGAGGGTGACCGGAGACGGAATCGTCGTGCTGTTTCACGACGATGACCTCAGGCGTATGGCGGGAGACCGCAGAAGGGTAAATACCGTAACCTACCCGGAAATGAAAGCGGTAATGGAAAACCGGGGACTGAAAGTGACAACATTAGATGATGTTTTTGAGAAGTACGACAAGGATACCCCCATCCTGCTGGATCTGACGACCGGCGACGACGGAACGGGTGTGCCGCACCTCGTCTGTGACGACAGATTCTTTGAGAGACTTTCAAAGGTGCCGCTGAACGTTATCTGCGGGATTCACTTTACGGAAGAAGCGGAAAGCGCGTCAAAATTCTTTCCTTCCGACCGGATCCTTGCGTTTATGCCCGATAAAGGGATGTATGAGGATTTTTTCAAAGCGGGATCGGGGATCATCCGGCTTTGGGAGCAGTGGCTGGATGAGGTAAAGCCGGCAGACGTGAAAGAAAAATGCCCGGGCGCTCAGGTTTATATCATGTCGAACCGTCCGGAAACGGGCGCTGACGGAACGCCGGAGTCGGTAAGATACGCCGAGGAGATCGGAGCGGACGGCGTATTGCTGAATGATATCAGAATGGCGGTATCCGTGATAAAAGAGAAGAGGCGGGATTCCTCCCCGATACACGCATAAAACCGGAAATACAGAAAGGATTCAAAAATGAAAACAGCAATATTGGGTACCTGGCACGTTCATGCCGGCGGTTATGCCGGAACCGCGGCGGAACTCGGAACTCTGACCGGCGTTTGGGAAGAAAACGAGGCTTGGTGCCGGGAGTTCGCCGAAAGATTCGGCATCCGGCAGTATGCAAGCCGGGAAGAGCTTCTGGCAGACGATATTGACGGCGTCATCATCTGCTCCGCGACGAACCGTCATAAGGAAGACGTCATCGCGGCGGCGAGGGCGGGAAAAGCGATCTTTATCGAAAAAGTGCTGGCGCTGACCGAGGCGGACTGTACGGAGATCAGACAGGTGCTGAAAGAGACCGGGGTCCCGTTCGTGATTTCCTTCCCGTGGAAGTTCAACGGCGCGGTTCTGACGGTTCGCAGTCTCGTCGAGTCGGGAGACGTGGGGCGGGTCAACTATATCCGTTTCCGCAACGCGCACACCGGCTCCTCCGGGGACTGGCTCCCGCCGCATTTCTATAACGCGGCTCAATGCGGCGGCGGGGCGATGATCGACCTCGGCGCGCACGGAATGTATCTGATCGATATGCTCAAGGGGCTTCCGGAAAGCTATTCCTCCGCGTTCGGGCTGTTCTGCGGCAAGCCCTCCGTGCTCGAAAAGAACGTCGACCGCGTCGAGGATAACGCCGTGACCGCTATGACCTATGCAGACGGCTGCGTTGCGGTCAATGAAACGGGGTTCAATACCTCCGGCTGCCCCACGATCCTTGAGGTCGGCGGCGAAGAAGGCTATATCACGATGACCGGCGATACCGTCGTTCATAACAGTCCCGCAACGGAACATAAGACCGTACCTGCCGCGCTGCTGCCCGGGCAGCCCGCGCCGATCGTTCAGTTTATGAACGGAAAGGTGCCGGAAGGCTGCGGCATCGAAGAGGCGATTCGCCTGACGGTTATGATGGAGGGCGCTTACCGACGCCGATAAAGAAACGGAAAAGGGCTCCCCGACGCGGAGTGTTCTGAAGGACACTCCGCGAACGATGTGTTCCACTGCGTGGAACATGATGTGCCTGACGGCGTGATGTTCGGCTTCGCCGAGTGATGTGCGCCTCGACGGCGCGTGAGTGGAACACATCACATCACTTTGCGGCAGCGCCGCAAAACATCACTATGCCGATAGGCATAACATCACTTGCCCGACAGGGCAAACATCACTTTTTTCGGAAATTATATAATTTCCCTGCTTGATACCGCATGAGACGAAAATATACCTGCCGATCGAGATTTTTCTCTTTTCGGCAGGTATATTCTTTATTAACCTTAATACTGTCCTTTAGAGTACCGCTCTGAAGGAGTCCTTTTCTTTCTTTTCGGGATCCCTTTCGGAAAATCGCTCTTGACGGATTTCCGAAAGAATGATACAATAAAATAACGAAATCCAACAAAATCCGCCCGTTCCGGGCGTAAAACGGAGTACCGTATGCCGGAATTCAAACGATTCGATTTCACCGAGAACCCGAGGCGCTTCCGCCCGTATTTAAGACCGGTCGCGGACCTGATCTGCGCGCCCTATCTGAGAAAATACAAGCCGAGGATCGAGTACCGGGGCGGCGCCGAAAACGTCGAGGGTCCGTTTCTTCTGCTCTGCAATCATAACGCGTTTATGGATTTCAGCGTCGCCTACAAGCTGCTGAAGGGGAAAAATCCGAATTTCATCGTCGCGATCGACGGTTTTATCGGCAGGGAACAGCTTCTCCGCAATATCGGCTGTATCTGCAAGCGGAAATTCACGAACGATCCGATCCTCGTCCGCAAGATCAAGAAGGTGCTTGACCGCGGCGATATCCCGGTCATCTATCCCGAGGCGCGCTATTCGCTCTGCGGGACGACGGCGGTATTGCCCGAATCGCTCGGACAGATGGCAAAGCTCTTCCGCGTGCCCGTCCTGATCCTGATCTGTCACGGGCATCATATCAATTCCCCCTTCTGGGATACCTCCCACGAGCGCGGCATCCCCTACGACGAGGCGGAGTTCACGCTTCTCTTCACGAAGGAGGAGCTGAAGGAACTTCCGGTCGACGAGATCAACCGTCGGCTCGTCGAGGCGTTCCAATACGACGAGTTCGCCTGGCAGAAGGAAAAAGGGATCGTTATCAACGATCCGAAGCGTGCCGACGGATTGGACAAGGTCCTCTATCAGTGCCCGCACTGCGGGAAGGAATACGGGATGACCTCGGAGGGGACGCGGCTGAAATGCTCGTTCTGCGGCAAATCGTGGGAGATGACCGAGCTCGGTGAGCTGAAAGCCGACGAGGGCGAGACCGAATTTTCCCACATCCCCGACTGGTACGAGTGGGAACGCGCGAACGTGCGCAAAGAAGTGGAAGAGGGCAGATATTCGACCGGGGTCATGCCCGTGACCGTGAAATCCCTCCCCAACGCGAAAAAATTCATCGACGTCGGGAGCGGAACAATGGTCCACGATATGGAGGGCTTCCGCGTGAAGCTCGACGATCCCTCGAAGAGCGACACGACCGAGATCAATCTGAAGGCGGCGGACACCTATTCGGTCCACATCGAGTACCGCTATCTGTTCAAAAACGGGGACTGCGTGGATCTGAACACCCGCGACGACACCTGGTACGTCTATCCGCACGACTGCGATTTTGCGGTGACCAAGATGGCGCTCGCGACCGAGGAGCTGTATTTCGCCGAAAAGCGGAAAAAGGGAAAGGAAGTCAAGCCCGGTCTTGCCTGACTTGTCTTACGGAACGATGGAAGAAGCGTATTTTGCCGGCGGCTGTTTCTGGTGTATGGAGAAGCCCTATCATCTGATCGAAGGGGTGATTTCCGCCGAGAGCGGCTATTCCGGCGGGAAAGAAACGGCGCCGACCTACGAGGCGGTCAAGCGTCAGGAGACCGGGCACCGGGAAACGGTGAAGATCGTTTTCGACCCCGGAGTGATCTCCTTTGACGAACTGCTCCGCGTCTATTTTGAAAGCATCGATCCGTTTGACGGCGGCGGACAGTTCATCGACCGCGGACACTCCTATACCTGCGCCGTTTACTGCACCGGAGCCGGACAGCGGAAAACGGTCGAAGAGGCGATAAAAAAGATCGAGGCGGACTACCGGAAAAAGGTGTGCGTTTCGGTCGAGGATTTTGCCTTCTTCGTCCGCGCCGAGGAATATCATCAGAACTACGCCGCAAAAAACGAAGAAGCCTACCGGACCGAATACGAGGTCTCGGGCAGGGCGGCGGTCAGCGAAAACGACCGCGTGAAATACTGAACGGAGGTTGACGAATATGGAAGAATCCTATCATATCAAGCTGCAGGCGGGGCACGGCGCGCGCTACGCGATCCTTCCCGGCGATCCCGGGCGGGTGGAGCCGATCGCACGGCACCTTGAAAACCCGGAATTTCTCTGCCAGAACCGGGAATATACGATCTGGCGCGGTTACGTTTCGGGCGAAGCGGTGATCGTGATGTCCACCGGAATGGGCGGACCCTCGACCGCGATCGGCGTGGAGGAGCTTTACCGCACCGGCGTTGACACCTTCCTCCGTCTCGGTACCTGCGGCGGCATGGCGACCGAGGTGATCGGCGGCGACCTGATCGTTGCGACCGGGGCGATCCGTATGGAGGGTACGACGAAGGAATACGTTCCGATCGAATTTCCCGCGGTCGCCGATCTTTCGGTGGCAAACGCGCTTGTCGGCGCGGCGGAAAATCTCTGCTACCGCTATCACGCGGGGGTCGTTCAGTGCAAGGACTCCTTTTACGGTCAGCACGACCCCGACCGGATGCCGGTCGGCTATGAATTGAAGGAAAAGTGGAACGCTTGGATCGGCGCGGGCTGTCTCGCCTCCGAAATGGAGAGCGCGGCGCTCTTCATCGTTTCCTCCGTCCTCCGTGCCCGCGCGGGCGCGATCTTCACGGCGGTGTGGAATCAGGAGCGCGCGAAGCTCGGCCTTGACAATCCCGAGGTCCACGACAACGAAAAGGCGATCGAAACGGTCGTGGAAGCGCTGAAAATCCTGATCGAACGGGACAAAAAGAAGAAATAAGACAGAAAAGTCCTCTCGCAATACGGCGGGAGGACAGGAAAGCTTACGGTGTCGGTTCTGTGTTCCGACGTCATTCAGGCAGAAAACGTTTTATTACGATAAAAAACAGGAGGTCTCTATGCTGAAACGGATCATTTTCAAATCAGTAATCATTCCGGCAGTCGTCATTTGTTTGCTTCTTGCAGCCGCGTGCGGAAGCGGTTCCGCAAAGAACAACAATGAGCAAACTTCATCCCGGACCGGAGACGTGACGGAAACCGATCGGTCCGACCCTGCCTCTTCCGGGTACGAAACGCAACCGGAACCGTCCGAAACCTCATCCGGAATCCCGGAGAACGGGATCATCAAAATCAACGGAGGCGCTGACGAGGTCGGTATTTATTCGATCGTTGTCAGGCTGACCGATCAGGCGGCAGACAAAGGTGTGATCGAGATGGTTTACTATGGGGCAAAGGGTTCCCCTCAGGAGAATTCCGTTGTAAATACGTTCCGCATCGAGTATTACAAGGAGGACGCCGGAACCTATGAGATCCGGACGTTCTATGACGGAGAGGTGTATCAGAACCAGCACCACAAGAACGAGGTGAAGGTGGTCAACACGTTTGACGCGAAGCTCCGCGCCGGAAGCGTGATCATTTCCTATACGCCTGACGGCGGGGACACGCGGGAGGTATTCAGAGCGGACGCCGCATATTTCGCGGGCTGACAAATCGGGGCGGCGGCGTTCCCGGGCAGTTTGCAGTACGAAAAGACCGCCTGCCTGAAAAGAGAACTTGCTCTTTTCGGGCAGGCGGTCTGTCTGTTACCGTATCAAAACGGTGAAAACTGCGTTGTCAATCCGCGCCGATGCGGCAATATCCGCTTTTTTCAATCAGTTCCTGCCCTTCTTCGGACAGAATGAAATCGAGAAGCGTCTGAATATTCCCGTTTTCGTTATCAGTCCGGTACATCGCGTAGAATTTTGTTGAAAGAGGATAGGTCCCGTCCGAGACCGTATCGGGGTCGGGATAAACGCCGTCGACCGACAGGATCTTGACGCCCCCCTCCTTCACGACCTCGGTCGTGTACCAGCGGAAGGAATAGCCGATCGAGGCGCCCATAAAGCCGAGGGGATTCGTGTACACCTTTTCCCCGCCGAGAAACGCTTCCAGCGTGCTCTGACTTCCCGATCCGGCGATCCGCTTGATCGGATGAACGGGGCGGTCCGCGCCGCCGACCTGCTTCCAGTTCGTGATTTTTCCGGTGAACAGCCCGCGCAGCTCTTCCTGCGTCAGCGAATCCACGGGATTTTTTTCGTTGACGAGGAATACGAAGGCTTCTTTTCCGATCGGCACGAAGCGGATCGTGACGCCCGCCTTCCGGGCGCTTTCAAGCTGCTCCTCCGAGGGATACGCGGAGAAGAAGACGTCGACCGATCCGTCAAGCAGGGCGTTGAAGCCGCGGACGGTATTGTGAAACTGCAAAGCGGACGCGGGATCGAAATCACCGCTTTTTTCGTCGTAAACGACGCTTTCCTCGGGATAGATCGCCTCGGTGAACGCGCTGTACAGCGGGAACAGCGCGGCGGCGCCGTCAAGGACAGGAAGGTCGCCTTCGAGAATTGTTTCCGCCCGATAACGGACGATATGAGAGCTTTCGTCAAACGGCAGATTCCGCGAAACGTCGATCATTTTGCTCTTCATTTCGTCGCTCGCGTCGGACACGCACCGCGAGGTGACGAATATCCATATCACCGACCAGAGAAGCGCGAAGATCAGCACGGCGGCGGCAAGAACGAGGAGCTGACCGGCGAGAACCGATCCGGTTTTTCCGTTTTTCTTTCCCTTCATTTTTTCACCATGGTTCCTTCGCGATAAAATGAATGATCGAGACGTAATGATACTGGATCACGGTGTAAACGATCAGCGCTGCCGTGATCAGAACGCAGAGGATCAGGAGGGTGAAGAGAATAATGTTGAAGGTTTTTTCGCTCATTTCGTCACCGCCGTGTCACATATTGCGGATCGCGAGCGAGAGCAGGATCAGGATCCCCGCGTAAGCCGCCGCGACCGTACCGAAGATGACGGAGGAAACGATAACAAGCGTTTTTCGCTTCCGGCGTACCTCCGGCATAGCCGCTTTGCGGTAACGGACGAGGGCGAAAACGAAGAGGGCAGCCGCGAGGATCGCGGGGAGGAAAATGATAACGTAGGTGACAATCTCTTGAAGGATATCCATAGCAATTCTCCGGTTTTTGTTTTATCCCGGCTTGTTCCGGGCTTTTTTTCGTTTTTTATCGTTCCGCGGATCACGCCCGCGGCTTGATCCGGATCGAAACGATCTCGGGCGGGTTGAAAATGCGGGGGATGGGGTGCGGATTGCCGAGCCCGCGGCTGACGATCAGACGGCGCTCGTACGTTCCCGCCGTGTATTTCGGGAAAATCCCCTGACCGGGCGCGAAAAGTCCGCGTCCGAAAAACCGCCATTGACCGCCGTGCGCGTGCCCGGAGAGGATCAGGTCGATTTTCAGACCGCGCAGATATGCGGGATAGTATTCCGGGTGATGGCAGAGAAGCAGCTTGTACCCCGGAAGTGACGCAAAACGCGCGGCGAACGCCGTATCGGGCGGCGGCGTCTTTTTGAAATGCCCCTGCTTATCTCCCGTCGGGAACCCGGAGGAAAGACCGCCGAGCGTGATCCCGCCGAAGGAAAGAAAACCGTCGTCAAGGAGGACCGCCCCCGTTTTTTCAACGAGAGAAGCGATATCGAGCCCGGATTTGCGCTCGTGATTGCCGACCGAGACGAAAACTGGCATTTTTTTCGCCGCTTCGGTCAGAAACGAAACGCCCCGCTCGTATCCGACCCCCGTGTGGAGAAAGTCCCCGCCGACAAGGAGGGCATCGGCGGGGAGACCGTTCAGCGCCGAAAGGACCGGCGCGTTATCGCATTCGTGCAGATCGGAAACGAAAACGAAGGAGAGGGGCTTTTCCACGGGGGCGCACAGCTCATAGCGCGTGACGCGGGGAGCTGCCTTCATTGAAACGCCTCGAGCGCGTCGAGCATCGCGTCGGTCGTTGCCCAGCTCGTCGCAAAGCGGACGACGGTGTGGGTCGGATCGGGCTTTTCCCAGAAGCTGACGACGAATTTCTCGCGTACCCGTTTGAGGGTCTCGTCGTCGATCACGACGAACTGCTGATTGGTCGGCGAATCGAGGAAGAAGCGCCAGCCCTTTGCCGCGAGGATGGATTTCAGGCGCTTTGCCTTCTCCATCGCGTTCTTCGCGATCTCAAAATAGAGCCCGTCGGTGAAGAGCGCCTCGAACTGGATGCCGGTCAGACGGCCCTTGGCGAGGAGACCGCCGTGCTGCTTGACGGTCGTGATGAAGTTGACCGGCTGATCGCCCTTTGGGAAGACGACCGCCTCGCCGATCAGCGCGCCGACCTTCGTGCCGCCGATATAGAAGACGTCGGCGAAGGAGGCGAGCTCGGAGAGGGAGACGTCGTTTGCCTCGCTCATCAGTCCGTAGCCGAGGCGCGCGCCGTCAACGAAGAGCTTCATGCCGTACTCGCGGCAGACGGCGGAGATCTCGGTCAGCTCCTTTTTCGTATAGAGCGTGCCGTATTCGGTCGGGAAGGAGAGATAGACCATCCCCGGGAAGACCATGTGCGTGTGGCTCTCGTCCCCGTAGAAGGCGGCGAGGTACTTTTTCATATCGTCGGCATCGAGCTTCCCGCAGTACCCGGGCAGGGAAAGGACCTTATGTCCTGTGCATTCGATCGCGCCCGCCTCGTGGACGCCGATGTGTCCGGTGGAGGGAGCGATGACGCCCTCGTAGTTTTTCAGCAGGGAGGCGATGACGATCAGATTGGTCTGCGTGCCGCCGCCGATGAAGGTGACGTCGGCTTCCGGCGTGCCGCAGGCGGCGCGGATCAGCTCCTTCGCGTGCGCGGAATAGGGGTCGTTCCCGTAGCCGGGAACCTGCTCGAAGTTGGTTTCGGTGAGGCGGCGCAGGATCGCGGGATGCGCGCCCTCGGAATAATCGTTTTCAAAGGAAATCATGGCATGACCGTACCTTTCATAAGAAATAAGGGCTGTATCGGACAGCCCTTTCTTTTTGGGATCAGAGAACGAGGGAATCCTCGTCGAGCAGGGGGATCGCGGGCTTCGGCTTCGGGACGTGCTTCAGCGGATCGTAGGAAAAGGCGCGGCAGGTATGGTCGCAGGCGACGATCCCTTTTTTGGAGCAGAGCACGGTTTCCCCGTCGGCGAGGAGCGCCGCTTTCTCACAGAAGACGCAGAGCTTCGGAACGTCGTTATCGTTTTGCTTTTTTCCGAACATATCTTTTCCGTCACTTTCTTGGGTTCTTTTTTCTCATTATACACGATTCCTTTTCGTTTTTCCATAGTTTTATGAAAAATTATCGCGGAAAATGCAGAAAAATCGCGAATATCATCGGCGTGAGGAGCGCGGAAAGGGCTTTTCCGAGGAAATACCTTCCCATCGGGACGCCGTTTGCCGAAAAGCCGACCTGCGCCGCGACCGAAAGACCGGAAAACCCGACCGCCGCGGCGGTGAGGAGCAGCCCCGTCTCCCCGCCGAGCGCCGCGCACGCCGCGCAGCCTCCGGTGAGCTCGGTGAAAGCGGCGAGGAGCGCTTTCCCGGTCGCCGAGGGGAGCGGCAGCCCCGAAACGGTGCCGAAAAAGACCACCGCGCCCGAGATGCGGAGCATCGCGAGGGCGGCATCCGTCACCGAGGCGCTGATCGCGGGGAGCAGGCGGAGATCGGGCGGGGCTTCCGGTCCGCGCGGTGGGTCGTCTCCGCCCGGAGGGGCGGCGGGCGCTTTCTTTTCCGGCTTGCCTCCCGTCAATAGGAGCGCTCCGCCGATAAGAAACGCGGCGAGCGTATCGGCGAAAAAGAGCTTCCAACCGAGTCCCCGGTTTCCGAGCATCCCTTCCCCGACAGCGAGGACGAGGAACGCCGGGGAGGGGGTATCGGCGAGGAAGAGCAGGGAGGAAGCCGTCCTTCTTCCGATCGCGCCCGAGCGGTACAGCCCTCCGACGAGCTCCGCGCCGACCGGGGCGCCTGCGAGCATTCCGACGAGCGGTACCGTGAGGAGCGGCTTTCGGGGCGGCGCGGGCGAGATTCTCCGGTAAAGCGCGGTCAGCACGAGAAAGGGAAACAGCGCCGGGATCAGCTTTTCCCCGCAGAGGCGGAGAGAAGTTTGCGCGGCGGCGCGGGTCTCCGACGGAAACAGAAGAAACAGAACGCCGGGAACGGCGACCGTGAGAAGGACGGTCGTTACGGCACGCTTTCCGGTATGAATCACGATCACCCCGCATAGAGTATTTGGTGAATTGTATGAGGAAAGGGCGGAATTGATTCGTGGCGGGGATGGGAAAATGGGGCGCGGCACTGCTCGGCTTGCCGGGGGAATTCGGCGGCGGGGGGAGCACGGTGACCTTCGAGGAGGGGTGGTCGGTGACGGTCTGCCCCTGCGAGGCGCTGCTCGCCTACTCCGGGGAAGAGGTCACGCTCGAAACGAAGCGGGGCGCGCTGACGATCGCGGGGAAGGAGCTGACGCTGAAAAGCTTTCACGGGGACGTGATGGAGGTGCGGGGCAGGGTGACCGACATGAAATACCGGGAAAAGAACGGGAAAGCGGAAAGAACGGAGGAGGGGAAAAAATGAGGCTTTTTTCGCGTTTTCTGCGCTGGATAACGGGATATTACGCGGTTTCGGTCGGCGGAAGGGAGCTGATCGACGCCGTGACCGTGATGATGAAGCGTTCGGTGGATTACCGGGATCTGAAGCTGACCGGAGGCGGGGGAGGGACGTTCCTTCTTCCGCGGAAGGGGTACCGGGAGCTGACCCGGGCGCTCGGGGAGCGCGCGGCTTCGGTGAAGATATTACGGGAATACGGTCTGCCGCAGCTTCTCTTCCGGTACCGGAAAAGACCGGGGATCGCGGTCGGCGCGCTGCTTTTCTTTTCGCTCTGCTTCCTCTCCGAGCGCTTTCTCTGGGATATCGACGTGACCGGGAACGAGACGATCAGCGACGTGGAGGTGATCGAAACGCTTTCCTCCCTCGGCTGCTCGGTCGGGACGCCGGTATCTTCGGTGGATTTCTTCTCACTCGGGAACGGCTTTCTCTCCGCCGAGCCGCGCGCCTCCTTCGCGGCGGTCAACCGGGAGGGAACGACCGTTCACGTCGTGCTGCGTGAAAAGAAGCTGCCGTCCGGGGGCGCGCCGGACGCGGGAGCGCCCTCCAATCTCGTTTCGGCGGTGAACGGCAGGATCGTATCGTCCGAGGTCTCCTCCGGAAAGCTGCTCGTCAGGGCGGGGGACGTCGTGACCGAGGGACAGCTTCTCGTCTCGGGCGTTGTGACGAAGCGGGGGGACGAAAGCGGCGTCTTCCGGCTGGAGCGTTCGGTCGGACGGGTATTTGCCGAGTGGGAGACCGGGGTCAGCGTTTCGATCCCGTTTTCCCGCACCGTCACGGTCGAAAAAAGCCGCCGCGAGGTCGGAAAAACAGTAATATTATTCGGAAAACCGATAAAAATTTTTGAAAAGTATAGCAATCCGGGGGCAATGTATGATATAATAGAAAAAAGAGAACGGGTCATCCTGTTCGGCTTTCTGCGGCTCCCGCTCTATACCGTGACGGAATACGAGATCGGGCGCGGGGAAACCGAGGTCACGCTGACGCCGGCCGAAGCGGAAGCGGAGGCGGAGCGGGCGCTGGCACGGGCGATCCTCGCCGCGGTCGGAGACGGAGAACTGACCGAAAAGGAGATTACCGCCGAACGGAACGAAGAAGGCGTGGCCCTCCGGGCAAGGCTGACCGTCGTGACCGACGTCGCCGAGGAGGTGCCCATCACCGTTCTCCCGTGAAAGGAAAAACGAATGACGAAATTCATCGAGACAGACAGTATGGAAGAGACCGCGCGGCTCTTCGGAAGCTACGACGAGAACGTCAGGCTTCTGGAGGACGCTTTTGACGTGGTGATCAAGAACCGTGCCTCCGAGAAGGGGTACGGGGACACGGTCGCGGTCGACGGCGCCGAGGGGAACGTCTCGGACGCGCTGACCGTGCTCTCCTATCTGAAAAGGACGGTCGGCGAGATCGGTCCGCAGACGGTGAATTACGCGATCGATATGGTGCGGAGCGGGCAGGGGCAGACCCTTTCCGGCTTCGACGCCGATCTCATCACGCTGACCGCGCGGGCAAAGCCGGTAAAGGCGAAGACAGTGGGGCAGAAGGAATACGTCGGGCTGATCAAAAACAACACCGTCACGATCGCGGTCGGTCCCGCCGGGACCGGAAAGACCTACCTCGCCGTGGCGATGGCGGTCAAGGCGCTGCGTGAAAAGACGGTCAGCCGCATCATTCTGACCCGACCGGCGGTGGAGGCGGGCGAAAAGCTCGGCTTTCTGCCGGGCGACCTGCAGGACAAGGTCGACCCGTACCTCCGTCCCCTCTACGACGCGCTCTACGATATGGTCGGGACGGACACCTTCTCCAAGTACCTCGAACGCGGGGTGATCGAGATCGCGCCGCTCGCCTATATGCGCGGCAGAACGCTTGACGACGCCTTCATCATCCTCGACGAGGCGCAGAACACCACGCCCGAGCAGATGAAAATGTTCCTCACCCGCCTCGGCTTCGGCTCCAAGGCGGTCGTGACCGGAGACCCGACGCAGACCGACCTGCCCGACGGCAAAAAGAGCGGTCTTGCCGACGCGGTGAACGTCCTTTCGGGGATCGAGGATATCGCGATCCACCGTTTCACCGAGCGCGACGTGGTCCGGCACCGTCTGGTGCAGAAAATCATCCTCGCTTATGAAAGCAGAGGAAAAAAGAACGGAAAGGAAAACGGCGGGGAATGATTTCCGCCGGAGGAAGAATATGAAAAAAACGCATCGGGTGACGATCGTCAACCGTCAGAAAAAAGAAGCCGTAACGCCCGAGCTGCGGGCGCTCATCAAAAAAGCGGTCCGTGACGCGCTTGCCTTCGAGGAATTTGAGGAGCTCGCCGAGGTCTCGGTGACGCTGACCGACAACGAAAACATCCACGCGCTCAACCTCGAATACCGGGACGTGGACAGGCCCACCGACGTCCTCTCCTTCCCGACCTTCGACGACGAGCCCGACGGAGAGGGCTATATCCCGCTCGGAGATATCGTGATCTCGCTCGAACGTGCCAGAGAGCAGGCGGAGGAATTCGGGCATTCCTTTGAACGGGAGACGGCATTCCTCTGCGTCCACTCGGTTCTGCATCTTCTCGGCTACGACCACGAGCTTTCGCCCGAGGACGAAAAAGAGATGTTCGGAAAGCAGGAAGAGATCCTGAAAATAATGGGACTGACCCGTGAATAATATCGGAGAAAAAAGAATGAGAACAGCATTTTACGCAATCGTCGGAAGACCGAACGTGGGCAAGAGCTGCCTTACGAACGCGATGACCGGAGAAAAGGTCGCGATCGTCTCCTCCAAACCGCAGACGACGCGGAACCGCGTGACCGGCATCCTGACCGAAGGGGAGGATCAGTTCGTCTTCCTCGATACGCCCGGTCTGCACAAGGCGAAGAACCGCCTCGGCGACTATATGATGAAAACGATCTCCACGACGATGGCGGAGGTCGACGCGGCGATCCTCGTGATCGAGCCGCTTTCCAAGGTCGGACCCGCGGAAAAGGAAATCATGCGGCGGCTGAAGGATCTGGAGCTGCCCGCGATCCTCGCGATCAACAAGATCGACCGCTATAACGCCAATCAGATCGGCGATACCATCCTCGCGTACAGCGCGGAATTCGATTTCGCGGCGGTCGTTCCCGTCTCGGCACAGACCGGCAAGAACGTGAAGGAGCTGATCGAAGAAGCGAGACAGTTCATGCACGAGGGCGAATGGGGCTTCGACGCCGACGATTTCACCGATCAGCCCGAGAGACAGCTTGCCTCCGAAATGATCCGCGAAAAGATCCTCCGCTGCTGCAGCGAGGAGATCCCTCACGGCGTTGCCGTCGTGATCGAGGATTTCACCGAGGAAGAAAACAAGCTGAACATCCGCGCGGTCATCCACTGCGAAAAGGAATCGCACAAGAGCATCCTGATCGGCAAGAACGGCGAGATGCTGAAAAAGATCGGCACCTACGCCCGCGAGGATATGGAAAAGCTCTTCGGCTGCCACGTCTACCTCGACCTCTGGGTCAAGGTGAAGGAAAACTGGAGAGACAGCGTCACGGTGCTCAATTCCTTCGGCTATAACCCGAAGGATCTCGAATGAAAACGGCGAAGCCGACCGTCAGAGAAACGATCCGCGCGCTCGTGATCCGGGAAACGCCCTACGGGGAAAACGCGAAAATGCTGACCCTGCTTACCGAAAACGGGCTGAAAAAGGCGTCCGCGCACGGGGCGAGGGGGATCAAGGGAAAATCGCTTTCCGGCGTCGGGCTGTTCACCTTCAGCGAGTTCATTCTCGATACGCGGGACGAGCAGTCGGTCGTTTCCGAGGCTTCCCCGATCGAGACCTTTTACGGCATCCGCGAGGATTACGACAAGATCACGGTCGCCTCGTTTCTGACCGAGGTCGTCGAGGCGCTTTCGGTCGAAGGGCAGGGGGACGGCGCGCTGCTTTCGCTCACGCTGAACACGCTCTATCTGCTCGCCGGAAAGAGCCCCGATATCCCGAAGCTGAAGGCTGCGTTCACCTTCCGCGCACTCTCGGTCTCCGGCTTCTGCCCCGATCTTTCGGGCTGCGCCGTCTGCGGCGCGGAAAATGCAAAAACCATGTATCTCGATACCGCGAACGGCACGCTCACCTGTGAAAAATGCTTCGGCGAGGAGCCGGAGGTGAAAACGGGCGAGGAATACACCGGCGTCATCAAGGCGCTCTCCCCCGACGTGCTCGCCGCGATGCGCTATATCGTCAGCGCCCCCGCAAAACGCGTCTTCCTCTTCTCACTCGAAAAGGAGGAGACCTTCGCGCTCGACAGGGTCTCCGAGACCTATCTGACCGAACAGCTCGGCAGACGCTTCGGCACCCTTCGCTTTTACCGCGGCGGGAGTATCGGCTGACCTACTCTTTTACGAAAGGAATCATCAATGAAGCAGGGATGCTTTGACAAAGCGATACGTTCGCTTGAATTTGACAAGATTACCGCGCTCCTTGCCGACTGCGCGCAGACGGAGGGCGGCAAAGGGCTTGCGCTCACCCTCCTCCCGGATACCGACCTCGTCCGCATCCGGAAAAAGCTCGGGCAGACCTCCGACGCGAAGGCGCTTTCGACCCTCAAGGGTCCGCCCTCCTTCGGCGGGGTAAAGGACGTCTCGGGCTCGCTCGAACGGGCGGAAAAGGGCGCGCCGCTGAACAACCGGGAGCTGCTTGACGTTGCCCTCGTGCTCCGCACGGCGAGACGGCTGATCTCCTATTTCAACGAGGGACACCGCGATCCCGCGATCGGAAAGACCCTTTCCGAAACCTTTTCCCGTCTCGAGCCCGAACGGGGGCTGGAGGAAAAGATCACGCGGATCATCCTCGCGGAGGATCTGATCGCCGACGAGGCGAGCCCCGCGCTTTCGGATATCCGCCGGAAGATCCGCGCGGCGAATAACAAGATCAAGGACGTGCTGCAGAAGTACGTGAACGGCTCGCACTCGAAGGTACTGCAGGAAAACATCATCACGATGCGCGGCGGGCGCTACGTCATTCCGGTCAAGGCGGAATACAAGAACGAGATCAAGGGTCTCGTTCACGACACCTCCGCCTCGGGCGCGACTCTTTTCATCGAGCCGATGGCGGTGGTCGACGCCAACAACGAGCTCCGCACCCTCGAATCGGAGGAGAAGCACGAGATCGAGCGTATCCTCGCCGAGCTTTCCGCCGAGTGCGCCGCGTCCTCCTATAACATTCTGAACGACTATCACGCCGAGGTGGAGCTTGACTTCATCTTCGCGAAGGCGGCGCTCTCCGACCGGATGGCGGGGATGGAGCCGACGCTGAACGAAAAGAAGCTGATCCGCCTCCACGCCGCGCGGCATCCGCTGATCGACAAGGACAAGATCGTTCCGATCAGCCCGATCCTCGGCGGCGCCTACGATACGATGGTCATCACCGGTCCGAACACCGGCGGCAAGACGGTCACGCTGAAAACGCTCGGTCTGCTTTCGCTGATGGCGCAGGCGGGGCTCCATATCCCCTGCGACGGCGACACGACCCTCTGCGTTTTCGACGGGATCATGGCGGATATCGGGGACGAGCAGTCGATCGAGCAGTCCCTTTCCACCTTCTCGGCGCACATGACCAACATCGTGAAGATCCTCGACCAGACCGGGGAAAACAGCCTCGTCCTCTTCGACGAGCTCTGCTCGGGCACCGACCCCACGGAGGGCGCGGCGCTCGCGATCTCGATCATCGAAAGGATAAGGGAAAAGGGAGCGCTCTGCTGCGCGACCACCCACTACGCCGAGATCAAGGCGTACGCGCTCGAACACGACGGCGTCGTGAACGCGTCGTGCGAGTTCGACGTGGAAACGCTCAAGCCGACCTACCGCCTTATCGTCGGAACGCCCGGCAAATCCAACGCCTTCGCCATTTCCGAAAAGCTCGGGCTTGACCCCGCGATCGTGGAGGCGGCAAGGACGCGGATCAGCGCAGACGACAAGCGCTTTGAAACCGTGATCGAGCAGCTTGAAAAGAGCCGCGTCGAGATGGAAAAGGAACGCGACGAGGCGGCAAGGCTGAGAAAAGAATACGAAACCTTCAAAAAGACGGCGGAGGACAACCTCCGTTCCCGTCTCGCCTCCGCCGAAAAGGACCTCGAAAAGACGCAGGCAAAGGCGACGCAGATGATGGAATCCGCGCGGATCACCTCGGAATTCGTCCTCGAAGAACTGGAAAAGGTGAAGAAGCAGAAGGAATCCGAACGGTTTGCCGCCGAGCTGGAGGAAGCGAGAGGCAAGATCCGGAAGCGTCTGAAGGAGACCGGCGATATCGTCAATCCGGTCGAGGAGGGCACCGACGAGGATTACGTCCTCCCGCGTCCGCTGAAGGCGGGCGACGAGGTGCAGCTCATCAACGTCGGGACGAAGGGCATCGTCGATACCGCGCCCGACAAGCAGGGCAACGTCACGGTGCGCACCGGGATGATAAAGACCCGCACGAACGTGAAGAACCTGAAACTTCTGACCGACGCCGTGACCGTGACGGCGGAAAAGCAGAAAAAGAGCGCGAACGCCTACCGGGCGCTGGTCAGCCGGGAGTTTTCCCCCTCGCTCGACCTGCGCGGACAGACCGGGGACGACGCGTGGTTCATGACCGACAAATACCTCGACGAGGCAAAGGTTGCGGGCGTGCTTTCGGTCACGATCATTCACGGCAAGGGGACCGGCGCCCTCCGGACGGCGATCCAGACGCGGCTCAAGCACGATCCGCGCGTCAAGGGCTTCCGCAACGGTATGTACGGCGAGGGCGACGCGGGCGTGACGATCGTGGAGCTCAAATAAAACGGTAAAAAACGCCTTCGGGCGAAAAGAAGGAGATACATCATGGATAAAATCATTCTCGGCGCACAGCTTTACACCGTGCGCGACCATATTCAGACCGACGAGGACTTCGAGCGCACGATGGCGCAGCTCGCCGAAATGGGCGTGAAATACATCCACGCCTCCGGCATCGGCGGCAAGGTCACGAAGGAAGCGATCCGCCGCGGCACGAAGGACAACGGCATCGAGATCGTTCTGACCCACTACAATCCGACCGCTCTGCTCGAAAACTACGAAAAGGCGATCGAGTACCACGATTACATCGGCACCCGCGCGATCGGCATCGGCGGCATCCCCTACGACCGCAACTACGAGGGCTATATGCGCTTCTGCGAAAACTTCGCGCCCGTTTTTGAAAAGCTGAAGGCATCGGGACGCCTCTTCCTCTACCACAACCACCACCTCGAGTTCGAGAAGTTCAACGGCAAGACCGCGATGGACTGGATGCTGGAGAACACCGATCCCGAGGGGATGAAGCTCACCTTCGACGCCTACTGGGCACATTACGCCGGCATCGACCCGATCGACTTCGTGGAGAAGCACGGCGAGCGCATCTTCTGCACGCACACCAAGGATATGACCGTCCTGAACGGCAGCCCCACAATGACCGAAATGCTGACCGGCAACATCAACTACGACGGCTTCTTTGAAAAGTGCCGTGAAAAGAACGTGAAATATCACTTCATCGAGCAGGATATCTGCCGGATGGATTCGATGGAGAGCATGAAGATCAGCTTCAACAACCTGATGAACCGCTACGATTTCTGGGGCTGATGGAAACCGCCCGCTTTACGAAAAACGATTCGGGCTTCGTCTGCAAGAACTGCGGGAGAGAGGTCGCGCCGCTCGGCTCCTCCTCCCGCAACCACTGTCCCTTCTGCCTCGCCTCTCTCCACGTGGACGTGAATCCCGGGGACCGCGCCGAGACCTGCGGGGGGATCATGGACGCGATCGCGGCAAAGCCCGACCCGAAGCACGGATTTCTGATCCTGCATAAATGCCGCAAATGCGGGGCGCTCCGGAAAAACCGCGCCGCCTACGGCGTGAAGATCCAACCGGACGACGCGTCGCTTCTCATCGCGCTGACCGCGAAGCCCTTTGAGGAATAATAAAAAAACTTTTCAAATGCGTTTGCGTTTGAAAAGTTTTTTTATATGCGGGATCGTCAACGCTCGTCCGGCTTTGGTATCAGAAATTTCCGTTCATTGATTTTTTCTCTCCGGTCATACTAATTCTGCGCGGAAACCGCGCAAATAATGAAAAACAGACCGAAAAGGACGGAATATCAATGAGAAAAGCAAAAACCGCGTCGCCCGCGGTCGTCTGCACGCTGCTTCTGCTGGCGGCGGCGGTCGTCACTTATTTCGGGGTGACGGTGTCTGCTATGTGGGACGGCGGGCTGACCGACGGGAACGAGGAGAGCACGCCGCTGCCCTTTCCGCGCGGCAATACTGACGAAAGCGGGGCGCTCCTGCCCGACGGCGGGACGGCGGCGGGAGAAGAAACACTGCCGGACGGCGAAGTCGGGACCGAGCGGAACGATCCGACCGGAACCGAGCCGATGACGGATCGGGAGACCGATCTGCCGGACACCGACGGGATGACCGAACGGGAGACCGATCGCGTCACCGACCGGGTGACCGAAGCCGCGCAGGACACGGGCACACCGGAAACCGGAACGACCGAAACCGAAAAGAAGGCGGGGCTTTCCTTCTGGGCGGTCCTCGGTGCCGCCGGCTGTGCCGCCGCCGTCGCGGGGATCGTTCTCGCGGTGACGAACAGAGCGGAAAAGAAGCACTGACCGCAAAGAAAACGAGGGTATCCCGGACGGAAAACCCTCGTTTTCTGTGTTTTCTTTATTTCACGAACTCGGCGTAGATCGCGCGCATCGCGGCGCTGAGGTCTTCCTCGTGGACGCCGATGATGATGTTCAGCTCGGAGGAGCCCTGATCGATCAGACGGATGTTGATGTCGGCGCGGGCGACGGCGGAAAGTGCCTTCGCGGAGGTGCCCTTCGCGTTGACCATGTTTCTGCCGACGACGGCGAGGAGGGCGATGCCGTCCTCGATCTGAATGGATTCGGGCTCACAGATCGCACAGATCTCGTTCAGGATCGCGTCGCGCTTGTTCTTAATGGCGTCGGTCGCGACGACGACGCTCATCGTGTCGATGCCGGAGGGCAGATGCTCAAAGGAGATCCCCTGCTTTTCGAGGACTTCGAGAACCTTTCTGCCGAAGCCGAGCTCGGCGTTCATCATATCCTTCTCGATCGAGATGACCGAAAGACCCTTTTTGCCCGCGATGCCGGTGATCGCGCCCGAACCGGTGCGGGTCGTGCTCGAAACGATCATCGTGCCGGGGTCCTCGGGGGAGTTGGTGTTGCGGATGTTGATCGGAATCCCCGCGAAGCGCACCGGGAAGATCGCGTCCTCGTGCAGGACGGTCGCGCCCATATAGGAAAGCTCACGCAGCTCGCGGTAGGTGATGACCTCGATGACCTTGGGGTTTTCAACGATGCGGGGGTCCGCCATGAGGAAGCCGGAAACGTCGGTCCAGTTTTCGTAGAGGTCGGCTTCCGCCGCGCGTGCGACGATCGAGCCGGTGATGTCCGAGCCGCCGCGCGAGAAGGTGCGGATCGTGTCGTTCGGCATCGAGCCGTAGAAGCCGGGGATGACGGCGTGCGGATGCTTTTTGAGAGCGTCGCCGAGCACGGTGTTCGTCTTTTCGCTGTCGAAGGTGCCGTCCTCACGGAAGAAGATGACGTCGGCGGCGTCGATAAAATCATACCCGAGGTACGCGGCGAGAATTTTGCCGTTGAGGTATTCGCCTCTCGAAGCGGCAAAGTCTCTGCCGGCGCGGTGCTGGATTGCCGAACGGATCGCGGCGAATTCTGCTTCCGGAGAGAAATCAAGTCCGAGGTCGTTGACGATATCGCGGTAGCGGCTTTCGATCTTTCCGAAGGATTCGGTGATGTCCTTCCCCTGTGAAGCCTCTTCGTAGCACTTGTAGAGCATATCGGTGACCTTGTCGTCCGAAGAGAAGCGCTTGCCGGGGGCGGAGGGAACGACGTAGCGTCTGCACGCCTCTGCGCGGACGATCGCCGCCGCCTTGCGGAACTGATCGGCGCCCGCGAGGGAGCTGCCGCCGAATTTGACGACCTTGACTTTGTAATCCTGCATAACGGGAATCTCCTTCATGGTGAAAAAACAATTATACTTTATTATATGAGAAGCAAAGCGGTTTGTCAATCGGCAAAATGCAGTTTTTACCGGGAAAAACTGCGATTTTTATTTGTGAAAAATAATCGAAAAACGGTTGCGCGGTTCACAAATATCTGCTATAATAGTATTATCTGTAAATATGTCCGGGAAAGGGTCGGCTATGGTATTTTCCAGCCTTGAATTTCTGTTTCTGTTTTTACCCATCACGCTGATGCTCTATTACGCGGTGCCGAAAAAGTACCGCGTGTGGCGCAACGTGGTGCTTCTCGCCATGTCGCTCGTTTTTTACGGCTGGGGCGAGCCGAAGTACGTTCTGCTGATGGTCTTCACCATCCTCGCCGATTACGGGGCAGGGCTGCTCATCGGCTGGTTCCGGGACGTGAAGGACAAGCCGAAGGCGGCAAAGGCGGTGCTGATCTCCTCGATCGTACTGAACCTCCTGATCCTCGGCTTCTTCAAGTATTACGATTTTCTGGTCTCCAATCTCCGGCTGATCCCGGGGCTCGGCGGGCTGAAAACGCTCGGGCTCGCGCTTCCGGTCGGCATTTCGTTCTATACCTTCCAGGCGCTCTCCTACGTCATCGACGTCTACCGTGACGACGCGCGGGTGCAGAAAAACCCGATCTCCTTCGGCACCTACGTCACCCTTTACCCGCAGCTCGTCGCCGGACCGATCGTACGGTATCAGGACGTGGACGATATGCTCCGCGACCGTACCGAATCCCGCGCGCTCTTCGCGAGCGGCGTCCGCACCTTCCTCGCGGGTCTCGGCAAGAAGATGCTCCTCGGCAACGTCGCCGGGATGATGTGGGATACCATTTCCGCCGCTCCCGGGCGCTCGGTCGTCGGGGCGTGGCTCGGCATCATCTTCTATACCTTCCATATCTATTTCGACTTCTCGGGCTATTCCGATATGGCGATCGGTCTCGGGAAGATGATCGGCTTCCGCTTCCTCGAAAACTTCAATTATCCCTATATCGCGGAAAGCATCACCGATTTCTGGCGCCGCTGGCACATGTCGCTTTCGACGTGGTTCCGCGAATACGTTTATTTCCCGCTCGGCGGCTCCCGCTGCGACAAGAAGTGGAAGAATTACCGCAATATCTTCATCGTGTGGCTGCTGACCGGCGTCTGGCACGGTGCGAACTGGAACTATATCCTTTGGGGTCTTTACTATTTCGTCCTGCTGATGATCGAAAAGACCTTCCTCAAGAAATATCTTGACAGGGCGCCCTCGTGGGTGCGCCATGTCTACGCGCTCTTCTTCATCTGCATCGGCTGGCTGATCTTCGCCGAGACCGATCTCGCCGCGGGAACGGTCTATCTCGGCAACCTCTTCGGCATCGGGGCGAACGGCTTCATCGACAGCGTCGCGCTTTACGATCTTGCGCGGAACCTGCCCTATCTGCTCCTGCTCGGGATCGCCTCGACGCCCCTGCCGCGCAAGCTTTTCTACCGGTTCTACGAAAAGAAGCCCTCCTTCCGTACCGTCGCGGCGGTCGGCGGGATCCTGCTTCTCGTCGTATGCACCGCGTATCTCGTCGCCTCCTCTTACAATCCCTTCATTTATTATATCTTCTGACGGGTGTCTATCATGAATCAAAGACCGGAAACCAAAACCGAACAGGACAAGCTCCTCGAGCTGCAGTTCCGCGTCGCGGACGAAAAGCCCACGAAGACGGCGGATCTGATCGCGGTCGCAGCCTTCCTTCTGATCGTCTTCGGGTTCTGCATCGCCGGATGGCTGCTCCCCGACCGGACCTTCTCCCCCGACGAAAACCGGGACCTGACGCAGCTTCCCTCGCTTGAAAAGGACGGCAAGCCCTTCGGCAATCTGTTCGAGGGCAATTTCACCTCGCAGTTCACCGACTATCTTTCCGATCAGTTCCCCCTCCGCGACTCCTTCGTGGGGCTGAAGGCGGCGGCGGAGCTGGCGCTCGGCAAGCACGAGAACGAGGACAAGGTGCTCGGCAAAAACGGCAGGATCTACGAGCGCGAGGACTATCCCTCGACCGAAAATCTGAAGACCAATCTTTCGCACATCGCCGCCTTCACGGGCTGGGCGTCGGGGCAGGGGATCCCCGTGATCCTCGCGCCGACCGGAAGGGCGCAGGACGTGATCCCGGAGGACCTGCCCGCGCTCTATCCCGCGTCGCTTTCGGATGAGATCTGGGAAACCTTCGGGGAGGAGGCGGGAAAGATCCCGTCGCTCACCTACATCGATCTCCGCGCGGCGCTGATCGCCAAAAAGACGGCAGGCGAAAATCTGTACTACCGCACCGACCACCATTGGACGACTCTCGGCGCGTATTACGCTTACGACGCGCTCGGCAGCGCGCTTTCCTATACGCCGTATCCCGTCACCGATTATTCCGGAGAGGGAATCCCGGACTTCCGTGGGACCTACTGGTCGGGCTCCGGGATGAAATGGATCGGGGGAGAGGAAATAGACCGCTTCCGCTATCCGGGCGATACCGATTTCACGACCGTTTCTCCCGCGGAGGGGACCTTCTCCGGGTTCTACGTTGAAAAATACTTCGGGGAAAAGGACAAATACGCCGGGTTCTTCGGCTCCAATACCGGGCTCGTTACGGTGAGAAAGAACGGGGAAGAGGATCGCCCGTGCATTCTCGTCGTCAAGGATTCCTTCGCGCATTCGCTCGCGCCCTTCCTTGCCCGCCATTTTGATCTCGATCTTCTCGACCTCCGCTATTACAGCCAGTCGACCGTGAAGGCGCTGTGCGAGAAAAACGGCTACGATGCCGTTCTGATCCTCGGCAATCTCGATCTCTTTACCGACGACCCCGCCACCACCCGTTTCGCGCTGCTTTCCGCCGGATGCTGATCCCGGCGACAATCCATATAAGGAAGGAATTTACCGATGGAACGCGTATCCAAGATCAATTACTACCTTGACATTGCCGAAACCGTTGCCGAACGGAGCACCTGCCTGCGCAAGAAATACGGCGCCATCATCGTGAAAAACGACATCATCGTGGCGACCGGCTACAACGGCTCGCCGAGAGGCAGAAAAAACTGCAGCGATCTGCAGTTCTGTATGCGCGAAAAGCTCGGCATCCCGAGAGGCGAGCGTTACGAGCTCTGCCGTTCGGTCCACGCCGAGGCGAACGCGATCATTTCCGCCTCCGCCGAGGAATCCCGCGGGGCGACGATCTATATGGCGTGCGTCAACCCGTCCGACGGGACGCTCGTCGGCGGCACCTCCTCCTGCGCGATGTGCAAGAGGATGATCATCAACGCCGGGATCGAGCGGGTGATCGTCCGCAACGACAAGGAAAACTTTACGATTTTCGACGTGACCGACTGGATCGAAAATGACGATTCGCTCACCGGTCAGTTCGGCTATTGAAAAACAGGGAAGTACCATGGCAGTAAAACTGAAATCCGATCCGAAGAAGAAAGAAAAAGAAAGAAAAGCGGCAAGAGCGGAAACGCTCAAAAAGGCGGGCGTCTGCGCGCTGGCGCTTCTGCTCGTCGTCGGGATCGGCGTCGGGATGTGGGCGATCTTCGCGCCGAAGCCGGTGCAGATCGTGTACGATAAGGAAAAGGGCGGCTATTACGACGCTAAGCACGGCGTGCTTTATCATTACGCGCCGGTCAGCTACGAGCCGGTCAAGGTGCGCATTACCGAAAAGTACGGTACGATCGACGGCGAAACAGTCTACCCGCTGACCGGCGCCGAGCCGACCCGCTGGCTCTCCGAAAAATATCAGGGAATGGGCGCGATCTACTACGCCGACGGGATCGGGCTTCCCGCGCTGACCGAATTCGACGCCGATACCGTCTGCATCTGCACCGAATCCGAAATGGGCGTGAAGCAGGTGCGCTCGATCGAGGTTCGGGATCAGGTTCTCGCCGTGATCGACAAGCTCGAAAACGGAGAGAGCACGATCATGCCGACCGAGGCGACGGTCTACCATCTGAAATTCACCTCCGCGACCTATTCGTGGCTGTATTACGATATTCTGTATTACGAGGCGGACGACGGCAACTACCTTTACGACCGCTCGCGGCAGAAGCTGGTCGACGCGGGCACGCTGCTCCTCGGCTATCTGCCCCGTGCCGCTATGAAGGCGGATGAGAATACGCTGATCATGCCCGTCGAAGAGACGAAATGACGGTCGGAAGAACGGTCCCGGAGGATCTGCCGTTTCTCGCGGAGCTGGAAAAGGACTGCTTTTCCCGCCCGTGGAGCGTCACGGCGCTCGCCGGAACGATGGGCGGAGACGGCGCGGTCTTCTTTACGGCAAAGGAGGACGGGCTCCCGGTCGGATACGTCGGCTCCTTTCCCGCCGGAAACGAGCGGGAGATCACGAATATCGCCGTTTCTCCCGCGTACAGACGGCGCGGGATCGCAAAGGCGCTGCTTTCCGAACTGATCGGCGAGGCAAGGGAACGGGGAGAGGAAAAGATCCTTCTCGAGGTCCGTGCCTCCAATCTGCCCGCGCGTACGCTTTACGGCTCCCTCGGCTTCGTCTGTGACGGCGTCCGGAGACGGTATTACCGTGACCCGGTCGAGGACGCGGTCCTGATGAGTCTTTCCCTGAAACAAACCGAAGAATAAAAAGGAAACAGAAAAATGCTCGTCCTTGCTTTTGAAAGCTCCTGCGACGAAACCTCCGCCGCCGTCGTGCGGATGGGGGAGGGCGCGCCGGTCATTCTTTCCAACATCGTGGCGACGCAGATCCCGGTCCACCGTCTGTACGGCGGCGTCGTTCCCGAGATCGCGAGCCGCGCTCATATCGAAGCCATTTCCGGCATCACCTACGAGGCGCTGGAGAAAGCGGGCGTCACGCTCGACGATATCGGCTGCATCGGCGTTACGGCGCATCCCGGTCTGATCGGCGCGCTGCTCGTCGGCGTCAACTTTGCCAAATCCCTCGCCGTTTCACGCGGGATCCCGCTCGTTCCGGTACAGCATATCGAGGGGCATATCGCCGCGAACTATCTTTCCGACCCGACCCTCGTTCCGCCCTATCTCGCGCTCGTCGCGTCGGGCGGACATACCTCGCTGATCACGGTGCGTGATTATACCGATTTTGAAACGGTCGGCGGCACGCGCGACGACGCGATGGGAGAGGCGTTCGACAAGGTGGCGCGCGTGATGGGCATCCCCTACCCGGGCGGTGCCGAGATGGACCGCCTCGCCTCGGTCGGAAACCCCGACGCCATCCGATTCCCGACGGCGGCGCTTCCGGGCGACACGCTCGACTTTTCGTTCAGCGGGCTGAAAACGGCGGTCATCAATTATCTGCACAATCTGGAGCAGAAGGAGCTCCCCTTCCCGAAGGAGGACGTTGCCGCTTCGTTCACGAAAACGGTCGTCTCCTCGGCAATGAAAAAGCTCGATCTCGCGATCCTGCGCTATCACCCCACCCGCCTCGTGATGGCGGGCGGCGTCTCGGCGAATTCCCATTTGCGGAAGGCGGCGGAGGCGCTCGCGAAGAAGCGCGGCATCCCGCTTTCGGTCCCGCCGCTCTCGCTCTGCGGGGACAACGCGGCGATGATCGCGGCGCAGGCGTACTATAATTATATGGCGGGGATCCGCGCCGGAGCGGATCTGAACGCCTCTCCGAACGACTGAAAATTTCTCCTTTTTGACGGAAAAAGTCGGGAAAAAACGGCTGTAAAATCGCGAAAAAACGTCCGTTTTGTGGATTCTGCCCCGATACGGCACAATCTGACGAATTCCGGAATCCCGGAAGAAATCAACAGCTTGTTGAAAACCTGTGGAAAACCCGTTGAAAAACCGGTCGAAATCTGCGGATTCGGTGCCGAAAACCTTCCGCAGACCTTGTGCTCTGTGCAAAACCCTGTTGATTGTGTGGAAAAGTGGACTTTCCGTCTTTTTCACACTTTGTGAAGAACGAACAAAAAAAGCGTATTGACAAATTGACGGAAGAAGGCTCCCCCTTGAAAGACAAAAGAAAGATACCCGCCGCGCTTGCCGCAAGGCTGCCGCGCTATTTCCGGTGCCTGCGGACGATGCTGCTGGAGGGCAGCTTCCGGACGAGCTCGGGCGAGCTCGCGGAACGGATGAATACCACCGCGGCACAGGTGCGTTCCGACCTCGGCTACTTCGACAGCCACGGACAGCAGGGCTACGGTTACAGCGTCAAGCCTCTTTATACCGAGATCAGCCGCGCGCTCGGGACCGCCGAGGGGTACCGCGCCGTTTTTCTCGGCGGGACGCCCGGGGAATCCCTTGCCGACGAGGCGCTGTTCGGCGGGAGAGGCATCCGGCTCTGCGCCTGCTTCTCCGACGCGCTGTACGAAAGGGAGGCGGTCGGCTCCGTGACGCCGGTTTATCCGTTGGAGGAGCTTGAGGGCTATCTCGCGTCGAATCCGACCGAGATCGCCGTCCTGTCACCGCACTATATAATAAAGGAGGATTTTCTTGAACGCATGAAGGCGGCGGGAGTACGGGGGATCCTGAATCTCTCCCCGGCCGAGCTGCCGAAGGACCGGGGGGTCGCGGTCATCAATCTGATGATCGGGGACCTTCTGATGATGCTCGGGGCGATGGTGCTCGAAAACGGGCGGAAGGAGGAAACGGAAGAATGAAGCTGCAATACGGGACCGTACCGGTCGTTCTGCCCGGCGAGGCACTGACAAAGGCGCGCTCTCTCGACGAGCTGCGCGTTCTTGCGTTCCTTTCGGCAAACCGTGATCTCCTCGGGGGATGTCCCGCGAACGCCGAAGAGATCGCTTCCGCTTCCGGGATCGCGAAGGAGACCGTCCTTTCGGCGCTGAACTATTTCGAGGGCGCCGGGATCCTGACGCCGGGCGGCGGAGCTTCCGCGAAAAAGGAAAAGAAACCGGTTCCGCGCGCCGACGACGAGGGGACGGTTTTGCGGGGCAGCGAGATCGCGCAGACCGTTGCCGACGAGCCGCGGCTGAAGGAGCTGATCGACGTCCTTCAGGCAAGGATCGGAAAGCGCTTCTTCAACGATTCCGAATACAGCAAGCTTGCCGAGCTGGTCTACGACTGGAAACTGGAAAACGACTATCTGATTCTCCTGACCGACCACCTGATCAGGCAGGGAAGAGGCTCGATCGGTTACGTCTACCGCGTCGCGGTCGGTTACGCGCAGAACGGCATCGATACCTACGACGCGCTGAATCACAAGCTGCTGACCGATGAAAAGACCGCGCCGATCCGGGGAAAGCTCCGCAAGCTGTTCGGATGGGGAGAGCGTTCGCTTACCGCTGCCGAAAACGGCTTCATGAAGCTCTGGCTCGAGGATTGGGAGCTTTCCTACGAGCTGATGGAGTACGCCTACGAGCTGACCGTTGACGGGACGGGCGGAAAATTTCAGATCCGCTATATGGCGCGCATCCTCGCCGCGTGGCACGAGAAGGGGATCACCGATCCCGAGGCGGCGAAGGCAGACCACGAGAACGGGAAGCCCGTGAAGACCGAAAAGGCAAAGGCAAGCACCTTCGGCAGCTTCGATACCGACGATTTCATCAGCGCCGCGCTGGAAAGAAGCTACGCCGAAATGAAAAGCGGCGACACGAAATGAACGCATTCTCCGATCCGATGAAAGGGAAGGTGGAAAACGATGGGATACAATCCCGATAATCTGAAAAAAATCAGGGCTGAATACGAGGGCAAGCATCTCCGCGCGCTTTCCGAGGCGGAGGAAAGAAGCCGCGCCGTCCGTGCGGCGATCCCCGGCGTCGGGGAGATCGACGCAAAGCTCGCGCAGACCGGGCTCGCCGTCTTCCGTGCCTCGCAGACCTGTCACGGGGAAGAGCTCGCGGCAGCGCTTGAGGAACTGAAGAAGGAAAACGACGCCCTGCTGGCAAGGCGCGAAAAGCTGTTGACCGATAACGGTTATCCCGCCGACTATACCCGTCCGAAGTACGAATGCGCGAAATGCGAGGACACCGGCGCGCTCGGCTTCAGAATCTGCTCCTGTATGCGCAAAAAGCTGATCCGGATGGGGTACGAGAGCTCCGGGATCGGCAAGCTGATCGAAACCCGCACCTTCGATTCCTTCGATCCCGAAATGCAGGGGGACGATCCCCGCGCGAGGGAGATGGCTGCCCGCGCGAAGAACACGCTGAAGGATTTCGCCGAGCGGTTCGGCGAGACCGACGGCAGGAAGAACCTGCTTCTGATCGGCGGCACCGGGCTCGGCAAGACCCATCTTTCCGCCGCCGTTGCCGGAACGGTGATCGAGCGCGGCTACGACGCCTGCTGCGTGACCGCCTCCGAGCTGTTCGGCGCCTTTGAGAGCGAGCGCTTCAACCGCTCCTACAATTCGGACGCGCCCTCCTCCACCGAGCGCTTCTTCCGCGCCGATCTCCTCATCATCGACGACCTCGGCACCGAGCTCTCCAACCAGTTCACCAATTCGGTCCTCTGCAATCTGCTCAACGTTCGCCTGAACAACGAGCTTTCGACGGTCGTCAATACCAACCTTGACCCGAAGGATCTGAAGGTCCGATACGACGACCGGATCTTCTCCCGTCTGCTCGGGGAATTCATCACCGTTCCGTTCCTCGGCTCGGACGTGAGACGGAAAAAACTCAGCAATCGCTGAAAGGGAAAAAGAGAAATGGAAAAAACGTATCGTTATCAGACCCACGGGACCTGCTCCCGCGAGATCGTCTTCACCATCCGCGACGGAAAGATCACCGACACGCATTTCGTCGGCGGCTGCAACGGAAACCTGCAGGGCGTTTCCCGCCTCGTGGAGGGAATGAAGCCGGAGGACGCGATCGCAAAGCTCGCGGGCATCCGCTGCGGTTTCAAGCCCACCTCCTGCCCCGATCAGTTTTCCAAGGCGCTGACGCTGGCGCTGGAAGACAAAGAAACGGAAAATGCGTAAAACGAGGATCGTCCTGCTTTCCTCGCTTCTGACCGCCGCCGCGGCGGTGCTGCTCGCCGCGCTGTACCTGACCGGCGTGCTGCAGTTCAACACCCCCTCAAAGGAACGCTATCCTGTCCGGGGCGTTGACGTTTCCCATTATCAGGGAAAGATCGACTGGGAGACCCTTTCCGCGCAGGGTATTTCTTTTGCCTATATCAAGGCGACCGAGGGCTCTTCCTCGACCGACGAACGCTTCCCCGAAAACTGGTCGGGCGCGGGCAAAACCGGGCTGCGGATCGGCGCCTATCACTTTTTCAGCTTTGAATCGGCGGGAAAGACGCAGGCGGAGAATTTCATTTCTGCCGTGGGAGCCGTTCCCGGGATGCTGCCTCCCGCGGTCGACGTGGAACCCTACGGCGATTTTGACGAAATGACGCCGGAGGTGCTGAACGAGCTTTCGGTCTGGCTTGCCGACGTCGGGGCGCATTACGGGATGAAGCCGGTCATCTATACGACGGCGGGGTATTACGGCACGCTCCGGGAAGCCTTTCCGGAGCACGATATCTGGCTCCGCTCGGTGTACGGAAAGCCGTCCGGCAAAACGGCGTGGACCTTCTGGCAGTATTCCTGCCGCATGAAGCTGAACGGGTACGACGGGGACGAAAAGTTCATTGATATGAACGTCTTTGCCGGGACCGAAGCGGAATTCAAGGCGTACGGCGCATCCTGAAACGAAAACAAAACGGATCACGGAGACTTCCGGGGTCCGTTTTCTTTTGGTTCTTCCTGCTTTTTGGCGGGTGACGGTTTATTGTCTTCTTTCCCGTCTGCCGACCGAGCTGTCAGCGGACGGGAAAGAGGCACAATCCCTCAGTCAGCCTCCGGCTGACAGTTCCCTTTACACAAGGGAGCCTTGGGCTCGCCGGAACCGCTCACACGGATCAATGGGCGACGGTTTCGTCGAGTCTTTGCATTTTCCGAGAAGCGACGTTACATCAGGCTCCCTTGGTTTCGGATCCTTCGGATCTGCGGGAGCTCCCGCGCAGCGGGTGAGGGATTGTACCCCGAGCGCGTAACCGTAGCCTTTGTCCGGAGAGGCTTTGTTCTTTCTTCTATTGGACACCTCATCCACCGCTCAGCGGCGGATGAGGTGCCGGTTACCGAAACGCAAAAGAAAACAGTCTTCTCCGGTGGGGAAACCTTTCTTTTTATCGGAAAAGCACGTCGGAACGGCAAAAAATATTGTGAACAAATTGTAAATTATGATTTTTTATGGAAAAAACTCTTGCAAAAATGACAATGAATCATTATAATGGAAGAGCTTGATATGCGTTGAAGCGAGAGGTTGCCCGAAAAAACGGCTCATGCAACGGGTTTTCGGGGGAATTTTCGCGGAGTATGTCCGAGCTGCGGGCAGGGGACGACCCTGTTCAGCAGAAAAACCGGGCGACAGGAGTTCATGGACTTGTCGGGGATCCCGGACTTTGTCATCTTTTTGAAATCACCTGAAATTTCAAAAAGGTCACAAAATTCCGGATTTCTTTTCGGAAGGGTGATGAAACACCCGGAAGAGTGTTCAGGATTCCGCCCCATTTAAGTGTATTAAAGGAGGCAAAACAAGTGGCAGTTAAGGAAAAAATCAAGGTCAGACTCAAGAGCTACGACCACGTCCTGATCGATCAGGCAGCAGAGAAGATCGTCGAAACCGCAAAGCGCAACGGCGCCGCCGTTTCCGGTCCGATTCCGCTTCCGACCGATAAGGAGATCATCACGATCCTCCGTGCAGTCCATAAATATAAGGATGCGCGCGAGCAGTTCGAGCAGAGAACCCACAAGAGACTGATCGAGATCATCAAGCCGTCCCAGAAGACGGTCGAGGCTCTGATGTCCATCGTTCTTCCCGCCGGCGTCGATATCGACATCAAGCTGTAAGAGCGAACGAATCCCCAAGGCAAACCCCGACTATTCAGGAAGTCAAGGTTTTACGTCATGTTGACGCACGAAGCGCCAACCAATAACTAAAACAGGAGGAAATCCAAAATGAAAAAAGGTATTATCGGAAAGAAAATCGGTATGACCCAGATCTTCGACGAGATGGGCAACGTGATTCCGGTAACGGTCATTGAAGCGGGTCCCTGCGTCGTCGCGCAGAAGAAGACCGTCGAAACCGACGGCTACGACGCCATCCAGCTCGGCTTCCTCGATATGACCGAAAAGCAGACCACCAAACCGCTCGCAGGCCATTTCAAGAAGGCAGGCACCACCGCAAAGAAGCACCTCAAGGAGTTCCGTCTCGAGGACGTATCCGGTTATAATACGGGCGATACCGTCACCGCCGACATTTTTGCGGCAGGTGAAAAGGTCGACGTGACCGGCATCACCAAGGGCCGCGGCTACACCGGTGCGATCAAGAGATGGAACCACACCATTCTGAGAATGACCCACGGTACCGGTCCTATCCACCGTGAAGTCGGTTCCATGGGCCCCAACTCTGACCCGTCCCGCGTCTTCAAGAACAAGAAGATGGCAGGACAGTACGGCAACGAGCAGGTCACGGTTCTGAACCTCACCGTTGCAAAGATCGACGCAGAGAAGAACATCATCGCCGTCAAGGGCGCCGTTCCCGGTGCGCGCGGCGGTATCGTGTTCATCCGCAACGCCGTTAAGGCCTGATCGGAAGGAGGATATAAACGATGCCAAACGTAAAGGTTTTCGATATGGCCGGCAAAGAGGTCAGCGAACTGACTCTCTCCGACGCGATTTTCGGCGCTGAGGTGAACGAAGCCGTCCTTCATACCTACGTCAGAGCTTTTCTGATGAACCAGAGACAGGGCACTCAGTCCGCACTCACCCGTACCGAGGTTTCCGGCGGCGGCAAGAAGCCGTGGAAGCAGAAGGGTACCGGCCGTGCAAGACAGGGCTCTACCCGCGCTCCGCAGTGGACTCACGGCGGCGTGGTGTTCGCTCCCAAGCCCAGATGCTACCGCGTCACGATCAACAAGAAGCTGAAGAGAATCGCGCTGATCAGCGCTCTCTCCGATAAAGTCGCTTCCGGCAAGCTGATCGTCGTCGACACCATCGCGGCTGAGGAATACAAGACCAAGACCATGGTCAATATGCTGAATGCGCTCGGCGCGGAGAAGAAATCTCTCGTCGTGCTCGCAGACAACGATCCCAAGACCGTCGCGTCCTTCGCAAACATTGCGGGCGTCAAGACTGCCGGCGTCAACACGCTGAACGCTTACGACGTCCTCAACGCAGACACCTTCGTGGTTGCCAAGGCAGCGGTCGAAAAGATCGAGGAGGTGTTCGCATGAAACTTGCACAGGACATCATTATCAAGCCGATCATCACCGAAGCTTCGATGACCCGTATCGCTGATAAGAAGTACACTTTCAAGGTTGCCAAGGACGCAACCAAGTCGGAGATCAAGGCCGCTGTGGAAGAGATCTTCAAGAAGGACGGTATCAAGGTCGAGACCGTCAACACGCTTAACATGAAAAAGAAACCCAAGAGACTCGGTGTTCACATGGGATATTCCGGTGAATGGAAAAAGGCGATCGTCACTCTGACTGCCGATTCCAAGACCATTGAGTTCTTCGACGGTATGATGTGATAGGAGGGCGAAAACAATGGCAACGATCAAGTATAAGCCTACTACCCCGTCGAGAAGAAATATGTCGGTCCCGTCTTTCGAGGAGATCACCAAGTTCTCTCCCGAAAAGAGCCTGCTCGTCATCAAGAAGAAGCACGCGGGCCGCAACAGCTACGGTAAGATCACCGTTCGTCATCAGGGCGGCGGCAACAAGGTCAAGTACCGTATCATCGACTTCAAGAGACAGACGCTGAACGCTCCGGCGACCGTCCTCGGCATCGAGTACGACCCGAACCGTACCGCGTATATCGCACTCCTCGGCTACGAGGACGGCACCAAGTCCTATATCATCGCTCCCGAAGGTCTGAAGACCGGCGACGTCATCTACTCCGGCGCCGATTCCGATATCAAGGTCGGCAACACCCTGCCCCTTGAGAACATCCCCGTCGGTACGATGATCCACAACGTTGAGGTCAACCCCGGCAAGGGCGCACAGCTCGTCCGTGCCGCAGGCGCAGCCGCTCAGCTCCTCGCGAAGGAGAACGGCATGGCGACCCTGCGTATGCCTTCCGGCGAATACCGCCTCATCCGTCTGAACTGCACCGCGACCATCGGCGTCGTCGGCAACATCGAGCATAACACCGTTAAGCTCGGTAAAGCAGGTAAGACCCGCCACCTCGGCATCCGCCCCACGGTCCGCGGTTCGGTCATGAACCCCTGCGACCATCCTCACGGCGGTGGTGAAGGTAAGTCCCCTGTCGGTCATCCCGGACCGGTTACCCCCTGGGGTAAGCCCGCTCTCGGTTACAAGACCCGCAACAAGAAGGCGAGAACCAACAAGTTCATCGTCAAACGCAGAAACGGTAAATAAGGAGGTTTCAAGATTATGAGCAGAAGCCTGAAAAAAGGTCCCTTCGTCGAAGCGAAGCTGTTCAATCGCATCGAAGCGATGAACGCGAAGGGCGAAAAGAAGGTTCTTAAGACTTGGTCGAGAGCCTCCACCATTTTCCCTGAGTTTGTCGGTCACACCATTGCCGTTCACGACGGCAGAAAGCACGTTCCGGTGTACGTCACCGAGGACATGGTCGGCCACAAGCTCGGTGAGTTCGCACTTACCAGAACGTTCCGCGGTCACTCCGGATCGAAGACGTCCAATACCGATAAGAAGTAAGCAGGGAGGATAACAGGAAATCATGGAAGCAAAAGCTACATTGAAATATGCCAGAATCTCTCCCCGCAAGGTCAAGATCGTGCTGGATCTGATCCGCAACAAGCCCGCAGGCGAGGCAATGGCGATTCTGAAGAACACCCCGAAGGCTGCGAGCCCCCTGCTCGTCAAGCTCCTCGGCAGCGCGGTCGCGAACGCTGAGCACAACTTCAGCATGGACACCGCAAAGCTTTTCGTCTCCGAGTGCTACGTCTGCCCCGGTCCCACTCTCAAGCGCATGATGCCGAGAGCGCAGGGACGCGGCGACCGTATCCTCAAGAGAACGAGCCACATCACGCTGGTCGTCAGCGAAAAACAGTAAAGGAGAAAGAGTGTAATGGGCCAGAAAGTTAATCCGCACGGCTTCCGTGTCGGTGTTATCAGAAACTGGGATTCAAGATGGTACGCAAAAGACGAAGTTTTCGGCGACACTCTTGTTTCCGACCATAAAGTCAGAACTTACCTGAAGAACAAGCTCGAAAAGGCCGGCGTTCCGAAGGTTGAGATCGAGCGCGACTCCGCTGACAGCGTCAGAGTCTTCATCCACTGCGCAAAGCCGGGTATGATCATCGGCAGAGGCGGTGCTGAGATCGACAAGCTCAAGCTCGAGATCGAAAAGATGATCGGCAAGACCGTTTCGGTCAACGTCGTCGAGATCAAGACCCCCGACCTCAACGCTCAGCTCGTTGCGGAGAACATCGCAGCACAGCTCGAGCAGCGTGTCGGCTTCCGCCGTGCCATGAAGCTCTGCATCAGCAGAACCATGAGAGCCGGTGCGAAGGGTATCAAGGTCAACGCGGGCGGCCGTCTCGGCGGCGCCGAGATCGCCCGTTCCGAGCACTACCACGAGGGCACCATCCCGCTGCAGACCCTCAGAGCCGACATCGACTACGGCTTCGCGGAAGCGAAGACCACCTACGGCCGCATCGGTATCAAGGTCTGGATCTACAAGGGCGAGGTCCTTGCGGAGAGCGGCAACAAGCGTCACTTCGTTGACGAGCTGAAGGCAGCCGCACAGAAGCCCGCGAACGACCGCCGCGATTTCAAGCGCGGTGACCGCAGAAACGGCGATCGCCGTGACAACCGTCAGGGCGGCAGCCGTCAGGGCGGCTTCAACGGCAACCGTCAGGGCAATTTCAACAACAACAACCGCCAGGGCGGGTTCAACAACCGTCCCCAGGGCGCACGTCCGGCAAATACCCAGAAACCCAAAGAAGGGGGCGATAAGTAATGTTAATGCCGAAGAGAGTCAAGTACAGACGCGTTCAGCGCGGCCGTATGAAAGGTAAGGCATCCCGCGGCAACACGCTGACGAGCGGCAGCTACGGACTTGTCGCACTCGAGCCCGCATGGATCACCAGCAACCAGATCGAAGCAGCCCGTATCGCCATGACGCGTTACACCAAGCGTGGCGGTCAGGTCTGGATCAAGATCTTCCCCGATAAGCCCGTCACCGAAAAGCCCGCCGAGACCCGTATGGGTTCCGGTAAAGGTTCTCCCGAATACTGGGTCTCCGTGGTCAAGCCCGGCAGAATCATGTTCGAGATGGAAGGCGTTACCGAGGAAACCGCCCGCGAGGCTATGCGTCTTGCGTCTCACAAGCTGCCGATCAAGTGTAAGTTTGTGAAGAAGGAAGAAGCTCCCGCTGAAGCGGCAGCAGAATAATAAAGGAGGATAACAGCGATGAAAGCAAAAGAACTGAAAGAAATGACGGCTGAACAGCTTCAGGAAAAGCTGAAGGAACTGAAAAGCCAGCTGTGCACCCTCCGTTTCCAGCATGCGATCAATCAGCTTGAGAACCCGCACACGATCGACGCGGTCAAGAAGGATATCGCACGCGTTATGACCGTTCTTCGTCAGAAGAATGCCTGAGTAAGCGAGAGGAGAAATCAGAATGGAAAACACTGAAGCACGCGCACTCAGAAAGACCCGTGTGGGCATCGTCGTCAGCGACAAGATGGATAAGACGATCGTTGTCGCGATCCGCGATAACGTCAAGCATCCGAAGTACGGCAAGGTCATCAAGCGTACCGTGAAGATCCACGCGCACGACGAGAAGAACGAGTGCGGCGTCGGCGACACCGTTGAAGTCATGGAAACCCGTCCGCTTTCCAAGACCAAGAGATGGCGCCTCGTCAACATCATTGAGAAAGCGAAATAATTAAGAGACGTCTCATAAATGAGATTTATGCACCGGGGAGGGAAATCCTTTCCCGAATCGGTGGTAAGGCGTCATCAAAACAGGAGGATAACGCACAATGATTCAGAAACAGACACTGATGAAGGTCGCAGATAACACCGGCGCGAAAGAGCTGATGTGCATCGGCGTCCTCGGCGGAACCGGCAGACGTTACGGAAATATCGGTGACGTTGTCGTATGCTCCGTCAAAAAGGCCGCCGCAGGCGGTCAGGTCAAGCGCGGTGAGGTCGTCAAGGCCGTCATCGTCCGCTCCGTCAAGGGCGTCAAGCGCGCCGACGGTTCCTATATCCGCTTCGACGAGAACGCAGCCGTTATCGTCAAGGAAGACAACACGCCCCGCGGCACCCGTATCTTCGGGCCGGTGGCAAGAGAGCTCCGTGAGAAGAACTTCCTGAAGATCCTCTCCCTCGCTCCCGAAGTACTTTGATCGGAGGAAGAAACAATGATTAAGAAAGTTCACGTTAAGAAGAACGATACCGTAATCGTTATTTCCGGCGACGACAAGGGTCTGAAGGGCAAGGTCCTCGAGGTCTCTCCCAAAGAGGGCAAGGTCATCGTTGAGGGTGTCAACATCGTTACCCGTCACGTCAAGCCCCGCAGAGAAGGTCAGGAAGGCGGAATCGTCAAGGTCGAAGGCGCTATGTACGCCGACAAGGTTCAGCTCTTCTGCTCCAAGTGCGGCAAGGGCGTCCGTGCGAAGTACAAGCTCGACGGCGACAAGAAAGTAAGAGTTTGCGCCAAGTGCGGCGCAGAGCTCTGATAGGAGGGGAACAACATGGCCAGACTGAAAGATTTATACAAGGCGGAAGTTGCGCCCGCTCTTATGAAGAAGTTCGAGTACTCCAGCGTTATGCAGATCCCGAAGTTCGACAAGATCGTCGTTAACGTCGGCTGCGGCGACGCGAAGGAGAACGCGAAGGTCATCGACACCGTGATCGACGAGATCACCACCATCACCGGTCAGAAGGCAGTCGCTACCACCGCAAAGAAGTCGGTCGCGAACTTCAAGATCAGACAGGGTCAGAAAATCGGCGTGAAGGTCACCCTTCGCGGCGAAAGAATGTACGAGTTCATGGACAGACTGTTCAACCTCGCACTTCCCCGTGTCCGTGACTTCAAGGGTATCAGCCCGAACGGCTTTGACGGCAGAGGCAACTATGCGCTCGGTCTCAAAGAGCAGCTGATCTTCCCGGAAATCGAGTACGATAAGGTCGAAAAGATCCGCGGTATGGATATCGCATTCGTTACGACCGCAAGAACCGACGAAGAAGCGAGAGAGCTCCTCAAGCTGATGGGCGCTCCCTTCGAGAAATAAGGAGGAACGGCAAAATGGCAAAGAAATCTATGGTTCTGAAGCAGCAGAAGACGCAGAAGTATTCCACCCGTGAGTACAACAGATGCAAGATCTGCGGCCGTCCTCATGCTTATCTTCGTAAGTACGGTATCTGCCGTATCTGCTTCCGTGACCTTGCCTACAAGGGCGAGATCCCCGGAGTCAGAAAGGCTTCTTGGTAAGCCGCGCACAAGGTGCGAACGTTACCATTGAATTAGGAGGAAAACAGAAATGCAAATGTCAGATGTTATCGCGGATATGCTGACCCGTATCAGAAACGCCAGCAACGCAAAGCATGAGACCGTTGATATTCCCGCTTCCAACATGAAGAAGGCAATCGCCGATATCCTCGTCGAGGAAGGTTACGTGAAGGGCTACACCGTCGTTGAGGACGGCAAGCAGGGCATCATTCGCGTTGCGCTGAAGTACAACGGCAAAGAGAAGGTCATCAAGGGCATTCGCCGTGTGTCGAAGCCCGGTCTTCGCGTCTACACCAACTGCGAGGATATGCCTCGCGTTATGAGCGGCATGGGTATCGCCATCATCTCCACTTCCAAGGGGATCATGACCGATAAGAATGCACGGAAACAGAACGTCGGCGGCGAAGTGCTCGCCTTCGTGTGGTAATAGGAGGAGAACGAGATGTCAAGAATCGGAAGAGCTCCCATTACCGTCCCCGCGGGCGTTACCGTTACGCTCGGCGAGAACAACCTTGTTACCGTCAAGGGCAAACTCGGCACCCTGACCCAGCAGCTCCACAACAGAATGATCCTGAAGCAGGACGCGGGCGTCCTGACTGTTGAGCGTCCCTCGGACGATCTGCAGGACAAGGCGCTTCACGGTCTGACCCGTTCTCTTCTCGCCAACATGATCGAGGGTGTGACCAACGGTTACTCCAAGAAGCTCGAGATCGTCGGCGTCGGCTACAGAGCCCTCAAGAGCGGCAAGACCCTGACCCTGAACATCGGTTATTCTCACCCGGTCATCTTCGAGGAAAAAGATGGTATCACCTTTGAGGTTCCGGATGCCAACACGATCATCGTCAAGGGCATCGACAACCAGAAGGTCGGTCAGATCGCGGCGCAGATCCGCGAGAAGAGACCCCCCGAACCCTACCTGGGCAAGGGCATCAAGTATTCCGACGAACATATCCGCCGCAAGGCCGGTAAGACCGGTAAATAATGAAAGGAGCGGACTGAAATGGTTAGCAGAAAAGATTCCAACGCGCAGCGCAAGAAGAGACACGTCCGTGTCAGAGCGAAGATCTCCGGCACCGGTGCTACTCCCCGTCTGTGTGTTTACCGCTCTCTGAAGAACATTCAGGCACAGATCATCGACGACGAACAGGGCATCACCCTCGTTTCCGCCAGCACGATGGAAAAGGACTTTGAAGGTCTCGGCTCCAACAAGGAAGCTGCCCGCAAGGTCGGCAAGCTGATCGCCGAGAGAGCACTCGCAAAGAACATTGAAACGGTCGTCTTCGACCGCGGCGGCTACCTCTATCACGGCCGCGTGCTTGAACTCGCTGAGGGTGCCCGTGAGGGCGGCCTCAAATTCTGAGAGATACGGGAGGATAGAACATGGCTGAAAGAATTAACCCTGAAACCCTCGATCTTCAGGAAAAGCTTGTTGTCGTCAATCGCGTTTCCAAAACCGTCAAGGGCGGTCGTATCGCAAGATTTGCCGCTCTGATGATCGTCGGCGATGGCCAGGGCCACGTCGGATACGGTCTCGGCAAGGCTGCCGAGGTTCCGGAAGCAATCCGCAAGGGCATTGAGGACGCGAAGAAGAATATGATCACCGTTTCGCTGAAGGGCACCACGATCCCGCACGAGATCATCGGTGAGTTCGGCGCAGGCCGCGTGCTTCTGAAGCCCGCGTCCGAAGGTACCGGCCTTATCGCAGGCGGCACCGCACGTAAGGTCCTTGAGATGGCAGGCATCCGCGATATCCGCGCAAAGTGCCTCCGTTCCAACAACCCCGTGAACGTGGTCAAGGCTACCTTTGAAGGTCTGAAGAACCTTCGCACCGCGGAAGAAGTCGCCAAGGTTCGTGGTCTGAACGTTCCTGCCGCTGACGCCGCAAACGATTGATCGGAGGCTTTCAACAATGGAAAAGGTTAAAATCACGCTCGTCAAGAGCACCATCGGCTCCAAGCCGAACACCAAGGCAAACGCCGAATCCCTCGGTCTGCGCAAGATCGGTGATTCCATCGTCATTGCCAACGACGCTGCCACCGCCGGCAAGATCAAGCTGCTGGCGCACCTCGTCAAAGTCGAGGCTGCGGACTGAGCCCTTTGGATCAGCCCATATCACATTATAAAAGGAGGAAATCCAATGAAGCTCAATGAACTTTCTCCGGTTGCCGGCTCCGTTACTCCCGCATGGCGTAAGGGCAGAGGCACCGGCTCCGGCAACGGTAAGACCGCCGGCAAGGGTCATAAAGGTCAGAATGCTCGTTCCGGCGGCGGCGTCCGTCCCGGTTTCGAGGGCGGTCAGATCCCGCTTTACAGAAAACTCCCGAAGAGAGGGTTCCACAACATCTTCGCGAAGGACATCGACGCGATCAACGTTTCGGAACTGAACCGCTTCGATGACGAAACTGTCGTTGATCTTGAACTGCTCGTCGCTAACGGCCTCGCCCGTGAAGCAAAAGACGGTCTCAAGGTTCTCGGCAACGGAGAGATCACCAAGAAGCTCACCGTCCGCGCAGCATCCTTCTCCGCTTCCGCGAAGGAGAAAATTGAAGCCGCTGGCGGAAAGTGTGAGGTGATCTAAGTGCTGAAGACCATCAGAAACGCATTCAAGATCCCCGAACTCCGCTCGAAGCTTGTTTACGTCATCATCATTCTCGTTCTGTACCGTCTCGGCTCTCAGATCCCGGTTCCCTTTATCAGCGCCGATATCCTGAAGGCGTATTTTGATTCGGCAGCTGCCGGTACGCTCTTCTCCTACCTGAATATGCTGTCCGGTGAGTCGTTCTCCCGCGCGACGCTGTTTGCGCTGTCCGTCTCTCCGTATATCACGGCTTCCATCGTGATGCAGCTCCTCACGATCGCGATCCCCTACTTCGAAAAGCTCCAGAAGGACGGCGAAGAGGGACGCAAGAAGATCAATACGATCACCCGTTTCGTCACGGTCGCCCTCGGTCTTGTGACTGCCATCGGCTATTACAAGTACATGAAGGATACCGTCGGTGCGGTCAACGAGTTCGGCTCCAGCATCTGGGGCGGATTCGTCATCGTCGCCTGCTACGGCGCCGGTGCAGCGCTGATCATGTGGCTCGCTGAAAAGATCGAGGAAAACGGTATCGGCAACGGTATCTCCCTGATCCTGTTTGCAAACATCCTTTCGACCGGATGGACCACCGCTTACACCCTGATCTCTCAGTTCAAGGCAGGCGGCTGGAACATCCTGTTCGCGATCCTTTCCATCATCATCGGTCTCGCGATCATTACCTTCGTGGTCTTCATCACGAACTCCGAGAGAAGGATCCCCGTTCAGTACGCAAAGCGCGTCGTCGGAAGAAAGATGTACGGCGGTCAGAGCTCCAATCTGCCCCTGAAGCTGAATATGTCCGGCGTTATGCCGATCATCTTCGCTTCTTCCATCGTCTCCCTGCCGCAGACGATCGCACTGATCTTCGGTTCTCCGAAGGAAGGTACCTTCTGGTATAAGTTCGTCGCGGCATTCTCCCCCACTTCCTGGATCTACGTCGTTCTGTTCGGCATCCTGATCCTCGCCTTCTCCTACTTCTACATCACGATTTCGTTCGATCCCGTCGAGGTCTCGAACAATCTGAAGAAGAACGGCGGCTTCGTGCCCGGTATCCGTCCCGGCAAACCCACCGCGGACTATATCAAGAAGGCGCTGAACCGGATCACGCTGATCGGCGCGATCTTCCTCGTATTCATCGCGCTCTTCCCGATGATCGTCAACATCTGCCTGAGAAACCAGCTCGGCGCTCTTACGATGGGCGGTTCCTCTCTCCTGATTCTCGTCGGTGTCGCTCTTGAAACCGCACACGAGATCGAAGCACAGATGACGATGCGTCATTACAAGGGCTTCCTTGAATAAAGAAAGAGGTATTGCATGAATATCATTTTTCTGGGCGCTCCCGGTGCGGGCAAAGGTACGCAGGCGGAAAACGTTTCCAACAAGTACAATATCCCGGCGATTTCTACCGGAGCGATTATCAGAGAATCCATCAAGAACGGGACCGAAATGGGTCTGGCTGCCAAGTCCTTTACCGAGGCGGGCAAGCTGGTTCCCGACGAGGTCGTGATCGGGATCATCAAGGAACGCCTTGCCAAGGACGACTGCAAGGGCGGCTTCATCCTTGACGGTTTCCCGAGAACCGTTCCGCAGGCGGAAGCGCTTGACCGTATGGGCGTCGCCATCGACATGGTGATCTCCATCGAGGTCGCCGACGAAGCGATCGTCGAGCGTATGAGCGGCCGCCGCGTGTGCCCGGACTGCGGCGCATCCTACCACCTCAGCTACAAGCCCGCGGGGGACGGGATCCACTGTGATTCCTGCGGCGCGGCGCTCGTCACCCGTAAGGATGACCTGCCCGAGGTCGTTCTCGACAGACTCCACGTCTATCATGAACAGACCGAGCCCCTGAAGGACTACTACGCCGGTACCGGCAAGCTCAAGACGGTCATCGGTCAGATCGAAGTGGCTGACACCACGCGTCTTACCTTCGAGGCAATCGAAGGCGGCAGATAACATGATCCATCTCAAGAACAAAGAACAAATCAGCTTGATGCGGGAAGCCGGACGTATCACCGGCGAGGCGCTGCTCGTCGCGAGGGAACTCGTGAAGGAGGGCGTCTCCACGAAGCAGATCGACACCGCCATCCGCTCCTATATCGAACGGTGCGGCGCGAAGCCGACCTTCCTCGGATACGGCGGTTTCCCCGCGTCCGCCTGCATTTCGGTCAACGACGAGGTGATCCACGGGATCCCCTCCGCCGACCGGATCCTGCAGGAGGGGGATCTTGTCAAGATCGACACCGGCGCGACCTTCAAGGGCTTCGTCGGCGACAGCGCAAACACGTTCCCGGTCGGAAAGGTGAACGAGACGGCTGAAAAGCTGATGCTCGCCGCCAAAGAAGGCTTTTACCGCGGCGTCAGTCAGGTAAAGGAAGGAAACCGGATCGGTGACGTCGGCGCGGCGATCGAGGGCAAGGTCAGCGAATACGGATTCACCGTGCTCCGCAGATACGTGGGACACGGAGTGGGCAGGGATATGCACGAGGACCCGGACGTGCCGAACTACGGAACTCCCGGAAGAGGCGCGAGACTGGTAAACGGCATGACCATTGCCATTGAGCCCATGGTGAGCGCGGGCGCTCCCGACGTGTACGAGATGCCGAACGGCTGGACCGTACGCACGAAGGACGGCAGCCTCGCGTCGCACTACGAGCACACGATAGCACTGACGGAGGAAGGCGTGATCCTTCTGACGAAGGTGGAAGATGATTTGTGATGAAACCTGAATGGAGGGATTCTTCTGTCTAAAGATGACGTGATCGAATTTGAGGGTGTGGTCCTTGAAGCACTGCCGAATACGCAGTTCAAGGTGCAGCTCCCCAACGGACATACCGTGATTGCCCATATTTCGGGCAAGCTTAGAATGAACTATATCTGGATCCTGCCCGGTGATAAGGTTACCGTCGAGGTCTCGGTTTACGACCTGACGAAGGGCCGCATTACCTGGCGCGCCAAATAAGAAAGGAATGGTAATAAAATGAAAGTTAAGCCATCCGTTAAGAAAATTTGTGAAAAGTGCAAGATCATCAAGCGCAAGGGCGTTGTCATGGTGATCTGCGAAAATCCCAAGCACAAGCAGAGACAGGGCTAATCAGAGAGAGGTGAATAAAGAATGGCTCGTATTGCAGGCGTTGATATTCCGAACCAGAAGCGCGTTGAGATCGCTTTGACCTATATCTACGGCATCGGCCTGAAAAGCTCCCAGGCGATCCTCGCCGCTACCGGTATCAATCCCGATACCCGCGCGAAGGACCTGACCGAGGACGATATCGCCAAGCTCCGTGAGGAAATTGAAAACAATTACCACGTGGAAGGCGACCTCCGCAGAGACGTCGGTCTTGACATCAAGAGAATGGTTGAGATCAACTGCTATCGCGGAACCAGACACCGTAAGGGTCTGCCCGTCAGAGGACAGAGAACCAAAACCAACGCGAGAACCAGAAAGGGTCCCGCTAAGACCATCGCGAATAAGAAGAAGTAAGGGGTGACGGAATAAAATGGCAGCAAACACCAAGGCGGCAGCAGCAAAGAAGACTGCAAGAAAGCGCCGCGAACGCAAAAATATTGAAAGAGGTCAGGCACATATTCGTGCTTCCTTCAACAATACGATCGTTACCATTACCGACGTGCAGGGCAACGTTGTTTCCTGGGCATCCGCCGGTGAGCTCGGTTTCAAGGGCTCCAGAAAGTCCACTCCCTTTGCCGCACAGTCCGCGGCTGAGGCAGCCGGAAAGATCGCTGTTGACAACGGCATGAAGTATATCGAGGTTTACGTCAAGGGTCCCGGCTCCGGAAGAGAATCCGCGATCCGCGCACTCCAGACCGTCGGCCTCAACGTTGAACTCATCAAGGATGTGACGCCTATTCCTCACAACGGATGCCGTCCTCCGAAACGCAGAAGAGTATAATCAGGAGGGAATGTAACATGGCAAGATATACCGGTCCCGCGTGCAAGCTTTGCCGCAGAGAGGGAACCAAGCTTTTCCTGAAGGGCGACCGCTGCCTTTCCGGCAAGTGCGCTCTTGACAGACGTCCCAATGTTCCCGGTCCTCACACCGCGAACAGAAAGGCTCCGAAAGAATACGGTATGCAGCTTCGTGAGAAGCAGAAGGCAAGAAGATACTACGGCGTCCTTGAAAAGCAGTTCAAGGGCTACTACGAGAAGGCCGAGAAGATGGAAGGCATCACCGGTGAAAACCTGCTGATCCTCCTGGAGCGCCGTCTTGACAACGTAGTTTACAGAATGGGCATGGCAGACAGCCGCAGAGAAGCCCGTCAGCTCGTGATCCACGGTCACTTCCGTCTCAACGGTCAGAAGGTCAACGTTCCTTCCATGATCGTCCGTGCCGGTGACGTCGTCACTCTGAGAGAGGCGAGCCGTTCCAGCGAGAAGTTCAAGACCCTGATCGAAGGGCTGAACACCAGAGTGATCCCGAAATGGATCGACCTTGACAAGGATCAGGTCATCGCGAAGATCAACGCGCTTCCCACAAGAGAAGACGTCGACTTCCCGTTCGAGGAGCATCTCATTGTCGAGCTTTACTCCAAATAATCCGCACCCGAACGCTGCTGAACGGGTCACCGGACGGCAGCAACTGGTTTGTTTAGCCGTAAACAATGAAACAGGAGGGTATTTTTCATGATAGAAATAGAGAAGCCTAATATTACCACCGTCAATCTCAGCGAAGACGGGAGACAGGGCAAGTTCGTGATCGAGCCTCTCGAAAGAGGTTACGCGACGACGCTCGGCAACTCCCTCAGACGTGTGCTCCTCAGCTCGCTCCCCGGCGTTGCGGTCATGAGCATCAAGATCGACGGTGTGCTTCACGAAATCTCTACCATACCCGGAGTTAAGGAAGACGTTTGCGAGATCGTTCTGAATGTGAAAGGAATCATCGCGAAGCTGCACTCCGACGGTCCCAAGACCGTTATGATTGATATGACCGGTCCGTGCAACGTGACGGCGGGCGATATCAAGCAGGACAGCGATATTGAGATTCTGAACCCTGACCTTCACATCGCAACCGTGGAAGAGAGCACCAGATTCTACATGGAGCTCACCTTCGCTCACGGAAGAGGATATGTTACCCAGGAGAAGAACAAGCAGAATAACCCTGCCGCGATCGGCGTGATCTACACCGATTCGATCTATTCTCCCGTGTATAACGTAAGCTATACTGCGGAAAACACCCGTGTCGGAAGCAATACGGACTATGACAAGCTGACGCTTGAGGTCCTTACCAACGGCACGATCTCCGCCAAGGAATCCATATCTCTCGCAGCCAAGATTCTCAACGAGCATCTCAACTTGTTCGTGAATTTGTCGGACGAGGCAATTACCGCGGAAATCATGGTGGAACGCGAAGAGACCATCAAAGAAAAGGTCCTTGAGATGACCATTGAGGAACTTGACATGTCCGTTCGCAGCTTCAACTGTCTGAAGAGAGCGGGCATTGACACCGTCGAGGATCTGACCAACAAGACCGAAGAGGAAATGATCCGTGTCAGAAACCTCGGCAAAAAATCCTTGGAAGAGGTTATCCAGAAGCTCCATTCGCTGGGTCTGGAACTCAAAAAGGAAGAAGAATAATGATAGCGGCACGCTTACGGTCGGAACCGTGAGCGGCGCCGTACACTAAAGGAGGTATTTCACAATGCCAGGAACCAGAAAGCTCGGCCGCACCACCGCGCACCGTATGTCCATGCTCCGCGGTCTCGTTACCTATCTGCTTGACCACGGTCAGATCGAGACGACGGTCACCCGCGCGAAGGAAGTTCGCAGCCTCGCTGAAAAAATGATCACCCTCGGAAAAGAGAACACCCTCGCTTCCCGCCGTCAGGCACTTGCGTTCATCACCGACGAAACCGTCGTGAAGAAGCTCTTTACCGAGATCGCTCCCGCTTACGCGGAGAGAAACGGCGGTTATACCGCCATCTACAAGATCGGTCCCCGTCTCGGCGACGCCGCTGAAATGGCGATCATCAAGCTCGTCGGCTTCGAGCCCGCCAAGGACGATAAGAAGGCCGACAAGAAGAAGGCAGAAGCTCCGAAGGAAGAAGCTCCCGCCGCTGAGGAAAACAAGTAATTTTCCCGATAACGACCGCCGTACCCCGAAAGGGTGCGGCGGTTTTTCTTCTTTTTCCGACAGCGGGGGAGCCGGGTCGGCACGGTCCCGGCGGCGATTTTGCCCCTTTACAAAAGAGAAAAGATGGTATATAATAAAGGGGACCTCTGAAAATTCATCGCGCACCGAATCGACGGAATCTTTTCCGTCATTCGTCACAAAAATTCTTCGCAGAGATTGCCATTATGCGTGCGAATTTTTGTTTAGACTGACGAAAAATCTTCTCGCCGCTCGGCACACGCTGAATATTCAGAGGTCCCCTAAAAAAGGCAGGTGACGGCATGAACGTGGATTATATCGCGCAGGCGGGCAGAGAACGCTGCTGCGCTTTTACGGGGCACCGTGTCATTGCGCGGGACCGTTACCCTGCTCTTGCCGGAAGGGTCTCGGAAACCGTCCGGTGGCTGTATTACGAAAAGGACGTCCGGGTCTTTCTGACCGGCGCCGCGCTCGGCTTCGATACCGTCGCCGCGATCGCCGTTCTGAATCTGAAGCGCGAGCTGGAGGGACTGCGACTCGCCGCCGTCATCCCCTGCCCGGAGCAGGGGCAGGGCTGGAGCGAGGCACAGCTCGGGCAGTATCGCTCGGTGCTGGCGGGCGCGGATCAGGTGATCGAGACCGCGAACCGGTACTATACGGGCTGTATGCTCGAAAGAAACCGGTATCTCGTCGATCACGCGGCGTATCTCGTATCGTACTACGACGGGAACGGGAAGGGCGGCACGGCTTATACCGTGAACTACGCCGCGAAAAAGGAGATCACGATCCTGCCGCTTTTTGAAGGAACGTGCGGCGCGGCGGGAAAAACGGAAATAACGCTTTTTGACGAGCCGGAATAACGGAGGAAAAAGAGAATGATGAAAAAACGGTTCGCGGCGCTGCTTGCGGCGCTGCTGACGGTCGTAACGGTGCTCTGCGCCGGATCCTGCCGGAAGGAGCCCGAGATCCCGGGTCTGACCGACGGGGAAGCAAAGGAAATACTCGGGGAGTTGCTGCCGACCGCGAGGGAGATCATGCGCGCCGCGTACGGCGAGGGGCTGCTCCCCGTGGAGGGCTCCGAGGCAAAATCGGCGGGACCGGGCGCGTTTTTCCCGGTCAGGGAAGGCGAGGCGTTCGGCTCGGTCGAGGCGATGAAGCAGGCGGCGGGCAGCGTCTTTTCCGCCTCTTATCTCCGCGACACGCTGTACGTTCTGCTCTTTGAGGGGTATTACCGCTCCGAAGAGGAGACCGGCGAGGAGGACGAAACGGTAGTGACCGGCAATATCACGCCGCGCTACGTCGAGGAAAACGGCGTATTGATGGTCGATCTGAACTACGAGAATCACGGCGCGATCGCCGAGCCGATCCCCACGACGGCAAGGGTCGTTTCGGGAAACGGCTCCGCGGTCAAGGTCGAGATCGCCTACCTGCTGAACGGCACGCAGGCGGAAAAGCCGATGCGGATCGGTCTCGTGCTCGAAAACGGGAAATGGGTCCTTGACGGACCGGTATTCTGAAGCTCCGGAACGTGCGGGAGCAATCAACGAAAGGGCGTGACGCCGGAATGAGAACCGTGGAATTATATACCGACGGCGCGTGCAGCGGCAATCCCGGTCCGGGCGGCTGGGGCGCGATCCTCGTCTATACCGACCGGATGGGTGTCCGGCACGAAAAAGAGCTTTCGGGCGGGGAAGAGAGCACGACCAACAACCGGATGGAGCTGATGGCGGCGATCTCGGGTCTGGAGGCGCTGAAGGAGCCCTGCGAGGTGCTCCTGACCTCCGATTCCCGCTACGTGATCGACGGGCTGACCAAGGGATGGGCAAGGAGCTGGCGGGCGCACGGCTGGATCAAAGCCGACAAAAAGCCCGCGCTGAACGCCGATCTCTGGGAGCGTCTGCTCGACTTGACAGAAACGCACCGGGTGCGGTACGAGTGGGTCAAGGGACACGAGGGGCATCCCTATAACGAAAGATGCGACCGCCTCGCGGTCGGACAGTATCGGAAAACGGACGAAGAAGGCGTCGGAGCGTCCGAAGGAGAAGCCGACGCGGCAGGAAGTGAAATGAAATGACGACGATTCTGAACGCGGAGCTGTGGCTGCTGCCGATTTTGATCCTGATCCCTTTTCTCATCGTTTTCTGCGTTTTGGGCGCGAAGCGCGGTCCCGCGCGGGCGCTGATCTCGGTCGGGGCAACGCTGCTTTCGACCGCCGCGGCGTATTTTCTCGCGAAACTGCTTTCCCGTGCCGCCGCCTCCCGGATCGGACCGGTTTTGGGGTCTGCCGCGGATATCGGGAAAGTGCTTTCGGTTGATCCCGGATTCTTTTCCGCGGAAAGCCTGACCGGGGTTCTGGAATCGGTCGCGTCGGCGCTGATGAAGCCGGTTTTCTTCGTGCCGGTGCTTCTGATCACGGCGCTGATCGTCAAGGTGACGGTTTCGGTTTTGTGCAGGAAAATGGAAAAGCCGGAGAGCGGCGGTCAGCGTTTTGCCGGCGTTCTGATCTCGGCGTGCGACGCGGTGCTTCTTCTGCTGCTTCTGAACCTCCCGCTGTACGGGACGCTGAATCTGATCGGCAGGGTGTCGGAGCCCGTCCTCCGTTACGCGGAGGCGGAAAACACGGTCCCGGAGGACGCCGCGCGATTCGCCGACCTGATCAGGAAAAACGGAATGGTCCGGCTGTACGGCAGCCCGGTGTGCGAAAAAGCCTTCGACCTTCTGACCTCCTTCCGTTACGACGGCAGGATGAATTCTCTCGGCAGATTTGCGAAAGACGGCAGCACGGCAGCCGTCCGGTTTTCCGGTCTGAACGCCGACAGCTCTCCCGACGAGATCGCCGCGGCGCTGGCGGAGGGGAAGCTGCTTGTGGAAAAGCATCCCTTCGTTTCCGACTATGCCCTCGACCTGCTCGCGTCGGTACCGGATGATCCGGAAATGCCCTATCTGAAACCGTTCCGATCGTTTGCCGAAGAGACGAGGAACTCCGGAAACCGGCAGGAAAACGTCGGCGCGCTCCTTTCCGCCGTGATGCGGGTGATCGGGACCGGAAACGAAATGAACGATTTCCGCGCGATCGCCGAAAACGACGCGCTGATCGACGGGATCGTGTCGGATATCAACTCGACGAAAGAACTTTCGACGCTGAAAAACGATCTGATCGCCCTTTTCCTCGAACAGACGCTCGGAGAGAATATGCCGGAGGCAATGAAAAGCCTGACCGACGGCTTTCGCCCGCTGACGGGGGACGAGATCGAAAAAGAAGCGCGTTCTTTCCGGCTGATCCTTTCCGCCGCTGCTTCCGCGTCGGAAGGAAAAGAGAAAATCGGAGCGGACGCGGCGGCAGACCTGATCGAAGGGCTTGCCCGTCATCCGCTGATCGGACCGGAAAAGACGGTAGACGTGATCACCGATCTGATCCGCTCGCAGGGCGGCACGATGGAGATCATTTCCGGCAGCAGTGCGATGGACGGCGTCAGAGAGGCGCTGACCGATACCGTGACCTCCGGGATCGAGGGAGGCTTCCGGTCTTATCTGGATTCGGTCTCGAACGCGGCGGAGGCAATGTCTGCGGTCGGAGACGGGGAAGCGGACAGCGAAGCGATGGAAAAACTGCTCGGTTCGGATCCCGTCGTGCTGAGAACGCTGAAAAAAAGCGTGACGCCCGATCTTCTGACCGCGGTCGGCGTGCCGGAGGAGCTTTCGGCGAAGCTCGGCGGACTGTTTGAGGTGCTGTTTGACGAGATGGCGGCGGCGTCCGAACGGGGCGCCGATACCGGAAAGGAAGCGGAAGCCATCACGGACGTGATGAGCGTGCTTGTCAACGCCGATGCCGCGGGTGCGAAGACCCTGACCGACGTGATCCCGGCTCCGGAAAGGCTTTTTGATCGGGTACTCGGCTCCGGGGTCCTGACGGCAACGCTGAACCGGTTGGTGCGGGACGAAAACGGTGCTTTCGTAAGCGACCCGCTCGGGTGCTTCGGCACGATGTCCGGAGAAGCGAAAAACGAGCTGAAGGAACGGCTTGAAAAGTACGGTATCGACAAGCCCGGTGCTTCCGAAGGCATCAAAGAACTGAAATACTTCTTCGGGATCGCGTGAAAACGCAAAAGAGGCTGCCGCATGTCAGTGCGGCAGCCTTTTTTACGTTATGCGGGCATTCGGAACGGGATCCGGTTCAGTACAGAGCCGTGCCCTCCCAGTCCTCGGGCTTGGGGAAGCCCATGATCTTCGCGACGGTGGGCGCGATATCCATGATGGAGGCGGGATGCGGAAACGCGGAGCCGGGTGCGAAATCCTTGCCGAGAGCGATGAGCGGGATGGTCATATCCTCGGGGATATCGGCGCCGTGGCCTCTGCCGTGACCGCCGTGGTCGGCGGTGATGAAGACCGAGTAGGAGGCGGGCAGGGAAGCGACGATGTCGTCGATGCACGCGGAGGCGTTTTTCACCGTTTCGAGATATTCGGGGCTCATCCAGCCGTATTTGTGACCCTTTTCATCGGTTTCACCGAGATAGAGGAAAACGAAATCGGGTTCCGCTTTCGCGATATACGCCTTCGCGGCGTCGGTGAGAAGGCGGTCGGAATCCTCGTTCGCGTGGAGATTGATGTAGAGCGAATAAGCGCAGTTCCCGGGGCTGCCGAGGTCGCGGAGCTGCTCCCAGTTATAGAACATGGCGTTTTTGGAGCCTGCCCACGCCGACGCCTGCAGGATGCCGGGCAGCGGGCGGACCATCGAGTGCCAGGTGTTGTCGAAGATGCCGTGGCGGTCGGAGGGGACCGAGTAGAAGAGGGAGGTGTGGCAGGGGAGGGTGATCGAGGGCATGATCGTATGCGCGGCGAAGTCGGAGGCACCCTTTTTCGCAAGGTCGGGCAGCGCGGTCGAGCCGCAGCTCATCACGCCGTCGGGACGCATACCGTCAACGAGGATCAGAAGAACTTTGTTTTCCATAATGTCTATCCTTTCCGTTCGGAAATATCCGCTTTCAGTATAGCACGGAACCGCCGAAAAAGCAAGGGCTTCCCGCAGAACACGGAAAAAACCGCGTTTTGCGAAAAAAACCTTGATTTTTCAAAAGAAAATCGAAAAAAGGTCTTGCAAAATATTGAAAGTTGCGGTAAAATAAACTGTAACTATAATGTATAATGTAGTAATATCTTTTTTGGAGGAATCAATATTATGGTAGTAGCCGGCGATTTCAAGAACGGCCTTACGTTTGAAATGGAAGGTCAGGTCATGCAGGTCATCGAGTTCCAGCACGTGAAACCGGGCAAGGGCGCGGCGTTCGTCCGCACCAAGCTCAAGAACGTCATTTCCGGAGCCGTGATCGAAAAGACCTTCAGCCCGACCGACAAATTCGAGAACGCTTACGTTGAGCGTAAAGAGATGCAGTATCTCTACAACGACGGCGATCTGTGGTATTTCATGGATATGGAATCCTACGAGCAGATCCCCGTTTCGTCCGACCTCCTCGGCGACAACTTCAAGTTCGTCAAGGAAGAAATGATGTGCAAGCTGATGTCCTACAAGGGCAAGGTCTTTGCCGTTGAGCCCCCCATGTTCGTTGAACTGGTCGTCACCGACACCGAGCCCGGCTTCAAGGGCGATACCGCTACCGGTACCACCAAGCCCGCTACCCTCGAGACCGGTGCGCAGATCAAGGTCCCGCTCTTCATTGATATCGGCACCAAGATCCGCATCGACACCCGTACCGGAGAGTATCTGGAACGTGCCTGAGCCCCAACCGGGAGAAGGAGAACAGAGATGGACGTCTCGAAAAAGGTTGCTTATCTGAAGGGTCTTCTCGACGGTCTGCAGCTCGACGAGAGCAAGCCGGAATCCAAGGTCTTCCGCGCCATCGCGGACGTTCTGGAATCCTGCGCGGATGAGATCGAAGCGCTGAACGTGGAAGCGGAACGCGTTGACGATTATCTGGACGAGCTGGATCACGACCTCGGCGATATCGAATCCGTCGTTTTCGATATGGACGACGACGATGATGACGATGACGAGGATTACGAGTACGACTTCGAGGACGAAGACGATTCCGAGGATGACGACGAGCTTTGCGGCGGCGATTGCGACGACTGCAATATGTGCGGCGGCACCGAGGAAAACGAGTGATTCTTTGAATCAAACGAGCGGCGGCAGGAATCTGCCGCCGCTTTTCGGTTTATTGTGAAAGGATTTCTATGAAAAAGAAACTTTGGGCGCTTGCCGTAACGGCGGCGTTCGTTCTGATCGCCGGGTGCCTCCTCGCGGGCGCCTCGGGAATGCGGATCTACGCCGCCGAGGCGAAGGACCTGACCGCGTCGGCGACGATCGCCCCCTCCGACTGGAACTGGGTGATCCGCAACGGGCAGGAAAACGGCGCGGCGAATCTCCCCGCCGGGACGGTACTGACCGTTTCCTCCCCCGAGCCGGTCGGCGGGCTGTATCTCGTTTTCGATACCGCCGTTTCGTGGACGCTCGGCACCCCTGCCGGAAGCGAGCAGCGCGGGCAGGACGGCTTTCTGCACGAATACGTTCCCGTAAACGGGGCAAAGGAGCTGACGCTTTCTTTCCCGGAGGGGGCGGAGCTCTGCGAGATCACCGTGCTTTCCGAGGGGACGCTTCCCGACCGCATTCAGGTCTGGAAGAAGAACGATTCGGTCTGCGATCTGCTTCTGATCTCGACCCACGCGGACGACGAGCAGCTCTTTTTCGCGGGCGTGCTTCCGTGGTATGCCGGGGAATGCGGCTACGAGGTGCAGGTCGCGTATTTCACCAACCACCGCGGGTGGGAAAAGTACCGTCAGCACGAGCAGCTCAACGGGCTGTGGACGGTCGGGGTGACCCGTTATCCGGTCTTCGGCGATCTGCCCGACTATTGGGACGGAACGACGAAAACGCTTCAGTTCGGCTACGACACCTCGGCGTGGAACGGCTTTTCCAAAGAAAAACTGGTCGGCTTTCAGACCGGGCTGCTCCGGCGCTTTCAGCCGCTCGTCGTAGTCGGGCAGGACGTGAACGGGGAATACGGTCACCCGCAGCATCAGGTGAACGTCGATACCCTCCGTCAGGCGCTTGAGATCTCGGCGGACGCTTCCAAATACCCCGAGAGCGCCGAAAAGTACGGGACGTGGGACGTTCCGAAGGCGTATCTGCACCTTTGGAGTGAACATCAGATCACGATGGATTGGGACCGCCCGATCGCGAAATTCGGCGGGAAAACGGCGTATGAAATGACGAAGCTCGGCTACGCCTGCCACCTTTCGCAGCAGTACACGTGGTTTACCCGCTGGCTGAACGGGGACGACGGCTCGTTCACCTCGGCAAAGCAGATCGGGGATTATTCCCCCTGTCTGTGGGGACTTTACCGCACGACGGTCGGGTACGACGAGGTCGGCGGGGATTTCTTCGAGCATCTGTACGCGCGCGGCTTTGAGCCGGTCGAAACCGAGCCGGAGACCGAGCCCGCGACAGAACCCGAAACCGTCCCCGAAACCGTTCCCGTGACCGAACCGGCGACGGAACCCGTGACCGCGCCCGAAACGGCGCCCGGCACCGCTCCCGTGAGCGGGGAAGAGACGCTCCCCGGCACGGAGAGCACGAAGGAGCCGGAAACCGAACCTCAAAACGCGGGCTCGCGCGGCACGGCGCTGATCCTCTTTCTCCTCTCGGCGATCCTCGTCTTCGGCGGGATCCTGCTCTACGTGAACCGGAGAAGATAAAACGGTATGAAAAGAACCGAAATCTTCGGAGAGAATGATTCCGGGGAATGGACGGACAGCCGGACGGGGTGCAGAGCGGCCATCCTCAAAGACGGCAAAATTCTGCTTTCCTGTGAATCAAAAACGGGAATCCGGACGCTCCCGGGCGACGGTCTCGAAGCGAACGAAAGCGCGGAAGACTGCTGTATCAGAGAGATCGCCGAGGAGACCGGGGTATTGGTAAGACCGACCGATTGCTTTCTTGAAATTGACGAGTATTACGGGGACCGGAAATGGATCAGCTTCTATTTCCTCTGCGAGATCGTCGGGGAAACGTCCATGCGTCTGACGGCGGCGGAGCAGGCACGCGGTATGGAGCCGAAATGGGTGGACCTGAAGGAAGCAGAAGCGGTCTTTGCCGCGTATTCTTCTTACGCCGGAACCGACGAAGATCGCAGAGGAATGTATCTGCGGGAGCATACGGCGCTCCTCACGCTGAAAGAATTTTTGCAAAAATGAGACGGCTTCAGTTTACCGAAAAGCGACAGAACTCGCGACGGATGCCATAACGGAGACGGTGACCGAAAACGAAAAGGCGCTGATCCTTTTCCCTCATTCAGCGATTCCCGCCTTCGGGGAAATATTGCTTTAAGTGAACCGCGAAGATATAAAACAAGCTGGACAGTCACGATCCAAAACAAACCGCCCGCCGAAACTTTCGGCGGGCGGTTTTCCGCTCGTGGTAATTATTTCACACCCAGAATGAGGAGGCGTCTGCTCCGGTATGACAATCAATTATTCTATTCGTTTTGCTGAAAGTTGAATAAGTACGGCTCTCCCTGTTTCTGTAAGAACATATTTACTTGAGTTAGAACAATCAAATTCATTATTGTGCATCGGATGGCGGACTTCAATATAATTCAATGCTATAAACTGAACGAGTATTTCACCAATAGAAGCTTCCGAAATTTCCATAAACTGGTTTTTCTTGAAGTTGTTTATTCTCTCATCATTTTCCAAATGGCTGATATATTCGTCTCTTCCACTTATAAGCAATGCTTTTTCAATGGAATACCTGATGGTTTCCTCAATCAATGGTGGACCGATTAGTTTCAATATATCATTCCACGACATTGGGACAGAGAGACTATCAACGCTGTACGTTGCTCCTCGATTATAGACATCATATTTAACATTTGTTATAGCTTCTCCTGAGGCTAACCTATAATTTAATTCTGCAGAGTCTTTTTTTTCATTTATGGTTCTTAATTCACGGTTCTCTTCATACAACTCTGTTATTTTTAACAGCGATTTTTCTGAGGGTATCGTATCAGCGCGAACCCATCCAATGGCGGGATGACGTTTAATGAGTTGAATCATGCTCCGAGATACTAAACCAGCCAACTGTTCTTTACTGTTCCAGAATTTACACAGCTTGTTTTTAGCCAAGCTGTGAAAACCAAGTAATTTTGAAATAATCTGATCATCGTGTTCGCGTTTTTCGTCGGGAAGCTTGAAAATATCCTCACGAATAAATGATATTACCGGAATATTTTTTTCTGTTGCATATTTGAATTCCAATTCCGTATAGCTCAGTCCACTTTTGCTAATACTTCCGTATCTTCCGGCTAAAATCAAAACATAATAGTCGCATTCATCAATCACGCTTTTTATAAATTCAAACTGTTCATCGTCTGCAGCAGGGAACAGTTCCATTCCACATGGAATACAATCCATTTCTAACAGCGCTTGCATTACTTCTTTACGTTCTTCCTTCAAATCCTGATAAGTCGAACTCACAAAAACGGTATACTTTTTCTCCATTGATAAACTCCTCCCAAATGAATCAAAAACGCGATAGTAAATTGACCGTAATAATGATTATCCGCACATACTCTCTCTGCGGAATCAGTTCTTTTCTGCTTCTTCTGCCGGCTCCGTCTCCTCCGGCTTATCGACGAGGTCGGCGGCGACCGATTTCAGCAGCTCGTTGATGTGCGCGCCGTGACGGATCGAGTCGTCCTCGACGAAGGTCAGCTCGGGCGTGATGCGCAGGTTCATCGTCTGTGCGAGGCGGGAGCGGATCAGCCCCGCGGCGCTCTTCAGCCCGGCGGCGACGTCCTTCCCGTCATACTTCTGCGAAAAATAGGAATAGAAGACCTTTGCGAATTTCAGATCCGCCGTGCAGTCCACGGCGACGATGCTGACGAGCGAATTCGCGACGCGCGGGTCCTTGACCGTCCGGAGAATTCCGGAGAGGGTGCGCGCCATTTCCTCGTCGATTTTGCCTTTTCTGTAGCTTGCCATTGTTTTTTCTCCGTTCTGCCGCTTGGATTCCCGCAAAAACGTGCGGCGCGGCGATGTAATAATATTGTTTGCGTTTCCCGGAAAAGAGGGAAGCGTCAGGTTTCCTTATCCACGATCGGGTAAAGCTGGATCATATTGCCGCCGTCGATCGCGAGCTCGGCGCCGGTCGTGAAGGGCGCGTGCGCGGCGAAATACCAGACGCCCTCTGCGATATCCGAGAAGTCGGCGGCGTCGCCGAGCGGCGGATAGCAGGAAAGCGCGTGGCGGCAGTCGTTGTAGTTGTTCTGCCAGCGGTCGGTCTTGATCATGCCGGGCAGGACGGCGTTGACCCGGATGTTGTATTTGCCGAGGTCGAGCGCGAGCGCGCGCATCATGCCGAGCTGCGCGGATTTCGAGGTGGAATAGGCGATGCGGTCGGGGATGGCGCGGTAGGCGGTGTTCGAGTTGATGAAAACGACCGAACCGCGCTTCTTTTCGACCATCCGCTTCGCCGCCTCCTGAATAATGGCGTAGTCGGCGACGACGTTGGTGTTGATGACGTTGATGAAATCCGAAAGCGGGTTTTTGAAGATCTGCTGCCGGATGCCGAGATTGGCGGCGTTCAGCACGACGCAGTCGACGAAGACGTTCCTTCGGTCGAGATCGGCAAAGATCTCCGCGATGCGGCTTTCGTTCACCGTGTTGTCTTCGAGGACGAGGTCGAACTGATAGCCGCTGACGTTGATCCCCGGATATTCCGCCCGGAGGTCGATCGCCGCCTTTTCGACCTTTTCGCGCGAACGGCTCGTGATGACGACGTCCCAACCCTCCGAGGCGAATTTTCTTGCCACGCCGAAGCCCGTATTGGTGACGGCGCCCGTGATAAATACCGTGCTCATGGTGCTCTCCCTGCCGTTTTCGGCGCCGGAACCGGTGCGGAAGACGGCTTTTTTCATATTCTTTCCTCTATTATACCACAAATTTTGAAATAATAAAGAACAATTATCAAAACTGTTGAAAAAAACAAAAGATTATAGTATAATACAAAGGGGAATCGGCAGCGGCACCCGGAAACACGGCTCCGGGGGGCACGAATCCCGAAAAGGACGGTACCGATATGAAATTTCTTCACGCCGCGGATCTGCATCTGGATTCGCCGTTTTCCGGCACCTCGCTCGAAAAGGCGGAGGTCAGGCGCAGCGAGCTGCGGGGCGCTTTCACCTCGCTGATGCTTTACGCCGGAACCGAGGCGGAGCTCGTGCTCCTGCCCGGCGATCTTTTCGATTCCGAGCACGTGACGAAGGATACCGCCGATCTGATGAAAAAAGAATTTGCCGCGCTGCCCGACGTGAAATTCGTCATCGCGCCCGGCAATCACGATCCCTTTTCCGACGGGAGCGTGTGGGGAAGAACGAAATTCTCCGACAACGTGTATATTTTCGACCCGAAGGGTCCGGGCGTCTTCCGCTTTGACGATCTGAACTGCGACGTCTACGGCTTCGGCTACCGGGAAAAATCGGCGTCGTTTCCGTTTCCGGAAGATTTTGCACCCGACGATCCGTCGCGTATCAATATCCTCTGCGCCCATCTCGACCTGACGCCGTCCTCGCCCTACGCGGGAACGACGCCGGAGCGCCTTGCCGCCTGCGGCTTCGATTACTGCGCGCTCGGTCACGTCCATAACGGCACGGGCATTCTGAAAACGGGGAACACCTTCTACGGCTATCCCGGCTGCCTTGAGGGCAGGGATTACGGCGAGACCGGACCGAAGGGCGTGATCGCCGGAGAAATGAAAAAGACCGGGGGCGTTTTCCGGCTCGACTGGAAGGGCATCCGGTTCTCCAAACGGAGATACGAGGTCGCGTCGCTGAACGTGACCGGCACCGAAAACGAGACCGCACTCGCGGAGGCGGTCCGCGCCGCCGTCGTTTCGGGAAAATACGGTTCCGATACCCTGCTCCGGCTGACGCTGGAGGGAGAGGTGAGACCGGAGCTCCGCGTTTCGGAGCAGGCGCTCCGCGACGCCGCCGGGGACCTCGTTTTTCAGCTCGATATCGCCGATAAGACCCTTCCGATCTTCGATACCGACGCTCTGAAACAGGATTTTTCCATCCGCGGCGCGTTCTTCCGCCGTCTCGAGCCGATGCTCCGGTCGGAGGACGAAAAAGAAAGAAAGATCGCCGTAATGGCGCTGCGTGCGGGACTTGCCGCGATCGACAACGGGGAGATCGGCTTCGGGCTCTGATCCGGGCGGCTTGTTATGAAGAAGAAAAAGAAAAAGACCAAGGACCTTCCGGCGCCTGCCGTGAAGGAAAAGAAGACCTTCAATTTCAAAAAGGCGGGCGTTCTGCTTCTGTGGATCGTCGGCGCGATCGCCGTTTACCAGCTCTGCAATTCGCAGGAATGGACCTTCCACCTTTACGCCTATCCGATCCTCGTCGGGATCCTCGGCGGCGCCTTCGTCCTGCTCAACGGCGGCTTTTCGAGAGAGCTGCCCGCAAGGGAGGATCTGCCCGCGGATATGACGGAGGAAGAGAAAGACGCGCTCCTCGAAAAACTCGGGAAGCGGAAGAAAATCGCGAAGAAGCTTCTCTATCCGCTGATCGCGCTGCTGTTCGCGGTGTTCGCGGACCTCGTCGTGCTTGAGATCGGAGATATGGGATGGCTTTAAGCGTGATCAGCCTGTTTTCCGGCTCCACCGGGAACTGCACTTACGTAACGGCGGGAAACGGAGAGGGGATCCTGATCGACGCCGGCGTTTCCGCCTCGGCGGTCGAAAGGGGACTTGCCTCGGTCGGCGCAGACATCCGTTCGATCCGCGCGATCTTCGTGACGCACGAGCACTGCGACCACGTCAAGGGACTGGCGGTCCTCTCCAAAAAGCACCGCATTCCGATCCATATCACGGCGCTTTCGGCGGAAAACTGCCGCTTTACCCCCGAAACGGAGGCCTGCGCGGCGGTCCATCCGACGCTGTACCGGGAAAGCGCGGCGGGGATCACGGTCGAATCCTTCGAGGTCCCGCACGACAGCCGCTGCTGCGTCGGTTACCGCGTGACCGAGGACGCGACCGGGGACAGCGCCGCGATCGCGACCGACATCGGCGCGCTGAACCGCGATATCCTCGGACATTTTCTCGGCTGCAGGGGCGTGATGCTCGAATGCAATCACGATATCCCGATGCTGCTTTCCAACCCGACCTACCCGGAGACGCTGAAGGAACGCATCCTTTCCGAGCACGGGCATCTCTCCAACGAGCTGTGCGGGAAATGCGTCAGATGGCTTTCGGAGCAGGGGGTCTCCCGCTTCCTGCTTGCCCACGTGAGCAGGGACAACAACACGCCCGAGCTTGCGAAAAAAGCGGTCGCGGCGATCGCGGGGGAGGGCGTTGAGATCGCAGTAGCCCTGCCCGATACGCCCGTGAAGCTGATGTAAAACGCAAAAAGGAACGCTGACCGATGCTGACTGTTACGGTTTTATGCGTCGGCACCCTGAAGGAGGCCTACCTCCGGGACGCCGTCGCCGAATACGCAAAAAGACTTTCCGCTTACTGTAAATTTCAGGTGTGGGAGCGCAAAAACGAACAGCTCCTTTCCTGTCTGAATCCCCGCGCCTTTAAGATCGCGCTCTGCGTGGAAGGAAAAATGCTCTCCTCCGAGGAGCTTGCCGCCGAGATGGAGGCACTCCCGACGAAGGGCGTGTCCGAGGTCATCTTCGTGATCGGCGACTCGGACGGTATGGACGAAAGCGTGAAAAAAGCCTGCGACCTTCGTCTTTCCTTCTCCAGAATGACCTTCCCGCATCAGCTGATGCGCGTGGTCCTCTGCGAGCAGATCTACCGGGCTTTTACCATCATTCACAACGGAAAGTACCACAAATAAGAAGGTTTTACGAACATGACCGCAAAAAGAACGATCCTGCAGCGAATCGCCGCTCTGACGCTGATGCTTTTCATCCTCGCGGCAGCGCTGCTTTGGAAGTCCGGCGCGTACGAGATTTCATTTCTCCCGCGCAAAGAAGGGGAGTCAGATTCCGGCACGGTAACTGGCAGAGAAACCGTGTGGGAATCGGATAACCCTGCGGCGACCGGCCCCGGGGATACTGAACCGGGGTCCGGCCCCGCCTCGCCCGAAACGGGAAAACAGACGGAGACCGGAACCTCCGATCCGCCGATCCCGCCGAACGGCATCACGTTTCCTTCCGCCGCGGCGCTCCGTGAAAACGGGAGCGCGCTCTGGCTGAAGGCTTACGACGGCGGACAGGCGCTGATCGCCGAGGTGAATCTTTCCGACGCCGTCAGAACGTCGCCGTTTACCGGCGGCGGCAGAACGGTGAAAAACACCTCGATCGTTGACGCGGGGAGCATGGGCTTCCGCGTCGTGACCGAAGACAAAGAGGAACCCGTTCCGTGTCTGGAACCCTATATGGGCTTCGTCGTCTTTGACGACGGCATATCAAGAATGCTTTTTGACGCGGAGGGAACGCTGCTGAACGATTCTCTTCCCGCGTTCACCCGCCTTTTCGTGCGTGACGGCGAAGGAAACCCGATGATCCGGATCGGGACCGACGACTACCGCGTGATCCTTCCCGACGGCACGCTGGAGGAGACCGAAGAGCGTCCGGACGACTGGGCGCTGACCTATGACAAGCCGGTCTACGCGGAACAGGGGATCGACGGATCGCTTGAGATCTTCTCGGTCACGAAACGCGTTTTCCATAAGATCAAAGACAACGGGCTGATCACCTCGTCGATGCAGGTCTTCACCGCCGCGCAGAAAGCGGCGATCGAGGACGGAATGTCGGTCGAGGAGGCGCTGAGAACGATCACCGACCGCTATCCGCTGAAGCCCGAGGAACCGGAGGCACCCGAAGAACCGGAAGCACCCGAGGAAACCGAAGGACCCGAGGCACCGGAAGGACCCGAAGAGACCGGGGAACCCGGGGAATCCGAAGAGCCGGAGGAGCCCGAAGAAACGGAAGAAACGGAAGAAAACGAAGAGGCGTCCGGAGAGGTCGATCATTTCCTCGACAACGAGGAGGAGACCGAGCCTGCCGAGACCGAACCTGCGGAAACCGAGCCCGCCGAAACCGAACCGGAGGAAACCGAGCCCGAAGAGACCGAGCCCGAAGAGACCGAGCCTGAAGAGACCGAGCCTGAAGAGACTGAACCCGAAGAGACCGAACCCGAAGAAACCGAACCTCCGGAAACCGAGCCGGAGCCTCCGGACGAACCCGAGCCTCCGATCGACTACACGAAGTACACCTCCGAGGTCGTGACCCTTTACGGTTACCGGGACGCGGAGGGGAACGAGGTGCTTCCCGCGCAGTATTATTTTGCCTATCCCTTCAATGAGAACGGGCTTGCCGCCGTCGGCGTTTACAGCGACGAGGCGGAGACCGTCGTTCTGGTCTACATCAACCGCTACGGCACGGTGCGGATCAAAGCGCAGGACGGCTACGTTTACCTTGACGGCAGAGGCGGCAGACCCGCGACCGAGCATTACGCCGCTCCGATCGCAAACGACGAGAACGCGATCGGCACCGTGTACTACGAAAACGGCTTCACGCTCGTCCGCCGCGTCCGCTACGACTATCTGAAGCGCTACGATGCCGAAAGGAACATATACTGCTACAACACCGCGACCGACGAAAAGATCCTGATCGACCCGAACGGCAGACAGATCGCGATCCCCGACGGATACGGGATCGAGGCGTATTCCGACGGCACGCTGCTCGTGAGCAGAGGCGGAAAATTCGGCTACATCTCGCTTGCCGGAAAATGGGTCACCCAGCCCGAATACTCCTCGGCGCGTCCCTTCTGTCAGGGGCTCGGCGTGATCGGAAAGAACGGGAAATACGGCGCTGTCGACCGCGACGGCAAGGTCGTGATCCCGTCGGAATTCGTCTACGTTTCCGACGTATCGGGCGGCGTCGTCACGGCTTACGACGGGACGGAATGGCACCTTTTCAATCTCCTTTCGGAAAGCGGAGACAACTGAAGCATGGAAAAAACCGTAAAAACCAACGCGATGCGGCAGCTTGACAAGGCGGGGATCGCCTATACGCCGCTGACCTACGAGCCGGACGAAAACGATCTCAGCGGCGTTCACGTCGCGGAGCAGATCGGGATCGAACCGGAGCGCACCTTCAAAACGCTGACCGCGAGAGGGGACAAAACCGGCCCCGTCGTTCTCGTGATCCCGGCGGACCGGGAGATCGACCTCAAAAAAGCGGCGAAGGCGACCGGAAACAAGCGGGTGGAGCTCGTTCACGTCAAGGAGCTGCTCGCCCTGACCGGGTATATCCGGGGCGGCTGCTCCCCGATCGGGATGAAAAAGAAATTCCCGACGTGGATCCACGAGACCGCGCTTCTTTACGACGAGATCACGGTCAGCGCCGGAATGAAGGGCTGCCAGCTTCTCCTCGACCCGAAAAAACTGATCCCGTTCGTCGCGGCGGAGGTCGTCGATCTCACCGCGGAGGAATAAAACGCACACGGTCTTCCGCTTCTTCCCATCTTTTCGGAAGAGGCGGGAGACCGTCATTTTTTTGTTGAAAAAGCCTTTTCCTTCTTGACTTTTGATCGAAAATATTCTATAATGTACACAGAACCCTTCCGCCTCGGGCGGAACCATTTTCAGACAGGGAGGAACCGGATATGGTTTCTGTTGCGACAAAAATTCTGACCGAACGGGTGCGCCCCGGCGAGGTCGGATTCTTCTTTATGGGTCAGGCGGGCTTCATCCTGAAGGACAGCGAGGGAAGACTGACCGCCGTTGACCTCTATCTCACCGACGGCACCGCGCGCATCGCCGGCTTCAAGCGGCTGATGCCCCGCATCCTCGAGCCCTCCGAGCTCGTGTTCGATACCGTCATCACCACCCACGCCCATCCCGATCACTTCGATTACGACGCGATCCCGATCCTCACCGAGGATACCCGCACCGCCTTCTACTCCTCCGCCGTCGGCGTTGAGGAAGCGAAGAAGCTCCAGATCGAAAAGACCAAGCTGCTCGAACGCGGCGGCGTCTACGAGGAGCCCGGTCTGAAGATCGAGGCGGTCTACTGCGACCACGGCGAACTCGCGAAGGACGCGGTCGGTCTGATCCTCACCCTCGAGGGCAAGACGATCTACGTCGCGGGCGACACCGCCTTCCGTCCCGAAATGATCAGGGACATCGCGGCACGCCATATCGACCTGATGGTCGCGCCGATCAACGGCGCCTTCGGCAACCTGAACGAGCGTCAGTGCGCCGACTACGCGGGCATCGTCCGTCCGGAACTGATCGTGCCCTGCCACTACTGGTGCTTTGCCGAGCACGGCGGCGATCCCGGCGTGTTCGCGAATATCATGAAGAAGGACTACCCGGAGATCAAGTACAACTGTATGTACATGGGCGAGTCCATCCGCATCTGATTTCAGCGTATCCATCGTTTCCGATCGCGGGAAACCGCGGTCGGGGACGTATTTGTTACGATGAAAAAACGGTTTCCCAACTCATTTTTCCACAAAAATCAAAAAAATAATTAAATAAAAGGAGTACCCACCATGATTGCAAATCTGAACAAGTACGTTGACCACACCATTCTGAAGGCTTTCGCCACCAGAAAGGACGTTGAAAAGCTCTGCGCCGCCGCAAAGGAATACGACTTCGCGTCGGTCTGCGTCAACCCCATGTACGTTTCCCTCGCGAGAGACCTTCTTGAGGGCACCACCGTCAATATCTGCACCGTCATCGGCTTCCCGCTCGGGGCAAACACCACCGCCATCAAGGCTGCCGAGACCGAACAGGCCTACATCGACGGCTGCAACGAATTCGATATGGTCATCGCCGTCGGCGCGCTGAAGGAAGGCAGATACGACTACGTCAGAAACGACATTCAGGCTGTCGTCAAGGCTGCCAAGGGCAGAACCGTCAAGGTCATCATCGAGACCGCTTACCTCACCGACGAGGAAAAGATCATGGCGTGCAGGCTCTGCACCGAGGCGGGCGCGAACTTCGTCAAGACCTGCACCGGCTTCTCCACCGCCGCAGACGCTCCGAACTTTGCCACCGTTCACGATATCGAACTGATGCGCGCCAACATCGCTCCCGAGATGAAGGTCAAGGCTTCCTCCGGTATCCGTACCTACGAGGACGCGCTCGCTCTCATCAACGCCGGTGCGGAACGCCTCGGCACCTCCGCGGGCGTCAAGATCCTTGAGGGCGCCGAAGCCGCAAAATAAGTCCCTGCTCTCCAAAAACCGAGAAAGGACGCTCTTCACGAGCGGCACGAACGAATGAAGGCATACTTTTCCGAATATCGGGGCGCTCGCGCGCTGGCGATCGACACGGGATCGATCACCCTCCTCTTCCTTCCCGACAACGGCGGCAGACTGATCTCGCTGATCGACCGCCGGGGCAGGGAATGGATGGCTTCCGAGACCGGCGAGACCTACCGCGGTCTCACCCTCGATTCGGTCTATATCGACGCGGACGTGTGCGGGATGGACGATATGTTCCCGACGATCGATCCCGAGACCGCTCCGGTCAAGGGCGGCGTGAGAAACGGCGTTCTGTATAACGATCACGGCGAGGTCGCGCGCTCCGCGTACGGCATCGCGCGTCCCGACAACGATCAGCTCGATATGCACTTTACCTCCTCCCGTCTGCTCTACCGTTTCTCCAAGAACGTGACCGCGACCGAGGACGGCGGCGCGCTCATCCATTACGAGATCGAGAATCTCTCCGCCGAGCCCTTCCCCTGCCTCTTTGCCGCGCACTGTATGCTGGCGCACGCGCCGGGCGGCGAGGTGATCCTTCCCTTCGCGGAAGGGGAACCGGTCGAAATGTGCTTCGACGAGGACGGCGAATACGGCGTCCGCGGCGACGTGCTTCCTCTGACGAGGGAGATGCTGATCGCGCGCGAGACCGAAGACAAACCGGCGGGAAACGCCTATAAGTTCTATTTCAGAAACAAAACGAAGACCGGTTCCATCCGTTACCGCGTCGGCGATTACGAGCTCGCGCTGGAATACGACGCGGAAAAGCTCCCCTACGTCGGTATCTGGATGAACAACGGCAAATTCAAGGATCATCCCTGCGTGACCCCCGAGCCCTGCTCGCTCCCCTTCGACAAGGTGACCGAGGCGGGCAAGCGCGGTCTCGAAGCGGTGATCCCGCCCCACGGCAGCTTTGAATTCGATCTGAAGCTGTCGGTCGAGGCGGTCGGAACCCGATAAGACAGTTTGAAATACAGAAAGGAACCAATTCAATGACGAACGAAAAAACCTGTAAGATCGTCGTGGTCGGCAGCTTTATCGTTGACCTTTCCGCCATCACCCCCGCCTTTCCGAGAGACGGCGAGAGCATCGTCGGGAAACGCCTGAAGATCGGTCCCGGCGGCAAGGGCTCCAATCAGGCGACCGCCGCTTCCCGCGCGGGCGGCGAGGTCGTGATGATCACCAAGACCGGAAACGATACCTTCCGTTCGGTCTGTACCGACCATTACGCGAGAGAGCAGATGACCGACAAATACGTGTACAGCGATCCGAACGAGGATACCGGCACCGCGATCATCGAGGTCCACGAAAAGACCGCCGAGAACCGCATCATCGTGATGAAGGCGGCAAACGACCATCTGACCCCCGCCGAGGTCGACGCCGCGGAGGAAGAATTCCGCACCTGCGACGCCGTCCTGCTTCAGCTCGAATCCAACTTTGACGCCATCCGCGAGGCGATCGCGCTGGCAAAGAAATACGGCAAGACGATCGTGATGAATCCCGCACCCGCACAGAAGGTCCCCGAAGGCTTCTTTGACGGGATCGACTACTTCACGCCCAACGAGACCGAAGCCGAGTTCTTCTCCGGCATCGTCGTGAAGGACGAGGAGAGCGCGTTCGCGGCAGGCAGAAAGATGATCGCCGAGCAGAACGTCGGCTGCGTTATCATCACCCTCGGCAAGAAGGGTGCCGCCGTCGTGAAGAAGGATCTGACGATGGTCGTCCCGACGACCGACCTCAAGCCGATCGACACCACCGGCGCGGGCGACGCCTTCAACGGCGGTCTGACCGTCGCGCTCGCGGAAAAGAGAGACATCGAGGACGCCGTCAAGTTCGCGAACTGCGTCGCCTCGATCTCTGTCACGAGACAGGGCTCCTCCCCCGCGATGCCGCACCGCGACGAGGTCGAAGAGCTTTACCGTAACTATTACGGCAAATAATCCGTATTGGAGAAAAACTATGAATATGAAAGCCATTACCGTTCTCGGACAGAACAACATCGTCATGCGCGACGAGCCCGTCCGTGAGCTGGAACCCGATGAGGTCCTCTGCCGCGTCGTCTATACCGGCGTCTGCGGGACCGACCTTGCCATCTACGCGGGCACGACGACCTTCGTCACCTCCGGTCAGATCAAGTATCCGGTCCGCATCGGTCACGAGTGGTCGGGCTACGTCGTGAAATGCGGTAAGGACGTCACCCTCTTCAAGGAGGGCGACCGCGTCGTTTCCGAGACCGCCGTTGCCTGCCGTAAGTGCGAGGCGTGCAAAAAGGGCGATTTTTCCAACTGCAAGCACACCCGCTCGGTCGGCACGATCGACGCTTGGGACGGCTCCTACGCCGAGTACGTCATTTTCCCGGAAAGCCATCTTTACCATCTCCCCGACGAGATCAGCTACGAGCAGGGCGCGATGATCGAGCCGCTCCAGATCGCCTACGCCGGTATGAGAAAGTTCACGATCACCAAGGATTCGGTCGTTGCCGTCATCGGCACCGGTCCGATCGGGATGTGCTGCATCGCGCTCGCGAAAGCGATGGGCGCCGGCAGGATCATCATGATCGGCAGAACCGATTTCAAGCTTGAGGTCGCAAAGAAGATGGGCGCGACCGATACGATCAACATCCGCAGCGTCGACGCCGTGGAGGAGCTGATGCGTATCACGAACGGTCACGGCGCAGACTGCATCGCCGAGACCTCGGGCGCCAACTCCACCGTTCAGCAGTGCATCGCGATCGCCGCGAAGCGCGCCTTCGTCGTGATGCTCGGCTTCTACGAGACCAAGATCGACGGGCTGGATTTTTCGGACGCGATCTTCAAGGAGCTCACCTTCCGCGGGATCATGGGCGAATGGAGGCTCGTCCCGCAGATCATTGATTACATCATGAAGTCGGGGCTTACCACGATGCCGATGGTGACCCGTACGATCGACTTCGACGATTGCGTCAGCTATTTTGAAAATCATGAGTCGACCCATAAGGTCGATATCAAGACGCTGGTCCGAATCACCGACGTCAAATAACAGGAGGAAAATACAATGACTAACGAAGAAATCATGCAGGGCTTTATCGAAAGAGCCCGTGCGGCACAGAAGAAGTTCGACGCCGAGTTCGATCAGGAAAGAACCGACGCCTGCGTCAGAGCGATCGCGAAGGTCGTTTACGACAACGCCGAAATGCTCGCGAAGATGGCTGTCGAAGAGACCCGTATGGGTGTTTATGAGGACAAGGTCAACAAGAACCGCGGCAAGGCAAAGGTCATCTGGAACTCCCTCAAGGGCGTCCGTTCGATGGGCATCATTTCCGAGAATGAGGAGACCGGCATCATCGAGATCGCGCGTCCGGTCGGTGTCGTCGGCGCCGTCACGCCCTGCACCAACCCGATCGTCACCCCGATGTGCAACTCCATGTTCGCGCTGAAGGGCAAGAACGCCATCATCATCGGGCCGCATCCCCGTGCAAAGAAGTGCAACCTCGTCGTCGTCAATATGATGCGCGCAGAGCTCGAAAAGCTGGGCGCTCCCGCAGACCTGATCCAGACGATGGAGGAGCCCTCCGTTGAGCTCTCCGCGCTGCTGATGAAGTCGGTCGACGTCGTCGTCGCTACCGGCGGTATGCCGATGGTCCGTTCCGCTTACTCCTCCGGTAAGCCCGCTTACGGCGTCGGTCAGGGCAACGTCCAGTGCATCATCGACCGCGGCGTCGATATCGCTGCCACCGTCCCGAAGATCGTTGCAGGCAGAATCTTCGATAACGGCATCATCTGCTCCGGCGAGCAGACCGCGATCTGCCCGAAGGAAGATTACGACGCCATCATGGCGGAATTCGTCAAGAACGGCGCTTACTATATCGAGGGCGGCGAAGAGCGCGCCCGTCTGACCGAGGCTCTCTTCCCGAACGGCGTGATGAACAAGAATCTCGTCGGTCAGTCGGTGAAGAAGGTCGCCGAGGCTGCCGGGATCGAGCTGCCCGAGGGCACCAAGGTCATCGTCGTCAAGGCCGACGGCTGCGGCAGAGCCTCCTATCTCGCAAAGGAGAAGATGTGCCCCGTCATCGCTTCCTACGCTTACGATTCCTTCGAGGAAGCGGTCGCCATCGCACAGGCGAACCTCGACTACGAGGGCAAGGGTCACTCCGTTTCTCTCCACACCAACGATATCGAACACGCGAGATTCGCGGGTCAGAAGCTTGAGGTCGCCCGTATTCTGGTCAACCAGATCTGCTCCACGATGAACGGCGGCGCGCTGACCAACAGCCTTACGCCCACCACCACCCTCGGCTGCTGCTCCTGGGGCAATAACAGTATTTCCGAGAACTTCTCTCACAAGTTCCTCCTCAACGTCATCCGCGTCGCGTATCCGAAGAAGGATACGAGAATCCCCACCGACGACGAGATCTGGGGCTGAGCTCCGCTGACAACTGCCGGACTGCCGCGGGGGCGCGGCGGTCCGGCTTCAGACTGAATGGAAAGAACGGGTATTCGTATGGATTTAATGGAATACAAGGCGAGAGAGCTCTTCGTGAAATACGGCCTCCCCTCCGGCGTCGGCGTCGTCGGGGACTCGGTCGAAGAGATCCTTGCTTCGCGTGAAAACATCACCTATCCCGCCGTCGTCAAGGCGCAGGTCGCCGTCGGCGGCAGAGGCAAGGCGGGCGGCATCAAATTTGCCGAAAACGAGGAAGAACTCGTTGCCGCCTGCAACGCGATCTTCGGTATGGACATCAAGGGTCATACCGTCAAGAAGATCATGGTCAAGCCGAAGGACGAGATCGGCAGAGAGCTTTATCTCTCGATCACCCTCGACCGCGGCGCGCGCCGTCCGGTCATCCTCTTCTGCCCCGAGGGCGGTATGGAGATCGAGGCGCATCCCGAAAAGGTCATCAAGTATCCGGTCGACCCCACGAGAGGCATTCCGGATTACACCGCGAGATATCTCGCCGGCAAGGCTGGACTGTCGGGCGATCAGTTCAAGGAGCTCTACGCTCTGCTCGTCAAGCTCTATAGGCTGTTCCGCGAGTACGACTGTATGCTCTGCGAGATCAACCCGCTCGCCATCGACGCCGAGGGGCATCTCCTCTGCCTCGACGGCAAGGTCTCGATCGACGATTCGGCGCTCAAGCGTCTGCCCGATATGCAGGAATACGAGAAGAGCGCGCCCCGCGAACCGATGGTCGCGGAGGCGGAAAGCTTCAACTTCCTCCTCATCCCCTGCAACAAGGAGGGCAATATCGGCATCATGTCGAACGGTTCGGGTATGCTGATGTCCTGCATGGACGCGCTCGCAAAGCGCGGCATGACCACCAGAACCACGCTTGACCTCGGCGGCGGCGCGACCGCGGAACGCATCAAGGAAGCGGTCCGCATCCTGCTCTCCGACCCGAAGATCGAGTATCTCTTCATCAACATTTTCGGCGGCATCACCCGCTGCGACGAGGTCGCGGGCGGCATCCGTCTGGCAAAGGAACTGTACGATATCAAACAGCCGATGGTCATCCGTTTCGAGGGGACCAACAAGGACAAGGGCTTGGAAATCATTAACGGGCTCGGCAACGTGACCTACGTTGACGGTCTGCTCGCGGGCGTGGAGGTGCTGGCAAATGAGTATTCTCGTCAATAAGGACACGAAGCTGATCGTCCAGGGCATCACCGGACGTGAGGGCACCTTCCATACCGAGCAGATGCTTGCCTACGGCACGAGCGTCGTCGCGGGCGTTACCCCCGGCAAGGGCGGTCAGACCGTTCTCGGCGTTCCGGTCTACAACACCGTGAAGGAAGCGATCGAAGCCACCGGCGCGAACGCGTCCGTCGTCTTCGTTCCCGCGATGTTCACCAAGGCGTCCGCGCTCGAGGCGATCGACGCCGGGCTGAAGCTGGTCATGACGATCGCGGAGCACGTTCCGGTGCAGGATATGATGATGGTCTCCGAGGCGGCGAAGGCTGCGGGCTGCACCGTCATCGGGCCGAACTCCTTCGGCGTCATTTCCCCCGGCGAAAGCAAGGCAGGCTTCATGGCACACCGCATCTTCAAAGAGGGTCACGTCGGACTGATGTCCCGTTCCGCGACCAACTGCTACGAGACCGTTTTCCTGCTCTCGAACGAGGGCATCGGTCAGTCCACCTGCGTCGGCATCGGCGGCGATATGATCCCCGGCTCGGCGTTCGTGGATATCATCCCGCTCTTCGAGGCTGACCCCGAGACCGAGGTCATCGTCATGATCGGCGAGATCGGCGGCTCCGACGAGGAAAAGGTCGCCGAATACATCAAGGATCACGTGAAAAAGCCGGTCGTCGCACTGATCGCCGGCAAGAACGCGCCGAAGGGGCGTTCGATGGGTCACGCGGGCGCGATCGTTGCCGCTGACGGCACCGGCTCCGCTGACCACAAGGAAAAGGCGCTCCGCGCCGCGGGCGTGCATATCGCCGATACCACGACCGACGTCGTCCGTATCGTCAAAGAGCTTCTTTCCAAGTAATACGAAAGGAATCGAATGAAAATGGAATCTTCTCAGCTGAAAAACGTCTATTTCACGATGAATAAGATCCGGAAGTTCGAGGAAAAGGCGCTTCACCTTTTTGAGACGAACAAGCTCCGCGGCTCGGTGCATCTCTGCATCGGTCAGGAAGCGACGCCCGCCACGGTCTGCGAGCTTCTGAATCCCGACGATTATATCGCCTCCACCCACCGCGGACACGGTCACTGCATCGCAAAGGGCGCGGACGTCCGTCTCGCGCTTGCCGAGCTGATGGGCAGAGCGACCGGTTACTGCAAGGGCCGCGGCGGCTCGATGCACATTGCCGACGTTGACGCCGGCAACCTCGGCGCGAACGCGATCGTCGGCGGCGGTATTCCGATCGCCGTCGGTGCCGCTCTCGCCTCCAAGATGCAGAAGAACGGCAAGATCGCCGTTTCCTTCTTCGGCGACAGCGCAACGAACGAGGGCGTTTTCCACGAGGCCCTGAACTTCGCCGCCGTCTGGAAGCTCCCCGTCGTTTTCGTCTGCGAAAACAACGGCTTCGGCATCTCGGTCCCTCAGTGGGAATCCACCGCGGTCAAGGATCTTTCGGTCCGCGCTGCGTCCTATAACATCCCCGGCGTCACGGTCGACGGCAACGACGTCCTCGCGATCGCGGAAGCCTTTGCCAAGGCGGCGGAGCGCGTCAGAGCCGGCGAGGGTCCGACCCTCATCGAGTGCAAGACCTACCGTTGGATGGGTCACTGGACCGGCGACCCGCAGCCCTACCGCACTCGCGAAGAGGTTGAGGAATGGAAGAAGAAATGCCCCATCAAGCGTCTGCGCGAGTATCTGATCGAAAACGGTATGGCGACCGCGGAAGAGCTTGACGCAATGGAAAAGAAAGCGACCGATCTCGCGGACGAGGCAGAGGAATTCGCTCTGAACAGCCCCGAGCCCGATCCCGAGCACGTTCTGGATGACGTATTTTACGAAGGGGGCGACAACTGATGGCAGTCATGAGTTACGTAAACGCCATTAAGGAAACGATGGCGGCTGAAATGCGCCGTGACGAAAAGATTTTCGTGATGGGTGAAGACGTCGAGGTCCTCGGCGGTATCTTCGGCGCGACCAGAGGTCTGGCGCAGGAATTCGGCGTGGAGCGCTGCTTCAATACGCCGATTTCCGAGAGCGCCTTCGTCGGCGCCGGTCTCGGCGCGGCTTGCGCCGGAATGAGACCGATCGTGGAGCTGATGTATATGGACTTCGCCTTCGTCGCGATGGATCAGATCCTCAATCAGGTCGCGAAGACCCGTTACATTTTCGGCGGCAAGGCAAAGGTGCCGCTGGTCATCCGCGGTCAGCAGGGCGTCGGACGCGGCAACGCGGCGACCCACTCCCAGTCGGTCGAGGCGATCTTCATGCACTTCCCGGGCCTCAAGGTGGCAATGCCCTCCACGCCCGAGGACGCCGCGGGTCTGCTCCGCACCGCGATCCGTGACGACAACCCCGTCATGTTCATCGAGCACAAGCAGCTTTATATCAAGAAGGGCGAGGTCCCGGACGATCCGGACTTCATGATCCCCTTCGGCAAGGCAAGAGTCGTCCGCGAGGGCAAGGACTGCACCATCGTCGCGACCCACGTCTACGTTTACAAGGCACTCGAAGCCGCCGAAGAGCTTGCGAAGGAAGGCATCGACGTCGAGATCATCGACCCCCGTACCCTCGTTCCGCTCGACGTTGACGGCATCTGCAATTCCGTGAAGAAGACCGGCCGTGCCGTCGTCGTTCACGAGGCGCACCGTACCTGCGGTATCGGCGCGGAGATTGCTTCCACGATCATGGACAACGCGTTCATGTATCTGGACGCTCCCGTCGTCCGTCTCGGCGCGAAAGCCTGCCCGCTGCCCTTCAACCTCGGTCTTGAGAACGCGGTCGTTCCGCAGACCAAGGACATCATCGACGCGGTGAAGAAAACCCTGTACAAGGCCTGATTTCCGGTAATATCCCTGTCCTTTCCGGCGAGAGGACGGGGAGAGGAGAAGCTCGCCGGAGAAACGGAATTTTTGTTATGGCTCATATTGTAATTATGCCCAAGCAGGGACTCCAGATGACCGAGGGTACCATCATCAAGTGGTACTACGCCGAGGGGGACACCGTGAAGGCGGGCACGCCGCTTTTCTCGATGGAAACCGATAAGCTGACGATCGACATCGACGCGGACGAGAGCGGAACGCTTCTGAAGATCGTCCGCAAAGAGGGCGAGATCGTCCCGATCACCGAACCCATCGCCGTCATCGGCGAAAAGGGCGAGGATATTTCGGCGATCGCCGGCGGAAACGCTGCTCCCGCGCCCGCAAAGGCGGAGGAACCCGCCGCTGCCGAAGCCGCTCCCGCTGCGCTCCCCGAGGGCGTGACGCCGGTCATTATGCCCAAGCAGGGGCTTCAGATGACCGAGGGCACCATCATCAAGTGGTATCATAAGGAAGGCGAGACCGCCGAGGAGGGCAAGCCGCTCTTCTCAATGGAGACCGACAAGCTGACGATCGACATCGACGCACCCGCGTCGGGTACCGTTCTGAAGATCCTTGCCGGAGAGGGCTCGATCGTTCCGATCACCGAGACCATCGCCTATATCGGCAAAGCCGGGACCGTGATCCCCGAGGGCGGCGCGAAGGCTGCTCCCGCTTCCGAAGAAAAGGCGCCTGCGGAGACCGTATCCTCTCCCGCGTTCACGAGAAAGCCCGGTCAGCGTCTCTTCATCTCGCCGAGAGCGAAAATGAAGACAAAGGACGCGGGCGTCGATCCCGCGCTGATCCCCGGCTCCGGACCCGACGGTATGGTGATCGAGCGTGACGTGCTTTCGTACCTCACTTCCCGTCCGAAGGCGTCTCCCGTCGCTTCGGTCATCGCCGCGCAGAACGGCGTGGATCTGAACGCGGTGAAGGGCACCGGCGTGAACGGCAAGATCATGAAGGAAGACGTCCTGAACGCGCTGAAGCCCGCAGAAGCCGCTCCCGCAAAGGCCGAAGCGGCGCCCGCCGCTCCCGCCGCTCCTGCGGTATCGGAGGACGAGACCGTGATCCCGATCCGCGGTATGCGCAAGGCGATCTTCAACAACATGATGAACTCCCTGCACGGCATGGCGCAGGCAAATCACCGTATGAAGGTCGATATGACCGAGTGCAAGCGTCTCCGCGAGGCGCTGAAAGCCGCCGGGCAGAAGGTCTCCTTCAACGATATCCTGATCCTCGCCGTCACCAAGGCGCTTCTGAAGCATCCCTGCGTCAACGCCTCCACCGACGGTACGAACATCTACGAGAAGCATTATACCAACATCGGTCTCGCCGTTGCGGTCGAGAACGGTCTGATGGTCCCCAATATCAAGCACACCGAAAAGATGACGCTGTCCGAGATCGCCGCGGCGACCGCGGAACAGGTCAAGAAGACGAGAGACGGCAAGCTGACGATGGAGGATTACACCGGCGGCACCTTTACCGTTACCAACCTCGGTATGTTTGACGTGGACGAATTCACGCCCGTCATCAACGCGCCCGAGGCGGCGATCCTCGGCGTCGGCAAGATCGGCGACACGCCGGTCGCGCTGGACGGTCAGGTCGTGATCCGTCCGATCATGACCCTTTCCCTCACCTACGATCACCGCATCATCAACGGCGCGCCCGCCGCGGAATTCCTGCAGGATCTCAAGAAACTGCTCGAACAGCCGTATCTGATGCTGTAAGGAGTCACGATTATGGAAAAGAAATATACTGCCGCCGTCATCGGCGGCGGACCCGGCGGTTACGTCTGCGCCATCCGTCTCGCCCAGCTCGGCGTGAAGACGGCGCTGATCGAGCGTGCCGAGGTCGGCGGTACCTGCCTCAACCGGGGCTGCATCCCGACCAAGAGCCTGCTCCAGTCCGCCAAGGTTTATAAGACCGCAAAGGAAGCCGAGACCTTCGGCATTTCCTGCGGCGAGGTGACCTACGACTATAAGAAGGTCGCCGCGAGAAAGGACTCGGTCGTTTCCACTCTGCGCCGCGGCGTGGAAGGACTGGTCCGCGGCAACAAGGTCGATCTCATCAAGGGAGAGGCTTCCTTCATCGACGCGCACACGCTGAAGATCGGGGACGAGAAGGTCGGCTTTGATTACGCCGTCATCGCTTCGGGTTCGCGCCCCGCGGATCTCGGTCTGGGCGGCATCGACTCGGACGGCTTCCTCGCACTCGACACCCTGCCGAAATCCGCCGCCATCGTCGGTTCCGGCGTCATCGGTATGGAATTCTGCACGGTTCTGAACGCGCTCGGCGTTGACGTCGATATGTACGACGTCGCGAAGGAGATCCTTCCCGGCACCGATTCCGATATCGCCGCTCTGCTCCGTCAGGAAATGATGAAGCGCGGCGTCCGGTTCCACCTCGGCGAAAGCTTCGATAAAAACGCCTGCAAGGCGGAAAAGATCATCACCGCCGTCGGCAGACGCCCGAACACCGAAGCCCTCGCGCTCGACAACGCGGGTGTGAAGAAAAACGAACGCGGCTATATCCCGGTCGACGATTACTGCCGTACCAACGTGGACAACATCTTCGCAATCGGCGACGTCAACGGCAGAGTGATGCTCGCGCACGCCGCTTCCGCACAGGGCGACACCGTTGCCGAATCCATCGCGGCGGGCAGCCTGAAAAAGGCGGAAATGAAGACCGTTCCCGGCTGCATCTTCACCGATCCCGAGATCGCTCTCGTCGGTCTTTCCGAGGAGAAGGCGAAGGAGCTCGGCTACGAGGTCGTTACCGGCGTTTTCAACGCTTCGGGCAACGGCAAATCGCTCATCGCGGGCGAAACGCTCGGCTTCGTCAAGGTCGTTGCCGATAAGAAGACGCACGAGGTTCTCGGACTCCGTCTCTTCTGCGGTCACGCGACTGACCTGATCGGCGAGGGGATCGCCGCCATCAAGCTGGAAAGCACGCTGGAGGAGATCTCCGCCGCGATCCATCCGCATCCCACGGTAAACGAGATGATCATGGAAGCCTTCCACGACGCGCTCGGCTGCTGTGCCCACAAAATCAAAAGATAAAAAATACAATACTGAGAGGTACACTATCATGGCAGAAGAAAAGAAACTTCATTATCTCGTCGTTGACGTCGCGAACGTCAAGCCCCTTTGCTTCGGTGAGGAATACGAATCCAGAATGATCCTCGACCACGTGATCACCGGCAGAGACGGCGTGATCCAGATGAACCACGGCACCGTTATGCCTCACTTCGCACTCGGCGGAGCGACCCACGAAGAGGACGAGATCTACTACATCCTTTCCGGCAACGGCACCTGCAAGCTGGACGACGACGTCGTTCCGGTCCACGGCGGTCAGGTCATCTTCATCCCGAAGGGGACCTTCCACGCCCTCGACAACTCGGCTTCCGACGAAAAGCTCGAGATCCTGACCTTCTGGAAGGACTACCGCTTCAACGACGCTTATGAAGCACGTATGAAGGCTTGGGGCAAGTCCTTCAAGACGATCGACGAAGACTGATCCAACGGATTTCGGACGGACGCCGCAAACGCGGCGTCCGTCTTGGCATCGGAAGGAAACGAAAATGGAAAAGGGATATTGCGGCGCGGAATGCGGGAATTGCGGCTTCCGCGGAAAAGGCGAATGCGCCGGATGCCGGGCGAGCGGCGGATGCCCGTTCGGAAAATACTGCTATCTTGCCTCAACGGTTAAGCCGGGCGGGGAAGCGGCGCTGGAAGCGTATAAGAAAGAGCTGATCGGTGAGATCAACGCGCTCGGGATCCCGGGGCTGCCCGAAATCACGGAGCTTATCCCGCTGAACGGCTTCTTCGTGAATCTTGCGTATGAACTGCCCGGCGGGAAGAGCGTAAAATTCCTCGACGACGGGGAGATTTACCTCGGCACGCAGGTTCCCTGCGAATTCAACGACGGCAGCGTCAGCCGGTATTTCGGCGTCGTGGCGGGCCCCGGTTTTCTTCTCGTCGGGGAGTACGGCGCGGACGGGACCGATCCCGAGCTCATTCTGTACCGAAAAAGATAACATTTTGTCAAACTGTTGCTTTTCCCGTCGGATGCGTGTATAATAAAGAAAACGGCTGTTTCTTATCATATACGGAGGTTTATTATGAAACCGATCGGCTACTATAATTATACGGTGATCGCAACCTATATCGGGCTCGCAGCGGCGGGCGTGGGCTGCTTTTTCGCGATGGAAGCGATGACGAAGGCGGCGCTGATCTGCCTGATGGCGGCGGGAGCGATCGACATGATCGACGGCAAGATCGCCTCTACCAGAAAGAGAACGACTGCCGAGAAGCAGTTCGGGATCCAGATCGATTCCCTCTGCGACCTCGTTTCCTTCGGCGTTCTTCCCGTGATGCTGCTCAACTGCTTCACGGTTCCGGATGCGGCGAAGAAGACGGTGGGCGTGCTTTTCGTGCTTGCCGCCGTGATCCGGCTCGCGTATTTCAACGTCACCGAGGCGGAGCGTCAGGCGCAGACGACCGGAAGAAGGGAATTCTACGAGGGACTGCCGGTCACCTCGACCGCGCTTCTGCTCCCCGCCGTCTGCCTGCTCGGACCGCTCTTTCAGGACCGTACGTATCTGATGGGGATGATCTATCTCTCCGCGCTCGCCGTGATCGGCGTTCTTTTCCTCGCTCCTTTCAGGCTGAAAAAGCCGGGTGGGAAGGGTATCGCGGCGCTGACGGCGGTCGGTACGCTCGTGTTTTTCTCGGTGATTTTCGTGATCTGAAAAAATATTTTTTCGGAAAGGTTTCCCACAGTCATTCGTAAAATGGATATAAATGGCACCGGAATTTGTGCGTAAAGCACAAAAACCGATGCCATTTTTTGATGAAAAGAGCGGATAACCGACAAATCAAAAAAATATTGAAAAAAGGTGTTGACATTTCAAGATGTTGGTGCTATAATGTACAAGCTGTCGCGAAGAGACGGCGGCTGTCGCGAAGAGGGA
>JAKSPT010000009.1 GCA_024404495.1 Lachnospiraceae bacterium
TCACTCGCCGCAGGCGAACATCACGCCCGAAGGGCACATCACGTTCCGCGCAGGCAGAACACATCGTTCAAAAAAAGACGATTGCGAAAGCAATCGTCTTTTTTTGTGGTGCGCGAGACGAGACTTGAACTCGTATGGGGTAACCACACGCCCCTCAAACGTGCGCGTCTGCCAGTTCCGCCACTCGCGCTTGACGGGTTATATTATAGCACGGAGGACGGGAAAAGTCAAGGGGTTTTCAAAACTTTTTTATTTTTTTGCAAAACGCGTGAAAGAAGCGTTTTCCTGCCGTTTTTTGCCGAAAAAAAGGGGAAGGAACCGCGCGTTCCGTTCCCCGTTTTTTCCATTTGCAAACTATTTGTGAATCAATCGAAAAGAATGCGTTTTTCCGCTTTACACCATAAAAGGATTATAGTATAATAGAATGGAATATACAAAAAGGAGGAGAGGACTTGTTCGGTTACGTGACCCCCGACGTGCCGGAGCTGAAGGTGAAGGAGCACGCGCTCTACCGTGCGGTCTACTGCGGGCTCTGCCGCTCGATGGGAACGAATGTCACCGCCGCCTCCCGCCTTTCTTTGAGCTACGATTTCGTCTTTCTCGCCCTCGTCCGTCTTTCCCTTTCCGGGGAAACCGTGTCCTTCTCCGAGGGGCGCTGTCTTGCCCATCCGTTCAAAAAGCGGCAGTACGCGAAGGAAACGCCCTCTCTCGCCTACGCGGCGAAGGCGAGCGGGCTTCTGACCTATCACAAGCTCCGGGACGATATCGCCGATAAGCGTTTCCTCCCTTCCCTCCCCTCGCGTCTTCTCCTGCCCGCCGCCGCAAGGATGCGGAAAAAGGCGGCACTTCCCGACCTTGACGCGAAGATATCGGCGTCGCTCGCCTCCCTTTCCGCTTTGGAAAAGGGTGCGTCCGAAGACGCCTCCCCCGACCGCGCGGCGGCGCTCTTCGGCGACCTGCTCGGCGGCATCTTTACCGAAGGGCTGACCGGAAACGAAGAAAAGATCGCCCGCGAGATCGGCTATCACGTCGGAAAATGGATCTATCTTGCCGACGCCGCCGACGATCTGGAAAAAGACAAAAAAACGGGTGCCTTCAACCCGTTCCTCTCCGAAGGGACCGATCCCGAACGGCTTTATAACGCGATGCAGCTCGAGCTGCACGCCGCCTCCCTCGCCGTCGAGCTGATCGCCTTCCCCGACCCCTCGGTCGCCTCGATCGTACGCAACGTCATCTACCTCGGAATGCCCCGCAGAGCGGAGCAGGTGCTGAAACGCACCGCAAAGGAAAGGAACCCCGTAACCGAATGAACGATCCCTACAAGACCCTCGGTGTGTCCTGCGACGCGACCGACGAAGAAATCAAAAAAGCCTACCGCGATCTCGCGCGAAAATACCATCCCGACAACTACGCGGACAATCCGCTCGCGGAGCTCTGCGAGGAGAAGATGAAGGAGATCAACGAGGCATACGACGCGATCCGCAAGAGCCGCGCGGAAAGCGCAGCCGGAGGCTCCTCCGCGGGAGCGAACGGCACGACCGGCAGCGCCTCGTACCGCGGGAGCTCCGGACCGCTCTACACGCAGATCCGTCAGCTCATCCGTGCCGGGCAGTATTCCCGCGCGGAGGTCATGCTCGACGCGATCTCTGTCTCCGACAGGGGCGCGGAATGGAACTTTCTCAAGGGCTGTGTTCTCACCCAGCGCGGCTGGTTCTACGACGCGCAGAAATATTACGAGACCGCCTGCTATATGGACCCGAACAATCAGGAATACCGTGCGGTGCTGAACAACGTCCGTTCCTCTGCCTCCGCCTACGGCAGAGGCTACCGTACCGAGCAGACGGCGGGCGGATGCTCGGGCTGTGATATGTGTTCCGGTCTGCTCTGCGCCGACTGCTGCTGTGAGTGCATGGGCGCTGACTGCATCCGCTGCTGCTGACCCTTTCCCAAAAAGGAGATAATTCGCTATGGCAATCAAAAAAAGGAGCGATTCGGTCAAAAAGCTGACCCTTTCGGCGATCTTCACGGCGCTCGGCACGATCGTTCTGACCGTCGGCGTCGCGCTCGGACCGACCGACCTCACCGCGGTCGCCTTCGCTTCCTTCTTCATTTATTTCGCGTATATCGAAATGCGGAGCTGGTATCCGTGGATGATCTGGGCGGCGACCTCGATCCTGACCGCGATCTTAATGCCCGGGGACGGCGTCGCGCTCCTCACCTATATCCTCTTCGGCGGCATTTATCCGGTCTTCAAGGCGCTCTTTGAGAAGCTGCACCCGATCCTTTCGTGGATCGTCAAGCTTTCCTATTTCAATACCGTGCTGTCGCTCATCATCGGCGGTTCGCTCGTAATTTTTCACATTGATCCGGAGGAGATCGGCTTCACGTGGGTCGCTTACCTGCTCGGCAATCTCGTTTTCGTCCTCTACGATATCGCGATGTCAAAGCTCATCCTGCTCTATCTCGTGAAGCTCCGGGACCGCCTCGGCATCAAAAAGTTTTTTGAATCGTAAAGCCTTGACAAACGGGGAAATAAAGGGTAAAATAGAAGATGGGTCTTAAGTCTTAAGCCTTAAGTCTTAAGACTCATGGCTTAAGACTCATCAAGGAGAATCGTATGGTAAAAAGTATGACCGCCTACGGGCGCGCCGCCGGAGAGGCGGACGGAAGGCACTACCTCGTTGAGATGAAGTCGGTCAACAACCGCTTCCTCGACCTCACGGTCAAGCTCCCGCGCTCCTACGGCTATCTGGAAGAAAAGATTAAAAGCGCCGTCACCGCCGGCGGCATCAGCCGCGGCAAAATGGAGATCTACGTCGGCATCGACGTCACCGAGGGGACCGGAACGGTCGCCCTTGACCCGACCTATGCCGAAAGCTATCTCCGCGCGCTCTGCGAGCTGCGCGACCGCTTCGGTCTGAAGGACGATATCACGGTGACCTCGGTCGCCGCCAACCGCGACCTCTTCACGGTCACCCATCCCGAGGAGGACGCCGAAAAGGTCTGGGAAGGGCTGAAGCCGGTCTTCGACGAGGCGCTCGCCGCCTTCCTCGCCGCGCGTCAGACCGAGGGCGACAATCTCCGTATCGATCTCACGGGCAAGAAGGAAAAGGTCAAGGCGCTCGCCGAAAAGATCCGCGTCCTTTCCGAGACCAATACCGAAGCCTACCGTTCCCGTCTGGAGGGCAGACTCCGTCAGACCCTCGGCACGCTCGATATCGTGCTCGACGAAGGCCGCATCCTCACCGAATGCGCCATCTTCGCCGACAAGATCGCGGTGGACGAGGAAATGGTCCGCCTTGACAGCCATTTCAAGGCGTTTGACGAGGCGCTCGCCTCCGACGAGCCCGCCGGACGCCGCCTCGATTTCCTGCTGCAGGAAATGAACCGCGAGATCAACACCACCGGCTCCAAATCGGGTGACGCCGAGATCGCGAAGCTGGTCGTGGACGCGAAATGCGAGCTGGAAAAGATCCGCGAGCAGATCCAGAACATCGAATAAAGAATAACACCGCAAAAAATACCGGGACTCCGTTCCCGTAAAGAATCGGTAGGTTTTTATGAAATTCATCAATATCGGCTTCGGCAATATGGTGGCATCCAACCGTATCATCACGCTGGCAAGCCCCGATTCCGCCCCGATCAAGCGTCTGATCCAGGACGCGAAGGACGAGGGGAGAGCCATCGACGTCACCTGCGGCAGAAGAACGCGCGCGGTCATCGTGACCGACAGCGACCACATCATCCTTTCCGCCGTACAGACCGAGACGATCTCGAACCGTCTCAACGGCGATACCTCCGATACCGACGAAGAAGAAGAGGAAGACGGGGAATGATTCCCCGCTTGTGACTATGAAGGAAAAAGGCTTACTCATCGTTGTTTCCGGCTGCTCCGGCGCCGGAAAAGGGACGGTTCTTGCCGAGCTTTTCGCAAAAGCGGACCGTCTTTCCTACTCGGTCTCCGCGACCACGCGCCTTCCCCGCCCCGGAGAGATTGACGGCGTGAACTACCATTTCGTCACGAAGGAAACCTTTGAGGATATGATCGCAAAGGGCGAGATCCTCGAATACACGACCTACGCGGGCAACTACTACGGCACGCCGAAAAGCGAGCTGAAAAAGACCGAAAGCGGCGACAGCCTGATCCTTGAGATCGAGCTGGAGGGCGCGACCAACGTCAAGCGCATGGTGCCCGACGCCGTGACGATCGTCATCGTCCCGCCGAGCCTTGAGGTGCTCGAAAACCGTCTCCGTTCCCGCGGCACGAACACCGAGGAGGACATCGCACGCCGGATGAAGCAGGCGGCGGTGGAGCTGAGGCATATCACCGACTACGAATATATCGTACTGAACGAAACCGGTCACGCCGACCGCGCCGCCGACGAGATCCTCGCGATCATCCGCGCCGAGCAGTCGAAGACCGCACGCAATCCCGACCTCGTCGGGTCCCTCACCGTTAATAACTGAAATTCAGACATAAGAAAGGACGTCTCCGGAAAGCCGGAGACGGGAAAGAATCATGATCAACCCCACGCTTGAAGAACTCACCGCAGGCGGAAAGTATAACCGCTATATGCTCGTCATCGCGACCTCCAAGTGCGCCCGCATCGTCACCGACGAATACGTGGAGCAGAGAGAGAACGCCGAGAAGGCGATCCAGAGCAAGGACAACGACAAGTCCCTTGCCTCCTTCATCAAGAAGGAATACCGTGACGAAAAGGCTGTCCGCACCGCCATCAACCGCCTCTCGAACGGTGAATACCACATCGTCCCCGGCTCCGTTGATTTTTCCGGTGCCAAGGCTGAGGACTGACTGCGCAGCGTACTCTGACGGGACGTGCTTTTTTCGGCGCGCCCCCACGGAAGAGAGGACGGCTTGAAATAACGAGAAAGCGGTACCGAGATGAATAAAACCGTTGCCCGTATCCGGCTGCTGAACGCCCCCTTCCATATCGACCGTTCGTATGACTACTTTATTCCCGGAGAGCTTCGCGAAGCGGTGCGATCCGGGAGTTTTGTCGTTGTGCCCTTCGGCGCGTCGAACCGCAGGGAACGCGCCGTCGTCACCGGTCTCGCCGAGGGAAGCACGTTCGGCGAACTGAAGCCTGTCCTCGCCGTCGTCAACGAGTCCTTCCGCCTCACGCGCGAAATGCTGAAGCTCGCCGACTTTATCCGGGAGCATACCTTCTGCACCTACGGAGACGCCGTCCGCGCGATGCTGCCGACCGCATCCGGCGCAAACAAGATCGGAGAAACGATCACCCCGGTGCCCGGGGTCTCCCGCCCGGAGGATCTGAACGAAACCGAGGCGCTCGTGCTCGACGCGGTCTCGGGCAAAAAGAAGCTGACCGAGGACGATCTCCGGGAGCGCTGCGGGGAAAACGTCTCCCGCGCCGTCCGTTCGCTTGCCGCGCGCGGACTCGTCACGCGGACGCTGACCCTGCGCGAGCCGAAAAGCAAACAGATCGAAACGATCTTCCCGGCGAAAGCCGAGGAAGAGATCGCCGCTTACCTTGAAAAGAACGGGAGAAGGAGCAAAAAGCAGGCGCTGCTGCTCCGTTCCCTCTCGGATCTCGGTCCGATGAACTGGGAGACCGTGCGCGATTCGCTTTCGGTCCCGCGTTCCGCCGTCGAGGATCTGCTCGCCGCCGGGATGATCCGTTCCGAAAAGCGCACCCTCTGGCGCGATCCCTACCGGGAAAAGGATTTCGTTCCCCTCCCCGACGTCGTTCTTTCCCCGGCGCAGGACGAAGCCCTCCGTGCCATCCTGCCGCTGATCTGCGGCGAGCCGCGTGCGGCGCTGCTCCACGGCGTGACCGGAAGCGGCAAAACGAGCGTCGTCAAAAAAGTGATCGACGAGGTGCTTTCACGCGGGAAAAGCGTGATCCTCCTCGTGCCCGAGATCGGGCTCACCCCGCAGACGGTCGATTTCTTCCGGGGCTACTACGCCGGGAAGATCGCCGTCATCCATTCGATGCTCTCGGACGGCGAACGGTTCGACGCGTGGCAGCGGATGAAAAGCGGAGAAGCGGCCCTCTGCATCGGCACCCGTTCGGCGGTCTTCGCGCCCTTTGACAATCTCGGCGCGATCATCATCGACGAGGAGCAGGAGCACACCTACAAATCCGACCAGACCCCGAAGTATCACGCCCGCGACGTGGCGCGTTTCCGCTGTGCCGAGCAGGGCGCGCTGATGCTTCTTGCCTCGGCGACCCCCTCTCCCGAAAGCTACGAGAAGGCGATCACCGGGAAATACACCCTCGTTCCCCTCACCGAGCGCTACGGAAACGCCGCGCTCCCCGAGGCGGTGCTCGTCGATACCCGCGCCGACGCGAAGGAGGGCAATCTCTCCCCAATAGGCTCGGTGCTGAAGGCGGAGCTTGCCGCAAGGCTGGAAAAGGGCGAGCAGTCGATCCTCTTCCTCAACCGCCGCGGCTACCATAATTTTCTTTCCTGCCCCCTCTGCGGCGAGGCGATCCTCTGCCCGCACTGCTCGGTCTCGCTCACCTACCACACGCGGAAAAAGCGTTTTGCGGGCGAGGAGACCTCGGCGTTCCTCTTCTGCCATTACTGCGGCTACCGCGCACCGGTCCCGCATGCCTGCCCTTCCTGCGGCTCGCCCGATCTCCGCCGCGTCGGCTGCGGCACGCAGAAGGTCGAGGAGGAGCTGAAAAACCTCTTCCCCGCCGCACGCGTCCTCCGTATGGACGCCGACACGACGGCAATGAAATTTTCGGCGGACGCCCTGCTCGACAGCTTCCGCAAGGGCGAAGCGGACATCCTCGTCGGCACGCAGATGGTCACGAAGGGACACGACTTTCCGAACGTGACGCTGGTCGGCGTCATCTCCGCCGATTCCTCGCTCTATCTCGACGACTTCCGTGCGGGAGAGCGTACCTTCTCGCTGATCACGCAGGTCATCGGCAGAGCGGGACGCGGCGACAAACCCGGCAAGGCGCTGATCCAGACCTCCAACCCCGACCATCCCCTCCTCCGCCTCTCCTGCTCGCAGGATTACGGGCGTTTCTTCCGGGAGGAGGAAGCGATGCGCCGCGCGCTCACCTTCCCACCCTTCTGCGATATCGTGGTGCTCACCTTCTCCTCGGTCTCCGAGCAGGACCTGATGACCGTGTGCGTATCGTTTGACAAGCGGATGAAGGAGCTGCTCTCGGGCGACTTTTCGGACGTGCGACTCCAGAGCTTCGGTCCGATGGAAGCGCCGGTCTACCGCGTCAGCGAGGTCTGCCGGATGCGTATCCTCGTCAAATGCCGCACAAACCCCCGCACCCGACTGTTCTTCCGCACCCTGCTTGACGAATTCACGGCAAAGGTCGGAAAAAAGGTGTCCGTCTCGGCAGACGTGAACCCCACGGGAATCTAACGGAAACCGATCAAACGTAAGGAGTAATATATCAATGGCAATTCTGAAAATCGTAAAAGAAAAAGACCCCGTTCTTCGTAAAAAGAGCCGTCCGGTGGAGGAGATCACCCCCCGGATCCTCACCCTGCTCGACGATATGAAGGACACGCTTCACAAGGCGAACGGCTGCGGTCTCGCGGCGGTTCAGGTCGGCGTGCTTCGCCGCATCGTGCTCGTCGAAACCGAGGAAGGCAAGCTTTTTGAAATGATCAATCCCGAGATCATCGCCTCCGAGGGCGAGCAGGAGGAGCTTGAGGGCTGCCTCTCGATCCCGCAGGTCTGGGGCATCACCCACCGCCCGAAGACGGTCACCGTCCGCTATACCGACCGCAAGGGCAAGGTATGCGAGGCGACCGGAGACGATCTGACCGCGCGCGCCTTCTGCCACGAGCTCGATCATCTCGAAGGCACCCTCTTCACCGATCACGCCATCCGCATCCTCACGCAGGAGGAGCTTGACAAGCTCTCGGAGGAGCAGGACTGAAGAGGATCCCGCACCGACGTGCGGCATCCTCATCAAAGAAAGGTGATCCCGATGACGAAAATTCTTTTCTGCGGCACGCCCGAATTCGCCGGGGCGATGCTCGCCGCCCTGCACGAAAACGGGTATCCGGTCATGGCGGTCCTGACCCAGCCGGACAAGCCGAAGGGCAGAGGCAATAAACTGACCCCCTCCCCGGTCAAGGTCTACGCCGGAGAGCACGGCATCCCGGTCTATCAGCCCGCGACCCTGAAAAACGGCGCTTTTGACCGTCTGATGGCGATCCTCGACCCCGATCTGGTCGTCGTCGCCGCCTACGGCAAGATCCTGCCCGCTTCTTTTCTGAACTATCCCCGCCTCGGATGCGTCAACGTCCACGGCTCGCTCCTGCCCCGCTACCGCGGTGCGGCGCCGATCCAGCGCTGTCTGATCGACGGCGAGACCGAGACCGGCGTCACGATCATGAAGATGGACGAGGGGCTCGATACCGGCGATATGCTGCTCAAGCGCTCCACCCCGATCACCGAGGAGGACGATTTCGGCTCCCTACACGACAGAATGGCACTCCTCGGCGCGGAAGCCCTGCTCGAAGCGATGCCCGGCATCCTTGACGGTACGATCAAAGCCGAAAAGCAGGACGGTTCTCTCTCCAACTACGCAAACAAGATCGAAAAAGAGGATACCCTCCTCGATTTCACGGCGTCCCCGGCGTCGCTCGCGCACCGGATCATGGGGCTTTCCCCCGCGCCTCTCGCCTGCTGCACGCATAACGGTCAGCCCTTAAAGCTCGCCCGCGCCAAGGTCGGGAAGCGGGACGGCGTCCACGGCGCTCCCGGTGAGGTCCTTTCGCTGAAGGGCGGGATCATCGAGGTCGCCTGCGGCGAGGGCACGCTCCTCGTCACCGAGCTTCTCCCCGCCGGCAAAAAGCGGATGCGCGCCGCCGACTATATCAACGGCAGAAAGATCGCCGTCGGCGAAAGATTCCTCACACCCGAAGAAGAGAATTGAAAACGAAAAAGGTCTTTTCCGTTTTCAATTTTCCATTTTCAATTTTTCATTGTTCCGGAGGAACCCATGCCCGAACCGAAAACGATCACTCCCCGGGAGGCTGCGTGGCAGTCGCTGATCCGCTGTGCCTCGGCGGACAAATTCGCCAACCTCGAAACCGACGCGGCGCTGAAAAAATACGGCTTTCAGGGCTCTGACCGGGCGTTTTACGTCCGTCTGACCTACGGCGTCATCGAGCGGAAATTCACGCTTGACTGCTATCTTTCGCTCCTCTCGTCCAAGCCGCTTGAGAAGCTCGACCCGCCGGTCCTTTCCCTGCTCGAGCTCGGCGCGTACCAGATCCTCTACGCCGACGCCGTTCCCGATCACGCCGCCGTTTCCGAGACGGTCGAGCTCTGCAAAAAGTCTCATTTCAAAAGTGCCTCCGGCTTCGTCAACGCGGTTTTACGGAATCTGATCCGAAAAAAAGGGACGCTTCCCCTTCCCGCGGAGGGAACCGACGAACGCTTTTCTGTCGAGTATTCGGTCGCCCCGTGGATCGTTTCGCTGTTTAGGAACGCCTACGGCGACGAAAAGACCCGCGCGATCCTGTCCGCTTTTCTCGCAGAGCCCCCGATCACTCTCCGCGTCAACACTTTGAAAACGACCCGTGACGCCCTCCTTGCCGACCTGCGTCGGGCAGGTATCGGAGCGGAACCGACGAAAGCGTCCCCGGTCGGCATCGTTCTTCCCGACTCGGTCCCGGTCTCCTCGCTCACGGCGCTTTCGGACGGGCTCTGCTTCGTGCAGGACGAGGCTTCCCAGCTCTGCGTCTCCGCCCTCGGCGCGAAAAAGGGCGAAACGGTCTACGACCTCTGCGCCTGCCCCGGCGGCAAATCTTTCGGACTCGCGATGGAAATGGAAAACGAGGGCTTTCTCCGCTCGACCGATCTGCACGAAAGCAAATGCTCGCTCCTCGTTTCGGGCGCCGAACGGCTCGGCATCGGTATCCTTCACGCCGCCGCATCCGATTCCTCAAAGCCCGATCCCGCGCTTTTTGAGACCGCCGACCGCGTTCTCTGCGACGTTCCCTGCTCCGGGCTCGGCGTCATCGGCAAAAAGCCGGACCTGCGGCACAAGAAAAAGGAAGAAGCCGATCGTCTGCCCCCGATCCAGCTTGCGATTCTGCGAACCGGCGCGGACTATCTGAAAGCAGGCGGAACGCTCGTCTACTCGACCTGCACGCTGAATCCCGCCGAAAACCGCTCCGTCGTCGAAGCGTTTCTTGCGTCCGCCCCCCGTTTCTCCCTCGTTTCCGACCGCACCCTCTTTCCCGACGGCGGCACCGACGGGTTTTATTATGCAGTCCTTCATAAAGTGTGACGCCCGGCAATAATACGTTTTCCGCGCTCTCCGAGAAAAACGGGGGGCGTTTTTTGTTTCCTGACTTTTCCGGATTGCCCGCTGAAAAACGGAGCGCGAGCGATACCGCCGCGCTCGTAGGGCGGGGCCTTGTGTCCCGCCGCGGGAAGAAAAGTGAAAGGCGAAGCAGGAAGCGGGGCACGTCGCTGCGCTTGATTCGGAGAAAGCGCTCTTCGTATCCCGGTTCGTGACGTATTACGCTCTCTGCCCCGCCTCTCGTTCTCCTGTCGCGGCGGGACGCAAGGCCCCGCCCTACGGTGTCGCCCGTTCGTTCTCCGGATAATCCCGTCCCATTGTTCCTCCTTTTTTCTTTCCTTCCTCTGCGTGACCGTCCTTGATATAAATCGAACTTCTTTCTCCGATTTTTTGTAATTTGCTGTTGACAACCGCGTTTGTTTGTCTTATAAAAATATCAAAGTCGATGTTCGATAACGCCCCAAAGAATTGTACTTTGGCTTCGCTGTTGAGTTTTCGGCTTTTTTTATTTGTCGGCGGAGCCGATAGCCGTGTTGAGGAAGTTTGTGAAACCGTCCTTTCCGTATGCGGTTGCTGCAAGCTTCTTTTCACGCTTTTTTTCTTTCCGCGTACTTTCTCTTCGTCGCCTCTCCGCCGCGCAGATGCCGTTCCTCTTTGTTTTTTTGCAGCAGTTTTCTGACCTCGGAAAAGAGTACGGCGTTTCTTGCCGCAAGCTTTTCGGTGAGGTCCTTATGTACCGTGCTTTTGCTGATGCCGAAGCGCGCCGCCGCGCTTCGCACGGTACAGTTTTCCTCAAGCATATACCTTGCGAGGATCACGCAGCGGTCCTCCGGCATCTCAAACCGTCCGGTCATCGTTTTTCCACCGTTCCTTCCCGTTTTTCTTCCATTCTATGCCCGTCCCGGACGGGGTATGAAAAGAAACGTGAAAATTCAAAATTGCCCTTGAAAGAAGCGGCAAACTATGATACAATAAGAAAAAAAGCATGGGAGGATCCCGACAATGAAAATCAAGAAAATTCTGGCAAGCACGGTAGCCGTTCTCGATTCCGACGTGGAAAAAGGCGGCGGTACCGACGACACCGCGGCGCTTCAGGCGGTTCTCGACGAAGCGAAGGACGGCGAAACCGGCGTATGGCTGATTATGGACGGTGCCGCGCTCGTTTCCGGGCTCGACGTCTATTCCAACACCACCATCGAATGCCTCTCCCGCTCCTGCGGCTTCTTCCAGAAAGCGAATTCCAACCGCTCGATCGTTTCCAACAAGGACTGGAGCTTTTCGACCCTCACCACCAAAAACGTAACTCTCATCGGCGGCACCTACAATCAGGACTGCCACAATCAGGCGCATCATTTCATTCCGGAACCGGGCACCCGCGAGCACGACAACTTTGCCGCCTCCCGCTGGGTCTTCGGTCTTGAATTCTACGGCGTCGAATATCTGACCCTGCGCGACCTCGTCGTCCGCAACTTCCGCACCTTCTCGGTCACGGTCGGCAATTTCAAGCATTGCCTCATTGAAAACGTCTGGCTCGACCTGCCCGACCGTATGTATGCGCAGAACCAGGACGGCTTCCATTTCTGGGGTCCCGGTCAGTTCCTCACCGTCAAGAACGTCGGCGGCACGGTCGGCGACGACTTTATGAACATCGGTCCCGACGAGCACGACGGCGAAAGCTCGATCTATGACGTCATCGTGGACGGCGTCTTCCTCGAAAACGCCGATCAGGCGATCCGCCTCCTCTCCTACAAGCACGGCGTTCTCGACCGCGTCACGGTCCGCAACGTCTCGGGCACCTACCGTTCCTTCGGTTTCTATATCAACTGCTGGTTCCCCGGTCCCACCTACGGCGATTTCCGGAACCTCTTCTTCGAGAACATCGACCTGCGCGAGGATCCCCCGGTCTACGACTACCGCGAAGGCTTCCTCTTCTCGGTCGGCGGCAATATTCAAAGCCTCACCTGCAAGAATATCCGTCACCACAATCCGCGTGACTCCCGTCCGCTCTTCGAGTTCGGTCTGCCCTTTTACGATATGAAGTTCAAGTTCCCCGAGAACAACCGTCCGAAGCTCGAAAACGTCTTCATCGACGGTCTGACCATCATCGAGGACACCCCCGCGCCCAAGCCCGCCGACTACATTCAGGTCTATGACAAGGTCGACCGTATGGTCCTGCGCGACGTCTTCGTCGTCCGCGACGGTACCACCGCGCCCGACGGTCATCTCCTTGCCTTCCGTCAGACCGGTGAGATCGGCTCCCTCTATCTGTCCGACGTCCGTGCGAACGGCTTCAAAAAACTGATCGACGAGGAGGAAAAGATCGGAAAGATCGTTTCCTCGAACGTCCTCGTCGAAAAATAACCTCAAAAAAGAAGGTCCCTTCCATGATCTTTCACGGCTTTCAGAAAATGACCCTGCTCGATTATCCCGGCAAGGTCGCCTGCACCCTCTTTACGGCGGGCTGCAATTTCCGCTGTCCCTTCTGCCACAACTCCACCCTCGTCCTCACCCCGGGCGACGCGGAAAAGTACCCCGAGGACGAGATCCTTTCCTATCTCAAAAAGCGCAAAGGGCTGCTTGAAGGCGTTGCGGTCACCGGCGGCGAACCGACCCTCGATCCCGGGCTTCCCGATTTTCTCCGCCGCGTCAAAGACCTCGGCTTCCCCGTCAAGCTCGACACGAACGGGACCGCCCCCGCCCTCCTCGCTTCTCTCGTCTCCGAGGGGCTCGTCGACTACGTCGCGATGGATATCAAAAACTGCAAAGCGAAATACGCCGCCACCGCCGGCGTTCCCACGCTCGATATGTCCCCTATCCTCGAATCGGTTTCCTACCTTCTCTCCGGCGCGGTCGATTACGAATTCCGCACTACCCTCGTCCGCAAGTTCCACACCGTTTCCGATATCGCCTCCGCCGCAGAATGGATCTCCGGCGCCCGCCGCTATTTCCTTCAGAATTTCGTGGACAGCGGTCTCCTCATCGATCCCTCGATGACAGGCGTTCCCAAATCCGAAACCCTCCTCATGCTCGACGCCGCCCGCCCCTTCGTACGCGAAGTGTCGGTTCGTGGGCTTTGAGGGAAAAGGGGGATGCGTGTCCTTTCTCTGAGAGAATCGGTTCCCGGCTTCGCCGTGGAACCGCGTATCAAAGAGGCATAAGGGGGACATAATGTTTGACTCCTTCGTATATTGCCTCTCTGTATCCGGGAGAGATCGTCTTCGGTAATCTTCCATCCCGATCCGCCTCCCCCGGTGTCTTCGCATTGCGCGCTGCTGCCCGGACTATATCCGAAGCGCAGTTCGTTTCAAAGCAGCAAAAAGGCATTCCCGTGACTGTATCGTCGTGAGAATGCCTTTTTCTTTGTTTTCGTCCGTTTCACTTTGGGCGATGTGTAGGCTCCCTTGTGTAAAGAGAGTTCCCGCGCCAGCGGGTGAGGGATTGTACCGCGTTGCCATCCGATTCTCATCAGACCCCGACGCGCCTTCTTTCAGTCAGCGGACAGAGAAAGAACCGTTTTTTCCTTGACAAATAAGGCAAATAAAGGTATAATATTTCTATCAATTCAATCCGAAAAAGAGGACAGATAATGAAAAAAACGACCAAGCTTCTTTCCTTCCTGCTTCTGTTCCTTCTTCTGCTTTCGTTCTGCCTGCCGACCGCGGCGGACGAATTGGACGAGGAATTCATTGAAATGCTCGACGACTGCGAAAAAGTGTCGTTCCAAAGCTGGGACAAAGGGCGTGCCTTCCGTCGTGACACCTCCGAAAAAACCGAGGGCAAGGCAAGCACGATGCTTACCATCCCGCGCGGCGACGGCGCTTTCGTCATCGGCGCGACCTACAGCCCGGTAAACGGCACCGGCGCGAACTACCTCGTTATGGACCTCTACGTTTCCGACCCCGACCTGTGGTATTCCTCCACCTCCACGACCCTCGAAATGACCTCGAGCGGCAAGTGCGACGTGGAAGAAACCAACTGGGAACTGCTCGCCTTCGACGTCCGCGAGGGTTGGAACCATCTTGAACTGCCGATCTCTCCGAACGGCGGATGCCGTCTGAACCACATCAACTACATCCGTATTTTCACTCTTTCGATCGACGTGCAGAAGGGTCTGACGATCGGCTTCGACAACATCCATCTTGCCTACATTGATTACGCGGCTTCCCGCCCCGTATTTGACATCGGCGAATACGATCTCGACCGTGCGATCCCCGCAAAATACACCACGCCCGAAACCGAACCGATCCCCGAGACCGATCCCGTGACCGAGGCGATCACCGACGTTCCCGCCGCCGAAGGAAACGACTCCGGCTTCCTTTCGACCGTTCTTCTGATCTCGGGCGGCGTCGTTATGCTCCTCTCGCTGATCGGCTTCTTCGTCAGAAAGGATCGCCGCATCGGTCTGATCCTCATCCTCGCGGGCGCACTCATCTGCGTCGCCGGCTTCGTTCTGATGCTTCTGAATCCCGCCTCCCCCGCCGTTCCCGTTCCCGGAACCGAGGCGACCGAAACCGAGGGCGAGACCGTTCCCGAAACCGACGCCGAAACCGAACCCCGTGTGATCCCCACCGGTTTCCCGTGGTCGGTCGGCGATCAGACGAAGCATCCCGAGGTCAGCGCCGAAACCGTTGACGTCGAACTGCTTCTGACGAAGAACAAGTCCTACGACACGAGAGAGGACTACCGCTCCTCCTACAAGAGCGTCGGTCAGGAGGTCAAGCAGCCCGACGCGAAAACCGGTCTCATCGTCTCGAAATATCCTTCCTCCTCCTACACCGTCGCCGACGCGAACGTCCTCACCTACGGTGCGACGCCCGACGACCTCTTTGACGACACGAGAGCCATCCGCGAAGCGATCACCGCCGTTTCGAGAGCGGGCGGCGGCACGGTCTTCCTCCCCGCCGGCTACTACTGCATCTCCGAACCGCTGAATCTGCCTGCCGGCATTGCGCTGATCGGTGAACTGGAAAAGGGCACCGCGAACGGCACCGTCCTCTGCGTTTACTGCGGCAAGGGCAAGACCGACACGGCGAAATCCGCCGTCCGTATGGAGCACCATACCGGCATCAAGAGCATCGCCTTCTGGTACCCCGAGCAGACGATCGTCAACGGCTCCGCGATCCCCTATCCCGCCACGATCGTCCAGACCCTCTCCGAGGGCGTCACGGTCGAAAACGTGACCTTCGTCAACTCCTATCAGGGCATCAACTTTGCCGCGGGCAGCAACAACTCCCTCCAGTACGTCCGCGACGTTTACGGCACCTGCCTTGCGATCGGCTACGAAAACAACATGAGCCTTGACATCGGCAGAGTGGAAAACGTCCGTTTTGCCGCCGATTACTGGCTGGATTCCGCTCTCCCGGGCACCCCGAATGAAGAGCTTCTCCGCACCTATCTGCTCCGCAACGCGACCGGTATGCTGCTCGAACGCATCGACTGGACCTTCTACGCCGACGTGACGGTCGAAGGCTACGCGATCGGCGTCCACGGCAAGGGCTCGTCCGACGGCTACGCGAACGGACATATGTTCAACTTCAACCTCCTCGACTGCTACTACTGCATGAAGGTCGATCAGCTGAGCTGGATGCTCCTGACCAACTGCGTACTCCGCGCGTCGGGCGGCGAGGGTGCGACCCCCGTCTGGATCAACGAAAACTGCGGCGCTCCGCTCACCTTCAACGGCTGCACGATCGAGTCGAAGGGCAAAAACGCCGTCGTCAACAACGGCACCGCGCCCCTTTCCTTCACCGACTGCACGATCTCCTCGGTCGGCGGACGCACGGTCGCGAATTACCCCGAAAAAGATATTGCCTTCGTCAACTGCACGGTTTCCGACGGCAAGGAAGCGATCATCACCGACGAAACGCTGCCGATGCACTTCGATATTCCGGATTACGGCAAAGAGGTCGTCACCAAGCCCGCCTCCGATAAGTTCGTCATTCTCACGAAAGCACCCTACAACGCAAAGAAGAACGCCGACATCACCGCCGAGCTGAAAAAAGCGATCGAAGACCTGAAGGCGACCGGCGGCACGATCTACATCCCGGGCGGATACTACTACGTCAACGAGCATATCGACGTGTGGGCGGGCATCGAGATCCGCGGCGCTGCCGACTTTGAGTGCAACCTCGACGGCGTCACCCGCATCCAGTCCACCTTCGGCGAAAACGATCCGAACGGTCCCGCGCTCTTCGACCTCTACGACGGTTCCGGTATGCGCGGTCTCGCCATCTACTACCCGAATCAGGACAAGGGCACGCTGAAGCCCTATTCCTTCACGATCCGCGGTCACGGCAAGAACGTCTACCTCGTCGATATGACCCTTCCCACCTCGTGGAACGGCGTCGACTTCGCCACCTACCGCTGCGACAACCACTACGTTGAGTACATCCACGCCGCGATCATCAACACCGGCATTCAGGTCGGTGCCGGCTCCGAAAACGGCATCATCCGCGACTGCCAGTTCACCCCGAACACGTGGATACTTCGTTCCAAGCCCTCGAACGGCTGGTGGGGCGACGTTTACAACATCCTGATGAAGCAGGGCTGCACCTTCGTCGTCGGCGAATCGAAGAACGAGATCCTCTATCACAACTTCACCTACGGCGCGTACGAAGGTCTCTCGATCCGCGACGGCGCAAAGGACGTCTTCGTCCTCGCCCACGGCGTTGACGCGGGCAACTATCCCGTCCGCGTTTCGGGCAACTCCACCTCCCTCCTCGTTGACTGCCAGCTCGTCAACCTCAACGGCACCGACAACCGTTACTTCCTCACCGACGAGGACTTCACCGGATCGGTCACGACGGTCAATCAGGCAGGCTGGGGCTCCACGAAGGGTGCCTTCATTCTGAAGGGTACCGGCACCGTCACGGTCATCGGCGGTCAGATGCACGCCGCGGGCTCCCCGATGTGTGAATTCCGCGCGGGCACGGCGAACTTCTTCGGTCTCTTTAACGCCGGCAGAAGCGTCGATTTCAAGATCGGTGAAGACGCGTCCGCCCTGCACATTGCGGGCAACGTCCTCCGCTCCGGTCTCCGCCTGACCGGCACCGAGAATCCCTGCAGGATCACCGGGGCTGACGCCGAAGCCGAGGAGTAAACCCTTCGGGACCGAAGCTTTCATCCGCAATTTACAAATTCTGCTTGCATTTCAGGCGAAATATGGTATAATGATTTCCGGGGCAGAAAAAGCCCCGGAAATCTTTTATTATGAAAAGGAGATAAAATATGAAAAATCAGAAAACCGCGCGCAGAATCTTCCTCGCCCTGATCCTTATCGTTGTCGTTCTCATTCTGCTTTCCACCGTCTTCGCCACCGTTCCCACCGGGCACACCGGCGTCGTCACGACGCTCGGCAAGGTCGAAGACTACATATACGACGAAGGGCTGCACTTCAAGCTCCCGTGGCAGAAGGTCACGAATATGGACAACCGCACCCAGCGTGCCATCGTCACGACCGAAGCCTCCTCCTCCGACATTCAGCAGGTCGACGTCCTCTGCTCGGTCAACTATTCGGTCGACCGTGAGACCTCGCAGAAGCTTTTCGGCAACGTCGGCGCCTCCTATTACGAGACCGTTATGGAGCCCCGTATCTACAACGATATCAAGACCGTCTTTGCCAACTATTCCGCCGAGAACCTCATCGCCTGCCGCAGTGAGCTTGCCGACAAGATCGCCGAGCTGCTCATGCCCGAAATGAAAGCGTACGGGATCGCGGTCAGCAGCGTCTCGATCGAAAACCTTGACTTCTCCGACGCATTCACCGAAGCCGTCGAGGCAAAGCAGGTCGCCGAGCAGGACAAGCTCCGCGCCGCCACCGTGCAAGCGCAGAAGACCCTCGAAGCCGAAGCGGAAGCAAAGCGTCAGGTCATCGCCGCCGAAGCGGACGCGGAGATCACCCGCATCCAGGCGGAGGTCGCACAGTTCGCGGGCGAAAAGGAAGCCGCCAAGAACCAGAAGCTCTCCGAGAATATGAACGAGCTGCTGATTGCTTACAACTTCATCGAAAAGTGGAACGGCAAGCTGCCCACGATCTATTCCGGCAGCTCCGAAGGAATGCTCCCGATCCTCAACATCAATCCCTCCGATCTGCCCGAGCTTTCCGAAGAAATGAACGACGCGGAATAAGCCGCGACAAGCCGAAAGGACCATTTTACCTATGAGCCGACCCGACTTTCCTTCCCTTCTCTATCGGGACCAGCCGACCGGAAAACCCATTGCGCTTTCGGTCTTTGAAGACCTTCAGCTCACGCAGCTCATCCGGAGCGACATCCTCGAAGCGGTCCTCGTCCCCTGCGGCAGAGAGAACATTCCCCTGCGGCAGGAGCTTTTCCGCGCTGCGGAGAAGGAGGAATTTCTCTCCCACCTTGACGCGCTCGACACCGCGCTGCTGAAGACCGAAGACCTTTACCGCGCCTTTTCCGAGGCGCAGTCGGAAGAGGAGACCGCCGTCATCGGCACCTTTCTGCTCTCCTCCGCGATCGGTTTCATGCGTCTCGCGGCGAAGGACGTCACGTATTCCGGCGACAAGGCGAAGGAAGGTGGGGAAGGCTTTCTTTACTGCCGCTTCCGCGACTTTTTCCGTGCCGAACTGGAAAAAGAAGCGTGGAAGAAAGCGGAAGAGGAGCTCTCTTCCCTGCTCCCGCTCCTGAATGAGATCGACACCTACTCCTTCCGCGTTCACGGCAAGGAGATCTCCTTCCGCGTCGGAGGCGGGGAAAGCTATCTCGACCGTCTCCGCTCCTGCGCCGCCGATCTTGCGCTTGATCCGCCGGACGAGCCCCTTTTCCTCCCCCGTCAGCTTTCCCCCGTCATTCTTGACGCCTTCGGAAAAGCGCACCCGGAGGAATTCGGAAAATTCCGCGCGTTTTACGAAAAAAACCGCACGCTCTTCCCGGAGGAGCTTCTTTCCTACCGTCTCCCGATCGGATTTCTCCTTGCCTTCACCCACCTCTTTGAAAAGGTCCGTGCGCACGGCATCCCGCTCACCTATCCCGCTCTGACCGACGAGCGCACGATCCGCATCACCGAGGCCTACGACATCTCGCTGTTTGCGAAAAACGAATACGATATCGTTCCGAACGACGTCGTTTTCACCGGAGACGAGCCCTTCTTCTATCTGACCGGCGCGAACGGCGGCGGCAAGACCACCTACCTCCGCACGGTCGGCATCGCGCTCACACTGCTCCTTCTCGGCTGCCCGCTTCCCTGCGCTTCGGCAGTCGTCTGCGTCCCGAGCGGTATTTTTACCCATTTCCCGCGCGACGAACGGTTCGAGGGAACCGGGCGCTTCGTGGAGGAAAACCGCCGTGTCGAAAAGATCCTTGCCGAAATGGATTCCGATTCCGTCGTTCTTCTGAACGAGACCTATTCGACGACGAACGAGGAAAACGCGGTCGAAATGACCGAAAAGCTTGCGGATCTGCTCTGGGACAAAAAGATTTTCGGTCTTTATATCACCCATCAGCATTCGCTGAAGGAGAGCGCGATCCCCTACCTGAACGTCCTCATCGACGAAAACGATTCCAACCGCCGTACCTTCAAGATCGCGCGGCAGCGTTCCACCGGCGGCTCCTTTGCCGTTGACGTGCTGAAACGCTACGCGCTGACGAAGGAAGCGCTGGAAGAACGATTCGGAAGCGGGGTGCTGTAATGAAAAAATTCAGTCTTCTGAAGAAAACCGACGAAACGCCCCTCTTCTGCGACGTCGTCTACGACCTCTCGATCGACCGTGCGATGGCGAACCTCTGCCCCGATCAGAAGCGGCGGGAATACTTCCTCGATACGATCGCCCATCCGCTGACGAAGCGCGAAAACATCATTTACCGGCAGGAGATCTTCCGTGACTTCGTCACGCAGCCGACGCTGTTCACCGACCTGCGTCTGCTCTTCACCCGCTACGACAAGATCAAAAGCGACTGGCAGGAAATGAAGCTGTCCGGCTCGCACGGCGGCTCCTCCTCGGTCAATCCGGAAGCGATGCTCGACCACACTTACGCGAGCCTCAAGGTCACGGCGATCTTCCCGAACACCATCGTCTCCTTCTTCCGTTCGCTCTACGACACGCTGAAGAAGTACCCGCTTGAGGCGGAAGGTCTGATCGCCATCCGCGACTACTGCGAAGAGCGCATCGGGAACAATTCCCTGAACGAGATCGTCCGCATCGCGCAGCTTTTCCGCTACAAGTCGCCCGAAGCCTTCTCCTTCGGCGTCGTGACGAAGATCGGCGAAACGATGCGCGTCGCCTCCGCCGAGCTTTTCGACATCGAAGAATATCAGGAAAAGAAGCCGAACGTTCTGACCAAGCTCTTTGCCAAAAAGCCGAAGGGACCGACGGAATATCCCGTCGAGCCCGACGACAACTCCTACGAGGATTCGGTCGCGCTGCTCAACGAGGCGCTGACCGGCATTGATTCTGCGCTCACGCAGATCACGAACGGGGTCTACGAGATCTTCTTCGGTCTCTCCCGCGAAATGTTCTTCTACGAAGCGGCGCTCCTTTACTACGACAAGATGACCGGGAGCAGGGTTCCCCTCTGCGTTCCCGAGATTCTCGAAGCGGAAGAGGATATCGTCGTCATCGACCGTCTCCGTGACCTGCTCCTCGCCTCGGGCGAGACCCCGGTCGAAAAGATCGTCCCCAACGACGTCGATATCAACGGCACGGCGGGCATTCTTGTCAAGGGTCTTACCGATACCGGTAAAACCGTCTACCTGCGTTCCTGCGCTGCCGCGCAGCTCTTCGGGCAGGCGGGACTTCCCGTTCTCGCCGACCGCGCCCGCCTTTCGATCCGCACCGCCTATTTCTCCCATTTCTCCTCCGCCGAGGAGGAATTTATGGTCGGGGACGCGGCAGGACGCTTCGATCAGGAGGCAAAAGAGATCGCTAAAATCATGGACCGCCTCACCCCTCACGCCATGGTCTTCCTCAACGAGACCTTCCAGACGACCTCCTACCGCGAGGGTACCGACGCCATCTTCCACGTTCTCTCCGTTCTTCCCAATCTCAACGTCAAATTCCTTTTCGTCACGCACCTCACCGCCCTCTTCAAAAAGATGGACAAAACCAAAGTCTGCCTGATGGAGACCGACGACACCGGTAAATACAAGCTGAAACGGATCGTTTAAGAGACGGAGATACGAGGGACGCGGGGGACGCGGGGGACGCGGGGGACGCGATGTTCTTTCTCTGAGAGAAAGAACCAAAGAGGCATAAGGGGTACATAATGTTTGGGTACTCCGAATACAGCTTCTTTGTTCCCGGGAGAAATCATCTTCGGTGATCTCCCGTCCCGATCCGCCTCCTTCGGTGTCTTCGCATTGCGCGCTGCTGCCCAAACTATATCCGAAGCGCCGCGCCCTCATCAAGTCAGTTCATAAGTAACTGAAAAAAGGGGGTGTTGCACTAATGTGCAACACCCCCGGCAAATACGGCTCGGCGGCTGAACGCCGCCGTTTTGGCATATTTGCAACATAAAAAATGGCGTTATTCGAGCCAAAAACGCCGTATATTGCGCAAAACAGCGGAATCCTGACCGCTGTTTTGCCGATGCGAAGCATGTGGGCTGTTGATCGCTTCCGCTTTGCGGAAGCAGATGCAACAGCCCCTTTCTGTCATATTTATTCTTTCTCGTCCGCGTTTCTTTGAAAATACTTATCCCCCGCCGCTCCTCTTTCCCGTCCGAGTTCGTCCGGAGAACTATCATACGTCGAATAATGCGCTTCCCTTGCCCTCTGCGCCTCCCATAGAATGATTGTCTTTCTTCCGCGGCTCATTTTCTTCACGGAAAAATAAATAACTTCTTGAAATATCTTCCAAGCGATGATATAATAATGAAAAAACACGCGGAGGTTTCTTATGACCGACTTTTCACGTTCCGTACTCGGCATCGAGCTCGGCTCGACGAGGATCAAGGCCGTCCTGCTTGACGAAAACCGCAATCCGATCGCGTCCGGCGGCTTCAACTGGGAAAACAAGCTTGTTAACGGCATCTGGACGTACTCCCTTGAAGAGGTACGCGAAGGAATGCGCGCCTGCTACGCCGATCTCAAGCGCAGCGTTAAAGAGAAATACGGTGTCACGCTGACGAAAATCGGTGCTGCCGGCGTATCCGGCATGATGCACGGATATCTTCCCTTTGACGGCGACCGGAATCAGCTTGCCCTTTTCCGCACCTGGCGCAACACGATGACGGCGGCGGAATCGGAGGAGCTGACGAACGCGCTCGGGTTCCACATCCCCCAGCGTTGGAGCGTCTGCCACCTTTATCAGGCAATGAAGGCGGGCGAGCCTCATCTGAAAAAGTTGAAATACATCACCACCGTCGCGGGCTATCTCCACGGTCTTCTGACCGGAGAGAACGTCATCGGCATCGGGGAAGGCTCCGGAATGTTTCCGGTCGACCCCGAGACCGTGGATTTTGACGCGAAGCTGATCGAAAAATTCGACGCGCTCGCAAAGCCCTACGGTGTTTTTCGCACGGTGAAGGACGTCCTCCCCCGCGTTCTTTCGGCAGGCGAGAACGCCGGATATCTGACCGCGGAAGGCGCAAAGCTGCTCGACCCGGAAGGAGACCTGCTCCCGGGCATTCCCTTCGCGCCGCCGGAAGGCGACGCCGGGACCGGCATGGTCGCAACGAACTCCGTACGGAAATACACGGGAACGCTCTCGGTCGGAACCTCGATCTTTATGCTCGCCGTTCTTGACCGTCCTATCGGCGTATATCCGACCGTAGACGTCGTCATGACGCCGGCAGGGCTTCCTGTCGCCCTCGTGCAAAGCAACAACTGTACGACGGATATCAACGCGTGGGTGAATCTGATCGCCGAAGCGGCAGAGCTCGCGGGCGCGAAGATCGACAGAAACGAGCTGTTCACCCGCCTGTTCCGGAAGGCGCTTGAAGGAAAGCCCGACTGCGGCGGACTCGTCGCCTGCGGGTATTATTCGGGCGAAAACGTCACCGGGGTAACCGAGGGTCGTCCCTTCGTCCTCCGCACGCCCGAAACGCAGTTGGACCTTGCCGACTTTATGCGTGCGCACCTCTGCTCCGCCGTGGCGACCTTCAAGATCGCATACGACGATCTCGTAAAGAACGAACGTCTCCGCATAGACAAGATCACGGCACACGGCGGCTTTCTGAAGACGCCGGGCGTCGGACAGCGGATCCTTTCCGCCGCCCTCGACAGCGAGGTCAGCGTCCTTGATACTGCCGGGGAAGGCGGTCCCTACGGCATGGCGCTTCTTGCAGCCTATCTCCTCGATAAAACGAACGGCGAATCCCTTCCCGATTACCTCGACCGCGCGATCTTCGCCGACGCGAAGGAAACGACCCTCCGCGCCTCCGCGGAAGAGGTTGACGGAATGAACGCGTACACGGCGCGTTTTCAGGCGGCGCTCCCGGTCGAAAAGGAAGCGATCCGGGTCCTGCGTCGGTAATCTGCTCTTCCGTTCTTAACGCTTCAAAAAACAAAAAAAGATCGCGCCTCATCCGTATGGCACCGGAAGAGGCGCGCGAGTTGTGGATTCAAGCGATAACCCTTTGGGGCAGAGATCCTGAACGTCCACAGAAAAACGTTCGAGGAACCAAAAGGCTATGTTTGCTCCCACCGATATAATCTGATTTGCGGTCCTGACCGTACCCGGTCAGTTTCTATTCGGGACGTTCCGTTTTCGGGGTGTCCCGATTCTTTATTTCAGAAATGCCGTAACGTAAGTGACCATTTCCTCTAATTCAAATTGATAACACCAAATCTTATACATATCGCCGTTGTAATTGAATGCAGCAAGGTGTTTCGTTCCGTTCGGTCCGGTTCCTTCGGCAAAGAAAACCTCAGTACCCGCTATGACCGTCTGTTTGACCGATTCCGGAAAGAAGGAAAGTTCGCTTTCTTTGACGTATTCTTCCGCCGCAATCTCTTCGTTGAAAACACAGTTGAAGAACACTTCCACGTCCTTTTTGTATGCAACCGAAAGATCGATCATCTTGACCGTTTCAAAATCTTCGATTTTCTTTGTTCCCTTGGGGCAATAAAGCTTTGCGCTGATCTTGGCGTTCCGGACGTCCGGGATATTCAGAAGCGCGCTGTCTTCAGGGAGCACTTTGCACAGTTCCGGGAAACTTTCAAACCGTATGACTGTGTCAACGTCCTGAGATTTGAAACGCGCACTCTGGATCATATTGATCATCAAAGGCATACAGAGAACGATCAGTACCAGGCAGGCGGCAAGCGTACTCCAGGTACGGATGCGCCGTCTGACAAGTCTTGCCTTGAGAGCTTCGCTTCTCTCGGCGTATTCGATCACATATGCGTCATCGATGTCATTGATATCATACAGTAATTTATTTGCATTCATATGTGAATTCCTTCATTCTCAAGATACTCTTTCAGCTCGCCTCTTAATCTCAGAAGAAGCATTTTCGTTTTGCTGACAGAGTAGTTCATTTTATCGGAGATCTCCGACACGGAGTCGAAGTACCAGTATCTTCCGACGAAAACCATTCGTTGTTCGGGTGTCAGTGTCGACAGCCATTTGTTGATGAAATCCCTGCAGGAGATCTCTTCAACGAGCTCCTCGACAGACTGCGGTGAAGTAATGACCTCTTCCAGTTCCTCAAAGGCAAGGTCGTATTCACCTGATCCGCGTTTTTTTGTTCTTTGTGCTTTGAGACGGTTCAGGGAAAGGTTTCGGACGATCTTTCCCAGAAAAGCCCTCAGGTTGGAAGGCTTGACCGGCGGAATGGAATTCCAGGTCTGCATATAAGCGTCGTTCACACTTTCTTCTGCATCTTCACGGTTTCGCAGAATGTTTTCGGAGATCGTAAGACAGTACTTGCCGTATTTCTTGGCTGTTTCGCCGATCGCCGATTCGTTCCGGTTGAAATACAACGTGATTATTTCAAGGTCCTCCGTAGCGTCTTCCTTTCTCCGCTTTCTCAACCGGCTCTACACATAAAGACAACAATCAAATGCGGTTGGTCACAACTTTTTTGCGGTTTTTCAAAATTTTAATACTGGTAAGTATACATACTGCCGAGAATGCCCGAGAAGTAGACCTCTTCTTTGCCCGCAGCACCCAGATGCCCGACGAAATCGTAGCCGGCGAACAGACCGCCGTACTTATAACCGTAAACCACGAGTGCGTGGCTGCCGAGGCCGTTGACGTGTCCGAACCAGATCACCGGACGGCCTGCGTCGATCTTATTGGCAATGGCGGTATCGGTGGCAAAAGGCACATACAGCTCGGTATGGGAAACACTGATGCCTCTCGCGGTTAAATAGGTCTGCAGAACGTTTTTAATCTTGCCCGCGTTCGTACCGGCGCCGTAGCCCATGCCGACGCCGATATTGTAGAGACCGGTCGGCAGAGCGGTCTTGATGGAATATCTGCCGCTGGAGGACACGGAGTACTGAACGGGAGTAACGACCGTGTTGCGGATGCCGGCCGCCGTATCGTAGGTCAGCAGGATGCCCGCCGCGATGTAGCCGCACTTGCCGCCGGTGATGTAGCCGCAGTCGGTCAGATCCGTAAAGAAGGAATAGTTTCTGAGGACGGTCCATTTACCGACCGTAACGGTTTTGCTCGCCGCAGCCGTGAGTGCCGTATTCGCAGCCGCCTTCACGGGCGCTGCCGTGAGAAGAACGTCGGTCGCGCCGGAAACGTAGTTGAGAACGTTTTCGTTTTTATTCTCTTTCAGGGTCTCGTCCACCCTTCTGGATTCCTCCGCAAGAACGGGGGTCGAGCGGGCTTCCACGGATGCCTGCTCAATCAGATCGGTGCAGACCGAGTAACGGTCAATGGAGTAATAAGAACCGAGACCGCCGTATTTCAGGGTTCCCGACTTGCCGTAGTAGGGGGAATGCGACGTGGCGCAAACCTCCGTGAAAATACCGGATTCGTCGTGATAGATCAGATAGCCGGTAGGAGCGCATTCGATGAGGGTATAGACGTTCCCGTCAAAGTCGGTGATTTTGGTTGCGGAAGCGATCGAAAGGGAGACCTTGGTTCCCCTCAGCGCTCCGGTATCTTCTTCCAGTTCGCGGATGCGTGCCTTGACCACGGAGTTCAGTCTTCCGAGGATAGCAGAAGCATTGCCGTTTTCGGTGACGTTTTCAACTGCCGTTTCGGCGCGGGTCTGTACCGGGATTTTTTTCTCGCTGACTGCAGCCGCTGCGGAAACGAGAGGGAGCGACAGCAGCATGGCAGCTGCCAATGCGAGCGCTATGACTCTTTTGCTGGTTTTCATAAATTCCTCCTGAATCATTCATTATGATTCTGTTTTTGCTTCTATTAATATTCCTAATAAAGGTTCTTTCATCTATAATGACAACTTTTTTTCTGCCGGGGTCACAAAAAAAGGAAAAAAAGTAAAATTTTTTCAAAAAATCCAAAAATAACAAATTGAGCGCGGATGGAAAGGGATCCCATCCGCGCCCGGAAGCGGGGATGCCGATCAGAATATCGGGAAACCGGCGTTTTCGTGGGCGGCGATCAGTTCGTCGCAGAGGGAGACGATCTCGTCGGTGGAAAGCTCGGCGCCGGTGTGGGGCTCCATCATCGCCGCCTGATAGAGTGTCTCGCGGGAGCCGGTGACGGCTGCCTCGATGGTCAGCATCTGCGGATAGATATTGGAAGAGTTCATAGCGGCGAGCTGAAGCGGGAGGGCTCCGACGTAGGTCGGGGTCACGCCGCTGCGGTCAACGAGGCAGGGCACCTCGACGCAGGCGTCGTAGGGGAGGTTGGTGATGACGCCGCGGTTGATGACGTTGCCGCCGATTTTGTAGGGCGTGTTGGTCACGATCGCTTCCATAATATGGGAGGCATACTCGGAGGAACGGGTGTGAGTCACGTTGCCGCCGTTGGAAAGATTCTCCCACTGCTTTTTCCAGCCCGCGATCTGATTCACACAGCGGCGGGGATACTCGTCGAGCGGGATATTGAACTTTTCGATCAGATCGTCGCGCCCCTTCTTGATGTAGAAGGGATTGTATTCGGCGTTGTGCTCGCTGCTCTCGGTGCAGTAGTAGCCGAGCTTGTCGATGTAGTCGAAGCGGACCATATCGTGATGCTTGCCTGCCGCGTTCTTTTCGCGTGCAAGGCGTCTGACCATCGGATAGAGGTCGTTGCCGTCCTTGTCGACGAGCTCAAGCAGCCACGCCATGTGGTTGATGCCGGCGATCTTGGAGCGGCAGGTATCGCCGTACTTCTCGGTCAGACCGAGGCCGCCGAGGAGGGCGGGCACGCAGACCTGAACGGAATGGCAGAGGCCGACGGTTTTGATGCCGGTGTAACGCTGCATATAGCCGGATAGGATCGCCATCGGATTCGTGTAGTTGAGGAACCAAGCGTTCGGGCAGACCTCTTCCATATCGCGGGCGAAGTCCTTCAGAACGTGGATGGTGCGCATCCCGCGCATGATGCCGCCGATGCCGAGGGTATCGGCGATCGTCTGACGGAGACCGTATTTTTTCGGGATCTCAAAGTCGATGATCGTGCAGGGATCGTAAAGACCGACCTGAATCGCGTCGATGACGAAATCCGCGCCGCGGAGCGCCTCCTTCCGGTTTTCGGCGCCGAGATACTTGGTAATCTTCGCGCGGGAAGCGTTCAGCTTCTCGTTCATCGTGGTGATGAGGAGATAGGACTCGTTGAGACGCGCGCCGTCGATGTCGTACAGCGCGATCTCGGTCTCGCAGAGAGACGGGCAAAGCATCGTATCGCCGAGGACGTTTTTGGCGAAGACGGTGCTTCCGGCACCCATAAACGTGATTTTCATAGCGGTTCCTTTCCGCCCGGGCAGCGCCGGGGCTTTGAAGTGATATATTGGATTTTTCGTTTACTGAATGTTGATGCAGACGCCGTTGACCTCAACCGTTTCATCGGCACGGATGAGGATGTATTTCACGCCGTCGATCACGCGGGTCTCGAGGACGTCCGCGCGTTCGGGATCGACCTTGATGACGCAGGCGGGCGTTTTGACCTCCATCCCGCGGCGGGAAAGGAGATTTGCGGGCGGGATCGCCGCGAGCGCGCCGAATTCCTCGTCGTATTTTTCCTCCACCTTTTCCACGTTTTCCTCGCTGACCCCGGCGCGGACGAGGATATCGTGCACGTCGGACTTGGAGATCACGAGGTTATCGTCCTCACGGGATTCCCTGTGGACCTCCACGCGGGTTTTCAGCTCGTCCTGCACCGCCTCCACGACGCCGAGGGTCAGGTCGTCGGCGATCTGGTTGGAGAGGATCGAATTGAAGGTTCCCTTCTGCTCCTCTGCGGGCATCAGAAGCTCGGAATTGAAGATCGCCTTCACGAAGGCGTCGTGGTTGTCGGAGGCGTCCTTCGTGTAGTAGAGGGCGTTATGGATGTTGGTGGAGCGGTAGTCGAACGCCGGGAAGACGAAGCCGAAGGCGGGCGGGCAGACGGTGACGTCGCCGAGGACGTTTTTCAGGCGGTTTTCGCTGACGAGGTAGGAAAGCGACGATTTCGCCGCCTTGACCGGGCAGACCGCGCAGACGAAATAGCGGAAGACCTCGCTCGAATCACCCTCGTTCGCGCCGTCCTTCGTCTTTTTGAAAACGTCGTAGGAATCGGCGGCGAGGAGAATGAGGTAATTGTCCTCCATTTCGACGGCTTCGATCACCTTTTGGCAGAAGGTTTTGACCGTTTCGCCGTCCTCAAGCCCGGTGTCGCGCATTTTCATTAACAGCTTGTGCTCTTCCCCTTCAAGGACCTGCTTTGTGGTAAAGGCAACGTCGAGCAGATTTCTGCCCACCGTGCCCGAAAGCGTTTTCTTGGCGAGGGAGAGGATCGCGTCGCCCTCGTCCTCGGGGAGCGTGCCGAGGAATTGGTTGAATTCGGAAACGATCTCTTTTTTGGCATTTACAAAAACGCCGCGCACGTAGTTGATGTTCGTTTTGTCGGAACGGAATCTGCGGCGCAGCTCGGATACTTCTCTTGCGTTCATGGGACGTGACCTTTCGGAAGTTTACAAATAATAATAAGGGATTGTAATTATTGTATCATAAAAAAGCAAAATGTGCAATAGAAACATTCCTTTTTCTCTGTAAAATCTTTGCCTCTTTCTCTGTCTGAGAAAGAGGCTTGCGAGAAAGAGACCGCACTTGCCGCAGGCGGCAAGTGCCGAAGTTGCTTCGCAACTTCCCGGGTCGGCGCTGACGATACTTTTTCCAAAAACAAGTTTTTGAGAAAAAGTATCTAACCGCGCCCTCCCTTTGGGATCCCTCCCGCGGAGGGGAACGGCTTGTCCTCTTGCTATGTTTCTCTTCCGTTTGCTTACCGGACTAACCCCCGTTTTCTTACGGAGAACGACAGTTACCGCACCGAACGGTACCGGATCGCAAACGAAAAAAGAGAGAGGGGGTAGCCGAAGGGGGAGGGAGAATCGCGGATTCCGCGACTTTTCATCGAAAAGACGGGGAATCTGCGTCTTCCTTCCCCTGCGGTGTTATTTTTCTGCAAGGCTCTTTTTCTCCAAAGAAAAAGAGCCGACGTTCTTTTCGTAAAATCGAAAAACAAAATTGACAAATCTTCCGGGCTGTGCTATACTATAATGAATATTTGTATTTTCCGGATGTCGTATTCCGGGTCAGAAACGAACGAAAAGAGGATCATTCCTTGTCCGAAATGAACCGAGCCGCCGTTGACGCCGTGAGGGCGTACAGCGCGGCGTTTGCCGAAAAGAACGAAAGAGCCCCGCGCGTTTCGGTGCGCACCTTCGGGTGTCAGCAGAACGAAGCGGACAGCGAACGGATCGCCGGAATGGCGGTTTTAATGGGCTATGAATACACCGAAAATCCCGAAGAAGCCGAGCTGATCGTCTTCAACACCTGCGCCGTGCGCGAGCACGCCGAGCTGAAGGCGCTTTCGCTCACGGGTCAGCTCAAACACCTGAAGGCGAAGAATCCCGCGCTTGTCACCTGCGTCTGCGGGTGCATGGTCGCCGAGGAGCACCGGCTGAACGAGCTGAAGAACAAATACCCTTATATTGATATCCTTTTCGGCACGGGTGCCCACGAGCGGTTCCCCGAATACCTTGCCGCCGCGCTGAAAACGAAGAAGCGCGCGTTTTACCCCGACCCCGAAACGATGGAGATTTCGGAGGATATGCCGGTCCGGCGCGAGAATCCCCGTCAGGCGTGGGTCAGTATTATGTACGGCTGCAACAATTTCTGCACCTACTGCGTCGTCCCTTACGTCCGGGGCAGAGAGAGAAGCCGCAGACCGGAGGATATCCTGAACGAGATCCGGGAACTCGTGAAGGCAGGTTACCTTGAGATCACCCTGCTCGGGCAGAACGTCAATTCCTACGGCAAGGGGTGCGATTTCGGAAACGGTATAGGCGCTTACGATTTTGCCGACCTCCTTTCGGATATCTGTAAAATCAAAGGCGATTACTGGATCCGCTTCATGACCTCCCATCCGAAGGACGCCTCCGACCGCCTTTTCGACGTCATCGCCGCCCATTCGGGCGAGGATGCGAGACCGCATATCTGCCGTCAGTTCCATCTCCCCGTACAGGCGGGCAGCGACCGGATCTTACATAAGATGAACCGCCATTACGAGCGCGCCGACTACCTCGCGCTCGTGGAACGCCTCCGCGCCCGCGTGCCGGAGATCGCCCTCTCCACCGACGTCATCGTCGGCTTCCCGACCGAGACGGAGGAGGAATTCGACGAGACCCTTTCCCTGCTCCGCGCGGTGCGGTACGACGCCTTCTTCTCTTTCATTTATTCGAGAAGAAAGGGCACCCCCGCCGACAAAATGGAGCAGGTCCCCGAGGAGATCAAAAAGGCGCGATTTGCCCGCCTCCTCGAAACGCAGAACGAAATTTCCCTGGAAAAGAACCGCGCCTTCGTCGGCAGAAAGATGCGCGTCCTCGTCGAGGGCGTCAGCAAGACCGATGAAAGCCGCCTGACCGGAAGAAACGAGCATAACCGCCTCGTCCATTTCCCGTGTGACGACAGAAGCCTGATCGGCTCCTTCCGCACGGTACTGATCACGGGCGCGGACACCTATACGCTTTCGGGCGAATACCTCCCCGAAGACGGGACTACTCTGAAAGGAGAGAACCGATAATGCCGCTCAGCCCCCTTATGCAGCAGTATCTCGAAACGAAAAAGCAGTATCCCGAGGCGATCCTTTTCTACCGCATCGGCGATTTTTACGAAATGTTCTTCGACGACGCGAAGCTCGCCTCCCGCGAACTCGAACTGACCCTCACGGGCAAGGACTGCGGTCTTGAGGAGCGCGCCCCGATGTGCGGCGTCCCCTTCCACGCCGCCGACGTCTACGTCGGACGGCTCGTCGCAAAGGGCTATAAGGTCGTCATCTGCGAACAGACCGAGGACCCCGCGCTGGCGAAGGGACTCGTGAAGCGTGAGGTCATCCGCACGGTCACGCCCGGCACGGTCATCGACAACACGCAGATCCCCGACGATAAGAACAACTACCTCTCCGCGGTCTGCTTCACGGATGCAAGTGAAGCATCCGACGAAAACGGCGGAGAAGCCGCCGGGATCGCGGTCGGCTTTGCCGATATCACGACCGGTGAATTTTCGGTCACCTTCTTTACGGGCGAATCGGCGGAACGGCAGCTCATGAACGAGCTTGCCACCTTCTCCCCCCGCGAGATCCTTCTGAACCGTCCTCTGCCCGAAGGCTCCCCGCTCCGCGCGTTTTTCCGCGAGCGGCTGAACGCCTCGGTCTCGGAAAACGGGAACGAAAAGCGCTTCGATTACGTTCACGACCTTGCGCTCGTCACGAAGCAGTTCGGTCAGAGCGCGCTCGAAGCGGGCACCGTCCCCCCGCCCGCCGTCCGCGCGGCAGGCGCCCTGCTCGACTACGTTCTCGAAACGCAGATGACGGATATCAGCAATATCTCCAAGCTCAATTTCTTTGAGGACGGGCAGTACCTCGGGCTCGACGTTTCGACGAGACGCAACCTTGAGCTGACCGAATCCATGCGTTCCAAGGAGAAAAAAGGGACGCTTCTCTGGGTCCTCGACCGTACCCGCACCGCGATGGGCGCGCGCCTGCTCCGCAAATGGATCGAACAGCCCCTCCTCAACGCCAATCACATCGTAAAGCGGCAGAAGGCGGTCGAAGAGCTCGCGGGCAGCTTCATGATCCGCGAGGAGCTTTCCGATCTGCTCCGCCACGTCCTCGACCTCGAACGTCTGATGACCAAGCTTGTCTACGGCACGGCGAACGCCAGAGACCTGCGCGCCATCCACGCGACGATCTCGGTCCTGCCCGACGTGAAAAAGCTGCTTGCCGACTTCACCTCGGCGGAGCTTTCGGGCATCGCGAAGGAGATGGACACCCTCGACGATATCCGCGACCTGATCGGCCGCTCGATCGTGGACGAGCCCCCCTTCTCGATCAGAGAAGCGGGCTTCATCCGCGCGGGCTATAACGCGCAGGTGGACGAGCTTCACGAGATCGTTTTCAACGGCAAGGACTACGTGGAGCGCCTCGCCGCCGAGGAAAGAGAAAAAACCGGCATCAAGAACCTGAAGATCGCGTATAACCGCGTCTTCGGCTACTATATCGAGGTCACGCGCTCCTTCCTCGACCTCGTTCCCGACCGCTATATCCGCAAGCAGACCCTCACCACGGGCGAGCGCTATATCACCGAGGAGCTGAAGGAAAAGGAGACCGTCATCGTCGGCGCCTCCGACCGCCTCTCCGCCCTCGAATACGAGCTTTTCGTCGGCATCCGGGAACGGATCACGGCGGAAATACAGCGCGTGCAGGCGTCCGCCGCGATGATGGCGAAGCTTGACGTTTACCTTTCGCTCGCCGACGTCGCGGTCAGAAACAATTACGTCTGCCCCGAGGTCGAATACGGCTCGGTCATCGAGATCAAGGACGGGCGTCACCCGGTCGTGGAGCAGTTCTGCGAGGACGGATATTTCGTCCCGAACGACACCCTGCTCGACACCAATCACAACCGCCTCGCCCTCATCACCGGTCCGAATATGGCGGGCAAATCGACCTATATGCGTCAGGTGGCGCTGATCACGCTGATGGCGCAGATCGGCTCCTTCGTTCCCGCGCGTGAGGCGAGGATCGGCATCGTCGACAAGATCTTCACCCGCGTCGGCGCGTCGGACGACCTTGCCTCCGGGCAGTCGACCTTTATGCTCGAAATGAACGAGGTCGCCGCCATTCTGAAAAACGCGACCCGCCGCTCGCTGATCGTTTACGACGAGATCGGACGCGGCACCTCGACCTACGACGGCATGAGCATCGCCCGCGCCGTCGCCGAATACACGGTCGGGAAAAAGCTCGGCGCGAAGACCCTTTTCGCCACCCACTATCACGAGCTGAACGACCTCGCCGACGAGCTCGACGGGATCGTGAACTATAACATCGCCGCGAAAAAGACGGGCGATTCGATCACCTTCCTCCGGAAGATCGTCAAGGGTTCCGTGGACGACAGCTACGGCATCGAGGTCGCAAAGCTCGCCGGGATCCCGAACGAGGTCATCCGCCGGGCAAAGGAAGTCCTGAAAACGCTGAACGAAAAAGGCATCGTTCCCCGCGAACCCGAAAAGAAGGAAGAAAACTCCAATATCACCTTCGACGACTACCGCGCGAACGACGTGCGCGTCAAGCTGCTCAATACCGACGTCAACATTCTGACGCCGATCGAGGCGCTGAACCTGCTCGTTGAGCTGAAACGTCTGGCGGAATAAAAAAATTTTCGTTTTCTCCGAAAGGAGCATCCAATGCCGATCCGTTTTGATACCGCGCGGATGGACGCGGTGAAGGAATCACACGCAAGATGGTGGGAAGGATCGCTTTCCCGCCCGCTTCTCAGCATCATTCTGCCCGACGCGTACGACGACGGGCGCCCCCCGCTCCCCCTGCTCTCGCAGGCAAACTGCCACGACCTCTCCCGCCCGGCGGAGGACGTTATCGAGGCGTGGGACCGCTGGCTCTCTCATTTTGCATTTCTCGGCGATTCTTATCCGAACGTGTCACTCGACGTCTTCGGTCCGGGCGTCCTCTCGGCATTCACGGGAGGCATCCTCGACAATTCGAGCGGCGCGGTCTGGTTCCGGGGCGAAAAAAAGCCGCTTTCGGAGATCAGGGTGAAATACGACCCGGAAAACGTCTGGGCAAAACGCATCAAGGAAATTTACCGCGCGGGAACCGAGCGCTGGCAGGGCAAGGTCATCATGGGAATGCCCGACCTCGGCGGCGTGCTCGACGTCGCGGCGGCGCTGCGCGGAACCGACGACCTGCTCTGCGATCTGATCGACGACCCCGGGGAGGTGCTCCGTCTGACCGGAGAGATCAGAAAAGCGTGGCACGAGGCGTACGCCGATTTTTCCTCTGTGCTTGCGGGTCAGCACGGCTGTACCGACTGGAACGGGCTCCTCAGCACCGCTCCCTCCTATATCCTCCAATGTGATTTCAGCGCGATGATCGGGAAGGAAATGTACGATACCTTCGTCCTGCCCGACGTCCGATACGATACCGAGACGCTCGAAAACACGATCTACCACCTCGACGGCGCGGGCGCGCTCCGTCACCTTGACAGCATCCTCACCCTCCCCGCCCTGAACGCCGTTCAATGGGTCCCGGGCGCGGGTTCTCCCCCCTCCGATCACTGGCCCGACGTTTTCCGCCGCATCATTTCCGCGGGCAAGGGCTGGATGATGGTCGACGGGCCCGATCAGTTCGTCTTTCTGCAAAAGGAGCTGCACGGAACCCCCTTCTGCCGCTGGTATCTCCCGGCAGGGGAAAGAAGACGCGCGGAGGAGCTGCTCTCCATCCGCTGAAACGAATGATACGTCCCCGGAAACGGAAAAACCGCTTTTCCGGAAAGGAACACAAATGGGAATCATCAACGTTCTTGATTTTTCGATCGCCAATCTGATCGCCGCCGGCGAAGTGGTCGACCGTCCCGCCTCTGCGGTCAAGGAACTGACCGAAAACGCGATCGACGCGGGCGCGACGCAGATCACCGTCGAGACCAAAAACGGCGGTTCTTCGCTGATGCGCGTCACCGACAACGGCTGCGGCATGGCAAAGGAAGACCTCCCGGTCTGCGTCAAACGCCACGCGACGAGCAAGATCCGCGAGGCAGCCGATCTGAACGGCATCCTCACCCTCGGCTTCCGCGGGGAGGCGCTTGCCGCCATCGCCTCGGTCTCCAAGCTCCGCATCATCACGCGGCGCAAAGAGGACGAAATGGGCACCGTGATGGCGGTGGACTGCGGCGAGGTCGTCAGCCTCGAACCGACCGGCGCCGCCGTCGGCACGACGGTCATCGTCGAGGAGCTTTTCGCCAACGTTCCCGCGCGCCGCAAATTTCTGAAAAAGGATATTTCGGAGACGACCGCCGTCGTCGCCGTCGTCGAAAAGATCGCCCTTTCCCACCCGGAGATCGCGGTGCGCCTCATCACCGACGGCGTGACCCGCTTTGCCTCGGCGGGCGACGGGCAGCTCTGGAACACCGTGTACGCGGTGCTCGGACGCGATTTCTCGAAGAAGCTCGTACAGGTGGAAGACCTGACCGGAGGAGTAGGCGTCAGCGGCTATATCGGCAGACCCGACAACGTACGCGGCAACCGCAACTGCCAGAACTTCTTCATCAACGGCAGATACGTCAAGAGCACGACCGCCTCGGCGGCGCTGGAGCAGGCTTTCGTTTCCTACTGCCCGCCCGAGCGCTTCCCGGTCTGCGTGCTCAATCTCACGGTCCACCCCGCCTTCGTGGATGTCAACGTCCATCCGGCGAAATTAGAGGTCAAATTTTCCAACGAAAAAGCGGTTTTCGAGGCGGTCTACTGTGCCGTCCGGAACGCATTGACCAATTCGGTCTCCCGCCCGGAGGCTTCCCTTCCCGGCACCTTCCGCCTCACCTCGGACGACGTTCACGGCGTCAGCGCCCCGATCACCGAAAAGCTCGAATCCGCCGAGGCCGCCCGCGCGGCAAGCCTTGAGAACGAGAAGCTGACCGGGACCTACCGGCAGATCACCGCCGATCTGCGGGAAGCGGCGCCCGCGTCCGATCCCCGGAAAACGGCAGGCACGGACAAAACGGGCGTGACCCTCACCCATCCCGAGATCGAGGGCTCGAAATCGTGGCAGTACCGTCCGGAGGAACCGGGCGTCACGCTGCCGCCGAAAAAGGATTCCTTCGACGTCGGCAAGCCGGTCTCCGTTCCCCGCACCGCCTCTTACGACGGCGCGATGAAGGTCTCTTATCCTCCGGTTCCGGAAGGTCCTTCCTTCGCGCAGGAGGAGGGCTTCCTCCCGCCCGAGGCGTTTGACGCCGTTCCGGAAAAAGCGGTGCCGCAGGAGCAGAAGCCCTCGGAACGAGTTCCGACGGAACGAGCCCCGACGGAACGGGTTCCGACGGAACAAGCCCCGACGGAACAAGCCCCGACGGAACAAGCCCCGACGGAACAGAAGCCGCCGGAGCGGGAAGCTGCCGTTTCCGCCCCCGTTGAATCCGACCTTACCGAGCCGCTTCCGTGGTACCGGATCGCGGGCGTGGTCTTCAACTGTTACGTCACGGTCGAGCTTGCCGACAAGATGCTCCTTATCGACAAACACGCCGCGCACGAGCGCATCCTTTTTGAGGAAATGAAGGAAAACCTGACCCGGGAAACGGTCTCGCAGTACCTTCTGATCCCCATTGAGATCCCTCTCTCCGCAGAGGATATCGGTGCGCTTTCCGAAAACGCCGACGACGTGAAAAAGCTCGGCTTCGACTTCGATTTTGCCAAAGAAGGCAATCTCGCGCGTCTCTACCGCATCCCCGCGTCGCTGACCAACGTGGAAGCCTCCGAGCTCTTCTCCACCCTTGCCTCCTCGTTTGCCGAGGGCAAGGCTTCGGGCGGGATCACCGGAGAGAGCCTGACCGAAAAAGCGCTCTTTCAGGCGTCCTGCAAGGCGGCGGTCAAGGCAGGGCGGGAGGACAGCCCGGAAACGATCCGCTGGATCGTGGAAAACGTCCTCGTAAAAAAGAACGTCCGCTTCTGCCCGCACGGCAGACCGGTCGCCTTTGAAATGACGAAGGCACAGGTGGAGCACCTGTTCAAGAGGTCGTAAATTAAGTCTAAAGTCTAAAGTCTAAAGTCTTAAGGCTTAAGGCTTAAGACTTAAAAAAGAAAGGATACATCATGTCTTTCACGTTACTCAAAACCGACGGCAAGGCAAGACGCGGCAGGATGGAGACCGTCCACGGGACGATCGAGACCCCCGTCTTCATGAACGTCGGCACCTGCGCCGCCATCCGCGGCGGCGTTTCGACGATGGATCTCCGCGAGATCGGCTGTCAGGTCGAGCTCTCGAACACCTACCATCTCCACATCCGTCCGGGCGACGATCTGATCCACCGCCTCGGCGGCATCCATAAGTTCTTCAACTGGGACCGTCCCGTCCTCACCGACAGCGGCGGATTTCAGGTCTTTTCGCTCGCGAAGCTCCGCAAGATCAACGAGGAGGGCGTTCATTTCGCCTCCCACATCGACGGCAAGCGGATCTTTATGGGACCCGAGGAGAGTATGCGGATCCAGTCCAATCTTGCCTCCACGATCGCGATGGCGTTCGACGAGTGCATCGAAAACCCCGCCGAATACAAGTACGTGAAGAACTCCTGCGACCGCACCTACCGCTGGCTCGTCCGCTGCAAGAACGAGATGGCGCGGCTGAACTCCCTGCCCGAAACGATCAACCCGTCCCAGCTTCTCTTCGGCATCAATCAGGGCTCGACCTACGAGGACCTGCGCATCAACCACATGAAGCGCATCGCCGAGCTTGACCTCGCCGGCTACGCGATCGGCGGCCTTGCCGTCGGCGAAACGGCGGACGAAATGTACCATACGATCGAGGTCGTCGAGGAATATATGCCGGTCGACAAGCCCCGCTATCTGATGGGCGTCGGCACTCCGGTCAATATCCTCGAGGCGGTCTACCGCGGCGTCGATTTCTTCGACTGCGTCATGCCAAGCCGCAACGCCCGCCACGGCAACCTCTTCACCTGGGAAGGCAAGCTCACGATCCTGAACGAAAGCTTCAAGTTCGACACCCGCCCGATCTCCGAGCGGTGTAACTGCCCCGCCTGCCGGAACTATTCCCGCGCCTATATCCGCCATCTGCTGAAGGTGGACGAAATGCTCGGGATGCGGCTCTGCGTCCTGCACAATCTGTATTTCTACAACGAGCTGATGGCAAAGATCCGCGAGGCGATTGACGAGGGACGCTACGAGTCCTTCTACCGTCAGTACCGCGTCATCCTCGGGGAACGGGTGCCGCAGTAAAAACAGGATTTTTCCGAATTTTTGAAAAAACATCATACAGTCTTCACATACTTCTTTTATAATGGAACCGTAAAAGCCGATCCTTTTCTTTGAAGATCCGAAAGGAGAACAATTCATGAACGATCAATGGAATCCCGAAAACAATAACGACCGGACCCCGGTCACGCCCTCCGCGCCCGTGACCCCCTCCGAACCCGTCCGTCCCTCGGAGCCGGTCAGACCGACCGATAACGGACAGACCGAGCCGCCCCGTCAGGATGCCCGTCCCTACGAGCGTCCGGTCTACGGCGGGCAGGGCTATTACAGACAGAATTCCTACTATCAGCAGGCTCCCTACGGGCAGAACCCCTACGGGCAGTCCGCCTATGACCCGAACGCGGGCACCCGCGGCGGATATCAGACCGGGATCGGTCAGCAGCCCTCCGGCGGCTACTATCAGCAGCAGCCCGGGGCATACGCGCCCGCACCCAAGCCCCGGAAAGAAAAAACGCCCTACGCCTCCAAGAAGGCGCTGGCGTGGTGCACCGTCATCTGCCTGTTCGTCGCGATCGTATTCGGCACGCTCGGCATCGTGATCGGCGCCGTGGCGGCGTCGAAGGGCAACAGCCCGATCATCCCGATCAAGGGCGGCAGCGTCACGATCGAGCAGTACACCGGCAATCCGACGAATTACGAAAAGGGCGACGGCTCGCTCGTCTCCGTCGTCAAGGAAGTGAAGGACGCGGTCGTTGAGATCACGACCGAAACGGTCAGCACCTCTTCCCTCTTCGGTCAGTATATCACGGGCGGCGCGGGCTCGGGTGTCATCATCGACAAGGCCGGCTATATCGTCACCTGCTGCCACGTCGTGGACGGCGCGAATTCGATCACCGTCAAGCTCACCTCGGGCAAGGAATACGAGGCGACCCTCATCGGCAAGGACGCGCAGACCGATATCGCCGTCATTCAGATCAAGGCGGACGCTGATCTGCCCTATATCACCTTCGGCGATTCCGACGCGCTTGAGGTCGGTGAGTCGGTCATCGCGATCGGCAACCCGCTCGGCTCGCTCGGCGGCAGCGTCACGACCGGCATCATTTCGGCGACCGACCGTGAGATCGAGATCGACGGCACGATGTACAACCTGCTCCAGACCAACGCCGCCATCAACCCCGGCAACTCGGGCGGCGCGCTCCTCAACGCCAAGGGACAGCTCATCGGCATCGTCAACGCCAAGAGCGGCGGCGAAAACATCGAGGGTCTCGGCTTCTCGATCCCCGGCAACGAGGCGCTGAAGGTCTCCTCCGAGCTGATCGCAAACGGCTACGTCAAGGGCAGAGTGAAGCTCGGCTTCTCGCTCTTCGAGGTCCACAGTCAGGACGACGCGCTCAACTGGTGGCAGTACCGTCAGTACGTCACCGAGTACGGCGTCTATATCGCGGAATCCACCCTCAACGACGACTTCCTCACCGGTGACCGCATCGTCGCGCTGGAAGACGCCGAGATCTCCACGATCGCCGATCTGAAATCCGAGCTGAACAAGTACGAGGTCGGTGACAAGGTCACGATCACGGTCTCCCGTTACGACACCGAAGCGAGAAAGAACCAGCTTCTCCGCATCGAAATCACCCTCGCGGAAAAGACCGCGGAGGACAACAAATAATCAACGCTCCCGAAAGAGGTATTTTGCATGGGCTATTCCGTTCTCGTGACCGACGACGAGGAAAACATCCGGAAGCTGATCCGGAAATACGCGGAATTTGAGGGACACACCGTTACCGAGGCGGCGACCGGAATGGAAGCCGTCTCCCTCGCCCGCGCGGGCGGCTTCGACGTCATCATCCTCGACGTCATGCTCCCCGAGCTCGACGGCTTTTCCGCCTGCCGTGAGATCCGCAAGACCTCCGACACCCCGATCATCATGCTGTCGGCACGCGGCGAGGAATACGACCGTCTGAGCGGCTTCGGCTTCGGCGCTGACGATTACGTCGTCAAGCCCTTTTCGCCGAAGGAACTGATGTCCCGCATCGACGCGATCATGCGCCGGGTCGGCAGACGCGCCGATCCCGCTGCCGCGCCCGCACCGGCAGTCCTTCCCGCTCACGACGAATATGTTTCCGGCGGGCTCCGGGTGGACTTCACCGGGCGGCTGGTCTGGATCGACGGCGTCCGCGCGGACCTTTCCCCCAAGGAATACGAGCTGCTCTTTTATCTCGTCAAGAACCGCAACATTGCCCTCACCCGGGAAAAGCTGATCACCGAGGTATGGGGCTACGATTTCTTCGGGGACGACCGCACGCTCGACACCCACGTCAAGCTGCTGCGCCGCTCCCTCGGCAAATACAGCGCCCATATCGTGACGCTTCGCGGAGTGGGGTACCGTTTTGAATCCGATCACTGAACCTAAAAAACAGAAAAAGGCGAAAAGGAGCCACGTTTCCCTCCGGTGGAAGCTCCTTTTCGCCTTCGGGCTTTACGCGGCGATCATCCTGACCGTGCTGTGGCTCTGTCAGGTCGTCTTCCTTGACGCCATTTACAAGGGCATCAAGGAGGCGGAGATCAAATCCGCCGCGCGGGAGCTCACCACGGTCACCGACCGCGAAGCGCTTTCGGCGCGCGCCGGGACGGTCTGCGAGGACAAGCAGATCTGCCTCCGCGTCTTTGAGATGCGCGAGGGCGGGCAGACCGCGGCACAGATTGCCGATATCGACCTCGGGCAGCGGTGCGTCATCCACCATATGTCGAAGGACGGCATCTTTCAGCTCTACGACTACGCCTCGAAGAACGGCGGCACGCTGCTGCAGCGCTACCGCTACAACCTCGACAAGCGGGTCTATTACGAGGTCCACGGCGGTCCGCTCGACCGCTCGCAGGACGAGGAAAGCATCGTGCTGACCGTCATTTCGGGCGACCGGCTCTTCCTCTTCAACTCGGTGACCTCGCCCGTCGCCTCCACCGTCCGCACGATCAATCTGCTTCTGATCGCGATCTCGGTCCTCCTGATCGTTCTTGCCGTCATCCTCACCCTCATCCTTTCCCGCCGCATCGCAAAGCCGCTTGAAGGGATGAACGAGAGCGCCAAGCGGCTCGCGGGCGGGGACTACGGGACCGATTTCTCGGGCGCGGGCTGCCGCGAGCTTTCCGAGCTCGGCGACTCGCTGAACCACGCCGCCTCCGAGCTTTCCAAAACCGATTCCCTCCGCCGCGATCTGATCGCCAACGTCTCGCACGACCTCCGCACGCCTCTGACGCTGATTTCGGGCTACGCCGAAATGATGCGCGACATCCCGGGCGAAAACACGCCGGAAAACGATCAGATCATCATCGACGAGACCGCGCGTCTCACCGCCCTCGTCAACGATATGCTCGACCTCTCCAAGCTGCAGTCGGGCACGCAGACCCTCTCCTTCACGGTCTGCAATCTGACCGCGCTTCTCTCCTCCGCGCTCGGACGCTACAACAAGCTGATCGAGGGCAGAGAGTGCCGCGTTATCTTTGAACCCGAATTCGACGCGATGGTCTCGACCGACGTCACCCGCTTTCAGCAGGTCTTCTTCAACCTCATCAACAACGCCCTCACCCACACCGGGGAGGACCGCACGGTCATCGTCACGCAGGATCTCATTCCCGATCCCGTCACCCTCGCGCCCGCCCGCGTCCGCATTTCGGTCACCGACAGCGGCGAGGGCATTCCCGAGGACAAGCTCGATCTGATCTGGGACCGCTACTACAAGGTCGACAAGCTCCACAAGCGCGGCGCGATCGGCACCGGACTCGGTCTTTCGATCGTCAAAACGACGATGGAACAGCTCGGCGGCACCTACGGCGTTTTCAGCCGGGTCGGCGAAGGAAGCACCTTCTTCGTTGAGCTTCCCCTCTGCCCTCCGCCCGAGCCCGATTCTTTCTGATGAAAAATCCTCTTTCAAAAAGGTCTCTTTATGAAACGTAAGTCATCCTCCTCCCCCTTCCTTTCGGGCATCCGTGACGGCATTCCGATCGCGCTCGGGTATTTTGCCGTCTCCTTTACCCTCGGCATCGCCGCGCGGAAGGCGGGTCTGAACGCGCCTCTCGCCGGGCTGATGTCTGCGGCGATGGTCGCTTCCGCCGGGGAATTCGCGGCGCTCGGCGTCATCGAGGCGTCCGCACCCTATCTGGAGATGATCCTCACCTCCCTCGTCATCAACCTCCGCTATCTGCTCCTCTCCTGCTCGCTTTCGCAGAAGTTCGGACCGGAAACGAGGTTTTTCCACCGCTTTTTCGTCGGGTTTTTCGTCACCGACGAGATCGCGGGGATCTCCTTTGCCCGGGAAGGGCACCTCGAACCCGCATACGTCTACGGCGCGGGTACGATCTCGGTCCCCGCGTGGGTCGCGGGCACGGTGCTCGGCGTCCTCGTCGGCGCGATCCTGCCCCCCTTTCTCTCCTCCGCGCTCGGCGTCGCCCTCTACGGGATGTTCCTCGCGATCATCATTCCCCCGGCGAGAAAGGAAAAGTTCCTTGCCGTCCTCGTCGCGGTCTCTATGCTCTGCAGCTTCGCCTTTGCCTATATCCCCGGCATCCGCACGCTTTCCTCCGGAATGCGCATCATTCTGATCACCGTCCTGCTTTCCGCGTTGGCGGCTGTCGTCAAACCGAGAACGGAGGAAGCCTGATATGGAAAAAAGCGTTTATCTCTATCTGCTCCTCGCGGCAGGCGTCATCTATCTCATCCGTATGCTTCCCCTGACCCTGATCCGAAGAGAGATCAAAAGCACCTTCTTCCGTTCCTTCCTCTTCTATGTCCCCTACGTCACCCTCGCCGCGATGACCTTCCCCGCGATCCTTTCCGCCACCTCCTCCCCGATCTCGGGTGCGGCGGCGCTGGTCGTCGGGCTTCTGATCGCCTTTTTCGACGGAAATCTCTTCCGCTGCGCGGTCGGCTGCTGCGGCGCGGTCTTCCTCGTTGAACTATTTATCCGGTAAAAAGGAGCGATACTTATGTTTCAGACCGAAATCCGCATCAACGATTCCGCCGTCCTCAAAGCCTTCATTCCGAAGGACGATTTCGACGGCAGACCCCACGGTTCCCCCCGCCCCGCCCTGCTCGTCATTCCGGGCGGCGGCTACGCGATGGTCTCCGACCGCGAGGACGAGCCCGTGATGCTCCCCTTCCTCGCACACGGTTACTGCGTTTTCTCCCTCCGTTATTCGGTCGGCAAAGCTTCCCTCTTTCCCCGCCCGCTGATCGAAGCGGCGAAAGCGATGTTTATCATCCGCTCCCACGCTTCCGAATGGAACCTCGATCCCGCCCGCGTTTTTGCCCTCGGTTTTTCCGCCGGAGGCCATCTGACCGCCTCCCTCGGCACCTTCTGGGATCTTCCCGAGGTGGTCGAAGGCGCCGGCATCCCGCGCGGCTCCGACCGTCCGACCGGCATTGTTCTCTGCTATCCCGTCATCTCCTCGGGCGACTGCGGTCACAAAGGCTCTTTCTATAACATTCTCGGCACCACGACCCCCGACGCCGAAGCTCTTGACCGCTGGTCGATCGAAAAGCACGTCACCGAAAAGAACGCCCCCGCGTTCTTCTTCCATTCCTCGGACGACAGCGGCGTTCCGGTCGAAAACACCCTCCTCGCCGCCGCCGCCTACGCGGCGCATCATATTCCCTTTGAGATCCATATTTATCCGTCCGCTCCGCACGGCTCCTCCCTCTGCAGCAAGCTGACCGCCTGCGGCGTTCCCGGGTTCATCAACGACCGCATGGCGCGTTGGGTCGAGGACGCTTATTCGTGGATGGAGACCGTTCCCTCCCTTACGGATCTCCCCGAACTCTGATTTTCCCCTCAAAAATACAGAAAAGAGGTAACGTATTATGATCCTTTCCAAGCACGATCGCATCGTTTTCGCCGGTGACTCGGTCACCGATATGGGCTCCGTCAATCCCGTCGGCGAGGGCTTCATGGAGGAACTCGGCAGAAGCTACGTTCACGTCGTTGACGCCCTTCTCTCTGCCGTCTATCCCGATCTCTACATTCAGGTCACCAACTCCGGCGTCAGCGGCAACAACTCCCGCGATCTTCTCAATCGCTTCGACCGCGACGTCCTCAACCTCAATCCCGACTGGATCTCCATCTGCATCGGTATCAACGACGTCTGGCGTCAGTTCGACTGCCCCTCTATCCCCCACCGCCACGTTTCTCTCGAAGAGTACGAGCGCAATATGGAATCCATGATCTCCCGCGCCGTCGAAAAGGCAAAAGGCGTCTTCGTCATGACTCCCTACTATATGGAGCCCAATCCCGCCGACACCATGCGCGCCCGTATGGAGGAATACTGCGACGTCTGCCGCCGCCTCGCCAAGAAGTACGGCGCTACCCTCATCGACCTCCAGAAAATCTTCGCCGATTACTGCACCGTCCGCCACTCCACCTACGTCGCGTGGGACCGCGTTCACCCGAACCAGACCGGCGCTACCCTCATCGCTCTCGCCTTCCTCAAAGAAATCGGCTTCGAGATCGGGTTTTAATAGGGATACGATGTCCTTTCTCTGAGAGAAAGGACCAAAGAGGCATAAGGGGTAATTCATAACTGGGTTCCTTCGTATGAAGCGCAGCTGTGAGCGCATTTTACAGCGGCGTCGCTCCGAGGCGATCGGATAATTCTCGGTGTCTTCGCATTGCGCGCTGCTACCCAGTGGTTCGCATAGCGTCGTGTTCGCCTATCGTGCAAAATATGGAAAGTAACCAACGATAAGAAAGATATCCCCGTGATCGAAAGATTGCGGGGATTTTTCTATGTGTAAAAACTGCGCGAGGAATCAAACTGCGTTCGTAGGGCGGGGCCTTGTGTCCCGCCACGACAGGGGTACGATTGTGCAAGTAATACACTTTGCTCGTCACCGGTCAAATGATACTGCTTTCCCTGAAAAAGCGTTTTCGTTTCGCATTTTGAATCGTGACGCGCCTCGCGCGCTACTCCGCCTCTTGTCAACCTGTCGCGGCGGGACGCAAGGCCCCGCCCTACGGGTGCGGCGGCACTTTTCGCGTTGCTTTTCGTATATAACAACAGCCTCGCAACTTTTGGTCACGGGGAGAACAAGCCTATCCTTTTTATTCTATCTTATCCTTTTCTGCACGTTAGGCGAACACTGTGCAGGGCGAACCGCGTCCTAGTAGCACGCAATGCGGAGAAACCGGGAATTACCCGGTCGGTTCGGGGCGTCGTCGCTGTAAAATGCGCTCACAGCTGCGCCCCATACGAAGGAACCCAATTATTCTGTCCTCCTTATGCCTCTTTGGTCCTTTCTCTCAGAGAAAGGACACGCATCCCCTTACCTGCTCAATCCGCGTCACAACGCGATCGACCCGAAGGTCGGGGCGTTTGGAGGAGGAGGGGTCGAAGAGGATGGAGCGGATACCGGCATTCACGGCACCGCGCATATCGCTTGTCAGGGAGTCGCCGACGATCCAGGTATTCGCGTCAAAGCCGCCGATAGAGGAAGCAACGCAGTCGAAAAAGCGGATATCGGGCTTCTCGAAGCCGATGAGATCGGAGATAAAGACGCCGTCGAGGAGGTCGCCGATGCCGGACTTGGCGAGCTTTTTGCGTTGAGCGATGACGGTACCGTTGGTCACGCCGTACTGACGGACAGAGGGGTCGTTATGGAAGGAGGTGAGAAGTTCTTTGGCGCCCGGATAGAAGACGCAGGTATCGCCGAGGGCGAGCTGATAGTCGGCGTTGAAGGGTCCGGCTTTGGCGGGATCGAGACCTTCCGAGGAGAAAAACTCGCGGAAACGTCCGACGAGGACCTCGGGCTTGGTGATCTCGCCGCGCTCGAGGCGTTCCCAACAGCGGCGGTTGATCGCGGAATAGCGCTTCAGCATCGCGTCGGTGCATTCGCCGAGACCGTGAAGAGCAAAGCAGGCGCGGATCGCTTCGCGCTCGGCGGCGAGAAAATCGAGCAGGGTACCGTCAATATCCCAGAGAACGGTGATCATAGGGGGATCTCCTTTGCGGTAAGGATAGGGTGAATCGGGTCAGAGATGGTTTTCGTACCGATCCAGCGCCGCTTCCGCTTCGTGAAGAAGATCGGCGCAGGCGGCGGGATCGGGGTCCTTTTCGGCGTACCGGGTCAGAATGAAAAGCTCGGTCAGAGCGTTCACGTCGGAGCTGACGGAGGACGCCTTTCTGCGGATCTCGTCGGGGGTATCGGAGGGTCGGATCTTCACGCCGAAGGACTTCCACATGGAAAGCGTGGCGCGGTAAATGATCCTGATCTTGCCCGCAAGGTCGGTTTCGGGCGTGTAGGCGTCCCGCCACGAGGCTTTTTTCTTCGATTCGGCGCCGCGCAGGGCGTCGGGATCCATCCGGACCGAGGTGTCAACGTAGTCGGAAAAACCCTCGTCTTCGTCGTCAAGGGGCGCTTCTCTCCAATAGTGGAGGGCGTTGCGGAAAAAGTCGAGAAGCTCCGTCCAGAGTTTTTTGAAAAACGCGGTAAAGCTGAAGCGTTTTTCCCCGTTTTTCGGGCGGAAAAAGATGAAGAAAACGGCGGCGGCAAGCACGAGCGCGATGAAAATGCCGAAGAGGACGCCCATCGTCGGGCTGCTCACCATCGTAAAGTCGTTCCTTCCGAATACCTGACGCGTGAAGAGGCGCTCGGTGTCCTCGTTCGGATCGTCCTGCCAGCCCTGCTTTTTCGTAATGCCCCGCCCGAGGGCGAAAAGGAGCATTCTGCAAAGCGTCGTCACACCGCCGAGGACGACGAGGGTAAGGAAGAATGCACCGGCAAGAAGCACGCCCGCGACGGCGACTAGACCGACGTTGAAGGTCCGCGTGCCGAGCCCGGTCACGCCCGAGGTCGTTTTTCCGATCGCGGAGGAGAGGTAGCCCTGATTGCGCACGACGATCACGCAGATCAGCCAGAGCGCGAAGCAGACCGACATCAGCCCGGACGGAACGCCGCCGAAGACGACGTTGAGAAGCAGATTGATGAGGAAGGAGACCGCCATCGCGGCGACGGGATTGCCGGCGGTCAGACGGTAGTAGGGATAGAACCACAGCACCGAGCCGATCGAGGCGGCAAGGGCGGAGAGGCAGAGCACGAAGAAGGGGACGATGGAATTCTTATCGTAGAGGACGCCCTTCGTCGCGTCGGCGTAGAGCCGCATCCCGGTTTTGGAAAGGAAGAAGAAGAGCAGACCCACGCAGACCGAGAGGAGGATCGGCAGCGCCGCCTTGACGGGGTCGAAGCATTTTTCGGTCTCCTCGTAGCCGCCGCGCTCCTCGACGCGCACGGTATGGGTCATTTTGCCGTACGCCGCCTGCATTCCGTAGCCGACCGCAAAGAGGATCGGCGGCAGAAGAAGGGCGACCGGCAGGGACCACGTTCCGAAGGCGTGGTAGAGAACGGTGCGGAACCACGGGATCACGCAGAAGCAGAAGGCGCAGACCGAGGCGAGCTTTAAGAGGCGGGCAAACTTCGTTTCGTTCATGAGAGCACCTCCCCCCGGTGGGTCCGGAACGCGACGGGAACGTCGGGCGGAATGGCTGCGGCGTTGCGGTTGCCGCCGGTCACGTAGAAGGAAACGCTGATCCCGGCGCGGCGCATCATTTCGTGAAAGACGAGCATTCTTTCGTCAAGATAGGAGGTGATGAAAACGAGATTGCCGCCGCGCGCGAACCTTGCGGGATCGGAGACGATGAGATCCATCATTTCCTCGGCACGGCAGGAAAACGCCATCGGAAGGGCGGCGAGGAGGCGGAGCGTTTCAAGGGTGTCTTCCCTGCCCCGGTACTCGCGGGTGATCATCAGGCGCTGATCGGCGACCCCTTCAAAAGCGGGATCGAGATGCGCGTCGAGCCCGTCCGATGGGGCGTTGATAAAGAGGCGCGCGGGCTGCCGCTTTGCCGCGAGGCGGTCGAGGACCGACGCCGCGACCGTGATGCAGAGCTCCACCGTGTTCGGGTCGCCGGGAACGCCGGGATTCTGCTCGACCGCGCGGGACTGCATATTCAGAACGATATTGAAGCATTCCTTTTCGGAATACTCTTCAAGATTGGTCATAAGCTGCCCGTGCACGGCGGTCGATTTCCAGTTCACACGGTTCAGCGGGTCACCGGGGACGTATTCGCGCGTCCCGCAGATGCGGGTCGGGTCGGTGAGAAGACCGCGCGGAACGGTCGTTTCACCGTCGGTCTCGTCGGTGAAGGTGAAGAGCTTCTGCAGATCGATCGTGCGCGGGAGGACGGTGACCGTGTTTTCACGGTCGGGGGTCAGCTCGACGCGCTTGGATTCCACGTCGGTCCCGAAGAGGTCGCCCGCGATGATGAGCGCGCCTTTTGGGGTATAGACGCCGCGTTTCACGCAGGAAACGCGCCAGCGGCGGCTGATCGTTTCCCCGCCGTGCAGGGCAAAAACGCTCGACGCGGAGGCGCTGAGCTTCACTTTTCCCCTGTTTTTCCCCTGCTTTTCGTGCAGACGGAAAGAAAGCCCCTCGGGCAGCTCCGCCTCCACACGGGCGTTCGGAAGCGGGAGGGATTTGCCGTTTTCCAGCTCCTCGTAGAGAAAGACGTCCTCTCCCTCAAAGACCTCGGACGTACTCATACGGACGCGGTAACGGAGGGAATCGAAGGCGTGACGGGTGAAAAGTCTGCTTTGCAGCAGATAGACGAGGAGCGCCGCAAGTGCGATCGCAAGAAAGATCATCGTCTGTTTCCTTTATCTTTCAGATAGGCGCGGGAACGGTATCGAGGATGCTCTGCAGAATGGTCTCGTTCGAGCTGACGAGGCGGACGGTGTTCTGCGAGCGGGAGATGATGCGGTGCGAGAGGACGGGAAGCGCGACCGCCTTCACGTCGTCGGGGAGGACGTAATCCCTGCCCGAAAGCGCCGCCCACGCCTGCGAGGCGCGGGTGAGGGCAAGCGTTCCGCGCGGGCTGACCCCGAGGCGGATCGCGTCGTTATGGCGGGTGGCGTCGGAAAGGGCGACGAGGTAATCGCGAACGGCGCCGCTGACCGTGACCTTTTTCACGGCGCGCGAGGCTTCGAGAATCTCGCTCTTTTGGCAGACCGGGGTCAGGGAGGCAAGCGGGCTTTCCTCCATATAATTACCGATCATCAGTTTTTCGCTCGCGTTGTCGGGATAGCCGAGCGACAGCTTCATAAAGAATCGGTCGATCTGCGCCTCGGGGAGCGGGAAGGTCCCCTGCGACTCGACCGGGTTCTGCGTGGCGATGACGAGGAAGGGCTCCTCCATCGGGTAGGTCACGCCGTCGACCGTGGTCTGACGCTCCTCCATACATTCGAGGAGGGCGGACTGGGTACGGGGCGTGGTGCGGTTGATCTCGTCGGCGATGACGATGTTCGTGAAGATGGGACCGGGGCGGAAGACGAATTCGCCGGTCTTCTGCTGATAGAAGTTGATACCGGTGAGGTCGGAGGGCAGAAGGTCGGGGGTGAACTGGACGCGCTTGCTGCCGCAGTCCACCGACCTTGCGAGGGCGCGGGCGAGGGAGGTCTTGCCGGTGCCCGGAATGTCATCCATCAGGACGTGACCGCCGCAGAGCAGCGCGCAGAGAAGCAGGCGGACCTTGTCCCCCTTGCCGTAAACGACTTTTTCCACGTTTGCCGTGATCCTGTCCGCGAGCGCGCGGACGGCGGTGATATCTGCCATTTCGATCAGCTCCGTTTTCGTTTTTTTCTTATTCTATCATAGAACGTTCCTACTGTCAAGCAATCTTCAAAAAGCAGCGGTTCCGGTGAGCCCTGCGGGATCGCCGGCAGTAAAGCGGACGACAACGCGGTACAATCCCTCAGGCGCCGAGCGGGAGCTCCCGCGGATCCGAAGGAAACCAAAGGAGCCTTGGGCTCACCGAAATTGCTGACGCAGAGGAAAGAGCAATGGCTGCAGCAAATCCATATCTGTTTCCGGGAAGCGAACGTTACAATGGGCTCCCTTGTGTAGAGGAAGCTGTCAGCCGGAGGCTGACCGAGGGATTGTACTCCGGGCGCGTAACCGCAGCCGTTGTCCGAAGAGATTTCGCCTCGTTCTTTTCCGTTTCCCTTCTCTCTATGGGACACCTCATCCGCCGCTGACGCGGTCTCCCTACGGCAGCGCTCAAAAACCGGCGGGAAAGCACGGCTTCATTTCCGCCGGTGTTACGGAGAAAAAGAGCGGCTTTCCCCATTGATTTTTAAGCCGTAATATGGTACAATAGAAAAAAAGCAATCAACAACGGAGGACCCGATATGAAACCCTTTATGGACGAAAACTTTCTGCTTTCCACCGACACGGCGAAAACGCTGTACCATACCTGCGCCGAAAACCTGCCGATCCTCGATTATCACTGCCACGTCAGCCCGCGCGAAATCGCGGAGAACAGGACGTTTTCCAATATCGCGGAGGTCTGGCTCGGCGGCGACCACTATAAATGGCGCGCGATGCGCTCCTGCGGCGTCGACGAGCGCTATATCACCGGCGACGCTGCCGATTACGAAAAATTCCTCGCTTACGCGACCGTTATGCCGAAGCTGATCGGCAACCCGCTTTATCATTGGTCCCACCTCGAGCTGAAGCGCTATTTCGACTGCGATCTTCCCCTCTCGGCTTCCACCGCCGACGAAATCTGGGCGATCACCGGCGAAAAACTCGCTTCCCACGATTTTTCGGTTCACGGCATTCTGAAAAAGTCGAACGTCGAGGCGCTCTGCACGACCGACGACCCGATCGACTCGCTTGAATATCACCGTGCGATCAAGGCCTCCGACCTCGAAACCGACGTTTATCCCGCCTTCCGCCCCGATAAGGGTCTGAACTGCAACCGCAAGGGCTATACCGCCTATATCGCTTCGCTCGCGAAGGCTGCGGGAATGAAGATCGCTTCCCTTGCCGACCTGAAGGACGCCTACGCAAAGCGCATCGCCTTCTTCAACGAAAACGGCTGCCGCACCGCCGACCACGGCATCGACGAGCAGATCCCCTTCGCGCCCGACGCGACCGAAAACGACGTGGACGCCATCTTCCGCGCCGCGCTCGCTTCCGACGGGAACGTGACGGTCGCCGACGCAGACCGCTTCCGTACCTATATGCTCCGCTTCTTCGGCGCGGAATACAAAAAATACGGTTGGATCATGCAGATCCACTTCGGGCCGCTCCGCAACGTCAATAAGGCAGCCTTCCGCGTCCTCGGACCGGACAGCGGCTACGACGTCATCGGCGGCAGATCCTCGATCACCGAGCTCGCCGGCCTCCTCGATTTCCTCCGCCGCTCGGATTCCCTTCCCAAAACCATCGTCTATTCGATCAATCCGGCGGATAACGCCCCCCTCGCCGCGCTGATCGGCGCGTTTCAGGAGCGCGGGGAGGACGGGCTTCCCACCCTCTATCAGGGCAGCGCGTGGTGGTTCAACGACCACATCCACGGGATGCGCGAGCAGCTCACGGTCTACGCCGCCGACAGCGCCCTCGGCTTCTTCCCCGGAATGCTGACCGACTCCCGCAGCTTCCTCTCCTATCCCCGCCACGAATACTTCCGCCGCATCCTCTGCGACCTCGTCGGCGGCTGGGCGGAGGACGGGCAGATCCCGCTCGACTGGGAAATGCTCGGCGACCTCGTCTCCGATATCAGCTACTGCAACGTAAAGAACCTGTTCCATATCTGAAAAAACGACCGCCCTTCGTAATTCTCCGAAGGGCGGTATTCTTATCACAGTGAAACGACTCCTGCCTCCCGTTGAAGCGGCAGCCCCTATCGGTCACAGGATCAAGAGGAACACGAGCAAAACGACGATACCGAGCAGGATACGGTAGGCGCCGAAGATGCGGAAATTGTGTTTTTTGATGTAGCTCATCAGGAATTTCACGCAGGCAAGCGACACGAAAAACGCGGTGAGCGTCCCGACGAGCAGGATCCCAAGCTCTCCCGGCTGAAACGCGAAATCAAAAGACAGCAGCTTGATCGCGCTCATTCCGAACATGACCGGAACGGCAAGAAAGAACGTGAATTCCGCCGCGGCGACGCGGGAAACGCCGATCAGAAGCGCCCCGAGGATGGTGGCACCCGAACGGGAGGTGCCGGGAATGACCGAAAGCACCTGAAACAGCCCGATATAGAAGGCATCGCGCCACGAAAGGTCATCCAGCGTGCGGACGCGGGGCTTTTTCTTTTTTCTTCCCTCGATCACGATGAACGCGACGCCGTAAACGATCAGCGCGACGGCGATGACGACCGGCGTACTCAGATGCGCCTCGATCCAGTCGTCGAAAAGCAGGGTCACGACCGTGCCCGGCACGCAGGCGAGGACCACCTTGAACCACACGGTAAAGATATCCTTTTTGATGAGGATCCCGCCCTCCTCCTTCACGCCGAAGGGCCACATCTTCTTCCAGAAGAGGAGAACGACCGCAAGGATCGCCCCGAGCTGGATCACGTATAAGAACATATTCTTGAACGAATCGGTCACGTTCAGGTGCAGGAATTCGTCCACGAGCAGCATATGTCCGGTCGACGAGATCGGCAGCCACTCGGTGATCCCCTCGACGATGCCGAGAAACAGCGCTTTCAGGTATTCGATGAATTGCATTTTTTGCCTCACTTTATTGATAAGTCATGAGTCTTAAGCCTTAAGCCTTAAGACTATAGACTTAAGACTTCTGACTTAAGACTCTCCCCAAAAACTGTCCCGTATAGGACGCCTCGCACGCCGCGACCTCCTCGGGCGTACCGGATGCGACGAGCGTGCCGCCTCTGTCGCCGCCCTCGGGACCGAGGTCTACGATATAGTCGGCTGTCTTGATCAGATCAAGATTATGCTCGATGACGATCACGGTATTCCCCGCGTCGACCAGTCTCTGCAAAACCTCGATCAGACGGTCCACGTCTGCGGAATGCAGCCCTGTCGTCGGCTCGTCGAGGATATAGACGGTGCGCCCGGTCGCGCGCTTGGAAAGCTCGGTCGCCAGCTTGACGCGCTGCGCCTCGCCGCCCGAAAGGGTGACCGAGGACTGCCCGATCTTGATATAGCCGAGCCCGACGTCGTTCAGCGTCCGCAGCTTGCGGGCAAGACGGGGCAGATGCTCGAAGAAGGCGAGCCCTTCCTCTACCGTCATATCGAGAACGTCGTAAATGTTCTTGCCCTTGTATTTCACTTCAAGGGTATCGCGGTTGTAGCGCTTGCCCTTGCAGACGTCGCAGGTCACGTAGACGTCGGGAAGAAAATGCATTTCGATGCACTTCACGCCGTCGCCCTGACAAGCCTCGCATCTGCCGCCCTTCACGTTGAAGGAGAAGCGTCCGGGACCGTAGCCGCGTTGCTTCGCGTCGGGCGTGGAGGCGTAAAGATCGCGGATCTCGTTGAAAAGACCGGTATAGGTCGCCGGGTTGGAGCGCGGCGTTCTGCCGATGGGGCTCTGGTCGATCGAGATCACCTTGTCGAGGTTCTCGATACCCTCGATCCGGTCGTGCTTCCCCGCGTGGGTATAGGCACGGTTGAGGTCGTGCGCCAGCTTGTTCATTAAGATCCCGTTGACGAGAGAGGATTTGCCCGAGCCGGAAACGCCGGTCACGCAGGTGAAGGTCCCGAGCGGGAAGGCAACGTCGATCTTTTTCAGATTGTGCTCCTCCGCGCCGTAAACCGTGAGATATTTTCCGTTTCCGGGACGGCGGGTCTCGGGAATTTTTATCTCTTTTTTGTGGGAGAGATAGAGTCCGGTCAGAGAGACGGGATTCGCCATGATTTCTTCGGGCGTTCCCTGCGCCACGATCTCGCCGCCGTGAATGCCGGCGCCCGGACCGATATCGACGATATAATCCGATTCGAGCATCGTTTCCTCGTCGTGCTCGACGACGATGACCGAGTTGCCGACGTCGCGGAGCTTTTTCAGCGTTTCGATCAGCTTATGGTTATCGCGCTGATGGAGCCCGATGCTCGGCTCGTCGAGGATATAGAGCACGCCCATCAGCGAGGAGCCGATCTGCGTCGCGAGGCGGATGCGCTGTGCCTCGCCGCCCGAAAGCGAGCCCGCCTTGCGGGTGAGCGTCAGATATTCGAGCCCGACGTTTTCCAGAAAGCCGAGACGGCTCTTCAGTTCCTTCGTGATCTCGGCGGCGATCGTCTGCTCGGTCTTCGTGAGCTTCATTTCCTTCACGAAGGCGAGCGCCTCGGTGACCGACTGCGCGCAGAAATCGTGAATGTTCTTTCCGCCGACCGTCACGGCGAGCACCTCGGGCTTCAGACGTTTCCCGCCGCATTTCGGGCAGGTCACTTCCTCGATGAAGTCCTCGTAATACTCGTTCTGCCCCATATCGAAGCGGTCCTGGATCATTTTCAGGACCCCGTCGAATTTTGCGAGCTGACGCTTGGAGGTATTGTCGAAATAGCGGACGACGTCGTAGCGCTCGTCCCCGGTGCCGTAAAGGATCGCGTGCTTCGCTTCCTCGCTCAGATCGCGGAAGGGCGTATCGAGGTCGAAGCCGTGCGCCTTGCCGGCGGCGAGGAAGAGCGGACCGTTATAGCTGTATTCGTCGAGGGTCTTGAAGCCGTTGACCTGGATCGCGCCCTCACGGAGGGTCAGGCTCTCGTCGGGAATGACCCGTTCGGGCGAAATGACCCGCATTTCGCCGAGCCCGGAGCAGGCTTCGCAGGCGCCGAAGGGATTATTGAAGGAGAACATCCGGGGCGAAAGCTCGCCGACCGAGATCCCGTGCTCCTCGCAGGCGTAGCTCTGCGAAAAACGAGGCCCGGCCTCCCCGCCGAAGGTCTCGCCCTCGCGGAGGACGACCGAAATGACGAGATTTCCCTCGGCAAGATTCAGCGCGGTCTCCACCGAGTCGCTGAGGCGGGAGCGGACGTCGTCGCGGATGGAAAGACGGTCGACGACGATCTCGATCGTGTGCTTCTTGTTTTTATCGAGCCCGATCTCCTGCCCGAGCTCGGTGAGGACGCCGTCCACGCGGGCACGGACGTAGCCTGCTTTTTTGGCGCTGTCAAAGACCTTTTCGTGCATACCCTTCTTGCCCCTGACGACCGGCGCCAGCACCATAAAGCGGGTGCCGGAGGGCAGCTCGAGGATGCGGTCGAGGATCTGATCGACCGTCTGCTGCCGGATCTCCCTGCCGCAGATCGGGCAGTGCGGGATGCCGACGCGGGCGTAGAGCAGACGGAGATAATCGTAGATCTCGGTCACGGTGCCGACCGTCGAACGCGGGTTGCGTGATGTCGTCTTCTGATCGATCGAGATCGCGGGGGAAAGCCCCTCGATCGAATCGATATCCGGCTTGTCAAGCTGACCGAGGAACATCCGCGCGTAGGAGGAAAGCGACTCCACGAAGCGGCGGTGCCCCTCCGCGTAGATCGTGTCGAACGCGAGCGAGGACTTGCCCGAGCCCGAAAGCCCGGTGAAAACCACCAGCTTGTCGCGCGGGATGGTCAGCGTCACGTTTTTCAGATTGTGTACCCGTGCGCCCCGCACGGTCAGTTCCCGAAGTGCCATAAAAGAGTCCTTTCTTTTGGGGTATCAGCCTTTTTTTCTCGTTTTTGGGATCGTGCGCGGCTTTTTCGCGGGTGCGGGAGCGATCTCGGCGGTGCCGGTCTCTTCCAGTTCGCGGATACGGTCACGCAGATAGGCGGCGCGCTCGAATTCGAGCGATTTTGCCGCTTCCTTCATTTCCTTCGTCAGTTCTTCGATCAGATCGGCGCGTTCCGCGTCGTTCTTCGGCGTCCGGACGGAAGCGCCGCGCGCGTTTTCGGTGCGCTTCCTTCTGCCGTCCTCTTCCTTTGCCTCTTTCAGCCCGATCTCGATCAGCTCGCGGACCTCCTTGCGGACGGTTTCGGGCGTGATACCGCGCGCCTCGTTGTACGCCTTCTGGATCGCACGGCGGCGATTGGTCTCGGCGACGGCTTTTTTGATCGAATCGGTCATCACGTCGGCGTAAAGGATGACCTTGCCGTCGGCGTTTCTCGCCGCGCGGCCGATCGTCTGGATCAGCGAGGTCTCGGAACGGAAAAGCCCCTCCTTATCGGCGTCGAGTATGGCGACAAGCGAGACCTCGGGGAGGTCAAGACCCTCGCGCAGAAGATTGATGCCGACCAGCACGTCGAAAACGCCGAGGCGCAGATCGCGGATGATCTCGGTGCGCTCCATCGTTTCGATGTTGTGATGGATATATTTGACCTTGATGAGGTTCATTTCGAGGTATTCGGTCAGGTCCTCCGCCATCTTGGTCGTCAGCGTGGTCACGAGGACGCGCTCGCCCTTTTCCTCCCGCTTGTGAATCTCCCCGATCAGGTCGTCCACCTGCCCGGAAACGGGTCTGATCTCGACCTCGGGGTCAAGCAGCCCGGTCGGACGGATGACCTGCTCCACGATCTGCGAGGAGTGGTCGCGCTCGTAATCGGCGGGCGTTGCGGAAACGAAGACGGTCTGCCCGATCTTCTTCTCGAATTCCTCGTAAAACAGCGGGCGGTTATCGTACGCCGAGGGGAGGCGGAAGCCGAAATCGACGAGGCTCTTTTTTCTTGCCCGGTCGCCGCCGCTCATCCCGCGCACCTGCGGCAGGGTGACGTGCGACTCGTCCACGAAAAGAAGGAAATCCTTCGGGAAATAATCGAGGAGGGTGTACGGCGTGGAGCCCGGTTCCCTGCCCGAAAAGACGCGGGAATAGTTTTCCACGCCCGAGCAGTATCCGATCTCGCGAATCATTTCCATATCGTAATTGGTGCGCTCCGCGATGCGCTGCGCCTCGATCAGCTTCCCCTGCGACTCGAACCATTTCACGCGGTCGGCAAGCTCCTCTTCGATCTCAAGGATCGCTTTTTCGCGCTTGTCGTCCGTCGTCGCGTAGTGAGTCGCGGGAAAGATCGCGACGTAGGAGAGGAGGCGGATCAGTTCCCCGGTCAGCACCTGGATTTCGGAAATGCGCTCGATCTCGTCGCCGAAGAACTCGACCCGGATCGCCTTTTTATCGGAGGAGGCGGGATAGATCTCCACGGTATCGCCGCGAACGCGGAACTTATCGCGGACGAAATTGAGGTCGTTGCGCTCGTAATTGATCGCGATCAGATGACGGATCAGATCGTCCCGTTCGAGGATCATCCCCGGGCGGAGGGAGATCATCAGCTCGGTATAGTCCTCCGGACTGCCGAGGCTGTAAATGCAGGAGACCGAGGAAACGATGATGACGTCGCGCCGTTCGAAAAGTGAGGAGGTCGCGCTGTGGCGGAGCATATCGATCTCGTCGTTGATCATCGCGTCCTTTTCGATATAGATATCCTTGCCGGGGATATACGCCTCCGGCTGATAATAGTCGTAGTAGGAAACGAAGTATTCGACCGCGTTTTCCGGGAAGAAGGCGCGGAATTCGGAGCAGAGCTGCGCCGCGAGGGTCTTATTGTGCGCGAGGACGAGCGCGGGGCGGTTCAGCCTTGCGATGACGTTCGCCATCGTGAAGGTCTTGCCCGAGCCGGTCACGCCGAGCAGGGTCTGCCCCTTCATGCCGCTTTCCACACCGCGGACCAGTTTTTCGATCGCCTCGGGCTGGTCTCCGGTCGGCTGATACTCCGAATGAAGAATAAAACGGTCCATTCGCTTCCTCCTTTTCCGAACAAATATTCAGTATATTATAGCATAAATAATATAAAATGTAAAGGGCTATTTCCTTTCCTTTTTGTCACAATTCCGGCCCTTTTTCTTTGAAGAAAAAGGAGCCTCGGCGGAAAAAGAATCACCGCAGGGGGAGGAAGAGACGCCTCGATCGCATTTTATTAAAAATGCTCTCTCGGCATCATTCTCCCTCCCCCTATCGGCTTACCCCCTCCCTCTTTTTTCGTTCGCGAATCTGTACCGTTCGGTGCGGTAACTTTCATTCTCTGTAAGAAAACCGGGGTTTGTCCGGTAAACGAACGGAAGAGAAACAAAGCAAGAGGGCAAGCCGTTCTCCCGCATCGGAAGTTGCTTCGCCAAACCTTTTTCTCCGAATGGGGAAAAAGGCAAAAATCCCGCAAACCTTTCGGCTTGCGGGAGCGTAATGATTTCAAAATTCAATGCAGTTTAAGGAAATATTTCCGTACCGGCAGGCAGACCGCAAACGCGATCACGGCGGCGACCGCCATTTCCAAAAGACCGTTCGAGCCGATGACGGCCATCATCGCGCCGATCAGCGCTTCGTAAGCCAGCCCGTTCGCCGCGGCGTACTCTCTGCCGAAGAAGAGATAGATCCCGCCGAGGACGAGGACGGTATTGGTCAGCGAACCGACGATACCGGAGGCGACGTAGGAAACGGCGTCGGCTTTTTTGCCGTCGAACAGCTTATGCAGGGCGGAAAAGACCAGACCGGAGAAAAGCCCGAGCAGGATACGGGGCACGAAGCAGATCACGATGCTCCATACGCTCCCGCCGAATTCGCCGATCGTATAGAACGGCGTGAACACGAAGGAAGTGACCCCGGGATTGAACGTCCAGTACAGAAAGCTGAACAGCCCGAAGAAGAAGCCCATCAGCGTTCCCGCGCCCGTACCGAGCGTGATCGCGGTGATGATGACCGGAACGTGGCTCAGCGTGGCGACCAGCGGACCGATCGGAATCGAGCCGAGCGGCGTGAAGCAGACGATCGCTTCGATCGCGAGCAGCAGCGAAAACTGCGTCAGAAAAAGCGTCTTTTTTCTGCGTTCCTCAATGATTTTTGACATACGGATCACCCTTTCCGCGATAAATTACCGTGATTTTATTATATCATCGGAAAAAAGGCTTGTCAAGTGTTTTCGGGAGTGTTATAATATGGAATACAAGCATATTGCAAAAATCGGAAAGAAGGTTTTTCAAAATGACCTGCCGTGAACTGTATCTGACCCGTCAGAGCTGCCGCAATTACGACGAAAGACCCGTGGAGGAGGAAAAGCTGAAGGAGATCCTTTCGCTTGCCGCCCTCGCGCCCTCCGCGTGCAACAGTCAGCCGTGGCATTTTACGCTGATCCCGAACCCCGAAAAGGCGCACGAGATTGCGAAATGCGTCTCCGACGCCGTGATGAACCGCTACGCCGCGAAGGTCCCCGCCTTCATCGTGATCTCCGAGCGGAAAGCGACCCTCTCCGAAAAGATCGCCTCGAAGATCACCTCTCAGCACTTTGCGCAGATCGATATCGGCATCGTGACCGCACATCTGACCCTCGCCGCCGCCGAAATGGGCGTTGCCACGACGATCCTCGGCTGGTTCTACGAGGATAAGCTCCGCGCGGCGGTCGGTCTCCCGGACGACCTGACGCCCCGCCTCGTCATCGCGCTCGGCTACGCCGCGGAGGGCGATCCCCTGAGAAGCAAGAAGCGCCGTCCGCTCGACGAATCGCTGACGATCGTGAAATAATTTCACTTGCCCGAAAGAAAAATTCCGCTGATAATAATACCCCGATGCGTCTGAATACGCATCGGGGTATTGTTTTCAGGTTTCCATGCCCGCAAACTGCGTCTGGTAAAGCTCGTAGTAAACGCCCTTCTGTTCGAGCAGCTCCTCGTGGTTTCCGCTCTCCACGATATGCCCGTCGGCAAGAACGATGATCTTGTCGGCGTTGCGGATGGTGGAAAGTCGATGCGCGATGACGAGGCTTGTGCGGTTCTTCATCAGCTCGAGCATCGCGAGCTGGATCTGCATCTCGGTACGGGTATCGACCGAGGAGGTCGCCTCGTCGAGAATGAGGATCTTCGGGTCCGCCAGAGCGGCGCGCGCGATGCAGAGGAGCTGACGCTGACCCTGCGAGATATTCTCACCCGATTCGGAGAGCTTCATCGCGTAGCCGTCGGGCAGACGCTCCACGAAGAGGTCGGCGTTTGCCGTCTTTGCCGCGGCGCGGACCTCCTCGTCGGTCGCGTCCGGTCTGCCGTAGCGGATGTTGTTTTCGATGGTATCCGAGAAGAGGACGGAATCCTGCAGCACGATGCCGATCGCCTCGCGCAGCTCCTTTTTGGAGATGCTCTCGATGTTCTTGCCGTCGAGCAGGATCTCGCCGCCGTCGATATCGTAGAAGCGGGTCAGCAGGTTGACGACCGTGGTCTTGCCCGAGCCGGTCCTGCCGACGATGGCGACCGTTTCACCGGGATTGACGTGGAGATCGAAATGCTTCAGAACGGGTTCGCCCGGAACGTAGGAGAACATGATATCCCTGAAATCGAGTTCGCCGCGCACCGTCGAATCGTCGAGCTCGTCGCCGCCCTCGTTTTCCTCGCCGGGAGCGTCCATGATCTCAAAGACGCGCTCCGCGCCCGCGATGGCGGTCATGATCGCGCTGTACTGGTTCGCGACCTCGTTGATCGGGCGGTTGAGATGGCGGGAATACTGAATGAAGCTGTGGAGCGCCGAAACGGCGATCGCGCCCTTGAGCGAGAGGTAACCGCCCGTCACCGTGATGAGCAGGAAGCCGAAGTTGCCTATTACGTTCATCAGCGGACCCATAATCGAACCGAAGATATTCGCGCGGATGCCGGTATGCTTGAGGTTATCGGAAATGACGCCGAAATCCTCCACCGCGCGTTCTTCCCTGCCGTAAGCGACGACCGTGCGGTATCCGGTGACGTTTTCCTCCACCGCGCCGTTGAGCTGACCGAGAAGCTTCTGCTGACGGACGAAGTATTTCCGCACGAGCTTGGTCATCTGGGTCGAGGCGAGGATGGTGAGCGGGATGGTCACGAGCGAAACGAGAGTGAGCAGGGGGCTGTATTTCAGCATCATGATCAGCGAGCCGACCAGCGTGATCGCCGCCGAGAAGAGGGACGAGATCGAGCTGGAGATCGTGTTCGACACGTTTTCGACGTCGTTCGTCATACGGCTCATGATGTCGCCGTGGCGGTGGCTGTCGACCACCTTGATCTTCAGATAGGAAATGCGGCGGAAAAGGTCGCGGCGCATATTGTAAACGGTGGTCAGGGAAAGCTTTGCCGCGAAGAAGCCGGTGATATAGGAGATCACCGAGGAGACGAGGTAGATAACGCCCATTTTGATGAGGATGGCGGTCAGCGCCTCCCCGTCGAAATAGTGGCTTCCGTCCTCTGCCTCGGTAAAGATCGCGCCGATCGCCTTACCCTGCAGGTCGGGACCCGCGAGGGTGAGGATAGTGGTCAGAACGGTCATCGCGAGCAGGACGATGACGAGCCATTTGCTTCTGCCGATGTAGGCGATCAGACGGCGGAGCGTGCCCTTCAGATCCTTCGGCTTTTCCTTCATGCCGGGACCGCGTCCTCTGCCGCCTCCGGGGCGCATCCCCTGATTCGGCTTGCCCGCGGAAGCGTTGCCGGATTCCCGCTGTTCCTTCATATACGCGGTATATTCGTCAAGCTCTTCCTTCTTTTTTGCCTTCGGTTCCTTAGCCATTCTTCTCGCCTCCCTTCTTTAACTGGGAGTTGTAGATGTCGAGATAGGCAGGGCTGATCTTCATCATTTCCTCGTGCGGCGCGCAGGCGGTGATCACGCCGTCCTCAAGAACGGCGATGCGGTCCGCCTCGGTGACCGACGCGATACGCTGTGCGATCATGATGATCGTGGTATCCGGGAAATTCTCGCGCAGGGCGCGGCGCAGCTTTGCCTCGGTGCCGAGGTCAAGCGCGGAGGTGCTGTCGTCGAAGATCAGGATCTCGGGCTTGCGGACGAGCGCGCGGGCGATCGACATTCTCTGCTTCTGCCCGCCCGAGAGGGACGCGCCCTTCTCGGCGATCACCGTCTGATAGCCCTCGTTGAAGCCGGTGATGAATTCGTCCGCCTGCGCGATCTTCGCGGCGGCGATCGCTTCCTCCTCGGTCGCGCCGGGCGCGCCGTGGAGGATGTGGTCCATCACAGTCCCCGAGAAAAGCTCGCTCTTCTGCAGCACGAGCGAGGTCTTTTCGCGCAGCGCGCCGAGCTCGTAATCGCGCACGTCTCTGCCGTCGACCATGACCGAACCGCCGGTCACGTCGTAGAAGCGGGGGATCAGATTGACGAGAGAAGATTTGCCGCATCCGGTCGCGCCGAGGATGGCGACGAACTCACCGGGACGGACGACGAGGTCGATATCGCGGAGCACGTCACGGCCGGACGCCCCGGGATAGCGGAAGGAAACGTCGGAGAAGACGACCTCGCCGCGCTTTGCCTCTTCGGTCCCCTCGGTTTCGGTGCCGCTGACGACGGTGGGCTTGCTGTCGAGCACCTCAAGGATACGCTTTCCGGAGGCGACGGCACGGCTGACCGACTGGAACATCATGCTGATCATCAGCAGAGAGGAAAGAATCTGGGTGACGTAAGTGATCGCCGCGCTGATCGCGCCGACGTGGACGTCAGCCGCCCCGGCGGCAAGCTCGTCACGTACCGCCTGCCCGCCGACGAGCAGGATGGCGATGATCGAGAAGTTCATGATGATGCTCATGATCGGCCCGAGGCGGATGAGCACCTTCTGCACCTTCATCGTGGTGTCACGGTAGTCGGTATTGACGGTATCAAAGCGGCCGATCTCGTAATCCTCCATCGCAAACGCCTTGACGACCCTTGCGCCCGCGACGTCCTCCTGCACGACCGAGTTGACGCGGTCAAGCTTTTTCTGTACGACCTGAAACATCGGGGAGGCCTTCAGCACGACGCCGATGACGAGGATCAGCTCGATCGGCATCGCGATCGCGAGTACGAGCGAGTAGCGGACGTTGAGCGTGCGGATCATGAAGATGCCGCCGATGAAAAACATCGGCGCGCGAACGAACATACGGAGGATATTCGCCACGAGATCCTGCACCGCCGTAACGTCGTTGGTCAGACGGGTAATGAGAGAGCCGGTCGTGAACTGATCGGTCTGTTCGAGGGAGAGCGCCATCACCTGCTTATAGGTGTCGTTGCGGAGGTCGCAGGAAAAGCTCTGTGCCGCCGCCGACGCGAAGTAGGAGCAGGAAATGCCCCCGATGCCCCCGATGATGACGTAGATCATCATACGAAGCCCGGTCGAAAGAATGATATCCATGTTCTGCCCGATGACGCCCTTGTCAATGATGGTCGCCATCAGATCGGGGATCTTCAGGTCGACCAAAACCTCCACGATCATCATGATCGGCGAGAGCAGAGCGAGATACCAGTAAGGTTTCAGATATTTCGCAAGTTTCATTCCGGTATGCCCTTTCAAGGTTTTCGGTTCTCGGTTTTCCCGTCGGAAAACGGTATGAACCAATAAATTATTGTACCATATTCCGCCTTTTTTGTCAACCGGAAACGCCCCGCTCCAAGCGGCAAAAAAGGGAAAAAGCCGTCGGTCCGATCTCCGGAAACAGACGGCTTTTCCGTTTACTATTTCTTCGTTTTCCGCCCGCAGCTTTTCCCGCAGGAGGCGCAGTCGCCGGAGCAGGAGCCCTTGTGCTTCACCGAATAAATCACGGCTGCGGCAAAGGCGGCGGCGACGAGGAGCAGGATGACCCAGTCGAGCGCACCCATCAGAAGAGCCCTCCGACGGCATAGACCAGCGCGCCGACGACCCACGCGAGGACGCACTGGAAGACCACGAGCAAGATCGCCTGCGTTTTCGAGTTCAGTTCCTTCCGCACGGTGGTGATTGCCGCGACGCAGGGCGTATAGAGAAGCGTGAAGGCGAGGAAGGAGACCGAGGCGAGCGGCGTGAAGAGGGTAGGAAGAACGGCGCCGAGCTCCGCGGTGCCGCATCCGGTCAGAACGCCGAGCGTGCTGACGACCGCTTCCTTTGCGGTAAAGCCCGAGATCAGCGCGGTCGTGACCCGCCAGTCGTTGAAGCCGAGCGGGATGAAAACAGGCGAAAGCAGTCTGCCGATCGCGGCGAGGATCGAGTTGCCGCTGTCGGTGACGACGTTGAGGCGGGGATCAAAGGTCTGTAAAAACCAGATAATGACGGTCGCCGCGAAGATGACCGTGAAGGCGCGGGTCAGAAAATCCTTTGCCTTGTCCCAGAGCAGAAGCGCGACGCTTTTTAACGAGGGGAAACGGTAATTCGGCAGCTCCATGACGAAGGGGATCGGCTTGCCGCGGAAGAGCGTTCCCTTGAAAAGCAGCGCCGAAAGGATGCCGAGGAGAATACCGCCGACGTAAAGACCGATCATCACGAGCGCGGCGTGGTTCGGGAAGAAAGCGGAGGAGAAGACGGCGTAGATCGGGATCTTTGCCGAACAGCTCATAAAGGGAGTGAGCAGGATCGTCATTTTGCGGTCGCGCTCGGAGGAGAGCGTCCGCGCCGACATCACGGCGGGGACCGTGCAGCCGAAGCCGATCAGCAGCGGGACGAAGCTGCGCCCCGAAAGCCCGATCTTACGCATCAGCTTATCCATCACGAAGGCGACGCGCGCCATATAGCCGGTGTCCTCCAGAACCGAAAGAAAGCAGAAGAGGACGATGATCTGCGGCAGGAAGGAAAGCACCGCGCCGACCCCGGCGAATATGCCGTCGATCACGAGGCTCTGCACGACCGGGTTCAGCCCGTAGGCGGTGAGCGCGCGGTCGACCGCTCCGGTCACGGCGTCGATCCCGAGCGAAAGGAGATCGGAGAGCGCGGAGCCGATCAGACCGAAGGTCAGCCAGAAAATGAGAAACATCACGCCGAAGAAGATCGGCAGGGCGAGATATTTGTTCGTGACGATCCTGTCGATCGCCGTACTGCGGAGGGTCTCTTTGCTTTCGTGCGGCTTCCTCACCGTACGGCGGCAGAGATCCTCGATGAAGTCGTACCGCATCGAGGCGATGGCGGCGTTGCTGTCAAGATCGCTCTCCTCTTCCATTTCCTTGACCGAGTGCCCGATCAGTTCGATCTCGTTCCGGTCAAGCTGCAGGGCGGAGAGCATGAACTCGTCCCCCTCGATCGCCTTCGTCGCGGCGAAGCGTGCGGGAACGCCGACCTCGGAGGCGTGGTCCTCGATGACGTGGGAGACCGCGTGGATACAGCGATGGACCGGACCGTCGGGGCAGAAATCGAGCCGTTCGGGCAGCTTCTTTTCCTTCACGACCGAGACCGCGCGGTCGATCAGCTCGCTGATACCCTCGTTTTTCGCCGCGCTGATCGGGACGATCGGCACGCCGAGGCGCTCGGACATTCCGGCGATATCGACCGAGCCGCCGTTTTCTCGCATTTCGTCCATCATATTCAATGCGACGACGGTCGGGATCTTCAGCTCGAGAAGCTGTAAGGTCAGATACAGATTGCGTTCCAGATTGGTCGCGTCCACGATATTGATGATGCCGTCGGGATGCGTGTTCAGAATGAAATCGCGGGTGACGATCTCCTCGTTCGTATAGGGGCGGATCGAATAGATGCCGGGCAGATCGACGACCGTCGCGTCCTTCACGCCCCGGATCTCTCCCGCCTTCTGATCGACCGTGACGCCCGGAAAGTTCCCGACGTGCTGATTGGAGCCGGTCAGCGCGTTGAAAAGCGTGGTTTTTCCGCAGTTCTGATTGCCCGCAAGCGCGAAGATCATACCTTTGCCCCCTCTTTCCGTTCGGCTCCGGTCGGTTCGATCTCGATCATTTTCGCGTCCTCTTTTCTGACGGTCAGCGAATAACCGCGCAGATGCAGCTCGATCGGGTCGCCGAGCGGTGCCGCCTTGTAAACGAGGACCTTCGTTTTGGGGATCAGCCCCATATCGAGGAAGCGGAGGCGGAGCGCCCCTTCCCCGTGAACGGCGGTGATCACGCCGCTCTGACCGATGGGGAGGCTGTCAAGCGTCATAGGAATCCCTCCTTTTTCCGAAAAAAGCGGAAAAATGAAAACTTTTTTGAAAAAAAGCGAAACCAAAACCGCTTTTTTCCGTCTTATATGGTATCGGGGGAAAATCTGACCGGAAAGCGGTCGGTTACCCTCGGCTAACTCTGCATTCATTATAGTTACCCGGCGCTAACTTGTCAAGTGGTTTTTCAAAAAAAGTCAACATAACGTACGGAATATCGGAGGATACTATGACACGGTCCAACAAAGAAACGAAGTCCCGCCTTTTCGCGCTCCTCTGCCTGCTCCTTGCCGCAGTGCTTCTGCTTCCCTCCTGCACGGTAGTCTCCGCTGCCGAGCTCTCGAAGGATTATTCGAGAAAAGAGACCGAGCCCGGTGAGATCGCCGCGGATTTCCCGGAAGTCTACCGGAATTTTGCCTTTACGCTCTTCGACGGGATCGGAGAGGGAGAAAAGCTGATCTCCCCGCTCTCGGCGATGCTGTGTATCGGAATGATCGAAAACGGGATGAGCGGCGAAACGCTCGCCGACACCGGGAAAATGTTCGGCACCGACCGGGACACGATGAACCGCAGTCTGTACGCTCTCGTAAATACCCTTTCTTCGGACAAAGACTGCCGTTTCACCTCGGCAAACTCGCTCTGGTGCCGCGATACCCACGAAGAGCCCCTTCCCGCCTTCCTCCAGACCAACGCCGACTGGTACGGTGCCGAGGTCTACCGCGCCGCCTTTGACAATTCGACCCTGAAGGACGTGAACAAATGGGCGGAGAAAAAGACCGACGGGATGATCAAGGAGCTGCCGATCGAATTTGAAGCCGACGACGTGATGCTCCTCATGAACGCGGTCTGCTTCGACGCGAAGTGGGAAACGACCTACGAAACCGATCAGATCAGGAATAATATGACCTTTACCGCCGCTGACGGCGGAACGAAGACCGTGACGATGCTCTCCTCCGAAGAGAGGACGTGGATGGAAAACGACCGCTTCATCGGCTTTTCCAAAAACTATCGCGGAAACGGCTGGTCCTTTGCCGCCTTTCTGCCGAAGGAGGGGCACTCCCTCTCCGATATGGACGCGGAGAGTTACGCGGAGCTGCTTGCCGGAAAGACGAACGACGCCGTTTCGGTCCTGATGCCCGAATTCAACGCGGATTACCATTTCAACTTCACCGACACGCTGAAAGCCGCCGGGATGGAAAAAGCCTTTTCGTCCGATGCCGACTTCTCCGCGATGTACGCCGAAAACAACGCGCATCTCCGGACCGTGGAGCAGAACACCTTCATCGACGTTTCGAGAAACGGCACAAAGGCAGCCGCCGTCACGTGGGGAATGATGAACAAAGAGGCTGAGATCGTATATGAAAAAGAGATCGTCCTCGACCGCCCCTTCGTCTACGCGATCGTCGATAACGCCACGGGGCTCCCGGTCTTCCTCGGCACGGTGACGGGAGAAAACTTCTGATATATTATATCGGAAAAAACTTGAAAATTTCACCGATTTGTGATACGATATAGAAAAGCGATGAAAAAGGGGGCTTTTCTATGCAGCTTCTGGAATCCGGAGAAATGTATCTCGAAACCATTCTGATCCTTTCGGAAGAGGGCACGCCCGTCCGCTCGATCGACATTTCCGACCGTATGGGGTTCTCCAAGCCCTCGGTCAGCCGCGCGATGAGCCGTCTCAAGAACGACGGCTATATCGAGACCGACCGGGAAAACCGGATCACCCTCACCGAGGCGGGCAGATCGGTCGCCGAAAAGATCTATTCCCGCCACCGTATCCTCACCTCTTTTCTCGTCTCGCTCGGCGTGAGTGAGGAGACCGCCTCCGCCGACGCCTGCAAGATCGAGCACGATATTTCGGACGAGACCTTCGAGGCGATCCGAAAATATCGGTTATAAGTTTCATATCGGGGATTTGCCGGAACGCCGCCCGGAAACGGGCGGCGTTCCGTTTTTCTTTCGGAAAAAGCGTTTTTTCACGCGCAATATCTTGACAATCCTTCCCGTTTGTGGTATATTCAATTCAAAGAAGTGAGTTCCCGCCCGAGGCGGGGATCTCCGATATAACGAAAGGAAAAAACGAAAATGAAAAAACTGATCAGCATTCTTCTCGCCGTGATGACGCTCGTTTCCCTTCTCGCGTTCAGCACCGTTCCGGTCGCCGCCGACGAAGAGGCAAAAGAGTATACGATGAGCGCGATCGTTATGATGTATCCCGACGATCCTTATGACGATTACTGCGTGACCCGTTTCATCTTCAACTGGACCGAAGCAGACAACTCCGATATTCCTACCGGCTTTGAGGCATGGTGGGGCACCGGTTCCGTTTCCGACTCCTTCGAATACTACACCGCAGTGTGGGATATTCCCGGCGAATGGCACTGGGATGAAAAAGGCAATATGTGCATGGACGTCTACTTTGACCTCCCCTACATGGATGCCGGTGAAGAATACGAAGCAGCCAAGAGAGGCGAGCTTCAGGGTTACATCTGCGACCTCGGCAACGGCGGCGAGTACGTCCACGACGATTTCGGCAGAGAATCCGTTTTTGATCTCGTCCCGAACTTCACGATGACCGAAAACCAGTACAAGGTCGGTATCAGCAACAACGCCGTCGTCCTCGTTATTCAGGATGAAGATACCTATTACGGCACGTCCCACGAGCCTGCCGCAACCGAGCCCCCCGTGACCAAGGCTCCCGAAACCAAGGCTCCCGAAACCAAGGCTCCCGAAACCAAGGCTCCCGAGACCAACGCTCCCGGGACCGAAGCTGCCGGAACCGACGCTCCCGGGACTGACGCTCCCAAGGAACCCGTAAAGCCCGCAGTCAATGCCGGTGCCATCGTCGGCATCATCATCGGCGTCGCGATCATCGTCGGCGCAATCCTCCTCCTCGTTCTCGGTGGAAAGAAAAACAAGAGCGAAGGAAAATAATCGCATCGTAACTTGAAAAAGCCGCCTTCGGGCGGCTTTTTTGCGTAAAGGAAACGGCGGTTTTTCTTGACTTTCCGGAGGCGTTATGATACAATGGGGAAAACGACGGTTCTCCGAACCGGATCGCGGAAAGGAAACGCTTATGAAAAACACATTTCTCCGGGCATTTGCCCTGCTGCTTGCGGCGCTGACCCTTCTTGCCGTCGTCTCGTGTGACAAAAAGCCGAACGACGTGCCAACCGACACGCAGGGCGAAACGGTGCCCGAAACCGAACCCGTCAAGGAAAATCCGTACAAGGATATGACCCTTGTCGTGGCGTCGGATATCCATCTCTGCCACCTTGACTGGTACGGCATGAAGAACGCCGACCGCGTGCAGAAGTTCATCGACGACCTGAACGATTTCTACGATGACGAAGGCTACGACGCCATCCTCTACATCGGTGACTACTCGCTCGACTTCTGGGAAACCGGTATCTTCGGTTCGTGGCGTCATCAGGATCTCTCGAACACCGAGATCTTCTTTGACGAATACGCTTCCCAGCTCACCTGCGAAGAACAGTACCGCATCCCCGGCAACCACGAGCAGTACGGTGAAGAGCTTTGGGCGGAAGTGTCCGGCTCCGACCTCGGCAGACAATTCTATCTGAAAATGGGCGGCTATCTGATCTTCATGCTCGACAACTTTGACGGCGACCTCGACCCCGACACCGACAACCACGGCGTCTACACCCCCACCGACGTCGATTGGGTTTTCGACGTCATGGCGGAAAACCCCGATATGCCGGTCATCCTCGCCGCGCACTATTTTGATCTGACCAAGGAAGGCTTTGACTTCAAAGACCTCGTCTGTGACGACCGCGTCGTCGCGCTCTTCTGCGGGCACGACCACAAAACGACGATCGAAAACCTCGGTCCCGACTACGACAACAAGATCATCTTCCACTGCGGCGACTACTCCTACTCGAAGGATCCGATCCCGCAGGCACCATGGGGCTGGCGTACCGTCTCTCTCAGCGAGAGCGGCATCCGCGTCACCTACTACGCGCCCGAGAGCAAGATGGTGGACGGCAAGACCTACAACATCGAGGCAGGCTATATTCAGGACGTCACGATCCCGAATCCCCTTACCAATCCCAAGCCCGCAGAGACCAAGGCACCCGAGACCGAACCCGCTGCCGAAGGCGGCGTCAACCTCTGCGCCGGCGCGACCGTGATCGCGGGCTCGAAGGGCAACAAGGACAAGAACGACCTCCCGATGCTGATCGACGGCGACAAGGCGAACACCAAGTGGTGTGTCACCGAAGACAAGAACCTCCCCGCCGAATTCAAAGGCAAGGCGCTCTACTACGCCACGATCGATTTCGGCGCGAAGAAGGACATGAAGAGCTATTCCCTTTACGGCGCTTCCCAGTCCTCCTACGGCGGCGACTCGGGCAATACCGCGATGGATATGAAGGGCTGGTACCTCGAAGCCTCCGATGACGGCAATACCTGGACCGAGATCGACCGCGTCACCGACAACAGCGAGCCGGTCTACACCGGTTCCCTCTCCGCCTCCGGCAGATACGTCCGCCTCTGCATTCTTCCCGGCGGCGCGAACAACGGCTCCGACGACACGATCCGTCTTTACGAGCTGGAGATCATGGGCTGATCCTCATAAAAGAATCAAACGCGGCACCCGCAAATGCGGATGCCGCGTTTTTCATTCGTCCTTACGTCCTGTGACGGACGACCGAACCTTTCAGACGAGCTGTCCGGGCAGCTTCTTTTTCACCTTCGCGGGGAAATCCTTATCGAATTCCTCCACGTCGGCGTCGGAAACGTAATAGACCTGCGGCGTCTGATACACGCCGGTCACGTCCTTGAGATACCCCGGGATCAGTTCCCTGCAGAGAAAGAAGGAGTCGTCCGCGCCCTCCGGCAGATCGTGATAGCGGATGCCGAAGTTCCGCGCGTAATCAAAGCCGCACTTGCCGTAGAAGGCGATATTGCCCTCAAACAGCACCGCGCCGTAGCCGAGCGCCGCCGCTCTTCTTAACGATTCGTCAAGCAGCCTCTTGCCGTAGCCGTGCCGTTTCAGCTCGGGCGTGATGCAGATCGGTCCCATCATCAGGACCGGGACCACCCTGCCGTCGTCGGCTTCGATGACCGTCCGCGCAAAGATATTCTGCCCGATCAGCGTCCCGTTCCACTCCATCACGAGATCCAGTTCCTTTACGAACGCGGGATCGTCACGGATGATATGCATCACGTAATGCTCGGAGCAGCCCGGACGGTAGATATTCCAGAACGCTTCGCGGATGAGGTTTTCCACCTCGCGGTATTCTTCTTTCTTTTCCGAACGAATGATAATGTCATTTGTATTCATTTTTTATCCTCCTGAATGTTGTTGACGTCAATGCCGTAAAGCGGGAGGTTTGAAATTGCCGCAAACCTCCCGGTCAGCGAACAATCTCCGAGGTGTGGTTCTTTTTCAAAAAGCACTCTCCAAAAAATATTTATTTATCATCAGCCTTGCGGCGGGATGATCAGAAGGTGACCCGCAGTCCGTCGCGGGCGACGAGCGCCCCGAAGGATGCGGCGATGATTTCGGTCTCGGCGTGAGACCGATGCAGCGAGGGCGCGAGGTGGGAAAGAAAGACCTTCGTTCCCTCCCCGACGATGCCGAAGGTACGGAGCGACGGGAGGAGCAGGCGCAGCATCGGGATGCTGTTGTGCTCGGCGATCCGGTAATCCCCGTCGTAATCCCCCACCGTCGCGTCGGCGACGAGAAGGTCGAGTCCGGCGTTCCGGAGAAAATAATAGGTCTCGTTCACGTACCACGCCCCGTCGAGCGCGTAGAGTATTTTTTTGTCCCCGACCGTGAAAAGCAGCCACTGGGGCGCCGCGTTCTTATCGTGATTGGCTTTCAGCCCGGTCACGGTCAGCTCTTCCGTCACGGCGTACGGGACGAATTTTGCCATCCGCGTCACGGTGACGCCCTTCATGTCCGGAAGGACGGCGTCTTCGCTGACCCAAAGCCGCAGTCCGTTTTCCGTGCGTGAGGCGAGAGCCTCGATATTGGCGGGATCGAAATGATCGGCGTGGGTGTGGGTCAGAAACAGATCGGTGACCGCCCCGGCGTCAGCCCCCGCGATCGCGAGCGCTTCGGGCGTATGCGGACCGCAGTCGATCAGATACCGCCCGTCAAGCAGCGCGGAGGAGGAGCGGCGCGCGTCGGGATCGAAGCGGTCCCGGCAGTCGCCTCTCAGGCGCGGGGAGAAGTCGGCGGCGCAGGTGCCGAGAAAAAGCAGTTCGTGTTCCATCGTTCCAAGTCCTCCGGATCGTGCGTTACCGGCTCGTGCGGATCCACGCACAGACCTTTTTGCCCTCGTCCTGCCCGGCGCTCGGGTAGTCAACGAGGGTCACGCACTTCCCGTCTTTCAGCCCCACCGAAAGCGCGTAGACGCTTTCCTTCCCTTTTTCAAGGAAGACCGGAGCCGTTTCGTCGAGAGGAAGCACCGGTTCGGCATCCCCGGTCTCTTCCAGAGCGAAGACCAGAGGTCCCCAAACCACCGCGCGATAGCAGTCGACCGTCGTCGGCAGATCGGTCGCTTCCGCGGGCGTCACGAAGCGGACGCCGAGCCCGATCTCAACGGTAAAGGCTGCGCTGCCGGAGAAGGAAACGAAAGCGTAACCGTCTTTTTCTTCGCAAGGGACGCCCGTGACCGTGAAGAAGGACGCCCAACCGGGCACGCGGAGGGCGATTTTCCCGCTTTTCCCACCAGTAACCGTCACGTTCACCGTCCCGGAGGCGGGATAGTCGGTCTTCACCGTCACAACGGTTTCACCGGAGCGGACAGAACCGTTCCGGTAAAGGTTGATATAGAGCGTGCCGTCCGCCCCGGTCCCCGCCGCCGCGAGGGTATCGAGCGCGAAGCCCGCGGAGGAAATGCAGACGCAGCAGCCGTAGACCGAACGGTCGTTGATATTCTTCCGCCCGCCGATCTCCTTGTACCGGATCGCGTGGCGGAGCGGATTGTAGCTGTGGATCGGAAGCGGGACGCCGCCGTTTTCGGGATCGAAGGGATCCTTTTTCATCGCCGCCGCCATCGCGTTGTACGCCGAGACCTCAAGAGCGTCCATGAACGCCCGGTCCCCGGTCATCCGCCAGAGCTGCCAGAGGAACTTCATCCACGTCACAGTCACGCAGGTCTCCTGCATCGCCGAGACCACGGTTTCGTCGGTCTGGGTCAGCGAGGCGTGGTCGAACTGCTCGAACCGGCAGCCGAGACAGCCGATGACCGTTGCCTCCTCGCGGAGCACGCGGCGTCCGAAGCGGATCACCGCCTCACGGTAATACTCGTTCCCGGTCACCTTGGCGTATTCGGCGAGCCCGTCGAAGCAGGAGATCATCTCGTACGCCTTGTTCGCGTAGTATCGGCATACCTCTTTTTCGTCCCGGTACGCGGTGTCGAAGAGGTTTTCGTGCAGGGTGCCGCCGAAGGAAACGATATACTCCGAAAAATCGAGATACCGTTTTTCCCCGGTAAGGTTATAGAGCAGGACGAAGGGTTCGAGGATCGAGCAGCTGTTGAGCCCGTCCCAATGGTCGGTGCAGGTCGGAAGCACGAGCTTTCCTTCCTCCGCCCGTCCGATTTTCGACAGGATATAGTCGGCGTGACGGATCAGCGCCGCGGTGATCGCGTCCGCAAGCGCCCCGTCGCGGCAGATCTCAAGGAAATACAGCATCCCGAGGAGGATATATTTTCTCCCCCAGATATCCCAGCCGCGGAACTCGCAGTCCACGGAATAGGTGGAAAACCGCCCGAGCGCGTCCTGCTTCGTCAGCATATCGCGCACGGTCTCCTCCAGCACGGCGTACAGTTCGTCGTCAGGATCGGGTGAGCAGCGGTAAAGAAAGCACGCCCCGCGCATCATTTTGCCCCAGTATTCACAGCGCCAGCCGTGGTCGGCGTCGTCGACGCCGGGATTCCCGAAAAGGGCGGTCAGCTTTTTCCAAAGCTCCCGGTCGAGGAGCTGCACCGCGCGTATCTTCCCTGCCGCCGGGGAAAGGATATCGTCGAAATCAAAGGCGCCCGCGGGCAGCGTAAACCGCCGGTCCCGGGTCGTTCCCCCGTTCTTATCCATCTTCACACCTCGCTTCGCGTTTCCGTATCTCCATTATACCGTTTTTCCGCCGAAAAGTCAACACCGGACGGCATTTTCGGGTCCCTCCGCGGTTCCGGAACGCAAAAAAAACGGAAAACCGCGTTTTACGGCCCCCGAATCCCGGACGGTCGTCAAAACTGCGGTTTTTCGTTTGAAAAAGCGATCTGTCCCGCTCCGCGAACGGCGGAAAGCGGTGCGTCAGATCCCTTCCGCCCGGTAAGTCACGGTCACGGTGCCGCCCGGAACGGTGAGGAGCAGGGCGGGCGCGCCGCCGACGTTCCTTTGCTCCGCTTCGGCGGGCTTGCCGTCAACGCGGATATCGTGGGCGGCGTCGGGCAGACGCAGGGTGAAGGGGCGTCCGGCGGGAAGGATCGCCGTGAAGCCCTCTGCCGTCACGTCGGTGAGACGGCAGGCGGCGCGGTCGTGCCACCAATGGGTCAGCGCGTCGGTGGCAAGGAAGACGGTGTTCCAGCCCTTTTCCTTCACGTGCGCGAGCGCCGCGTCGAGCGCGGTCAGCGTCGGGAGGCAGGGACCGTAAAAGTCGGTCAGATAGTGCGGGTGGAGGAAGAACTGGAGCGTTCTGCCGTAATACGCCCCGGCGTCGAGATAGCCGTACAGCTTTGCGTATTCCTCCGGCTTTCCCTCGCGGATGCGGGGCTCGAAGTAGGAGTTATAGACCTCGCAGAGCTTCAGCTCCCGGTTGCCGTGCTCCGCGTCGTCGATGGTGAAGCGCGGGAACGCAGAACCGAAGGCGAAGCCGGTCACGTTGAAGGCGTTGATGTCGTTCGGATCGGGGGCGTACTGAAATTTGCTGTTGTCCCCGAGGTGTCCGAGCGCCTCTTCCCTGCGGCACCGCTCCGCGTTCGAGCCGAGCTGGATCAGCGCGTGGTTGACGGGACAGCAGTTCTCCCCGCCGACCTTTTCGGCAAACAGCGCGTTCTGCCGCTTCCACCCTTCCTCATCGTAGGGGAAGCAGGCAAAATTGTAATGCACCGCGAGCTCCTGCCCGCGCGAGCGGATCAATGCGATCTGCTCGTCGTTCATCGAGAAGCAGTCCATCGTCGTTTCGGACGGCATCATATTGATATGGTAGGGCAGACCGCGCGCCGCCATCTTTCCGGACGCCTCGAGGATGACCTCGGGCGGACAGCAGTCGTCGTCGCCCGCAAAGTACAGAAGCAGCTCCGCCGCCTTCCCGTCCTTCGGCGGGAGCGGGAAAACCGACGGGATGCCCCGTTTCAGAAGCAGCGCCGAAAGATACCGCTGATAGCAGTCGGCGTAGGCAATATTGTGGTCGTAATCCGCGGGAAGCACGCTTCCGTCGGGCACTCTGCCGAACGGGAAGGGCGGTCGGGCTTCGACGGTCGGTCTGCCGTCGGCGGCGCGCCAGAGGGTCGCGGGGAGGTCAAAGGGGAAATAAACCGCGTTGTCCGAGCGGATACAGCCGGGGAAAACGCCGTCCTCCGCCTTTACCGTGCCCTCGGTCACGGCTTTCCCCGCATCAACGCGGGCAAAGGAGCCGAGCACCGGGAGCGGCTCGTTCGAACCCGAAAAGGTGAAATATCCCGCGACGGCGCAGATATCCTCCGGTTCGGGAACGGGATTATTGCCGAACGGACCGCCGACCGTACCGAAGCCGATCGCAAACGCGCCGTTTTTCAGCGCCTTTTTCAGCGCGGAGGCTTCCTTTTCTCCCAACGTGTCCGCGCCGAAGAGGACCGTGTCGTCCGGTGCGACCGCGCCGTTTCTCAATGCGTCGGGGGTCAGCGCCGTTCCGGTGACGCCCATGTTGCGGAGCATGACCGGGAGATACGCGGGGGTGTAATCCCGTCCGGCACGGTTCGCTTCTTCACGCGCCGCGGGATCCTGATAATACCAAAGCTTCATTGACGTTTTTCCTTTCCTTTATAGATTGAGGAACTGAAAGACGATCGCCGCCGCACACGCGAGCAGTCCGAGCCACTCCCGTTTGCCGAGCTTCGTTTTGAACCGGTAACAGCCGATGACGAGCGAAAGCACGATGGAGAGCGCCGTGATGACGACGAACTGCGCCGCGGCGTTCATTTCGGCGGCGGAACGGCTGATGCAGTAGAAGCAAAGACCGTTGCAGGCACCGATGCCGAGCGCGCTGAAAAGGAACCGGGATTTTTCCCCGCTTTTTTCCGAAATGCCGTCCGCTTTCATCAGCAGCGCGGCGATCCCGCAGAGCAGCGAGGCAAACAGATAATCGACGCAGAAAAACAGGTTTTCCGCCGTGCCCGGCGTGCGGAACTGCTGCCACTTGATGGCAAAGTCGATCAGCCCGTTGCCGAGGGACGCCGCGAGCGTGATGAGCACCGTGACGGTCGGCGTCTTCCCCTCCGAGGGGGCGGCGTAAAGCACCACGATCGCCGCGACGGCGATCGCCATCCCGACGAGCTGCCACCACCCGGTCTCCTCATGCAGGAGAAGGTAGGAAAGCAGGATCGGAAAGACGAAGCTGCAGTTGACGAGGATGATGGCAAAGGCGTAGCTGCTCCGCCGCATACTGAAGAGCAGAGCGACGGCGCACGTCGCGGCGGCGGCTCCCGCGAGCAGAGCGGGAGGCAGTACCCCGGGCAGGCTCTGCCACTCGCCGTTTACCGAGGCGAGGATGCCGAAGACCGCCGCAAGCGGCAGGAACCAGAAGAGCGGCGCGAGGAAGGTCGCCCGCTTTCCCGCCGCTCGGTCGGCAACGACCTTATAGAGCGGGCCGCAAAGCCCGGAGGTGACGACCGCCGCGGCGACGAAAAGATAGGTCATCATTTGATACGGAAATCGGGGATCTCCATCAGGGCACCGCCCGCCTTGGAGGATTCCACAGCCATAATGGCGGGAGCGGCGGTCTCAACGGCACGGTAGACGTTCATATCCGGCTCGGTATCGTTCAGGATGGCGTCCACGAAATTGGAGATCGGGTAGAAGTCGGCGCCGCCGTGATCCGCTTCGCGGACGTAGTCGGGCGCGTCGGGATCCTCGGTGCCCCAGTTTTTCGCTTCCCACTCGCCGCCGGCACGGTAGAGCTTCATCGAGTCGAGCGTGCTGCGGCTCGTTTCCACGGTCGCCTTGGAGCCCTTGATCTGATACCAGTGCGCGCCGAGCACGCTCTTCGGTCCGTAGGGGGAGGTGAAGCCCGCGCGCAGGGAGAAGATCACGTCGTCGGTGTTGTACATCAGCGCGGTCTGAAGGTCGCGGCATTGGATCAGCGGGTTATCGTAGCTGCCGAGGCGGGTGCCGAAGCAGGAGACCTTGCAGATGCGGCCGCCGGTGATCGAGAGCAGGGGCGACAGCTCGTGGGGCATATAGTAGATGGGGTTCTGGAACGCCTTGTAGCGCCAGGACATTTCGTATCGGGGATCGCTGAATTCCTCCGCGGTGGAAGGCTTGACCGAATAATGGGTGTCCTTTTCACGGAGCAGGTCCCAACGGGGCTCGTAGTGCAGATATTCGCCCTCGGCGTAGTAGATCTTGCCGAATTCGCCGCTCTGCGCCATATTGCGCCACTGTCTGACAAAGTTCCAATGGCGGGTCTGTTCCGCGAGCTGATATTTGACACCGGTGGCTCTGACCGTGTTGACCAGATCCCAGCACTGCTTCATGCTGAACGCCGCGGGAACCTCGGTCATGACGTGCAGACCGCGGTGCATCGCGTCAACGGCGTAGTCCACCTGACAGTCGGGATCGGACGTGATCATAATGGCGTCCATCGGAACCGATCTCACCATCTCTTCATAGGATTGAAAACCCTTGACGGGCGTGCCGCAGACGGCAGTCGCCCACGCGGCGACCTCCTCCGCGCGTCCGCGCGCGTAATCCGCGATCGCAACGATCTGGATCTGCGGGTGATGTGCGTAGCAGCCGACGAGTCCCTGACCGCGGGGACCGACCCCGAGCCAGCCGAGTCTGATCTTCTTTTCCATAGCAAAAGCCTCCGTTTTCGTTTTTTTATCCTTGACAGCGGCAAAAAGACGCTGTATACTATTATTATAATCCTATTTTTCGGAATGACAATGTGATTTTTGCGAGAAAAGATACGATTTTCGTGCAAAACGGAGGAACGATGGAATTCAAGCCGATGACGCTGCCGCGGGCGATGAACGTGGACCGGTTATTTACGCTGTATCACATCACGATGGAGGACCCCTACCGTTTTCCGGGGGAGCAGCATCCGTTCTGGGAGATGGACTGCGTGCTTCACGGCAGCGCGGGCATCACCTCCGGCAGTGAGGTCTTCCGCCTCGAGGCGGGGGAAACCGTGCTGCATCCGCCCGGACGGTTCCACAATCTCTGGACGGACGGAGAGAACTGCGATATGTTCTGGTTCTCCTTTGACGGGACGGGTCTCACGGAATACCTGACGCCGGGCAAGTACCGGCTGGACGGCGAGGATCTGGAGCATATCGCGCGGATCCTCGGCATCGCCGCTGCCGACCGCGGTTTCGCCGCGTCGGGCTGTCTGACGTCACCGCCTGAGCGGGCACCGGAATCGCAGCTTCTGCGGATGCTTCTGGAGGAACTGTGCCTGTCGCTGTGGCGCAAGCGCGCGGACACGGCGCAGCCCCGCTCGGACGCCGCGGCGTGGCTCTTCGCGCGGATCACGGGGTATTGGCAGGAGAACGCGGAGAGCGGCGTGAGCATGGAGGAAACGGCGCGGGCGCTCGGATGCTCGCCTGACCGGATCAAGCGCACCCTGCACCGTTTTGCGGGTATGAGCCCCATCCGGTACTATCAGCATATCCGCTGTGAGCGGGCGATCGCACTGCTCGAAGGCGGGGAAAGCGTCAGCGGCGCGGCGGAGCGGATGAACTTTTCCTCTCCCTATTATTTCTCCTACTTCTTCAAGCGCGAGACCGGACTGACCCCGCGCGAGTACGTCAGGCGGCACGGCGGAGCCACGGACTGAGCCCGCGTTCCTTCCCAAATAGAAAAAAACCTTGAAAGCAAGCTGTTTTCAAGGTTTTTTGTTGAAAAATATGGGCAAATATGCTATGGTTTGCATATATGACAAATGGTAAAGGCGAGGAATTCGGGCAAGCCGACATAGTCCGAAAAACCGTATTGTACCGACTCGGTTCTGCCGTTTCTGTTGTGATATACGATGAGTACGATCCTTCCCGGTCCTCCGCGCGACAAGCGGGGATCACTGAGCGTACCCTCGACCGACACGATTTCATACCATGACGCAAAACAGCTTCTGCCCCACATATCATAAAACGCAACACCGTTATCGTCGTAAATCATTTTTTCGTTCACGTACGTCAGTATGACAAAAGCGAGCATTAGGAGGGGTAAAACCGAAATAAAATCCTTTTGGATGATGATGATTTCCAAAGCAAACGCGGAAAGACCGATAACGAAAATCCAAAAAACAAGCGGCTTGTGTCTGACTTCGTTGCAGGTCATCTCTTCCTTTTGTCTGTGATGCAACGGCATTTCATTCCCTCCCCAAGCGCCGAAAATTAAATAAAAAAACAAACCAGCAGAATCTGTTTTCTTTTCAGCAGCGTCAGAAGCAATATTGGCGGTGCTTTTCCGCGACCGTGTCACCCGTCTAATGATATATCTTCGCCGTTCTTATTTCGTCAGAAATGCCTTGACGATTTTTCCGCTGTCCTGTTCAATGACAACGACGCCACCGGGACCAAAAGCGAAAAAGCCATAAAAATAATTTTTGCTGATTAACCAGAGCCGGTTTTCTTCGTCGTATTCAACGGTAACGCTGTCCGGACGAAAGACACTCTCTCCCGACATTTTGTCAATGATAGCCGATCCTATCGTTCCTGCGGTTTTCGCATCGGGAATATACCCCGCCTGCGGAAGATAGCCTACGCTTTCATGCTCGTCTAAAAATGCTTTCAGATCGGCTTTTTCTGCCGTTGTTCCGGAAAACGTCTGCCATAACAGCACCCCGATCAGTATCAGAATCATTGCGGTCTGAATGACAGACAAATAACACCAGACGTTTTTTCTCATATTCGCTCCTCTTTCTTTACTGTATATGACTGCTTTTTCCCGGCTTTTGTTACGGATTTCAAAAATAGTTACAGTTGCATTGTAGCACGTTTCCCAACGGATGTCAATCCTCCCCCGAAACGCGAATAAATCCGAGCCAAAAAGGTTCGGATTTCTTTCGTTGGTGCGGATGTAAATAACGAAACCTCTGAAACAAACATCCAAAATCGCCGGAACATATTCCGCACAATAGAGGCATCAAGCAGGAACGGCTTTGCAAAGTGAAAAGCCGAGCAGGAAAAGCAGAAAGAAAGCGTTGCTACTGATAGCAAAAGCGAGGGCGTGTGACCCTCGCTTTTTGCTCAAATGATTAACCGATTTCTTGGATTTTCTTTTTCA